>CAYYMZ010000001.1:0-16623 GCA_964473025.1 uncultured Candidatus Saccharibacteria bacterium
TCCCCGTTGTTTGGTTATAAACCCAAATGTCCCCAGTAGTAGTGACATTAGATGAAAGAGTTATCGTGTGGTTATTGAGCTGGGGGTTATACCGCACAGACACACTACCAAAGTTATAACCAGCCAGGGTTGTGTCAGCGGTAGTGAAATAAAAGATAGCTCCAGTGCCTGTAAAGGTTGCGCCTGTGTTTATTAAGGGGTCTGTATTGGTGGTATATATACGCAAATTAGATGTTACAGCCAGTGTTCCACCAGAGTAAACATACAGGAGACCCGTGACATAGATTAAACCTGATTGCGTGGTGGTTTTGGTATCGTGAGCACATTTGAGATTGTAAAAATTATTACTACTTGCTGGCCCTTTGGTGGTTACAGTCCCCGTGCCCGTCAAATCCACTGTAGAGGTTCCAACGGTCTCCGTCTGGTTAGTGCCTGACGAATCCCAATTGCCTGAGACCGTCCAAGTATTGCCTGTTCCGTATTGAAGTACTCTGGTGGTGCTTCCACTGGCTGTCATATTGACGCAGGTGACATTAAAGGTAGAAGCGGCAAAAGTACCGGCAGTTAAATTAAAATCGCCATTGGCAACTAACGCATCAGCCAACGTCCAACCGCCGCCCACTCCGTTGAAAGTAATATTATTGAAACGACCTCCAGCCGAGGTGATAGTTTTTCCAGTGGTGGTAGCATTCATAGTCACGGTTTGCGATCCTGTGCCAGCAGTTACGGTGGTGTTAGTAAAATCAATGTTACCGCCGACGGAGATAGAGCCGGTGCCAAAGTCAATGGCGTGACCAGTGCCTCCTCCACTTGTCAAACTATACGAAAGGGTATGGGAACCCGATTTCAATAATACAGTCCCCGGGGTATTTGTATTACCAACATAAAGTGTACTACAGGAAATGTTATGATCATTAGTATCTAGCGTAACTCTTTTCCCACCTGTTATGGACCACACTTTAATGGTACTAGTTGTGGTAACATTAGACGAAAGCGTATAGGTGTTGTCGTTCGTTACCCCTCTGTAATAGATGGTATTGTTTCCGAAGTTATATCCCGCTATCGCAAGGTTTGCGGAGGAATCGTATAATATATTTCCTCCACCCGTAAAGGTCGCACCTGTGTTTACGAGAGGGTCGCTCGTGGAGTTATTTAGAACGAGATTAGCGCCATTTGACACGATTCCACCTGAGTAAACATAAAATAAATTTGAAACATGTAAACTTCCAAAGGTCGTGGTCTTCGTATCATGGGCACACTTCAAGTTATAGAAATCGTAAGGCGATACACTATTATTTTTCGTCGCCACACTCCCCGTTCCCGTCAAGTCAACGGTAGAAGTTCCTGGCGTTTCTGTTTGGTTAGTCCCTGAAGAATCCCAGTTGCCTGATACTGTCCAAGTATTGCCTGTTCCGTATTGAAGCACTCTGGTTGAGGAGCCACTGGCTGTCATATTTACACAGGTGACATTAAAAGTACTGGCGTTAAAAGTGCCTGCGGTCAAAGTGAAAGTGGCAGCAGACACTAAATTATCTGCCAATGTCCACACTCCGCCAGCACCATTGAAGGTAATATTCCCCAGAGTTTTTCCGACAGTAGTGACGGTATTGCCAGCTCCAGTCGCATTAAAAGCAACGATGGAGGTAGAAGCAGGTGTATAGGTCATCCCAGCGACCAAAGTTAAACTGCCTGATAAAGTCAAAGTGTTCGTGCCTGTTTGAGTCATCGTTGCGGCATAATTGGTAAAATTAGCCGACTTGGCAACCGCCGAAGCATTATCAATTGTCACCGAGCCGGAAGCGGGCGAGGCATAAACATCATCCGAAGCGGTTGGCACCGCTCCCTCATTCCAAGCCGCCCCAGCGCTCCAGTTGCCGCCGGCAGCCGAAATAGTCCTGATATTGCCCGCTCCACTTGCCGTCCAGCCGGTGTTGCCATCAATGTTGGGATCAGGGAATGGCGTGGAGTTGGCAGTGGAATACCAAACTGCTCCACCGGTTACTTGCATTCGGCTAAAAGCATCATAATCTGCCACAACAGTGCCTGATGACTTGGTCAGAGTAAAAGCTGTCGCCCCATCATCAGAATCAATAGTTATTAGGTTCCCTGATGTACCATTCAAAAAGCTCGTTCCCGTCATGGTGTAAGTGGTAGATTTGGTGAATTTAACCGTCTTTGCCCCCGCCGAAGACATAGTCATATTGGCAAAGGTAAAGGCACCGGAGAAGGTAAGAACACCCGCGCCGGGAGTGATTTTTATATTGTTATAGGTGTTGGTACTACCAATAAAAGTCGAAGTAACCGCTCCGGCAGTCAGATTAATAGTAGAAGTTGAGGCAATAAAGGTGCCGCCGGTCGCATCCCAATTATTTGCAATATTATAAATGCTATTGCCACCAGATGTTAAAGTGCCAGCATTGGCAAGATCATAAGTATTGACAGTTTCGGTGCCGGAAATGGTTAAAATATTACTGGCTAAAATGCTTAACTTCTCGGTTGCGTAGGAGCTGCCGGCGTCAACGGTTAAAACCGAGCTGGCAACACCATGCATCACATCTTCATTTTGGGTGCGGGTGTATTGGCTTAAATTGGTGACTGATAAATTTTGATTATCAACGCTACCAATTGATAAAACATTTGTATCTAAAACCATGCCGGTGATGTTACCTGTACCATTATATTTAGTTACCGCGGTTGATTCATCAGCTTCAGCAGCGCTGGAAATAAAAGTGGTCACCACGTCGCCGGAATTGACCCCAACACCGGCAATAGTCCAAGCATTTCCAGCAATCGGACCGGTTTCAGCTTTGAGAACGTTATTAACTGCCACTGCCACTGTGCCGCCTGCTTCGTTTGATGTGCCGGAGATAGTGATGGTGGGCGCATCTTCCGCCGCCGCCACGCTGTAGAAGGTCGCGGGGGAGAGCTGGTTGTTGTATTTCGTGCTAATCCAAGCCGGAGTTTCGACCACAGACGCGAGGTAAACATGCTTCAAGGACCCAGGCCAACCAGTTCCCCCAGGCTCCCCGATAGCCCCTGCGCCCAAAATGATCGGCTCGGCGGGTCGCTGGGCTAACAGTGTTGCGGGTGCCGTCCAAGACTGCGGGCTATTTGCATTGATGTAGATGTTGGTGCCATTCGTGCCATTGACGGCTGTAAGTGTGATCAGTGTCCATGCCCCGGATGTGATCGTTCCGGTCGCAATGCTGTTATGGTCAGTTCCACTTGTAGTATTGAGTATACTATGGGGTCTGAAATTAGTGTTTATCCCTACGATATATGATTGGTTTGTATCGCTGCTCCCCGTGCTGCCCCACTTTGACAGGAACCATTTTAGAGCGTTCGTGCTAGTCTGAACCCATGCCGAGATTGTCAACGGCACATTGATGTTCCCACCTACGCCGCAGTTGAAGTAGTCAGTCTTTGCCCCCCCCATCGTCACCGCTCTACCCCAAGGTCCGACTGCTCCGTAAGTCACATTGCCAGTTTGGGTCCCGGTGTTGCCGTTGCCGGTCGCATCGGCAATCGGGGTGGTTGCTTCGGCCAAATGCCATTGAGCAACCCGGCCAGATGGTGTCCACACCCCCTGCGCCCAGGAGGCGGGCTTGGCGCTAGCCGCCGGGTTGCCCCAGTAGAGATAAAAAGTCGTATCAGATGATGAACTTAAAGAAGAAGCCAGAAACCAAAGTTCCATCTTAGGAGTGCCAGGGGTAAATGAAACTAACTCAAAGTTAATTTCTGTTGTCCCGTCAGAAGCAGTCATCCGCAAATCAGAACCATCAGCTTTAGCTTGAGCCCAGACTCCAGCCGGAACATTGGCTTCGGTCACCAAAACCGGATAATTTGTCACCCCGCCACTGCCGACCTTGGTATTGTCAACAGTGACAAGTGATCGATGCGCCCAACTAAAATCCATCCATGATGTACTGGCCTTAGCTCTGTTAACACCCTGCGGCAGGACTTGACACAGAATCATTCCCAAAATAGCTGCCAAAACGATAAATTTTGAAATATTTTTCTTTTTTGCCCACAAAAAACCCCACCCTTTTCCACATCCAAAAACCGAAAGGGCCCTATGTATCCTCGCTTTTCGCGGGTTTACGTCCATTCCCTCCTATTAATCTGACTAATTTAATTCTACTGCTACTCCAAGAAAATGCAAGAGGGAGAGGACAAACAAATTGACCTAATTAATCATTGACATTTTTATACCATCGGCCTATGATTATTCCTTCCGTAGTTCTTCGACATCAAATCCGAAAGGGGGAAGTCATGAAAGCGAACGAGGAATGGTTGACAAAGCTAGCGACGGAAGCGGCGTTTGAGGGTTTGAGCACAGCTCTGCAGGCCGAGCTCGGCCAAAACAGGAAGTTCCTAGCAGGTCTTGAGCCGGTCATAGCCGAGGCATGGCTCAGGATGCGCCTCGAACAGATCCGTGCAGGGAGAGAAGATCTCCAATTCGTCATTCAGGTGGTTATCCCGCGAGAGAAGCTGCAAGGCTTCTTGTCCGGCGGAACGATCGTCGGGACGACCATTCTCCATGGCGAAACTCTGCAGGAAGAACTTATGAGGTTCTCTGCGCGAGTCAAGGCCGCTCTTAAAGCGGTCCCTAACACGACTGCGTATCTGGACTTCCGCGTGGTTGGGAATGTCACCACGGAAGAGACACCCCAAGAAGTCGCAACGCTCCGTCACCTGTTTGGTGACGACGCCCAGTGAGAAGCTTGGGTTCGCTGATTCCAGGGCCGCGTGCGGGTTTATCCCCGCTGCGGCCTTCTTTATTTACCTTGACTTAACCATCTCTTTCGGGCTTCCTTTCCCTTGCGTATAAATCAGGAAGCACAATTCACCAATACCTCGCTTTGAACTTGTAAAAAGTCCCAGACTACAGGTGGCGGGCAAGGATTCGGTCATGCGTCGACTAAATGCTTATTTCTAAATGCCTGCCCCGACCCTTTTTTCAAGTAGTTTTCGAATTTTCTTGCCGTCAAACGATCGGTGAAAGCACAATACCAGATTAGTTTTAATGGTCTATGATTTTCTGTAAATATACACTTCCCGTCTTCGTGTTCTTTTATCCTGTTCTCTAAATCGGGGGTTGATCCAGTATAGATAGATTTATCTTTAAGTTTGAGCAAATATACATAATACATAAATCTTTTTATCACCCGTCGCTAAAGCTATGGGTGACACCCTTCTTTTCTATCCTTTTGGTGGCCAGAGGCCACCCGAAGCTCTAATTGGTGGCCAGAGGCCACCCGAAGCTCTAACGAGCGAAGGGTGGCGGAGAGGGTGGGATTCGAACCCACGGAGCCCTTGCGGACTCACTGGTTTTCGAAACCAGCGCACTAGACCACTATGCGACCTCTCCGTACCAAAATTTTATCTTTTTTCTCTAGTAAACTCAATGACTAGGCGAGGATATTTTGCTTTAAGGCCGTCCGGAAGCGAGTAAGCACGGTCCCAGCACACTTGATTTGGGTGCTGGGTTGCGAGCTGAGGTTTGAGCACGTTTTGTCGCTGGACAAAACGATGCGTGCCGAAAAGCAAAGACATCCGAGCGACTCTCTACTCCCCTTTCTTGCGAACCTCAACTACCCCCACACCCTTGAACAAGGGTGTGGGGACGAGAGCGTTCCAAAACCAGACGCCTGCAAAGTTTTGAATTTATTCTCTATCACCTTTAGTTCTGACCTCAACTATTACGTCTCCCTTTTTCGAGATTTTGGGAGGGATCGCGCCCGGCTTGACCGGCTCGCAAGATAGAACTTGCGGCTGCATTTTGCTCATCGCATATTTCTGTTGGAAAACCATGAAAACCGTCTGCACGATCCAGTAGATCGAAAGGGCAGCGGCAAGTTGGTATGAGATGTAGGCGGTCATGATCGGAAATAAAAAGGTAAATTGTGCGTTCATTGCCTTTTGCATGGTGGCTCCCGCCCCTCCCGTTTGCGGCTGCATGGCCCTCATTTGCAACGATTGGATCAACTGGGTACCGGCAGCCAATAGCGGGAAGATAAAGATGAGGGTTCCCATCAGGCCACCTTCTTTGGCGATTTGCGCGACCGATTTTGCCAAATCAAAGCCGAAAAATGAACTGTTTAAAACGTCAGGGTGCGGGGTAAAGGAATAAAGGAACTCGGTCTTAACTGGTCCTAAGCCCATTTTAGTAAATACCTGATAAAAGCCGATTAGAACAACGATCTGGATAATCATCGGCAGACAGCTCGACAGCGGGTTAACACCCTCCCTCTTATAAAGATCCATTGTCGCTTGTTGCTCCGCCTTTTTGTCGCCTTTGTGAACTTCTTTAAGTTTATTAATTTCTGGTTGCAGCGTCTTTTGCTTATGCTGAACGCGCAACATTTTCAAGCCGCTTGGCAGAAAGGCAAAACGTATAATAAGCGTCATAATCACGATTGCAACCCAAACGTAGTGCCCGGGAGTTAAGTAGGTAAAGAAAACGAGTAGGTTATAAAAAAATGTAATCATGATTTAATTTTTGAATTATGAATTATGAATTAAGAATTATGGCTTTCTGAATCTTCGCCCCATTATTCGTAATACGCAATTCATTATTCACGATTTGCGCTTCCGGTGCAAATCTGGCGGCGGATCGTAGCCCCCGTGTGTCCACGGGTTACAACGCATGATCCTCCAGCAACCTTGGGCGCAACCGATCGCGACACCGTTTTTATCAATTGCTTGCGCCGTGTATTCGCTACATGTTGGATGATAGCGGCAAAAGCCGTCCGGGTAAAGCCCTTTGAATACTCCGTGGTCGGGGCTAACGGTTTTTTGATAAATTCTGATTAAGAAGATTGCAGGTTTGCGAAGCATTTTTCTAAATCTTCTTTAAGGGCTGCGAAGTCGGCTCCTTTGATCGCGCCGTTAAAGTTTATGACGACCTCCCAGCCACTTAGCTTATCTACAAAATCCCGGCTGACAGCTTTCGCGCGGCGGCGCCACAGGTTGCGATCAACTGCGTGCGGAAAAACTTTTTTAGAAATGACCACCGCTACTTTCGCTGGAGCTTGCGTTGAGCTGGGATTGCGAAACGCCCTCATCCTAACGTAGTGCCCGGGCACGTTTTTACCTTTTTCGTATGCCCGCTTAAAGTGTCTGGATATGGTTAGGCGATTGGCTTTTTTTAGCATTATTTACTCGAAATACTAAGACGTTTCCGTCCCCTGGCACGGCGTCTCGCCAAAATTTTAAGTCCACCAAGCGAATTCAATCTTGCCCTGAAACCGTGGGTTTTCATTTTCTTTCTTTTTGATGGTTGATATGTTCTTTTCATAAGTCACACTTTACCTTATTTGCCGTTATTTTACAACCCGCCAAAACAGAACTTTCTTTCGCTGTGTTCAAATTTTCAATTTTTTAAATTCTAAATCTTAAATTTAAAATTGCGCGCCAGAAGCGCGATAAGTTATCCACAGTTTTGCACAAGTTATCCACAGGCATAGCGAACAACAAACAAACAAAACAATATAAAACTTTATCTAAGTTAAATATTAACAGGTTCAATTTGCACTTATGCACAAGCCCCTTGACAACTGGCATGTAACCTCTCTAAATTCAAGAGGGTTGTGGATAACTTTTTAAAAAACAGCCTTGGAGGGATTTTGACGCAAGATAAAATTTGGCAGGCGGTTCTGGGTGAGATGGAGGTTGTACTACCCAAAATGCAGTTTGCAACGTGGTTTAAGGGCACATCCTTGGAACTGGATGGTGATTTGGCGTATGTTTTTGTTGCAAATTCATTTTGCCGCGATTGGATTTCGAGCAAATATAAGGCTGAAATTTTAAAATCAATCACCAAGATTTCACCAGATGTTAAGCGGCTTGAATTTAAAATCAAAACCCAAAAACCGATTGACCGGCTCGCGCTTGAGGTTAAGCCAAAATCAGCGCCCAAAGAACAATCCGACTCCCTCTTCGCCACCGGCTTCAAGGAAGATTACACTTTTGATAAATTTGTTGTCGGCAATAATAACTCTTTGGCCTACGCCGTGGCTCAGGAAGTCGGTTCCAATCCTGGAAAAAGGCATAATCCCCTCTTTATCTATGGCGGTGTGGGGCTTGGCAAAACACATTTGGCCCAGGCGGTCGGCCACGAGGTCAAGCGCCAAAACAAAAACGCCAAGGTCGTTTATGTCTCCTGCGAAACCTTCACCAACGACTTCATTAACGCCATCGCCTCAAAAAAAATGGCAGAGTTTAAGAGAAACTATAGAAATGTTGATGTTTTGATCGTTGATGACATCCAATTTCTTTCTTCCAAAGAAGGTTCTCAAGAAGAGTTTTTCCATACCTTTAACTCTTTGCACCAACAATCGCGCCAGATCATTTTAACCGCGGACAAAATTCCTCAGGCAATCCCCGCCCTCGAGGGTCGTCTGGCCAGCCGTTTCGGCGGCGGAATGGTCGTTGACGTCCAACCGCCTAACCTCGAGACGAGGATGGCAATCCTGACTGAAAAATGCAGAGAAAAAAATTATTACCTAGGCGATGGTGTTATCGAGTATATTGCAAAAAACATCCACTCTAACATCAGGGAGCTTGAAGGCGCCCTAAACCGCCTGATTTCTATTTGCCAGCTTAACAACTGCTCCCCTTCTGTTGAGGTGGCCGCCGACGCCTTAAAAGACATTATCTCAAACTCAAATCACCAGATTGACTCGGCAGAGATTATTTCCGACGTTTGCAAGTATTACAACATCCAAAAAGAAGAGCTTATCGGCGGCGGACGTAAAAAAGAACTGATCCTCCCCCGCCAAGTTGCAATTTACCTAATGAGAGAACAGACAAAGAAGTCATTTCCAGAAATCGGCAAGATCTTTGGTGGAAAAGATCACAGCACAATCTTCCACGCTGAGAAACGGGTTAGTGAATTACTTAAAATTGATGCCAACGTAAAAAGTGATATTGAAAAAATACGTCAGTCACTTTTATCCGCGTCTTAATTGTTATTTGATATATAAAAAATAAGCAGTAGTAATAAGACAGTTGATATGGTGGATTAAATCTTGTCGGGCGGTTGAGCGGCCTGTGGAAAAGTAGGCGGTGCCTGTGGATAACTTGTGGAAAAGTGCAGTTTGGTTATATTGTAAGGAGCGAAATCCACAAAGTTATCCACAAGTTATCCACAGGCCATCATAAAACAAACATAATATTGCGGGAAAAGCCGCAGTAAAAAAGGAGCAGACATGAAAATTAGTTGCAAAAGAGAAAACCTATTATCGGGCCTCAATATAGTCGGCAGAATGGTTAAAACACGGGCTACTCTGCCAGTGCTATCCAACATAATGATCGCCACCGACAAGGGCCGATTGAAGCTTGTATCCACCGATCTGGAGGCGGCGGTCACACATTGGATCGGCGCCAAAATAGACGAAGAAGGTGCCATAACCCTGCCGGCAAGGACGCTGATTGACTACATAACTTCGGCCACAGACGACACAATCGAGCTTGTTGCACGTGGAGCGGATGTAAGTATAAATTCCGCGCATTACAACTCAACCATTAAGGGCATCGCTGCCGAAGAATTCCCGATAATACCTCAAGTTGGAGGTGATCGCCCGGTTAAAATTAAGGCGAAGGTCTTGAAACAGGCCATTTTTTCGGTAGCTCCGGCGGCGGCGCTTGACGAAACGCGTCCTGTATTAGCCGGACTGTTAATGAGGATCAAAAATGCGGATATGTTTATCGTGGCGACAGATAGCTATCGTTTGGCGGAAGAAAAGATTGAAATTGAAAAAGCGGATCGGGTGATTGAAATAATCGTCCCTCAGCGCTCGGCGTCGGAACTAGCAAGGATTTTGCCGCACGACGAAACAGACGTTGATCTTTACGTCGGAGAAAATCAGGTAGAATTCAGGTTTGGCGACATTGAATTCCAATCGCGCCAAATCGAAGGATCGTTCCCTGATTACGAACAGATTATACCGAAGGAGTTTGTTTACGAGTTTGATGCGGGCAAGGCCGATATGGAGGAGGCGATAAAGACCGCTAGTATCTTTTCGCGCGACGCCGGAAACAACATCAAGTTGGCGGGTTCGTCAAATGAGCTGATTATTACCTCAGTTTCGGGCCAGATAGGGGACACGGAAGCGCGCGTCAAGGTTGCCTCGAAGGGCACGCCCCTGGCAATCTCCTTCAATGCCCGTTATGTCTTAGACGCTCTCTCGGTTGTTGAAGCCGATTCGGTTCACTGCAGTTTTGCCGGGGAATTGACGGCCGGCCTTATCACCACAGCTGAAAACCCGGGTTTCCGCTACATTGTGATGCCGCTGAGAAATGAATAAATTAGTCCATAAAGTCAAAAGTCTATAAAGTTCATAAAGTGACTGAATTAGGGCGGCTTTACGGACTTTCGACTTTAAAACTTTATAGACTGATCAATGATTCAAAAACTCAAACTCGAGAATATCCGCTGCTTTGAAAAGGCCTCGTTTGATTTTGAGCCGGGCGTTAATTTAATTACCGGGTCTAACGGATCGGGCAAAACAACGATTCTCGAGGCAATTGGATTTTTCGCGTTCGGGCGCTTCCAATCCGTGGCGCAGGATTCAATGGCAATTAAATCGGGAAACGAGGTCGGTAGAGTAGAGATCAATCTTGTATCTGACGGGAAGGAAATTACTGCCTCAGCAGCAATTTTGCAGGGCGCTAAAGTAATTAATATTAATAACAAAAAAGTGCCAAACAGCCGGATTGTCGGACTCCAGAAGGCGGTTTTCTTCAACCCCGAAACAATCGATTTGGTTTCGGGCTCTCCGGCGGTGCGCCGGCGCGAACTCGATCAGATCATCGCCCAAAAGAAAAAGTCCTATGTTTTAGACCTTTTAAATTACCGGCGGATTTTACATCAGAGAAACGAACTTTTACGCCACATCGCAGTTGCCCGTGCCAAACGTGGAGAGCTTGATTTTTGGGACAGACAACTTTGCGAGGAGGGGATGAAAATTTACGAATACCGCCTGAAGCTGATTTCAAAAATAAATCAGTCAATCAAAGAAGTGCATACATATTTAATCGGCAACGAAAGCGCGCTTGAGTTAAAATACGCCCAGAGCGTCGATTATAACCGTTTCGACGAGGCGCTCGTCGGGGCACTCGACGCCGATTTGCGCTACGGCGCAACTTCAATTGGGCCGCACCGCGATGATTTTGTTTTTGTCGAGAATGGTTTTTCCCTGAAGGACGGCGCATCAAGAGGGGAACAAAGGGTGGCCGCGGCCGCTTTTAAGGCGTTATCGAAAGATTATTTAGCCGACGGCGAAGCGCCAGTTTTGATTATTGACGATATTTTTTCCGAGCTTGACTCAAAACGCCGCGAAGCGGTGATGCACATTCTGCAAGGTGGGCAGATTTTTATTTCTGCTACAGACGAGAGAGTTGTACCGCAGGGATTAATTGAAAAAGCGAATATAATAAAACTGTAATGACAAACGAAAACATTGGTGATATTTTAGCGCGAAGATTAAGAAGCCGCGGACTTGATAAAGCGGCTTTGGCAGCGTGGGTTTGTGCTACGGCGGATAAGGTAGGCGGGGCGCCGCCCAGAGGGCTCTGCCCGGCGGGCGGTGGCCAGAGGGAGGTACGACCGGAGGCGGAGTTTGAGGCGTTGAGTTTTAAAAATGGCACTCTAAAAATCCGCGTTTCATCAGGGGCTCGGGCGCATCTGATTAAAATGCGCGAAAAAGATTATATTTCAAAAATAAATTCTGAGCTCAAGCGAAATTTAGTCGAGAGGTTGAGATTTGAGATAGATTAAAAAAAGAGGCCGGACATCCGCTTGCGCGGAGCCGGCCCCATGACAGCTGTTGACTGACGGGATTCATACCCGACTTAACGAGGGAGCTACCCTCATCCCTGGCGCATTTGGCGCGCCACACCAGTCACCCTTTATCCAATCCGGGACCAGATTGGGGGGATCTTAGGGCTGTGCAGGACCACGATGTTCTGCCTTTCTCCGCGCTACGCGCGGACGAAAGTGGTCACGTCAAACGTCCCGAGGTCGTCGCGCGCGAAAGAGGGGATGAAGCGAACGCGGTTGTCCACGATCGCCAGATGAAGGAGACCAGCAACCGTGCGCATGGCCCGATCCGCTTCATCGGCGGTGGGGTATTCCTGTTGCACTTCCCCACCGTCCTCCAGGACGACGATAACCTTGCGGTCATCGCGCCGGAGATGGTTAATGCGAAAACTCATCGAACCCATCCTTCTCACCTCCGTAGTTTGTCCCACTACGACTAGTGGGTATGCCCGTGGATAGCGAGACCCACGAGCAAGACATCGTTGCGGTTATCCGCTCATCAGCTTGTCGGTAGCCTCGTTCACCTCGTCGCCCGCGGTGCTGAAGGGCTGATGTACGCACTCGGCGAACTCGATCCCCTCGGCGCCGCCAGGACGCCTGGTGCTCTCCACCCTGTAGAGGTACACTGCTCCAGGTTCGTCTTTGCACTCCAGGAGAACATAGTCTCCCCCGTGCGGCTGCTGGTCAGCACCGAACGGGCAGTAGTTGATAGTAAGCCGGTTAGGCTTTGTGGGGGTACTCCAGCTCGCGATCTTGCGTAGGTCGCAAACCCGGGCGGGACCATTACCTATTGTCTGTGCACTCATGCGTCATCCCTCTTTTCTCATGTTGTCAAAACCGCTTTTTAGGCGGGTTGCGCATTCGCAACATGCAAATATAGCACAAGTTATTACGAGAGTCAAGATTAACAACCCAAATATTCGCAGCCCTTGCCACATGCAAAATAATTCTCTAAAATAAATATGAAGGAAAAGAGAACCCGGCTTTCTAGCCGGGGCAAGGGAGGGGCCAATTAGATGAGTAAAGAAAAATCCCAAAAAGATGAAGAGGGTTGGTTTGAGGAATATGAGGGCCAGCTAGCAGTTGACGCTTATCAAACCAACGATTCGGTGGTCATCAAGGCACCGATTGCCGGTGTAAAACCGGCCGATTTGGAGATCTCGATCACCGACGAGGTTGTATCGGTCAAGGGGCACAGGCATCAAGAGGTTGACGCGCAGGCCTCGGATTACTTTTGTCAAGAGTGTTACTGGGGGGCATTTTCGCGCTCGTACGTTCTGCCCGTACCGGTTGACGCCGATAAAGCCCAAGCCAGCTTAAAAGACGGAATTTTAACGATTATTATCCCCAAACAGGAAAAGTCCAAAACGCGCGTTCTAAAGATTAATCCTCAATAAATTATGAAAATTACTAAAGCGGTTATCCCTGTCGCGGGGCTGGGGACGCGTTTTCTACCGGCCACAAAAGCTCAGCCCAAAGAAATGCTGCCCCTAGTGGACAAACCGATTATTCAATATTCAGTTGAAGAGGCGAATGCCTCGGGGCTTGGCTTGGTTATCCTGGTAACTGGTAAGGGAAAAAATGCGATTGAAAATCATTTTGATGCCTCGTACGAACTTGAAGACAGTTTGCAAAAAAGCGGTAAAGAGGATCTTCTAGATAAAGTTAAACAAGTTTCTTCCTTGGCGAAAATCGCCTACGTCCGCCAGCAGCAGCCGCCCTTGGGCTTGGGTCACGCCGTTTTGATGGCTAAGGATTTAATCTCGGATGATTATTTTGCCCTGTTTTTACCGGACGATGTGTTCGATTGTGAAAAGCCCTGCATGAAGCAACTAATCGAAGTTCACGAGAAAACGGGCGGAGCGGTCATTGGCGTTGAAAAAACAGATGCCAAAGGGCAAGAGCGCTTCGGAATAGTTCAGGTTGAACCAACAGACGACCCGAAAATCCATAAAATTATCGATATTGTCGAAAAACCGGGAGCAGACAAAGCTCCGTCTGACTTGGCAGTTTCCGGCCGTTATATTCTACCGAAAGAAATTTTTGAAGCAATTTCCGAGACCAAGCCAGGTATTGGCGGGGAAATACAACTCACCGACGCGATAAAAAAACTATTGGGCAAAAAAGATTTTTATGCATATGAGTTTGAGGGTAAAAAACTCGATGCCGGCGAAGTGAGCGGATATCTTAAAGCCAACATTGAACTCGGTTTAAAGCGCGACAACCTACGCGATGATTTGATAAAATTTATTAAGGATTTGGCGCAAAAGTATTAGGATTAAGGAGAAGGAGGCCAGGTAGTAGAAATTTGATAAATATAAATATTTTAAAAACCGTAGAAAACAAAGGTCTGGTTTGAAAGAATAATTTTAAAAAAAATAATTAGTTGGTAGTGCAGCAAATAAAATAATCAAATTTTCACTACCTGGGAGGGGCCATTCCGAAAGATATTAAAAAAAGCCGTTTCTCGCGCTTTTGGAGCATTGTGCGTTGGCCTTTTGCTTTAAGTTTCTTGGCTGTCTCGGGCATCGTGTTTTTGATGGGAATCGCCCAGAATTTTGGATATACCGGTACGACGGGCCTGCACTCAATGTCGGTTGCGGATTGGGACGCCTTTAAGTCAAAGCTTTTTCAGAGTGACGCAACGTCGGCGAAGAGGGGCGCGCCTTATTATTTTTCTGGGACAAAGAAGGCGCCGACCGTTAGTGGTAAATCAGTTGTTTTTGATGTGCGCCTGACCAAGATTTTGCAGTATTTATCGGAGGGGACAGATTCCCCAAAATGCGGCACGACGGGCCGGCACGAGCAAATAGGCCTTTCGATTGACGCCAGTCCCGCTTCCGACTTGTCACATCCGGTAACCAATGCGCAGTCATCCTCAACGGTTTATCGAGGCGTTGGAGTGCGCGTCGTCTCTGCCGACAGGATTAAATGCACCCGGGTTACACCTTACCCGCCAGATTTCTTAACCCCGCCGATAGCCGTTTCTTTCAATGCCCCCGGGTTTGCAATTCCCTTGGACGGAAAATCGATCGAAATAAAACCTCCGGTTCCAGCTAATAGCCGGGTATTTTGTGCCGTTGACTATTATCCAAGAGACCCTGTCTATCATCTGCAACCCGCAGACATAACCGATCCCAGAGACCTAACGCCTCCCCGCTCGGCCAGTATCATTGGCCTTTTAGACCCTTCCCATGCACCTGGTTCTCTTGGAACAGCCGACGACTATTTCAATTACGACGACTACGCCGGTTTCGCCGAATTTAACGAAAAAGTGCCCAAAGCCGGAATTTACAAAACGGCGCAACTCGCTTATGAAATAATGCACGCTGACGATGCCGGTTGCGATACGAAAGAGGGTAACAAAGAAAATAAACGGATTATCCCTTTCACCGTAATCTTCCCTGAATGGGTTTGGTCTGACAGGGGCTTTGCCGACAAGGGCCTGGTAACTTTTTTCCTTAATCTGTCGAAAAAATCATTTCCGTTTTTCCTGCAAGGCGAGTCGCCGACTGCCGGGATGGCGTATGACCCGCTTTTGAAAATTGGTTTGCATTTTAATTACTAGCCAACGCCTTCTCCCATATTTTTCTTTTACGTTTTACACTTTTAGCTTTACACTTTCATGTGCTATAATAAGGCCATGGCAAAGACACTTTCAAAAAAGGCGATGTTGTTGGTTGTGGGTTGTGTTTTGACCGTCGCCGTCGCCCTCTTACCCTTTAATCTCAAAAATGCTGAGGCCGCTTTTAATCCCAGCAATTTGATCTCGGACGGCACTTTTGTCGATATTAACTCGATGAACACGGGTTCAATCCAGCGGTTTTTAGAATCAAAAAACAGCTACCTTAAGGATTTTTCCGAAAACGGTCGTTCCGCTGCCCGGATTATCTATGATGCATCACACGGTTACGGCAATGCATCGGGTTCTATCAACGGCATCACCATCAACACTTCAAGTGGAACGGTCAACCCGCAAACAATTTTAGTGACGCTTCAGAAAGAACAGAGCTTAATTACTAAGTCGACGCGCGATGACAATGCATTGCGCAAGGCGATGGGATACGCTTGCCCCGATTCCGGCGGTTGCAACCCTAGCTACGCCGGTTTCACCAAACAGGTGGAAAACGCTGCTTGGCAACTTAGATACAACTTTGAACGCGCCCAGGGGCGCGGATTTGGCGATTACCAAGTAGGACAGGCCTTCTCCTTTGACGATTGGAATGGGACGCATACCGGCATCTTTGGCAACCGCGCCACCGCTTCGCTTTACCGCTACACCCCCCACGTCTATAACGGCAATTATAATTTTTGGAATTTATTTTTTAATGTTTACCGATTTCAACTTAGAGAATATGCCCACGCCTTTGTTACCGAGACGAACCCTCATGTCACACTTGCCCAAGGACAATCAGCCCGCTTTACTCTGACTGTCCGCAACACCGGTACTGCCACTTGGCGAAAAGGCGCTGTCAATCTTGGTACAGACCGTGGCCGTGACCGAATCCCGGCCTTTACCCGCGAAGGCAGCGGCCCGTCCGGTTGGAGCGCCCCGCAGAGGATTTATTTGCAGGAAAACACGGTTGCGCCCGGCGCTTTGGGACATTTCTACTTTTACATGCAAAACAACGGTGTTTCTCCCGGCACCTATCGCGAGTACTTCCGCCTTGTTGCCGACGGCATCACCTGGATGGAGGACTACGGAATCTATTGGGAGATTACGGTGCCCCAGCCAACTCCCGCTTATGCCCACGCCTTTGTTACCGAGACGAACCCTCATGTCACACTTGCCCAAGGAC
>CAYYMZ010000001.1:16723-101141 GCA_964473025.1 uncultured Candidatus Saccharibacteria bacterium
CCGACGGCATCACCTGGATGGAGGACTACGGAATCTATTGGGAGATTACGGTGCCTTGACCGTTTCTAAAACGATTTTAACTTTTAAGGCAGGGTATCTCCAGGCGAAACTCGACTCGTATAGTTTTTTGTGTTTGTTAAAGAATTTCCCCCGTATTTTGTTGACGAATCCAGGAGCAAAAACAATTCTTCTCTCCAGCGTTTTGAATGAAAACTTACCCTTGAGGTAGTAATGCCATTGATTTTCACCGGTGAAGTAATCAAAAGAAAAAATAGAGAAGAAGTGTTTATGAGTCGGATCACAAAAAGCGTTGACAGATGAAAAATGAGGTGATTCGATAATAATCCTCGCCCCTTTTTTGGTGACGCGGTGCAGCTCACCCATGACAGCGATCAGGTCGTCAAGATGCTCTAAAACATCGAAACAAATTATTTCGTTAAATTGATTGGCCTTAAAGGGATAGGGGGTTTTATTTAGATCATAAATCAAGTCAGGGTTGCTTTGGCGGTTAAAATCCAAATTAAGCGCCCCCCTGATTTTTCTTTGTCCGCTTCCTAGATTTAATGTTTTTGATACTTTCATATTTTTCTCGTATTATATTTAAGATAACAAATGAATTCAATTTTAAAACTATTTAGTATCTTTTCCAGCTTTATCTTTCCCCAAAACTGCTTTATTTGCAACGTTTCGGGCCAGGAAATTTGCCCTGATTGTCTAAAAAACTTGGAGAGCGCCCGGCCGAGGTGTCTAAAATGCGGCCGAGAGAATCCTTTCGGGATTTACTGCACTATACATTGCCGAAAGTTTCAGGCCGATGCGGTTCACGCTCCCTTTGCCTTTAAGGGTCCGCTCAGAGAATTGGTCCATCAGCTGAAATACGAGGATGTAACCAATCTCGTCAGGCCTTTATCTTCAGAGATTACGCGGCTCGCTAAGAGAATTCCCGATTATCACAAATTTGTCCTCACTTATATTCCCCTTGCGAGAAAAAGGTT
The DNA here is from genome assembly GCA_964473025.1 of uncultured Candidatus Saccharibacteria bacterium. Lineage (GTDB taxonomy): Bacteria > Patescibacteriota > UBA1384 > UBA1384 > DTJR01 > CAYYMZ01. The sequence continues at coordinate 17,719 of CAYYMZ010000001.1, forward strand.
GCTTGAGAGGGGATACAACCAATCAGAACTGATCGCCGAGGCAGTTTCAGAAGTTTTAAAAACGCCCGTTTCTGGTTTGCTGACGAGGGTCGAGGGTCATCTGACGCAAGTCCAGTTGGGGGATAAGAAAATGCGTCGGCAAAACGTCAAAGGTGTGTTTAAAATCAAACAGGGCGTTGAAATACCCGATAATGTGATTTTAATTGATGATGTTGTAACAACCGGCGCCACCGTTGAAGAGGCGGCCAAAGTGCTGAAGAAAGCAGGCGTCAAAAAGGTCGTTGTTCTCGTCCTCGCCCTAGCTTAGAACCCCTCTTTTTCGTTTTTACTTTTTACTTTCCCGCCTGCAGAAGCTGTCGCTTCAGCGACTGCGGGCAGGTAACTTTTAACCTATACTTATGTTCCCATCTGCCAGCTAGCAAGATATTTCTTCTGTTCTGGAGTAAGACGATCGATTTTAACCGAGATTGCCTCAAGCTGAAGCCGGGCGATGTCTTGGTCAACTTCCTCCGGAAGAATATGGACTTTAGGCTCCAGCTTACCTTGATTTTTAATTCCGTACTCAAGCGCTAGCGCCTGTCCGCAGAAAGATAAACTCATCACAACCGACGGATGGCCTTCGGCGCAGGCGAGGTTAACTAATCGCCCCTGCCCGCATAAATAGATAAAGTGCCCTCCGGTCAAGGTGATTTTTTCGAGCCCCTCCCTAATCTTTTCAACCGACTTGGCTTTTTTGTAGAGGTTTTTGACGTCAATTTCGACGTCGAAGTGACCGGAGTTTGCCAAAATAACACCCTCTTTCATTTTTTTAATGTGATCTAAGGTTATGACATTGATGTCTCCCGTGACGGTGGCGAAGATATCGCCGTATTTGGCTGCTTCGTCCATTCTGACAACTTCAAAACCGTCCATGCGGGCCTGTAGGGCACGGATTGGCTCGACTTCGGTAACCGAAACTATTGCTCCCAACCCGCGGGCACATTTGGCTAATCCTTCGCCACAAGGGCCGTAACCGGCTACTACAAATCGACTACCGGCCAACATTATCGATGTGACGCGGATGATGCCGTCGATCGTTGACTGTCCGGTGCCGTAATAGTTATCAAAAAGATGTTTCGTCTTGTTGTCGTTGACGGCGATGACCGGGCATTTGAGGGCGTCATCCTTTTCCATGGCCCGTAACCTGATCACGCCAGTGGTGGTTTCTTCGGTTCCGACGACCATGTGCTCTAAGAGCTTAGGATGTTTTTCGTGAATTAAGCTTACCAGGTCGCATCCGTCGTCTATGGTCGCGATCTTTTTGCCTTTTTCGGCCGCTTCTTTGAGGTAAGTTACAACTTTTTCAAGGTTTTTCCAATACTCTTTAGCCGTTTCGCCTTTCCAGGCATAAACCTTAACTCCCGCGCGCGCCATGGCGGCGGCCACGTCATCCTGGGTTGACAAGGGGTTGCAACCGGTAATAACAACGTCGGCTCCGCCCGCAATTAAAGCGTCAACCAAATTGGCTGTTTCCTTGGTTACGTGGAGCGCCATGCCTACCACTACATTTTTTAGCGGTTTTTCTTTCTTAAACCGTTCGCAAACCGACATTAATGCACCCATATGCTCTTTGGCCCAGGCGATATTTTTTGCTCCTTCGCCCGAAAGAGAGATGTTTTTGACTTCAAAACTTTCTGATTTCTTTGAAGATGTCATAGCGCTCCTCGATTAATTTTTTGTTAAGTTTTATCAATTTGTTGATTGAAAAATCTTCGGTACAATAAGAGGCAACTGAGCTAGCAGAGATAATCGCCTTACGCACCGTCTTTTCATCGGTTTTGCCTTGTGATGCGAGATAGGCGGTCAGCGTTCCGGCAAACGAATCACCGGCACCGGTCGGATCCTTCGCTTCTTCTAGTGGATAGGCCGGAGCGGAGAAATGTTTGCCTTCCGAAAAAAGCAGTGCCCCGTGCTCTCCTTTTTTGATGACAACGTATTTTGGGCCCATGCGTAGAATTGCTTTTGCGGCCTTGACGAGGTTTACCTCAACAGAAAATTGTCTTGCTTCAGCGTCGTTTAAAACGATCAGATCAGCCATTTTCATCGCTTCGGTCAGTTTTTTCCGGCTGTGCTTGATCCAGTAGTTCATTGTGTCTAAAACAACAAACGCCTTGAGGCAGGATGCGGCAACTTTAATTTGTACTTTGGGGTCTATGTTTGAGAGGAGAAGAAATTTTGTGCTTTGGTATGCAAGAGGAATCTCGGGAGCGTAGTTTTCAATCGAATTTAATTTGGTTTCCAGCGTTTTGGCCTCGTTCATGTCGAACTCGTAATAACCTTTCCAGCGAAAAGTTTTGTCTGCCTTGGACAATCCTTCCAGATTAATGCCACGACTTTTAAGTTTTACGAGTTGCGCCGGAGGAAAATCTTTACCGGCAATACTAATAACACCGGGGACGGCAAAATGGGAAGCGGCGATTGCGGCATAGGTGGCGCTTCCTCCCGGCACAGATGAAACAGAGCCGAAAGGTGTTTTTATGTCATCTAAGGCAATCGTGCCCAGGATAACCAGATCTGTTTTTTTATTTGGCATTTTTAAGCTGGGTCTTTTTGTCTGTCTTCTCCCACGGCAAGTCGAGATCGTTGCGGCCAAAGTGGCCGTAAGCGGCGACTTGCCGATAAATCGGCCGGCGCAAATTAAGTTCGCTAATTATCATTCCCGGTCGCAGATCAAAAACTTTATCTATTTTCTTGACAATTTCAGAGTCGGAAATTTTTCCGGTGCCGAAGGTATTAACCGAAACAGAAAGCGGTTCCGGAATGCCGATGGCGTACGCGATTTGAACCTCACAACGGCTGGATAATCCCGCGGCCACAACATTTTTAGCTACCCATCTGGCGGCGTAACAACCGGAGCGGTCAACCTTGGAAGGATCTTTGCCGGATAAAGCCCCGCCGCCGTGGCGGGCCATCCCGCCATAGGTGTCAACGATGATTTTACGGCCGGTTAAACCGGTATCTCCCTGTGGTCCGCCAATCACAAATTTTCCAGTGGTGTTGACGTAAATCTTGGTTTTCGAATCTATCTTAAATCCATATCCGGCCAAAACCGGTTTGATTACTTTTTGCTCTATTTCGCGTTTCAGCACGGTCTGCGATTTATCCACCTCATGCTGGGCGGCGATCAAAACCGTGTGGATCCTCTTTGGTTTATCGTCTTCGTATTCAACTGTAACCTGCGATTTGCCGTCGGGTCTCAAACCCTTAACCTGACCTTTCTTACGCACCTCGGCTAGGCGCTGGCAAAGCTTGTGGGAAAGAACAATCGGCAGAGGCATTAGCTCTTTCGTTTCATCGCAGGCATAGCCGAACATAAGTCCCTGATCTCCGGCACCCAAATTTTTCAGATCCTCTTTTATAACTTTGCCACCTTTGTCGGCTTTGAATGAGTCAACGCCTTGGGCAATGTCGGATGACTGCTCCTTAATGGCGACTGCCACACCGGAGGTCTCATGGTCAAAACCGCAACCGTCACCGCAGTAGCCGATATCACGAATCACCGATCGGGCGACCTTGGCCATGTCAACGTAGGTTGAGGTTGTAATTTCTCCGGCAATAAAACAGATACCGTTGGTTAAAAGGGTTTCACAGGCAACGCGGCCGCGAGGATCGTCTTTTAAAATTTCATCTAAAATCGCGTCTGATATCTGGTCAGCCATTTTGTCGGGGTGTCCCTCGGTGACTGATTCGGAGGTAAAAAGCATTTTTGCTCCTTATTAATAAATTTGTACAGTATTATTTAACCCTTTTTTTTTAGAAAATCAATCCCAACACCCTTTGGCCCAGAGTGTTGGGATAAGGACTCAGATTTTGGTAAAATGTTAATGCCAATCGATTTTGATGAGATTTTGCGACTAGGCCTAGTTTAGGTTCAACCATATTAAATGTCAAATCAACAACACATAAAATTTACAGATAAAACAATCAGCATCGCCATCGGTGTCTTTATGCTGATTGCGATCGCCTTGCGCCTTTACGTCTTGTATTTCCCAATTTCCTTCTTTGGATATCTTGTTCCGCCGGGAGATGACGCGACCCGCCATTACCAGATGATCACCAGTATTCTGGGAGGCAATTTTAATACCGGTTACCCGTGGCTATTTCATTTGTTTATAGCGGGAATTGTCAAAATCAGCGGCTCAAACGTCATTGATGTTCTGCGTGTTATCACACCGGCTTTGGTTATTTTGCCTTCAATCGCGGTTTATCTTTTTTTAAAAAGAAATTTTGGGAGAGTATCGGCGCTGATCGGTTTTGCCATAATACTTTGGGCTAGCAGCTATGCCTTAATTGCCTACGGCGACGGTAATTACCCCAATATCATTGCCGGAGGGTTTTTCTTGCCCCTAACGCTGCTTTATCTGGTTCTTTCGCTTAGAGAAAGAAAGCTGTCTTATTATCTTTCGACGGCGGCCTTTGCGATTCTGACCCTTCTCACTCACCATCTTTCGGTGGCCTATCTCTTGATGATTGTTTTATCTTACATAATCGTGCTTGGCATTTGGAACCGGTTTGAGAAGATTGCCGAAAATTACACCCGTACAGCGGTTTTTATTGTGGTTTTACTTGCTCTTAGTGCACTGGTGGCTTCCCTTTTCTCGTTTCGAGAAATTTTTCTTCAAGCATATCAGTCGATTTTCCAAAGCGGCTCCGTCAGCGCAGGCGCTATCTTTGCCGTGCCGATTGATTTTTGGGATTATGGCGGGCAAATCGGTCCCTTTGTTTACTATGGCGGGTTGCTCGGGATAATCTTTTTAATTTATCTGCTGGGGCAACCGAAGGAAAAAATCAATAAGCCGGCGTTGCTTTTGATTCTGGTTTGGTTTGTGGTCACCTATATCTTTTCGCGCTTTAGCCAAACTGGCTTACCGGGTCGTTTTGCTAGGGAACTGGCACTACCGCTGGTCTTGGCACAGTCGATTATGATCTGGCGGTTTATCCAAGCAATGCGCACAAATACCCAAAAAATCCTTACGGTTTTTGGCTTAGGGTTGATTATCACTCTAGAACTGGTGCAAGTAAACGGTGGTTCCTACCGCTCGCCAGATTACTTTAAAAGAATGATTTGGTTTGACAGCAATGATAAAAAATCAACAGATGCGATCAAGGCCCTGATCCCGTCTAATGAAGCGATTATCGCTAACAATACGACCCCTTATTTGCCAATTTTTGCCGAAAGGAAAATTATTTTTATTCCGTTAAACAGAACGCCAAGCGTTAAAACGGTACGTGACTTTGCCGAAGCTGCTGGCGCGCGCTATGTTTTCATAGGCCGAAAAACTTCGGCTAATCCGACGGCCGACGGTTATCCATTCTTTGCCAACTTCGATAAAATAACGGCTAACTTGCAAAAAGCGCTCGAGCAATGCACGCCGATGGAAACCGATGATACAAACTCAACTCTTTATGATCTCGGAAGCTGTCCGGACAAAACGGCCAAGAGCTTGAAGTAGTGGACTCATACCCTTGAAATTCAACGATTTGTAAGATAAGGTTTAAACGATTTATTTATGAGACACGAAATTACTCCACCAAAAGGGTTGGTCAGTATTAATTTACCGGAGATTTGGCGCTACCGCGATCTTTTGTATATTTTTGTTTGGCGCGATATTAAGGTCAGATACAAACAAACAATCATCGGAATCGTTTGGGCAATTTTCCAACCGCTTCTCACAATGATTATTTTTTCAGTTCTTTTTGGCCGCCTGGCAAAACTTCCGTCTGATGGCATCCCTTATCCGGTTTTTGTATATACGGGGTTGTTGTTGTGGAATTATTTTTCAGCATCGTTGATGAACTCGAGTGAATCACTTATAACCAATGAAGGAATTGTCAAGAAGGTCTATTTTCCAAGAATCTTACTTCCCGGATCAACTGTGGTAACACCTGCAGTTGACTTCGCAATTTCTTTTATTGTTCTTCTGGCACTGATGTTTTATTATCATTTTATTCCAAGCGCTACAGGTCTATTACTTATTCCGGTTCTTCTTTTAATCACAATGATTTCTTCGCTTGGATTGGGGCTTTTCCTCTCTTCTCTAAACGTAAAATACCGCGATGTCCGCCACATCTTGCCGTTTTTTATTCAGATTTTAATGTATATTACACCGGTTATTTATCCTGTCAGCATCATTCCGGCAAACTATCAATGGATTGCTTATCTTAATCCAATGTCTGGAGTGATTACTTTAGCCAGATCTCTCCTTCTGCATACCTCGAGCGTTGACTGGAAACTTTTACCCATCTCTTTTGGTGTCAGCCTAGTATTTCTTTTCATTGGACTAGCGTATTTTAGAAAAACAGAACGGTTTTTTGCGGATGTGATGTAGATCAGGGTAAAGCCTGCCTGCCGGCAGGCAGGGGGAAAGTGAAAAGGGTAAAGAACAAACAAAAGGCAAAAAATGAAAAATATCAAATATGACTTTTAACTGATATGGAACCAATAATCAAAATCGAGGGTTTAGGGAAAAAATATACGATAGGAACAAGAGAGCCCTATTACGCTCTTCGTGATCACCTCGCTGGTTTTTTCAATTTTAGAAAACCAAAAAAGAAGAAAGAAGAGTTTTGGGCTCTTAAAAATATTAATCTTGAAATCAAGCGAGGCGAAGCGATCGGCATTATCGGGCGAAATGGTGCGGGGAAAAGTACGTTGTTGAAGATTCTCTCGCAAATCACCCCTCCGACCGAAGGCAAGATCATCATGGAAGGAAGGGTAGCTTCTCTTTTAGAGGTCGGTACCGGTTTCAATCCGGAGCTGACAGGGCGGGAAAATATTTATTTAAACGGCGCGATTTTGGGTATGTCGAGGTCCGAAATCCGGAAAAAATTTAATGAGATTGTCGCTTTCTCCGAAATTGAAAAATTTCTTGATACACCAGTCAAACGCTACTCGAGCGGAATGTATGTTCGGCTCGCCTTCGCGGTCGCGGCACACTTGGAGCCAGAAATTTTATTGGTTGATGAAGTTTTAGCTGTTGGTGACGCACAGTTTCAAAAAAAATGCCTTGGCAAAATGAGCGAGGTAGGCAAACACGGCAGGACAGTGGTTTTTGTTTCTCACAATATGGCGGCCATATCTAATCTTTGTTCGCGTTGCATCTATTTGGAGTCGGGTCAGGTTAGATATATCGGCGAAACAAAAAAAGCAATCGAGAGATATATTAGTCAAGCAGATGATGCTTTGGGTATTAAAAAATGGAACTTGAAAGATATGCCTAAATCAGAAAGCGTTCGCCTGGAATCAGTCAGAATCGTCTCCGGTGGCAAGATGACGAGAAGTGTTTATATCAACAAGGAAGTCCAGGTAGAAATCTCATATAACTGTCTTAAACAAGACAGCATTCTACATCCTGTTATTCATCTACGCGATGAGCTTGGGTCTCTGGTTTTTGCTTCAGCAGATTTCCCTTCGGCGAATTTGGGTGACAATTATTGGTATGGCAAAAAAAGGCCAGTTGGTGTTTACAAATCGACCTGCATCTTGCCAGCAAATTTTTTGAACGACAACACATATCACTTGGATATCGGAATCGCTGATGAAAAACATGCATGGAAAATCAACGAGCTTGATGTTTTGAGCTTCACGGTCGAGGAAACGGGAGAAATGAAAAAAGAATATATGGGTGAATGGATAGGGGCGATCAGACCGAAGCTTCTCTGGGAAACAGAGCTTTTGAGAAAGGAAAAATAATGGGTTATGTTCGGGAAAAATACACAAGAGAATACTTCTTAAGGCAAGATGCTAATGGCAATAAAACAAATATTGGCGTTGAGGGCCTAGAGGAGTTTTTATCTGGAGATATAAGAAAGGTGGATAAGAACCTTCTTGGAAAGATCGATTTTAAGGACAAAATTGTAGTTGACTTCGGTTTCGGACGCGGCGAGGCAATTAAGTATATATGTGAACAAGGAGCGAAGAAGGTTTACGGTGTTGATTTCTCGAAAGCGAGCATTGAAATTGCCTCGAGTATGTTAGAGCACTACGGCCACCGGGCCGACCTGGAATGTAGTGATGCTCTTGAGTATATGCAAAAGTTTGTTAAAAGTGACAAAACGGTTAAGTTTGACGTTGTTATAATGTTCGATTTTGTTGAGCATATTTCACGAAGCGAACTCGGTCAACTGCTCTCGTATCTTAGGAAAACTATGAGCGAGAAGGGGTTGGTTGTTATTAACACTCCTATCTATAAATCTGATAATGATGTAATCAAAGAAGGGCTCAAGGAGGAGGCGAGAGACGCAAGCGATGAAATGCCGCAAACAGAAGGTATGCACTGCAATCGATATACCAAAAAATCCTTAATTAAATTCATGAAAAGCAATGGTTTTAATGCGATATCCCCTAAATTTTTCTCCCCAAGTTTTAAAAGTGGTTTTGCACTGACAAATGCTCAAAAATGGTCTAATGCAAAAAGAAATCTTTTCCCCGTACAGGGCCGGTATCGAAAAGATTCGTTCGAAAAAGCCTTAACTAGCGCACAAATTAGAAAAATGGGTTGGAAAAAAGTCTTTTCCCCAGCTATATTACCCATTATTTTACCTCCAGCATTTTTTATTTTAAAAAACCGACTATTTCCCTCAAAAAAGGTCCCAATCTATAGCTACAATCCAATTTGGCATAAAATAAAGGGCGGCGCCTTAAGGGGAAAATGGTTTTATATTGACACTCACGACAATAGTTGGCAGCAAGAAATTATCGAGGGGACTTATGATAAATTCTTCTTTGATTTTCTGAAAAAATATAACCTTGAGGGTAAAACTATTTTCGATGTGGGAGCTTTTGTTGGCTCCCACAGTTTGGCCTTTGCTCAGATGGTTGGTAAAAACGGTAAAGTTTTTTCTTTTGAACCAAATGAATTTAATATTAGCCGGATGAAGAAAATCTTTAACAGGAATAAAGACTTAGGGAAAAGAATCAAAATTGTTAAAGTTGCTCTTTCAGACAAAAACGGTTCCACGGTCTTTAGCTTTAGTAATCAAATAGACAATGGTTTTAGCTCTGGCGGATTTGTTGAGGGCTCGGATACGCCGAGGGAAGAGGCAGAATATGAAAAAAGTCATTTTAAAAAGTGCTCCGTTAAAAGTGTTAAGCTTGACGATCTTGAGGCAAGGATGAAAATCAAGGATTCGCCCCTCATCATCAAAATTGATACTGAGGGGGCGGAGGGGAATATTCTCGAATCTGGGCAAAAATATTTAAAAAAACACAAGCCGATTATCTTGGTCGAAATCCATTCCCCGGAGAATATGATTCACACCGTTCAAGTTTTAAGCAAGCTTGGTTATGAGATTTCAATTTTAAAAAAAGAGATCGATGGGCGGGTTTTTCTGTCTGCCAACCCAGATATTAAAAATAAATCTTATGCAGAAATTTACCCAAAAAATTAAACAGACAGTTTTGCAAAAATTCTTTACGCTTTTTTGTCTGATGCTTGAAAAGCCTTTGTTTTATGACTGGGCCTCAATTTTTTTCTCGAGAGTTGCCGTAAATGGAACGGGTAGCAATAAATGCTTAAAAAGAGGTTTTTTGCCAGTTCCGGTTCATTTTTATTCTCCGATTCCCGATCTTAAGGACTTAGAGAAACGGAAGGTTTGGGACCAAAAAAGCAATCTTTCTGGGTTAGAGTTTGACATCAAAGAGCATCTCGCCTTTCTTCAGAGATTGGGTGAAAAATACGGCAAAGAATGTTCTTGGAAATTTGAGAAAACAGCCAAGGAAAGTGAATTTTACCTTGACAATAAAAGCTTTCTTTTTGGTGACGCCGCTTCCCTACACTCAATAATCAGAGAGTTTAAGCCAAGCCGGGTAATTGAAATCGGTTCCGGCAACTCATCCAAAATTATTTCCCAAGCCCTGAAGCTAAATAAAGAGGAGGGCGGAAAGAGTGGCGAATACACGATTATTGATCCTTATTCTCTTAGGCATATTAGAAAAGGAGTGATAAATTACACGCATTTGATTAAGGAAAGGGTTGAATTAGTCGACCCTAAGATTTTTGAGCAACTTGGGAAAAATGACATACTTTTTATCGACTCCAGCCATTCTGTAAAGATAGGGTCGGACGTCAATTTCCTTTTCTTAGAAGTGTTGGGGCGACTCAAAAGTGGAGTCTTTATACATTGCCACGATATCGACTTGCCTTATGAGTATCCAAAGTGTTATGCCACCGAAGAAAAATTCCACCAATTTTGGACCGAGCGCTATCTCCTACAGGCCTTTCTTGCTTTTAACAATCAATTCGAAATTGTTTTGCCAATGGCCTACCTAATGCGTAATTATATTTCACGTTTCAAAAAACTTTTTCCATCTTATGATCCAAAAAAGCCGGGAGGGCGGCTTAGTATTAGTGTGAGTTTTTGGATGAGAAGAAAATAAAATCGGTGTTTAATGAAAAATAAGATTGCGATCCTTTCTCACGTCCTGCCTCCCTCGAGCAATGGACAAGCGATCATGCTTTACCGCCTGCTTGAGAAAACCCCGAAACAAGACTACATCTTGATTTTAAGCAGGAAATATCTCGGCAGAGAAAAAGAGCCAAGAAGTTCAAAAAAACTTGCCGGGAAATATTATACTCTCGAGATACCAAAAGAAACCGAACTAACGATCCGCGAGTATATGAAAAAATCATTATACCGGCGTGCGGTCAGCTTTATCAGCACGGTCAGAACTCAAACAAAGCAATTGAAATCAATCCTAATTTCCGAAAAATGTGAAACGTTAGTTGCCTGCACCGGCGGATTTTTTGATCTTTTCGCCGCCTATCTCGCGGTCAGAAAATTAAAAATCCGCTTTGTGATTTATTCTTTTGATGACTACGTTTATCAGTGGACGGGAATTTTAAGGGTAATGGTGCGAATGATTGCAAAAAGAGCTTTTAAAAGAGCAGATCAACTGATTGCACCGAATGAATTTTTGCAAAAAGCATATTTCTCGCGCTACGGTAAAAAAAGCGTTATCGTCCGTAACCCATATATTCCATTTCGCATATCGAAGCAAAAAAAGGTCTTTAACAAAAAAGAAATCAACATTGTCTACACCGGTTCGGTTTATTTCGCTCATTTTGATGCGTTTAGAAATTTGATCAAAGCAATAGAGCTTTTAGATATGCCTGCTAAGCTCCATATTTTTACGGGTCAGCCCAAACAAAAGCTTGAGAAGGAAGGCATTTCCGGTCGGCAGGTTATTTTCCATAAAAACGTTGATCAAAGCGAAACCTGCAATGTCCAAAAACAAGCAGATATTCTTTTTTTACCCCTTGCTTTTGATTCTCCGATCGGTGAAACAATTAAAACCTCGGCTCCGGGTAAGATGGGCGAATATCTATCTTCCGGCCGGCCCATTCTAGTTCATGCCCCCAAGAATTCATACATTAGTTGGTATTTTAAGAAGAATAAGTGCGGCGTGGTCGCTGATACACCCGATCCAAAGCAATTAGCCGAAGCAATTGCCGAAATGATTAAAAATAAAAGTAAATCAAAAGAATTTATTAGGAATGCAATAAGACGAGCCAAGTCGGATTTCTCACTTGAAAAAGCGCGCAAAAACTTTAGCAGTGTAATTTCCGAATGATGAAAACATTACTCCTTTCCCCTTCCTTGCCAAACAAAAAATCCTCGGGCGGTATCATGATTTGTGATCTCTTGAGCTTGGTCAAAGAAGACGAGATTTTTGCTTTCGTAGCCAGAGACCCGCATTTAAAAAACGTTTTAATTGAAAAATATCCTGCTCTTTCTGACATAGAAACAATCAAAAGACCAATAGAGTCGCCTTATAGTTTCCCGAGATGGTTTTTTGATAAAGCTCTCTCGCGGCAAATCGAAAAAATAAAAGATTTTTATATCAAATGGCGAGTAATTAGAAGAGCAGTTAGGTATGGCAAAAGAAACGGGGTTGAATGTGTTTGGGCGGTCCTTCAGGGTAAAACAATGATTATTAGTGCCCTTAAAGTTGCAAAAGCACTAGGCGTGCCCTTGATTTCTCAAATTTGGGATGAGCCCAAGTGGATTCTATCTGACACGGGAATTGACCAAAAAACCAAAGTAAAAATACTTAAGATTTTTGGGGAGACGGTTAAAGCAAGCAAGGTCTGTGCTACTGCGTCTGAGCCAATGGCTAAGAAATATCAAGACAAATACCGCACTAAAACAGTTGTCTTTATGGGAAGCTTGGATGCAAAAATGGCCCTCTCTGCGGCAAAGCGCATAAATTATGGCAATAACTTAAAAATTGGTTTTGCCGGGCAGTTGTACGCAACCTCCGAGTGGAAAGCATTAATCTTGGCACTTGACGAAGTTGACTGGAAAATTCGCGGTAGGCGTGTTACTATTCACCTCTTGGGCGGGTTTGGTTCATCTGAAATGCAAAATCTGCCATCAAACCGGGTTGTAAATTTGGGCTACAAATCACAACAGCAAACAATAAAAATTTTATCAAAAATGGATATCCTTTATTGCCCATATTGGTTCGACGAGGAGCACAGAGGTATTGCCAAAACAAGTTTTCCCAGCAAGCTAACAACCTATTTTGCAGCGGGTAGGCCGGTATTTTTCCATGGGCCGGAGTATTCCTCACCAGCGAAGTTTATCAGGGAAAACAAATGTGGTGTATTATGCCACTCGCTGAGAAGCAAAGATATTGTGAAACAATTTGAAGAGCTTTTGAGTGATCGCAAAAGATATAGTCAGATTACGCGAGCAGGGAGAGTGGCCTTTGATAAATATCTGACTTATGGTAATCTCTCAAATCAGCTAACAGTTTTTCTAAATATAGCGAAAGAGAGTATTTCAAGATGAAAATATTAATTGTAGCTTTCTCGGAGAGTATTCATGTTACCCGTTGGATTAATCAGCTGGAAGGCAGCAAAATCAAAGTTTATCTTTTTCCGAGTGTTGACAACGGAGTGACTAATAAAGAGCTAAAAGACGCAACCGTTTTTCATTCATTCTACGGGAATCTGTCTTATCGAAATAAAAATGTAAAAACCAAAGGCATTCCAGTTTTAAGCCACTTGATTGGAATTGTGCTGAGGATGATTTTAAAAAAAATCAGACCTAATTATCACCAGGAGCGCCTGCGCCGGGTTATTAAAAAGATCAGGCCGGATATTATTCATTCGATGGAGATTCAACATTCGTCTTATCTGGTTAGCGAGATTAAAAATAACTGGAAAGGAAATTTTCCGAAATGGATTGTAACTAACTGGGGAAGCGACATCTATCTTTACGGACAGCTTCCAGAACATCGAGAGAAAATAAAAAAGGTGCTAAGCTCTTGCGATTACTATTCATGTGAATGTCAAAGAGATATTTTGCTCGGCAAAAAACACGGATTTTCAAAAGCCACTCTGCCAGTTTTTCCAAATTCTGGCGGGTTTAATTTGAAGAGATTAAAAAAAATTCGCGAAAAAATACCGCCCTCAAAGAGAAGGACGATTATCGTAAAGGGTTATCAAGGTTGGGCTGGAAGGGCCCAAGTGGCTCTACATGCGCTTGATTGTTGCGGAAAGCTGATAGATGGTTACCGCCTTGTAGTTTATTCTATCCAGCCTGATACGGGCGTTGGAATTGCCGCAGAACTTTTAGCTCAAAAATATAACTTGAGACTAGTCCTTGTACCACTCCATACATCCCATGAGCAGATCCTAAAATATATGTCTCAAGCGCGGATCTCGATTGGTGTAAGTATTTCCGATGCAATTTCGACAATGGTTTTAGAAGCGATGGTTATGGGATCCTTCCCGATCCAATCCAACACCTCCTGCGCTAATGAGTGGATCAAATCTGGCAAAACAGGTATGATTGTTCCGCCGGAGGATCCGGAGGTAATCGAGCGAGCAATAAGAAATGCTCTCACAAATGACAAGCTTGTCGACCGCGCCGCGCTCTTGAATTGGAAGGTGGCCGAGAAACAACTGGATCACAAATTAATAAAAAAGAAAATTATAAGGTTTTATAATGAGGTAACAAATATGAAAACAAATAAAACGTTTGTAACAGGAATTTTTGGTAGTGGCAAAACAACCTTTGTCAAGAAGTATGCCAAGGAGAACAAGATTAAACTTATTTCCTTTGATTGGAGCTTTAATTATCGCATAAAAGGAAATCAATCACGCCGAATTTTACAAAATCTGCCGGAGCGTTTTGTGATGGACGCAATTCCAATCGACGAACAGGGTAGTTGGGATGATTTTATTGAGTATGAGAAAAAACGCGACGACGTTTCGGTCGTCTGTATTTATTGTCCCTCGATGAGCGTTTGGTTGAGAAGGGTTGGCAAGAGGCGGTCTATTATAAGGGTTGGCAAGAGAGCGGTCTATTATAAGGATTTTATGGGCGCCTTAAAATACTCGGCTAAAAAAACTCTGAGAAAGAGAATTATTCCTATTAACATTGAAGAGTTAAATAAAGATTACCGCAGTTTTTTCACCGGCACTTTGACATCATTAAAAAAGTTCAAATCTGTCCGATATTATGACTCCTGCGCCAATGAATATACTACCCTTGGGGAGATGCTAAAGAGAATCAAAATTGACACCTTCCCATTCCAGGACTATCTCCAGAGTCGGCCCGAAGGTTATGACAAATACTATCAGGATATCGAAATAATCAATTTCAAGGGATATTCAGAATCCTACAAAACATGGAATATTATCAAGGATTTAGTTAACTGGAAGGGAAAGGATGTAGTTGATTTAGGTTGCTTTCAAGGTTATTTTTCGTTTAAAGCCGAAGATGCCGGGGCTAACGTTATCGGCCTGGAAAAAAGCGAAACGGTTTTGAAAACAGCTAGATGGATAAATAAATTAAGGGGTGGAAAGGTAAAATTAAGACAATGGGAGGGCGGAGAACTTATTCCGAAATGCGACATCGTTTTGTGTCTTAACGTCCTTCATCATTTTCCCGACCCTGATAAGGTTATTGAGATGATGAATTGTAAAAAAATGATCTTCGAGATTAACAAAAAAGATCGGCCGATAGTTGAAAGACACTTGAAAGTTATAAAAACCGTCCGGTCCCAAAGGGTAAAAAGGACGATTCTATTATGCGAGGCCAAGAAAGATCTTAAGAAATCTGCCTAATCAGCTGGGTTGACTCTAAAGTATTATCTGATAGTTTATAAAAAAATAGCAGAGGTGAAATATGAAAGTATTAGTTGTTGGTGGAGCGGGATATTTGGGCGGTGCAGTCACGGACCTTTTGGCCCAAACCGATCATAAATTCAGGGTCTACGATGCCCTTTTGTACGAAGATGCATATTTAAAAAAAGTTGACTTTGTTTATGGTGATATCCGCGACAGAAAAAAACTTTTAACTAATCTAAGATGGGCCGACGTGGTCGTGTTTTTAGCGGCACTAGTCGGAGATGGCGCCTGTGCCATCAATCCCGATATCTCGACAGAGTTAAACCACCTTGCCGTTGCTTGGTTGGCTGAAAATTTTGATGGCAGAATTATTTTTATGTCAACCTGCTCGGTTTATGGGGCGCAAGATGAGATTTTAAACGAAAAATCACCGATTAATCCATTGTCAGTTTATGCTGTGACTAAATTTGCCGCTGAAGTTCACCTTAAGAACAAAGATGCCATTATTTTCCGCCTCGGAACACTTTTTGGTGTCTCGGATGAATTTTCTAGGATTCGACTTGACTTAGTTGTAAATACGATGACCGCAAAAGCATATTCTGAAGGAGAGCTTAAAGTTTTTGGCGGTACGCAATACAGGCCGCTACTGCACGTCAAAGATGCGGCTCAGGCGATTGTGGATAATCTTGAAACCAAGCACAAAGGAATCTATAACTTACATAAAATAAATATCAAAATTTCTGATTTGGCCGAGGAGGTCAAAAAGCAATTCCCCAAAGTAAAAATTGAAAAGGTAAAAATGAAATTCGAAGATTCCAGAAATTACCGGGTTTCATCTGATTTGGCCAAAAAAACCTTCGGGTTTAATCCACAATACTCGCCTTCTGATGGGATCAAAGAGCTTAAGAAAATTCTAGAAGAGGGACGGATTAGAGATCTTAATAGTCCGCGGTATACCAATCAAATGTTTTTAACACAATTTAATACCCATAAGTTGTGCAAGGAGTAAAATGCCAAAAGAAAAAGAATCAAATGAAGAAAAACCATATTTAATTGAGGGTGGAATTGCTATCGATGATCGAGGTCAGCTTGTATTTTCAAACGATTTTGATTTCAAGGGTATCAAGAGATTTTATATGGTCGCAAACCATAAAGAAGGAATGGTGCGCGCTTGGCATGCCCACAAAAAAGAGGCGAAGTATGTTCTGGTCACAAATGGCGCGGCAGTTGCGGGAGCGGTCAAGGTAGACAATTGGGAAAATCCTTCTAAGTGGGTAGAAGTTAATCGCTTTGTCCTCTCGGCTAAAAAACCTTCTCTTTTGTATATTCCGGCGGGTTATGCTAATGGTTTTATGAACTTGACTGCTGATACTCAAATTATGTTTTTCTCGACCTTGACACTAGAGGAATCAAAGGGCGACGACTTCCGTTTCGATGCCAGATATTGGGATATCTGGGAGGTTATTGAGCGTTAAAAACGCCGTCAGAAGGACAGTCCGGATTGGCTGATCCGGTAAGCGCTTCATTAATATTTTTAAATTTAAAAATACTTCCGTCGAAAGAGTAACTGCATTTTGGTAAATAAGGGAGGTTGTAACCAAAATAGCTGTTTAAAACGAGCCGGAAAACATTGACCGAGCTCCCGCCCGAAGATAAATCATCACTAGTTGCTTTTGGTATATGGTAAGCGGCCAATATCCCGTATTTCATCTGGAGATTTTCACTAGACAGCTGTTCCTTTTCAGCTAGGGTCATCTCCGCACTCGGTGCCTCGGCCCCAGCGGAGAGCATATTATCACGGGCAGGATAAGGGCCTTCATCTGATTGAATTATGATAATTGCCTGGCCGTCTGATTTCTGCAAGGCCGTGCTTACGATTTCTTTCATTTGGCTGTTGATAAATTCAACTTGACCGACATATTTTTCTTTAACTGGCTTGCCAATATTATTGATGCCCGTTGTTTTCGATAGTGAGCCATCAGCGTTAAAATAATACGGGTTGTGGGGCACTAGGATGTGGGAGAAAATAAATCTTGACCCCGGTGTTTGATCTGCAAGCTCTTTAAGTTTGCTTATGGAAGACAAAGATTGGTCTTTCTGGTTCATCCCTCCGTATGAAATAATGGTAAAATTGCCGATTTTTATTCCGTGCACAATTGTTTTCCAGTAGATGCTGTTTGCCAATTCTTTCTTTTCAAATGTGTTAAGCGCGTAAATACGCCCAAAGATATTAAGGTGGGCGCCTGATTTATAGTCATTATCTGCCAGTGGCGCCTTGCTCGACACGTCGTAATATGAACCAAGATTATAATATTGATAACCGAGCTTTTTAAGCTCTTTGGCAACCGGAGAATAGAGGGCAGAATTAAAATAAGGCGCGTATGTCTGAAGTGAACTTTTGGCGAACAGTTGAGTCAAATCGCCGTGGTAGTTGGCCCGTAAAGTGGACGAGACAGAAGAAGCGGTGTTGGGATAATTAGCGTGCGCATTCGGATCGATTGAAAACCCGTTGTCTCTAAGAAAGTTAGCGAAATCCGAATTATCAAAGCCGAACCTATCTCTTAAAATATTTTCGTTTGTATATCGATCTAAGACAATATAGTAAATATCCGGTTTATCGTCGGGGTTCATATTGGCACCCTGTTCGAAAAGCGCCGCAGGCCGGTAGAAAAACTGCGGCCATTCTAAAACTGCGATGCGCAAAACAGAATAAAGCTGGATTGAAAATGTAACCAAGATTGCGATGACAGCTCCTCTGAAGAAAACATCTAGGTTTAATTTTCGTGACTTCATTAAACCGTCAACCTTGATAAACAGATAATAAACAATCGCGACAAAGAGAACCACGAAGATAATTAAATTATAGCCTCCGAGAAAATCGATGATTTTAGATATAAAACCGACAGAACGAAATAAGTTCCAAACTGGTTGCAATATCATGTCGACTCTCCCTCTGATCGCGAAATAAAATCCAACTGCCAAGAGGAGAGCGACAAACCTGTTCTTTGTAAAAGGCCAAAAAGCCGTTAATGCCAGAAGCGCGCTGGAGACAGCGATTAAAATAAGAGGCAAAGCCAGGTCAAACAGGGAAATTTGCATTCTGTCTCTGATAAAGTCCGTCAACGGCTGCAGGCTCAGCAGAAGAAAGATCGGGATCCACAACGCAAGAAAATTCTGCAGCCATTTCGGAGTAATATTCCCTAAAAAACGTGAAACTACTAAATATGATTTTGCAAATCTTTTTGCCCACGATATTGCAACGGACTTATTTTCTCCAGTCTTTTTTACTCTTGATTTGACTTTTTTCACTTTAGACCCTTAACCTTCATTAAGTGAATAATGCGGTGACTTCCCGGAATTTTTTCTTTTTTAAGAATTTTGAATTTTTCGGAAAAACTTGCTTCAAATCCCTCGATTGTGTATCCGGGGAAAATATCCTCGCGCGAGGCCAAAAGCCGCTTAGTGTTTGAGTCCTGTTTTGGCACAAATTCGATAATTAAATATTTTGAAGTTTTGGCAAATAGTTGTGCGATGTAAGACAGCGGAAGGTTATTGGCGATCGCCAAGTGGTGGATAAAAGCCAAGCACATCGAAAGGTCAAAATTGCATCTTTCAACAAAGGCGGTTCGCTCCTCGTTATTCCAACCAATCGAAGGGCTTGGATTAGTCAAATCGACGATCATTGGAAATAAACTCTTATCATTATTTTTCTTGATCGTCAAATAAGATCTTTCGATCGCAAGTTCGTCGATATCAGAAGCTACGGTGAAAATCCCTTTCTCCGAAGCAAGACGGCTAAACGTCCCGTCATTTGCACCCGCATCCCAGACCGATTTCGGCTTGATTTTATCTATCCAACCAGATACGATCTTCTTCTTTGCCTGGAATGCCCCTTTGGAATAATTTGTGTCGTTGTAATATTCGCCCCAGACTGTTTTCTGCTGTGGCAAATTCAATGCGGTGGCGGTTGACTGCAGGCTAGAAATAATCCCCAACAGTTGATTCTTGGTAATTCCTCGCCTCCGTTTTTTTATAACGCTTGGGTCGGTATATTTTTGCTGGCCTTTTGCGTGAAAGTGTAAATGGATTCCGAGCCCTAAGGATAATTTGGTTTTCCCAGGCAGAAGGCGCGATGCTAAATCGAGCGGAATGCCGTCAAGGTAGATTTCAAGTAATTTATTTAACCGTAAATCGGTTTTAGACATCAGTGCCAAGGGAGCCAGGAAGTGCTGACAAAATTGTTTATATGCTACCCAGGGCTCTCCCGTTTCGTAAATGCCGAAGGATAAAGTGTCGATTAAAACCGGTTTTCCGCGCAAAAACTGAATATTATATGCGGATGCGTCCTTAAGGGTCATGCCGTAGGATAGAGCGATTTTCTGAATTTCTATTGTTAGAAGTGCGGCATCCTTTAACTGGCTAAAACTCCATTCGTACGGATAAGATAAAAAAGGGATTTGCTCCAGAAGCAAAATTTTATAAGTGTCTTGGAAGCTCTTGTTTCGGACTTCTTTGTGATTTACAATCAGGCCTTTATCCAACAATTCGGCAAATAAACCAGTGCTCATGAGCATTTCATATTCTCTTGCGTATGATTTATTTACTTGTCTGTAAACTAAGGACCCAGAACGGAAAACAAAACCGCTTGGGTCCCTGAAAGAGGAGGGGACCTTATTTGGATTTTTTGAGTTCATTTCCTTTGCTCTTTTCCTGGTTTTCTTTCTTCTTACGCAAACCGGAGAAAAATCTGATGATCCGGCTTCCATAGACCTTTAAAACATACCCAGCGCCAAGCCCGGCGCCGATTAAAATCTGGATAATATAACTTCCCGTACCAGGGTCAAGATAAGCGTGGGCGTTTTTAATTGGCACAAGACATAACAGCAACAAAAGCAGAAACGGCGATTTCACACGCAAGGTGTTTATTTTTAATTTTGAACGAAATTTAATATCCGACATCTTTTTGCCCTCATTTATTAGATAGAATCCAAACTAGCTGTTTTTAAAGGTAACACAAATTTGAGTATTTTCAACACCGCGGGTGCGGTTAGTTTTACCCGTTGAACGTGACGGAAGTATCATACTTGACGTGACCAAAATCGAGCCGGGGGAGGGACATCGGCCTTTGGAGGCCAAGTATGCGGGCGCAGATCCCGCAGCTCTGCATCGGCTCACCAAACGAATCCGGGGGCCAATCTCGACCTACTGTTGGCCGGGTGAAGCAACCGCGCTTTTGGCACCGTTTGACAAGCTCCAAACCCTGCCCGAGCACCTGATCACAAAACTCAAGGCGAAGTACGGGGTGTGGGAGATTGGGGTGCTTCTAAACGAAGTGAGAAATACCGGCGCCCCCTACATCTGGAACGTCGCCGAGCCAAGCGGCGGTATGGCAGAAAGTGCCAACCTTGAGCTTGAGGCGATGCTCGAAATTGTCGAGATGGGGTTCTACAGGGAAGATGGCTGGGCGTCCTTTGATGTCTCGCGCCTTGCGAGTGCTGACCACTCGCAGGAAGTACTCGCCGAGCAGGAACGCTTGTGGCGTTCCATTAACCCCACCCTCGAGCGCAGGTGCGCGGTAGAGCTCTTGCCGATTGATCGTTTCGGCACAGATACCTTCAACGGGCGCCGTGGGATTATCTCGGTGCGCAAGGACGGCGGCCTCGGTTTTTTGAGAGCCGCTTACCTCCCTCTCAAAGAGGACGGATGGCGTCTGCGCGATCTGGAGGAGCATTTCGATCCGCAAAGCCAAACGAGCCAGATGCTCGACCGTAAGATCGTGGGGATTGTCGAGCGCATTGGCGGCAGATCGTCGCTGATGCTCGAGTTCGCCCCTAATGGCAGGCTTGATGAGTGCGGCCTGCACGTGGCCTTATCGGGCGAAGCGCTCAAGTACAACATCGGGCATCTAACCCGCTACGCGCTCGGTCCACGCGGTCTCGGCTGGATTAAGGACTAGCAGTACTACACAAGGAGGCAAATATGAATATCAGGTTTGTGCTGTTTGACATCGGTAACGTACTGGCGCTGGCGGATCGCCGGCGGACGGTGGAAGCGCTCATATTGCGCCACGGCGTCCCACGGGAGTTGGCCGAGGGTTACTTCGACCGCGCCGACTATGCCACCCTAGGCCGGGGGGCAAATCAAGTGGGAAGAGTACTGTCAGCGTCTTCGTGAGCAGTGGCTTGTCGAGATCCCCGATGAAGATATTCACAGGGCACACGCTGGTCACATCTACGCTCTCGATGAGGAAGTAGCCGAATTGATTGCGAGAATTGAGGCCAAGCCTAATGCGCTAAAGGTGGCTGGTGTAACTAACACCAGTGGGGTCGAATTTGTGCGCTACTGTAATCTCAACGTAACCCTTGTTCTCGATCCGGTCTGGTGCTCATACCAACAAGGAGCGCTCAAAGGCGGTGAGGGGATTTTCGGGCGGATTGTTGGCGCATGGATTCCGGATAACCTCGGCGTCGGGGTGGGGCCAGATCAGGTTCTACTCATCGACGATAGTCCCGAGAACTGTGTCGCGGCAGCCGCGGCAGGGCTGACAACGTTCCAGTACACTCCCTACCAACCCTGGCTTCTGGAGGCCTATCTCCGGGAGCAGGAAATTATATAGTGAGTGTCAGCGTAAAGGAGATGATCACTGGGGGCCCCGACAGGCCCCCTTTCCTATCTTGATATCTTTGCGTAAATCTTGTACCTTAGCCCTAGACAAATTAAATAATTTTATTATGAAACAGAAAATTGCAATCTTAGGGGTAGGGGGAATGTTAGGTTCGATGGTTTTGGATGTCATAGCTCAAGACACAGATTTTTCAATAATCGCCACAGTCCGCGATTTGAAAGAAACGAAAAAATTGAAAAAATATAAAAACGTTGTTTTTCGTAAGCTTGACGTCGAGTATGCCGCCACAGACATGCTTCAGAAGGCGCTCAAAGGCGCCAAATGGGTCGTAAACTGCATCGGCATTATCAAGCCCTATATTCATGATGATAACGCGGTAGAAGTCGAAAGAGCGATCCGCGTTAACTCGCTCTTTCCCCATAATTTAGCTACGGCGGCCAAAAAGAATAAAGCCAAGGTCATCCAAATCGAAACCGACTGTGTTTATTCGGGCAAAAAAGGCAAATATACAGAAAGCGATCTACATGATGCACTGGACGTTTATGGCAAAACCAAATCAATCGGTGAAGTTTATTTTGATAATATGTACCACCTCCGCTGCTCGATTATTGGTCCAGAGTTAGCCGGACATCTTTCCCTGTTAGACTGGTTCTTGACCCAACCGGAAAATGCCAAACTGAATGGTTATCAAAATCATCTCTGGAATGGTGTTACGACTTTGCAATTTGCCAAACTTTGCATCGGGATTATCAAGAAGGATATAAAGATTAATCATCTCCAACATATTATTCCGACGGGCAAGATTGCCAAAAGCGAAATGCTCAAGAGTTTCGCCAAAGAATTCAATCGTTCTGATATCGAGATTACGCCTGTTAATGCACCGAAAGTGGTTGACCGAACTCTCACAACCGAAAACATAAAAATAAATGAAAGAATCTGGAAAACAGCCGGTTACAAGAAAACCCCAACAGTCAAGGAAATGATAAAAGAGTTAGCGCAATATAAAATGGTGGTTGAATGAAAGTCTTGACAATACTTGGAACCCGTCCCGAAATAATCCGACTTTGTTTAATTATTAAAAAATTAGATTCTCTTTGCGACCAGGTTTTGGTTCATACCGGACAGAACTACGACGTCAATTTAAATGAAATATTTTTGCGTCAGCTCGGCGTTCGCAAAATGGATTATCACTTTAACGCAACTGGAACCCCCGCCGAGCAGATAGGCAAAATTTTAGTTGAGCTTGAAAAAATCATTAAGAAAGAAAAACCAGACCGGTTCCTGGTCTTAGGCGACACTAACAGTTCGATTGGCGCTATTATGGCCAAACGGCTTCATATTCCCGTCTATCACATGGAGGCGGGCAATCGATGTTTCGATGACCGCGTTCCCGAGGAGGTTAATCGCCGGATCATTGACCATTCAAGTGATATTTTAATGCCTTATACCGAGCGTAGCCGCCAGAATCTTTTGCGCGAAGGCATTGCGGGGCAAAGAATTTATGTAACAGGCAACCCGATTAAGGAAGTGCTTGATTATTTTGCTGAAGATATCGATGCAAGCCGAGCGATGGAAAAATTCAAAGTCGAAAAAGGTAAATTCTTTTTAGCAACGCTACATCGCGAGGAAAATGTCGATGTTGAAGAACGGCTTGCAAGATTTGTGCAGGCCTTCAACAAATTGACCGAAAAATACAAAATGCCACTTATCTGGAGTGTCCACCCGCGCACCAAAAAAAGAATTAAAGCAAATAAAAAACTTAAATTAAATAAGGCCGTTTGCGCAATCGAACCGTTGGGACTCTTTGACTTCGTGCATCTTGAGAAAAATGCCTTCTGTTTACTCTCCGATAGTGGCACCGTACAGGAAGAGGGAGCGATTTTTAACGTTCCAAACGTTACGCTTCGAGATGTGACGGAAAGGCCCGAAACCATCGAAGCAGGAAGTAATTTCTTAAGCGGTTGTGAGATAGAATCGATCCTGCTTGGTGTAAAAGTAGCGGTTCAGAAGGCGGACAGTTGGGACCCGCCCAAAGAGTATCTAGTTTCTGATGTTTCCTCTAAAATTGCCAAAATAGTTCTAAGCTATAAAAAAACAGAGCAATCTTAATAGGCTCTTTACCCTTTTCACTTTTAACTTTACCCTGTTTGGTTATTGAACGTAAGGGACTGCTTTCGGTTCGCCATTAGTATCGTTTACTATTTTAAATAGTCGATAGCTTTTAGCTTTACTGATGTCCTCGAATAATCCTCCGTATGTATTCCAAAAATCTTCGCCTACCCTGTCTACAAGAAAATAATCGTATTGGCCTGTCGCAAAAAGTTTTCTTAGCTGATCTGAGCTTGATCCAGACACCCAATAATCTTCTTTGCCTGGTTCTTCGATTCTTTTTAATTGCTCAGAACTGAATTTTCTCGGGAATATTTCGTAAGCTAAAATTGGCGACTCGACATCTTTGAACTTAGTATAGATAAATGTTCTTGACTTTTCCTCGGTGCGGCCATTTAAAAGATTAATCCAAGGCGTCAAACCATTTTTTAGTTGATTCGTCAGTTCTATATTTACGCTGGGGTAAGTATAGAAAACATTAATTGGAGGTGTTTCAAAAATAAAAAGCAATAGCAAAGCGCTACCCAAGATTGATAACGGCTTGGCATTTTCCTTTCTAAATAATCTGTCGCCGATCATAATCACAAACCCGATGAGGGCGACGAAATATCCTATCGTGTAGGTGTTGATATATCTTACTATCGAAGTTAGCTCAAGAGCTTCCCTTAGGGGGTAAAAATAAGTGTATGCGGCCATCAGAAGAACAAGGTAAGAGGCAAAGCCGGCCGTTAAGCTGATAAACAGAAGCAGGAAAATGCCCTTGTCTTTCTTCGTAAGGCATTTATAGATTAAAAATGAAAAAATGAATAAAATTAATAACCACACAACCAAGGGAAATCTTTTCGTATTAGTCAGTTTTAATATCAGTTTCATTACGGGATTATTGTCTGTCAATGACTCAATCTTGGCTGAATCTTTTTGGAATGCCGAATTGATTCTTTGGGTTGCAAGGGCTTTTACAAATTTGGTTGCAATCAGTTTTTTATCCCGCCCAATTGGCTGGGTTTGTGGCTGGGTGCCTTGCGGCTCGGAAATGTTTTCAATCCTAAACTTCGAAGCAACATTAAATTGATTCAAGTAAACATACCAACTTTTATAAGCTAAAAAAGGCGTTGCAATAATTGCCAAAATGATCAGTACGTTAAAGACCGAAATTTTCAGGTTTTTTCTAGAATAAATACACAAATCAATCAAGTTTACTGCCGCAAGAATGTAGGCAAAAATCATTCCATTCTCTTTGATGGTGGAGAGCAAAAAGAGAATTGGCAAGATTAGCAATTTTTGTTTTATCGATCTTAGAGTAAAAAGAGAGACCAAAATTGAAATCCCAAAGATAATTGCGATTACGTGGTCAACCAAAATGGACAAGAAACCAAACTGGCTGAATAAAAAGTAGCTTAAAAAGGAGAAAAGAACCAAGATGAGCAAAAGGTTTCCTTTGTAGTTAATTTTTTTCAAGGCCATAACATATGACAGGGCGGAAAAACCCAAAATACCTTGGGCGAAATAAAGCGCCTGCTCGCTAAATTTACCGAATTGGAGATAGAAATACTGGTTCAGCGAGGCAATTGGTGAATAATAAACACCATAGTCAATAACTCCGCCGTATATACCGGACAGGCCGTGGTTATAAAAAATTAGCTTGGCATATTTTGCCCAGTAGAACTCATCGCTGTTATGCAGGGTTGCCCCTTGAACATAGGCAAACCAAACAATGCCAAGAGCAAGAAAAAACCAAAATTGGCTTGGTATCGATTTTAGGAAAATAAATATTTTTGCTGGCGAAAACCGGTTTTTTATCAGGACGTATAGGGTGCAATAAATAAGTGAGGCAAGGCCGGCAAAAAAGATTAATTTATTTACCCAAAAGAGAAGACCGATGAAAGCGGATAAATATAATAATAAAATAATACTGGTACAAACAAAGAGAGGGAAAACCGAAATCAGCTTGGGATATTTTTTAGATAATACCCCAACAAACCCGATAATTGACAAAAAACTCAAGAAATAGATCAATTTGCGGACCTAGTTTTTATACATTTTTGATAAATAATTACTATTTTGTCTGCAACCTTCCCGATATCAAACTGTTTTAAGGCCACAGCGCAATTTTTTGATAAATTTGCTCTTTCATTATAAACCCATTTTATTTTTTGGGCAGTTTCTGCCGGGTTTTGCGGATCGCTGACTACAGCTGCGCATTGGTATTTCATCAGCTCTTCTGAAATGCCAACATCTTTAGATAAACATACTGGCACATTGTGGCTTAATGCTTCAAGGGCGGCCAAAGAGAAGGATTCGTAGTATGAAAAAAGGACAAAAACGTCACTACTTGCGAAAAGTTCCTCCTTTGTCTTCCCCTCGACAAATCCAGTAAAAATAACATTATCGCCTAATTGCAGGTCAGCAATTTTTCGGTCAAGTTTCGCTTTTTCTCCCTCATCCGGTCCCGCGATAATTAATTTATAAGAAGGATCGTTCCTGACGAGAAGGGCGAAAGCGTCTATTAGTCGGTCCAACCCTTTTATGAAACCCAATCGGCCAAGAAACAACAAAACCTTATCGGTTTCTTTAAGGCCAAATTTTTGGCGATTACTCCTTTCCCTTTTTTGCGTGGTGCTCGAAATAGGATTTAAAACAACCTCGACTTTATCTTTTAAATCTGGCATAAAGCTTAATAGCCGCTTTTTTTCCTGCGACGAGACAACCAGAATCTTTGACGCGTCTCGAAGCAACCGCTTGCCGTACAAAATATTGAAGATTTTTTTGATCAAGGTCTTCTTAAAAAGCGGAATTGGCGCAGGCATTTCATGCAGATGCAGAATATAGGGAATTTTGTATTTTCGGCAGTATTTGGCGCAAACAATATTTTGATAAGTAAAAAAAGAATGTAAATGTACTAAATCGTAATCTTTGACGTGCGACCTAAAATATTTTTTGAAGCCCCTGGGTAAAAATAAATTGGCTTTTTTTGCCAAAACATTGCTGACATTCCTAAACCTTAAAACTCTGACCAAGTCAATCACTTCACAAAGCTTACCTATTCGTTTAGTATGGTCGTATGCATCGGTGGTCAGAACCGTTACCTCGTGTCCACGTTTGGCTAATTCTCGAGATATGTCAAAGCACACCCGAACCGGACCACCGTAACCCCAGGCCGGCGCGAAAAATGGAATGATTTGCGCGATTTTCATATAGTCAATATATCATAAAGCATAAGGTTTAAAAGCAAAATGGACATCCTGGTTATTCACGAAACGGAATACATCGAAAAAGTGGTTTTTGAATACCAGATTATTCCCGAACTTTGGGCGAGTTGGGGGCATAATGTCTATGCGATTGATTTTCCAACGAAGTTGGATAGAAAGAGCATATTTGATCTCGGAACTTTCAAAACTAAAATTATCAAAAATGTCAAAAAAGCGGATAAACAAAGGGGAATCACGCTGATTAGACCGGGCTTTATTAAATTGCCGGTTCTAAGCCGGATGACGGCATTTATTACTCATTTCTTTGCCATCAGACGGGCGATTATCGACTATAAAATCGATGTTATCTTTTTATATTCCGTCCCGACTAACGGCTTACAGACGGTCTTTTGGGCTAAAAAGTTCAAAATTCCGGTTCACTTCCGCCTTTTAGATGTGCTGCACCGTCTTGTGCCATTTAAAATCCTGACTTGGCCAACTTATTGCATGGAAAAGATGGTTTATAAGAGGGTTAATGGGCTAACGGCAATCACGCCGCGTCTTAGAGATTATGCCGTTGAAATGGGCGCACGAAGAGATACTGCAACATATCTTCCTTCGGGTTCAGATCGGGACTTGTTTTATCCTCAAACTAAAGATGTTAAATTGCTCAAAAAATATGGTTTAAAAAAAGACGACCTCGTGATTTTATTTGCCGGTACTCTTTATAATTTTTCGGGTCTTAATAAGGTTATCGAATATTTGGGGGATCATAAAAATAAATATCCTGCTTTAAAGTTTTTGATTTTAGGCCACGGCGAACAAGAAAAGAAATTAAGGAAATTAATTGCCACGAAAAATCTGCAAAAAGAAGTGATCCTAGCCGGTTTTATTGATTATAAGATTTTGGCAAGATACATCAATCTGGCGGATATCTGCATTAACCCGTTTGAAATAAACGAAATCACTAACATCATCTTCCCGGGAAAGATATACCAGTATCTTGCTTGCGGCAAACCGGTTATTGCCTCCCGCCTTGCGGGTTTGGTCGATCTTTTTCCCGAGAGAAAACAGAAGAATATTTTTTATTATAATGCGGATAAAATAGGCGAATTTTTTAAACTGATTGGCACCGTCAAGAAAGTGAAAATTAAAGATCCAAATCCATCATTGCAGGAGATTGCTAAGATTTTAGAGCGGCATCTAGAGGCATTGGTTTCGGCAAAAAATACAAAGGATTAGCGTTTTTTTGGATTACTTTTTTTTTTCTTCCGTTGGAGCTCGTGCAAGGTGAAATTTCTTGAAAGCAGATCAAGATTTTTCTCGATTCGATTGGCCTTGATATAAATTCTGTAGCAGATAAAAAGAACAAAGACCAAGCCCATGCCGAAAATCGTGCCGAGACCTGTGCGGCTGCCCCCAACCACTGCAATCAGTTTGTCGATTAAATTAGGATAATAAGCAAAAACAATAATTGCCGTCCAAATAATCAGCCAAAAGGCCGTCATTTCAATCGACTCTTTTTTGTTTCTGTAATCCGTAATCGATCTGGCAATGACCAGAACTGACAGTAGGATAGCGAAAATTTTTGCAAATATTAACATTTTTAACCGGCTATTCTTTTGAAAATTAATTTGATGACGATATTCACCCCATTGAAAACAGATTGGCCTTTCCGCCGTGAATAGCGGGTATATCTGACTTTAATCGGAATTTCACCTATTTTCAACCTTTTGCGAGTTGCCTCCAGAATTATTTCCGAGCAAAATTCATATCCGGCGGTGTCCAAATCCATTTTTTTTAAAGCACGAGCAGAAAATGCCTTAAAGCCCGATTGCGAATCGCTTGTCCACTTGCCTGATAATAGATAGGTTATGATGTTTAGTCCCCAGTTGCCGACTTTTTTGTGTTGCGGCATTCCCTCGGGGTTGACCAATCTGGTACCAATCACCAGATCTAACCGCTTTCCCAAAACCGGTTTTGTGATTTTGGCAATGTCCGAAGGATCGTGCTGACCGTCACCGTCAAAAGTAACGGCGATGTCAGCATCTATTCTTCTGGCGGCTTCAAGCCCCGTGGCAGTAGCACATCCAACACCGAGATTGGTGTGGTGGCTGACTAAAATTGCCTGAGTATGTTCTATTTGCCCGGCCGAGTTATCCGTCGAACCATCATCAACGGCCAGAATAGTAATTTTACTTATCCCGGATAGCTTTGAGGGCAAGGATTTAATGACACTTTTAATAACTGGTCCCTCATTGTAAACAGGAATGACAATCGCTAAATGCATTTTTATTTTTCTTTAAACCACTCGATCGTTTTTTGCAACCCATCCTTAAGCGTAACCTTTGGCTCCCAGCCCAAACTTTCTTTGATTTTGCTCGCGTCAAGGGAGCTGTGCTCTTGCTCCTTGGCCTTGTAATCAATGTGCACAATTTCGCTTTTCGAACCCGATAATTCTTGGAGTATTTTTACGATTTCATTGACCGATGTCTCGCATCCGGTCCCAATGTTAAATGTATCGCAGACATCAGAATCCATTGCCATTAAATTTGCGGCCACAACGTCGGTGACGTAAACGAAATCTCTTGTGTGGGTGCCATCCCCGAAAACATCGAGTCGTTCGTCTCGTATCATACAGTCGGTAAAAATGGCGACGATTCCAGCTTCTCCTTTGGGGTTCTGGCGTGGGCCAAAGACGTTTGCATAGCGCAAGATAACACTTTGGAGACCCTCTCCTGAAAAATACTTAATAAATTTTTCGGCAAACATTTTGTCGATTCCATACGGGGAAACAGGATCGGCTTCGGCCATCTCCGTTGTCGGCCGCTCTGCTTTATCTCCATAAATTGCCCCTCCCGTTGAGGAGAAGATAAACTTTTTGACTTTGTATTTTTTTGCTGCCATCAAAAGGTTTACCGTCCCGATAACATTAGTTTCGATGTCAAACGCGGGGTCTTTTGCTGAAACAATCACGCTTGCCTGCGCCGCAAGGTGAAAAATAACTTCCGGTTTGGTTTCACTAAATATTTTACCTAACTTGTTCGCGTTGGTAATATCCTCCTCAAAAAACTTTGCTTGTTCGTTAACATTGTCGCGGTTTCCGGTTGACAGATTATCAACAACGCTAACCTCATGATTTTTTTCAATCAAAGCATCAACCAAATTTGAACCAATAAAGCCCGCACCACCAGAAACTAAAATTTTCATAAACATCCCTTTCTTTTGCAACCTCATTTAAACAAAAAAAGGGCTCACTTGAAAGCCCATCTGCGCCGGGTGCTATAAATCTTTCTTATAGTCTAAACAAACGCATCAATTTATCGGACAAAAGTTCTCCCACCTCGGTTTTCTCGGGTAAATGATGCAAAAGTAATATGCGAACTTCGTTGGTGACTTGCCTCGAGAGGGGAATAACTACAGGCGCTTTAAACGGACTTAACGGCTCGATATATAAAATCGGCTTTGTTTCATGCTTGGTTATCCAAAATGACCTAAGTTCCAGATATGAAATATATTGATTGCGCTCCAAAATTCCGCCTTCATCAACAGCAAACTCCTGGGGTTTTGGTTTGTCATGAGCAAGCTGGAAGGTAACGATAACCGCCAAAATAATGATTATGACGGGGAAGTAATTGTTCGTGTAAATTAAAATAAGTGAAAAAACGATTGCTAGAACGCCAACCGCCAGTGACCAGTAGGGACTTCTTTCGAAAGTATAATAATCCGGCGCACTCCAGCGCAAAATAACCGAGTCAAGAACTTCCTTAGCTTTCGTTTTGGAAGATGCGACTTTAAGCGGTTGTGCCTTAACGGGCTTTTTCTTCTCTTCCTTTTTCGCCTTTAAAACCGGTTTAGCTTTCTTCGGCACCGCTTTTTTTACCTTTTTTTTCGCTTTCTCTGCCATAAATTAATTATAGCAGAATTTGAATTATGAATTTAGAACTATGAATAAAGGATAAATCAGAAAAATTTGAGTTTCATGAATTTAAACCATAATTCATGCTTCGTTATCCATGATTCAGGCTTAAGGGCGAAGCCTCTTGACATCTCTCGGCGCCGAAAGAGTGGAGCTTTCGGCTATACCTTGTGCAATTCGTCAAGGGCGCAAGCGCTTGACGTCCCTTGGAAACAAAACCGCTTCTTTAACACTATCTAAATTAAGTAAATGTTGAATTAATCTTTCCGATCCTATTGCCCAACCGCCGTGCGGCGGCATCGCGTATTTAAAGACGTCAAGATAAAACTCCATTCCTTCCGGCTTGACGCCCTTTTTCTTCATATTCTCAAGCAATTTTTTATAATCGTGAATTCTCTGCGAACCGGTGACAAGTTCGACACCCCTGAATAAAAGATCAAAACCATAAGTTGCGTCCGCATCATCCGGGTCTGGCATCGTGTAAAAAGGTCGCTCCTTCCAAGGATAATGGGTTGTAAAAATAAAGTCGGAACCAAATTCTTCCTTGGCATATCTGCAAATTAACCTTTCGCCTTCAGGGTCAATGTCCGTTCCGGCGGGCACTTCATAACCGTATTTTTCTTTGATGATTTTTTTGGCATCAGCAAGTTTAACGTGAGGAATTTCAGCGGGTACTTCCGGAACTTTTGCCTCCCACATTTCAAGATAGGGTTTGCCCTTTTCGCCGATCATTTTAAATACTTTAACCAAAACCTTATTTAACATCGCCGTGACCGAGCGGTAATCTTCGATAAAGCCCATTTCTGCGTCAAGCGAAATATATTCATTAACATGGCGGGTGGTGAAGTGGGGCTCGGCGCGGAAAACAGGGCCAATCTCAAAAACCCGTTCAAAAACGCCAACCATGATTTGCTTATAAAACTGGGGTGATTGAGCTAGGAAGGCCTCTTTTTCAAAATAATCAATCTTAAAAAAGTTTGCTCCGCCTTCCGATGCCGCTTCGAGAATTTTCGGAGTTTTAATCTCGGTAAATCCTTCATCGCGCATCACTGTTTCGTAGGACTCAAGCAAAATGTCGTAGAGTTTAAAAATTGCCTGAACCTTCGAGTGACGAAGCGAGATTGTACGCAGATCTAAAAGTGTTGCAAGCTGGAGTTTCAGTTGCGGATTGGCGATATCAAACGGCAGATCTTCGAGGTTTGCGGAGACAACCTTCAAGCTTTTTCCCTGAATCTCAAATCCGCCCTTGGCACGCTTTTCTTCTTTAACCAATCCTTCGACTTCAACCGCATCACCTGTTTTAGCGCCTGGATCCTTCTCAAAAACACATTGGATTGTGCCAGAATAATCCTGCAAGACGATGAATGTTACGTTGCCTAAAGCACGGACGTTTTGTACACGGCCTTGTAGCGTTACTTCTTTGCCAGAGCTTTCCTTCAGATCCTTAACTAATGTTCTTTCCATAATTTTAAAATTATTTGACTTAAGTCAAATTGTATCTCATTTAGAGTAAATCGCAAGGTAAATTTACTACTTAATCAGAAAACTTAGACCTTTGACGGCGAAGTAAATCCCGAAAACCATAAATAGAACGAAAATTATGAAATCGCCATAATTAGCCAGGAAGCGGTTAATTTTTGCCAAGATGCGGTCCGCTAATTTTGGAATAATTGTCACGATAAAAATGGGCAAAGTAACCGGCAGGGTAAAGAAAAAAACGTTGATGATCAGAAAAATAAGTTTGCCCCAACTTCCAAACCCCGATGCGCCCACTTCTTTAGCGGAAGCGAAAATCAGGAAAAACGAATCGTTGGCAATGCTTATCAGCACTCCGGCAAAAAACCATTTCAGCAAGCTTCCGCCACGGTTCTTGTGCTCTGTCTTTGCGGGTTTACTGACAAGCAATTTTTTAAATCCGTAAATTATAAATAAAACACCCAGTACCAAATCGACAACCGAGGTAATAAGAGCGTGTTTGGGGGTCGTGGCGGGAATGTTGCCAATATAAAATCCGGCGATTGTGATCCCTGTCCCAACCAATAATGCTCCAAGCAGAACAGCCAGGGCGCTTGCTTTCGACCGATCTTTTTTGCTCAACAGATAAATTACTAGACCAAATAGAACTGGGCTAATCGTCGCTGTCAAATCAAGCGGTATGACCTTAGCTAACGTTGCAAACATGAATTCCCCTCTAGTTTAGTTTACCAAAAAAACTGCTAGATGGACTTGAAACTCTTTATTTTTCGATTATTTTATAATTTCAAAATTTTTTCTATCTGCAATGACGAATTGCTCGTCAGTTAAAGTTATAACAGGATATCGGGTTGTTTTTCTGCCTTCCTCGACAGTCTCTTTGAACTCATCCGTATAATGGCAGACGACGATAAAATTAACCAAATTCAATGCTGATAAATCTTTAAGGTGGACGGAGTTTCTATCGGCATGCTTCCAGCCAGCCGCTTCGATGGTGGGGCAGGCGAGATAGCTTCCCGCACTTGAACCGATATAGGCCGTTCCGGCTTTGACCATTTCTCTAGCAACTTTGTCGAATCCGCTCTTTTTCGCTTCGTTTAACAGGTGAAAAGTATTTCCCCCAGCTACAAACAAAACATCAAAATCCGCGAGTGATTCTCTGGTTCGCTCTTCGGTTTTGTTTTTTAGGTCAAAATCCTCAACTTTGAATCCCAAATCAACCAGCATTTTCCGGTCCGCGTCCATCCACGGCTTATTATCGCCATACGGATCGCCCGCCGTTGGAATAAATGCAAGTTTCAACTCTTTCGGCGGTTTCGGCAACATCTTCGCGATTTTGCCCATAACTCTTGATGCTTGTGATGTCAAAAATACCTTCATTTTTTCCCCGTTGTTATTTTTCGCGTAGTTTCTCTGTAGGCAATTTTCGGCAATGAATCCTGATTTTTTTCAAGAAACGCTAGCGTTTCTTTTCCATTTTTGACAGCCAGCGATCGCAAAATCCAGGAAATCGCTTTGGTGATCAAAACATCTTTCTCGCCTTTGAGCTTCTCGATCGTTTCGTAAGCTAATTTTCGAAGTTTCGGGTCGCCCGAACCTCTTACCGATTTGCACTGCAAAACTAAACTGGCACGTCTAATCTGGATATTCTTATCTTTGGCAAATTTATTGATTGTTTTTTCCCATTCCTTCCATCGGAAGAGAACTTCTTTTTCACTAAATAACGACTGGCAAATGCAGTCGCACTCCGCCCAGCCGTTGGTCGTCCTTAACCATTTTTTTAAATGCCCAAAATCGAGCGATCGGCGCACCTCGGGAAGCTTGGTCAGCATTTTCCCCGCAAAATTAAAATCTTCAAACGTGTCACTAGAAAAAAGATCATCCAAAACTCCTACCTGCTGCTCTGGTGAAAGTACTTTCATTTGCCCCAAATACTCACGGATAACTTTATCGCGCTGAGCGGAATAGATATTCAGCAATTTTCTTTTTGTGCCCAAATACCTCCCAACAAAATCAAGTTCTTTCTGCGAACATTTTTTTCTCGCAGATTTCAATGATTTTCTAATTTTCTCGGCAATATTGTTCACTTGCTAGATATTTTTTTGGCATATTTTTGAAGGAAATCCACCAATCCGGCAATAACAGCATCTCGCAGGTCAGGATCGCTTGACGCTACCCAAACAGCCAGATTGTAGAGCTTCTGCGGGGGAATATCCATCCAGTGTCCGTTTAACATCAGAAACACCAGCAATGTTGTAACGGCTATCCGTTTGTTTCCGTTTTGGAATGGATGGTTTTTGATTAACAGATAAAATAATATTGCTGACTTATTGGCGAGTGTCGGATAGAGATCTTTTCTGCCGTAGGTCTGAAAAGGAGTGGCAAGGCAGCTTTCCAAAACGCGCGGAAACCTCGTCCTAAAAGCCGGAATCGGTTCGTCCCAGCTCATCGTTGCAACAGCGAGTTGATGGGCGATTTTTTCAATATGGTTTAATCCGATTCTTTTGGTGTGCATTATTCCGCTCCGAGTTTTTTAATCACATCACCGTATTGGCGGACAATTTTTTTAACCGCTTTTTCTATTTCTTTTTGGTCCTTAGCAGTCATTTCCCCCATGATTGAGTCAACATATTCCTTGGGAATCAAATATTCATGCCCAACTCTTTGATGGGGAATCAGGTTCGCCTTGACCTGGCGAAACACTTGCATTCTACTTAGACCGATTTTTTTTGCCAGTTCTGGAATTGTGACAAATTCTTTTTGTATCATGATGCTAATACTATGCTACATATGTAACATAATGTCAATGGTATGTTACATCTATTTTAAAATATACTCCCAGACCGGCTTGCTAATAGATATTTTGAACAAAATAAGCGATCTTAACTGACATAAAAACCCGATATTTCTGTTTTAAATCCTAGCTAACCTTCAGAACTTTGCCATCAAACGCCACTTCCACAGCTTGGCCATTCTCGAGCTCCAAGGCATCTCGCAGGGCTTTCGTCATACCGATAAACTTATCGCTTCTACCCTTGATTAAATTGGCAGCGCTTTTGTTAACCTTGATTTTGCCTCCGCTTACTTTTAGTGCCTTCTGATTTTTCGGGCTGATCGCACACAGCGGATTTTCCTTTACATCCTCATATTTTTTGAGAGTTTCTTTCCTGAACCCTCGAACCTTTAGCTTAATCATATTGTCTCCTCGCCATATTATTATTAAAAAATCTGTGGTTGGGATTCGGTCACCTGTTCTTGCCTGCTGGCAAGCCAGTCGACCCCATCTCGCCCAGCCAAGCTGGGCTGCGGCCTTCGAATCCGTCCACGCCAGTGCCCAGGCATCAAGGCAAGCTTGATGCATGCGCTCTGGCGGAGAGGGTGGGATTCGAACCCACGGAACCCTTGCGGGCTCAACACATTAGCAGTGTGCTGCTATCGACCACTCAGCCACCTCTCCACGATTTACAAAAACAACCTGATTTTAAACCTTCTGCGGACCTCCACTTCTGTAAACTATATCAAAATATGCGGCAACTTCAATAAATAAAACCTTCTAGTACAATATGGTTATGTCACGAAATCAAATCGCCCTTATTATTTTCTTCTTTTCACTTTTGGTTTTTATTTTATTTGCCCAGAAAACTTATCAGTATATGAGCTATTTCGTGCCTTTGGCTGATGCGATTTTGCACGGACGCATCGATGTTAGCCAAACAGGAGCGATGAATGAACTTGTGCCTTACGCCGGTAAATGGTTTGTGGTTTATCCGCCGATGCCGGCCATCGCCGTTTTACCGTTCGTTTTAATCTGGGGGATAGGGTTTAACCAAGTAATTGCCTCGGTTGTATTTGCCGCTGCCGCCGTTGCCCTATTTTTTATCCTCACCACTAAATTCACCAAAAAATTATGGGTTAGCTTGGCACTAACGGCGCTTTTGGCGTTTGGCACGAACTTTTTTTACACTTCGCTGATCGGCTCCTCTTGGTATATTGCCCATATTTTAGCGGTTTTCTTTTTAATTTGCGCCCTCCTTATGTCAATTAACAAAAAGCCGTTTTTGGGGGGTTTATTTTTATCTTTTGCTTTCCTGTCGCGCCTGCCAACAGCTCTGGCTTTCCCGATTCTGCTCTATTTTTTGCTTTCGAAGAGCAAAACCCGCTTCAAAATACTCTTTTGGTTCGCTCTGCCGATCGTCTCTGCTATAATTATATTTGCACTATATAACGCACTGCGCTTCGGATCGATAACCCAGACCGGCTATTCGCTAATACTAGGGGTTTTACAAGAGCCGTGGTATCAAGAGGGGATTTTTAATCTAAACTACATTCCGCGCCAACTGAATGCTCTGTTTTTGGTTTTACCTAAAATCACCAATAGCTTCCCTTACTTCCTACCATCTAGTGTTGGTATGGCATTATGGATAACAACGCCCGCTTTGTTGTTGCTGTTTTTGATTAAATTTAAAGATAAGGCCGTCGGGTGGTTCTTGCTGACCGCATTGCTCGTGGCAATTCCCAGTTTGATTCACGGCACGGTCGGATTTACCCAGTTCGGCTATCGTTTTTCTCTTGATTACATCCTGTTTTTACTGATTCCGCTCATTTTTGTGTTTGAGCGGATAGGCAAGTGGTGGACTTGGATTTTTGTCTCTTTAAGCATCGCTATCAATCTCTGGGTTGTAATTTTATTTTACTTGCACATTTTTTCAACGTAAGATTGAATTTAGGGTGGTTTTAGAGTAGGATTATGGTCTTGCTCCCGTAGTTCAACGGATAGAATGTGGGCTTCCGGAGCCTATGATGTGGGTTCGATTCCCGCCGGGAGTACCACTTCGCTAGGCTCAGTGTAAACTTAGAAAAGTGAAGGAAAGAAAGCTTGCTCTGAGGAGCAAAGCGACGATGAGCGCCCGTAGCTCCCTCCTTCAGACTCACCGTCAAATCTATTTCATAGTATTATGACGGTGTGTCTTACGGCGGGCAGGCAGCTGGATATTGGTCTGCTGACTAATTGCCTGGGAGAATTTACAGTATGTGCCTGTAGCTCAGTGGATAGAGCGCTGGTTTGCGGAACCAGAGGTCGGAGGTTCAAATCCTCCCAGGCATACCATAAAAGATGTCGGCTGAAGTTTATCCGTCTCTGGCGGAGAGCCGAATCAAACCCTGCCTGCCCCTCGTAGCCAAAGGCGAAGTGGGGTCGGGCGTACCATTCGACTTGAACCGGCAACTTGTTTTTGTAAAAGAAAGGGCCTTACCACGCGTGCGGTAAGGCCCTTTTGCTGTCCTGTCACGGTCTGCACCTAGCAGACCGTCTCGGGGATATTGTCCGTGCCCTCCATGCACGGATCGCCGTCAGCCCTATGGTGCTTGAGCAGTCGCCAACTGAGAGCTTCATCTCCAGTGCAAGTGAGATGATCCCCCACCGAGTCGAAGCCGCCGTGGTTTGCGGCTTGCTCGAGCTCCCGATCTTCCGCTCTTCGCAGCGGAAGGTCTGACTGATTGCAGAATCCACAGGTTCCCTTCTTGCTTTCCGCTCCGGCCATATTATCACCCTCCTTGGTATTTGGACAAGCGAAACATCAAAGCATATCAAAAAATTTTACAATAGTCAATCGATATTCAGTTCTGCTATAATTAAATCGTACTTTTTTATTTGGTCGCAGATTCAGCAGATCCCGCGCCTATGTCTTTGACCCCTGTTGTAATGGGGAGGAGGCAAGCCAAGGCAGAGTGGGGCATACCCGGCCGGCTAGTTTCAAAACAAGGAGGGCTTTGCGAAAAGTTCAGTGTTGTTGTTTGTAAAAAAATCGTAAAAGCAAGAAGACACAATAAAAAAACAAAAAAACAAGACAAGAATCGACCCTTAATTCTTTATTCGATATTCGTTATTCTAAATTCTGCCTACTGTGCGTTCTCTATTTTAACCGAGGTCATTTTGTCGCCGACGGTGAGCTGTTTAGCAATATCCATGCCGGAGGTGACTTGGCCAAATAGGTTATAGGCCTTGGTCAGTTTGGTGGAATTATCAACGAGGTTAATAAAAAATTGTGAGCCGTTGGTATCGGGACCGGAGTTTGCCATCGCCACGGTGCCCTCGATGTATTCGCCTCGGACAGTTTCGTCTTTAAAACTATATCCAGGACCGCCGGTACCGTTTCCCTTCGGATCGCCGCCCTGAACAACGAATCCTTCTTCAACGCGGTGGAAAGTTAAACCGTCATAAAATCCTTTGTTTGCCAGATAAACGAAATTGCTAATTGTCAAAGGTGCCTTGTCGGCGGACAGGGCAATCTCGATTGTTCCTTTTGAGGTTTGAATAACCGCTTTTTTGTTTTGAATCTGCTCGTCGGCTAATTTACCCGGAAAACTATATTTGCCGGGCGTTGTACTCTCAATCACGTTTCCTCCTCCATTAGTGTTTGTATTTTGCTCCGTTGTGCAACCGGTTAAACCGATTAAGGCAACAATAGCGGTTATGAATAAATAATGTGATTTTTTCACGACTCTTTATTATAAATATTTATTTTGTCGTGCCCTTCCGAAGGAGGGCAATGTATTGACCTCGCAATTTGTAATTCTCAACAGACAATACAAATACGTGGATAAATTGATTTAACCATAAATATGATTTTTCGCAACATCTAATTTGTAGTAGAATAGAAAGTATAAAAATAATCAAGGCCCATAACACCGAACCTTACTGTCACCCCAACACCCTTTGGTAAAAGGGTGTTGGGGATGACAAGTAGCGGCTGGTGTCAGGGCTTCCGGTCCATAACACCCTTTGTTAAAGGGTGTTGGGACACGGAGCGGAGGAAATATGGAAATAGACGAGAAAACAAAAACACAAAGGAGAAATACGGTTATTTGGATCGTGGTTTTGTCGGTGGTTGTGTTGGCTCTGGCAGGACTCTTGTATTGGCAGATACGCAATCTTAACGCATCAAAAAAACTGGCCAATGCCACCCCGACAGCAACGGCAACCGTCACCCAAACCGCGACTAAGACCGCAACTAAAACATCGACTGCAACGGTAACGAGCACCGCCGAAGATCGAACTCCCCAAGTCAGAACCGCGTCCGATGGTTTTCTTGGCGCCTATGTGGGAAGAAATTTGGCTGATGCCAAACCGTTTATGACCGATGGATTTTTCGCTTCTTGGACCCAAGAAGGTTTTGCCGGTGTTTCAAGTCCGGGGAGATTAAATTTCGAAGTTGTTGATATTTCAACCGGCGCTGGTCCCTGGCAGGTATTGGCCAAGGTCAATCTTCAGCTAAACGGTGAAGACGCCGGATATGAATCGTGGCGCCTCGATGTCGATTTGGTAGACGGTAAGTACCTCGTCAGTGCGATGAACGCTGCCTCGCTTTAACCTTGTTCTCTTCGGCTAGAATTTCTTTTAGAGTTTTTGAAACCTCTTGATACATTTTGATGCGGTTGCGGATGACATCTACCGGATCGGGGGTTTTATTTTCTTTAATAACTTGCGACAGGCCCTCGAGGACGACAATAGCGCGGCGCGTTTTTGGCACGCTGCGGGTAATCAGCAAATCGACGCCAAAACGGCTCTTTTTGATCTTATCCATTGGGGGTAAGAATTTCTTATAAATTGCTCTCTGTCCCGAAATTCCCGGCCAGACGCGGTTGGCAATTTTTGTAGAAGTATATTTGTGCCATTTTTTTAAACTAAAAACGCCAAGCGACAAATCGGCTTCGCGGCTAAAGATGACAGGGGAGAGAATCTTCAAAATATGTTCTTTTTTTAGCCCGACCAAATCAGAATCAAGAAAAAGCAGAAGATTGTTTTGCGCCGCGCGAATTCCACTACCCATCGCCGAACCCTTGCCTTGATTTTCCTTGTGACGGATTAAGCGGATGCGCTTGTCGTGAAAACTTAAAATAATCTCGGGCGTTTTGTCAGTTGACCCATCGTCAACGACAATAATCTCATCAACAAAGTCACAGTCGCCAAGAACTTTCAAAACCCGCCCAATGTTCCTTGACTCGTTGTAGGCGGGGACAATGGCCGATACTTTTTCTTCAATTTTAATCATATCCAAACACTCCGCTTTGTTTATAGCAGATTTTAAATCAATTTACAGCTGGAGGTTTAGATATTGAAGCTAGAGCCAAACTTGCCGATGACAGGAAGCTCGACTTCCTTGCCGCCTGCGGCGTTGACTATGCCCATGATAAAGAGAATCAAGAGCAATATCCAAGCGATTCCCCCGATCATCCAACCAATAACAGGGATAGCGGTGATAACACCGACGATCAGATAGGTAATCAAGAGGACTAATCCTTGCTTGATGTGAAACTTAACGAAAGGATCATTCTTTGCATCCGTTAAAAACGGAATCAAAACTAAAATGCCGAAATAACATAAAATTGCCATTCCGGTATTTTTTTGTCCCCCCGACGATGGCGCTGGTGATGGTTTTTCTTCTTCAGCCATTTAGCCTCCAAACTTAATTATTTTTATTTTCGACCAAACTCTCTTATTTAATGATAGCGGATTTGCACTCTAATTCAACCCGGTAGTAGAAAATCGACAGCCTTCCGGCTAGACGTAAACACCTCCTTGAGTTGGAAATGTAAACAAGCGATTATTTCACGATTTCATTTTACAAAAATTAAGTCGATTTTTCACTATCCGGGTCAATAAGTGGCGTCGATCCGCTCCTCTTAATTTAAGAGAAAGCCCCAACGTCCCTGATTAGGGGACATCGGGGCGGAGAGGCCGCATCTTGCGGATATCGAGACAGTCGGGTGTCTCTACCTCTGGGTCGAGGGCCCTGGCGTATTCCTTCGCATCGGCGTGCCTGACGAAGAAATAGTGGTTACCATCTTCGTTTACCGGTGTGGCAACCCTCTCGTTCATGTAGACGCCAAACGAGCCATCTAGGGAACGGGTCAGGACTTGTGCATTGAGCAGAGCCCGGTTTACATTACGCAGATCTTCTTTAGTACCACACTTGAGCAACTGCACGTAGTTTTCCCAGTCAACCCAGACAGCGCCCGAGTGGATTAGGTAGATCTTCTTCTTGGTACGTTTGCAGTAGCTGTGGTTTCGGAATCTGGCGATGCCTCTGCTTTCAGTGCAACGCGGACATTTCTCTCCGGACGCTACTCGGAATTCAACATCTCTGAGGTAGAAGATAATGATTTCCTCAAACGGTCCTGTTGCCCCGCAGATGGGGCACGAGAGTGAAGACGGAGCGTTTTTGATTTCTCCGATTGTCATCCTGTACCCATCCTTTCGAGTTTCGAGCGTTAGGTGACACCGAACTAAAATTATCAAAGCGAACTTACAAACGCAATAAAAAACTTCTTAATAGCGGTTAGGGGGGGTACCTTCGAAGTCGGGCTTACTCTGATCTTCTGGCGGTTCGGGAGTTTTTTCTTCCCTTTTTGGCTTCAATGTTTCAAAATCATCAACGAGTTCGCCAAATTCCTGAGGTAAATCAACAGTGCACTCGCGGACCGTCATTTGCGGTGCTTTGAATCCCTCGGGGCCGGTTTCGGACAGCCCAACTCTCCGTTTCGGGTCAATTTTTCCATCCTTGTATCTATAGTGGTAAAACGTTTCGGTCAGTCCGGCATCAGAGAGATGCTGTTCAAGCTTAATATGTCCGGCTGTGTCGTAATTAGTAACGTGAGTGTCGCCGTTTGCACCGACGACAACGGTTCTAAATAATCTTGCCCGATCCGGGTAGTCAAGAACGAGAAAGCGGGAAACGTGCCCACCGTCTTCCAAATCGTGGCGCACACCGATGAGATGTCTCAGTTTGTCGTATTTTTTATATCCCTCCCACTGATAACGGTCGTCAAGCTCAAAATCATGTCTGATGTGGACTTTTGGCTTTCCCTCTTCGATAATTGGTTTGCCCTCTTTATCTACAAATCGAACCGTCTCAAAGGCGTTTTCAGGGAGGGGTCCTTTGCAAACTTTAAATTCCTCTTTCTTTTCTTCCATGTTTTAATCTTAGCGAAAATTTAAAATGTGGCAAATTAAAATTGCCCAAAAGGGCAATTTCATGGCGGAGCTTCGAGATGCGGCACCCGAGAATATTTTCTGGCATATTATTTTGCGCTCGTCTTTAAAGAATTACGCATATTGTTCAAGCCAATTATTGCTTTAAAATCTCTCCCAAACGCCTGATGACCTCACCGTAGCGCGTCCAATCGCCGTCCTTTTGCGCTTGGAGGGCCTCTTCATACGCCGCCAGTGCTTTTTGTATACGCTCTTGAATATTTTGAGACGGGATCACTTGCGGTTTTGCCACCACGCCTTCTTGCGGTTCTGCTCCCGTTCTTTCATCACCAAAAATTTTAGACAGCCCCTGTTCCAGCGTCTCTTCCATGGCAATTTTATTTCCATACGCCACAATTACCCGTTTGAGCTCCGGAATTTTACCGGCTTCGGCCTTAAGATAAAGCGGGCGCACATACAAAAGCGACTCTTCAATCGGAATAACCAACAGCGGGCCCTGAATTACCTGCGACCCGCCCTGACTCCAGAGCGTGATTTGCTGACTAATTTCGGGGTCTTGATTAATTCTGCCAATAACTTGCTTGGGTCCAAATACCAGCTTGTCTTTAGGAAAACGATAGGCTAATAACTTGCCGTAGTTTTCTCCATCGTTGCGAGCAACCATCCAGGCGGACAAGTTGTCTTTTGCCCGGGGAGTAAATGGCAGCATCAAAATATATTCTTCTTGTTTCTCTTCCGGCAACTTCATAATGATGTGGCGCGGTTGCATTGATGAAACCCCGCCCGCGCGAGCTTCCCCCTCTCCTTCTGCAGCAATAGCCGGAATTTCCCACTGGTCTTCTTTATTATAAAAAATCTGTGGATCATCCATGTGGTAGACCAAATACGCGGCGGTCTGCAGGGTAAAGATATCCTCCGGATAACGCAAATGAGAAACCAGGCTCTTGGGAATCTCTGACATCGGCCGGAATGTCCCGGGAAAAATTTTGCTATATGTTTTTATAATCGGATCCTCTGCATCCGCCTGATAAAAAACGACACTGCCATCATAAGCATCAACCACCACTTTTACCGAGTTTCTAATATAGTTTATATTACTGCCGTTTAACCGCGTAGGTTGCGAGTAAGGATAACGATCGCTGGTGGTATAGGCGTCGGCGATCCAATACACTTTGCCGTCGGCAATGACACTGTAGGGGTCTTTGTCAAAAGTCAAAAACGGCGCAATCTTGGCAATTCTTTCAGCAATATTACGCTGGTACATAATACGGCTCTCGTTCGTTATGTCGTTGGACAAAAGTATTTTAAGCGATTTAAATTTCAAGGCGTAAAAGACGCGCCGCGCAAGTGAGTTTATTTCCACTCCGCCCTTGCCCTCATATGTTGCGTAGACATTTTCTTCGCCCTTGGGGTAGTCAAACTCGCGGGATTTTGTTTTAGTGATGACATAATCGTTAGTCAGCTCGCCGAAGTAGATTTCCGGGCGCGAAATTTCAAGCTCTTTGACATCCGATTTGGGCGGCAAGTCCTTCACAAACAAGACCGGCAATCCTTCCGGGGTAACTTGATTGACGGGCCCGGCCGCCATGCCGTATCCATGCGTAAATGTCAGCCGTTCATTAATCCAATTCCTATTTGGCAAACTGGCCGAAGCCAGTTCGCGCGGAGAGAGCATGATCTGGCGAATTTCTCCGTCTATGATATAGCGGTCATTGTCAACTTCG
Source organism: uncultured Candidatus Saccharibacteria bacterium (assembly GCA_964473025.1). Classification (GTDB taxonomy): domain Bacteria; phylum Patescibacteriota; class UBA1384; order UBA1384; family DTJR01; genus CAYYMZ01. The sequence continues at coordinate 61,870 of CAYYMZ010000001.1, forward strand.
GCAAACTCGTAATATGTTCTGATTTCTTGTACCTGGGAAAAAGTCGACAAGAGTGGTTTCCTGTCCCAAAGCCGCACATTTTTAACCGTCAGATTATTGTTTGCAATATCAGCCGCGGTAATTGGCTTGTCTCCCGAGATTTCTCGCTCTTCAATTTTGTCAAGCGCAAACGCCTGACGAGTAGCGGCAATATTATGCTTAATGAACGGAGTCTCTTTTACCAGTTCATTAGGGGCAACCGCCAGTTTTTGGACAAAGAACGGAATCATCGCTCCGGCGAGTCCCACAATAATGTAAAGAGAAATTGCTCCGATAAGCGGCGATAATTTTCCTTTCCAGGCCCAAAAGATGGCCGAAACTGCCGCAAGCGCAGCGGCGGCCATTGAGATCCAAAGCATGAATATTCTGACGGTTGCATCAGTGTATGTTGCGCCAAACACTAAACCGCCCTGGCTCGTCAGCAGCGTAAAGCGGGAGATGTAGATTCCGACGACAATGATGGCCAGAAAAATGGCGAGCAGGATACCAAGATGGATTCGCGCTGCGCGGTCTATTCGCATTTGTTTAAATGATCGCAAGCTTGCGATATGAAAGCTACCGCGTAAAAAATATATGATCGCGCAGCCGGCAAGTGATAACAGAACGAGAAACTTTACCAGCCCTAATCCTGTTTGGAAGACCGGAAGAGAAAAAATATAAAATCCGATATCCTTATTAAAGATGGGATCTGCCGCGCCAAAAGCCGTCCCTGAAATAAATTTCAATACCTCCTGCCAATTAGCCGCCGCTATAAGTCCGAAAAAAAGCGCGACTACCAAACTCAGCATAACGGCAAATTTCTTAACGACGCGACTGTCCACATTTACCAACTGACCGACTAAAGCTTGCGGTAAAACTGCTGTCCAGGAGATTTTTGAGCGGATCGCCAAAGAGAAGTTGACGAGCAAAAAACCGCCGACGGAAACTCCTGCCGCTGAAAACAAGATTATTCTAGTAACCAGGGACTTAATAAAGATTTGAGTGTGGCCAACCTCGGAAAACCACCACCAGTCAGTAACAAAAGCGACAATGCTTGAAAGAAAAACAAAAATAACGAAAAACGTGATAATAACGGAAAGTTTTGTTGTTTTAAATCTATTCATTATAACATCAACTTGAATGTAACAGCTTTTTTTTAAGTTGCAAACTTCAAAATTCTTAAAAGTCCAGAGCAAAAGAGAACCGTCCCCATTTTTCAAATGCCGGACGCCCGCCGAAATAGCAAATACAGTATGGAACAAGCGAACCGAGGGTCAAGCCCAGCGCCACGGGAAGCGCGACTTGTAAAATGGCCCGATTCGCTGCTTCCGCTAGTTCTACTTGAGGGGAGAGTAAGAAAAACCCGGCCGCCATTGGCACAATCGGAGACGGTATAAAGAATACGATCTCTTCAAGGGGCGCGGCGGCAAAAACACCCGCCGGTCCGCCGCCGGAAATTATTGATTGTGTAACTTGTATAAGTTTTTCTAACATAAAGTGTGGTTTTTATTTTTTCTTTTCTTTGCTTCCAGCGCGCGGATTTCTTTTTCATCAAAACCCAGATGGTGGCCGACTTCATGCCATACTACCTCATATATCAATTTTTTCAACTTCTTTTCATCACCACCGGCTAATTCTTCTATCGGTTGCTGAAAGATAGTGATTTTGTCTGGCAGGACGCCGAAATAATTTGAACCTCGTTCTGTTTTCGGGATGCCTTCATAAAGACCGAGCAGTACTTCATTCATTTTAATCATATTAATATTAACTTCCTTGGCTTTCTTGCCTGCCCGCCGAAGCCTTAGCGAAGGAGGGCGGCGCACTTCTCTCTCCACAACAAACGCAACATTATCCATTGCTTGCCTTCCGTGCACTGGTAGTGCCGAAATGGCTCCGCGGATTAATTGTTCAAAGTCGTTTTTCTTCACCCCGTTAGAAATTTTCTGTTTTTGTAATTTCATAGATATTTCTTTAGTAAAATGTTTTTTATTCTCCCGCGAAATTAATAATAAGATTTCTAACGGGGTTCATGCTGGTATTGACGCTTTCTTTCGATAAAAGAATTTTCTTATCTCTTCTACCAAGACGATTGACAACCCGACAATAATAATTAGAATCCAATCCGGAAGGGACAAAGCAGTTGTATGTAAAATCCTCTGCATTAACGGATTATAAACAGCCAAAAGCTGTAATGCTATCACAATAATTGTTGCCCCGACTAAAAACTTGTTAGAAAAAAATCCCATCTGGAAAATGGATTTATTTTCCGAGCGGCAGTTCCAGGCATTAAACCATTGAAAAGCTGCTAAAGTTGTCAGCGATATTGTCCATGCTTTGGCAAGATCTATCTGATAAAATCTCTGGAAAAGCAATAATGCACCGATTGCCATCGGCATCGCCATTAGAACCATTCTCTTTGCCATTAACGAATCAACAAGGTATTTAGAAGATTTTTCAAATTTACCCTTCAGCAACCCGTCTTCTTTGGGTTCCATTGCTAACGCCACGTCCAAAATGCCATCAGTTACTAAATTGAGCCAAATAATTTGCGCCGGCAAAATTGGCAAGGGCCATCCTAAAAACAAGGCTCCGCTAATAGTTAGGACTTCACCCACGCTGGTAGAAAAAAGATAAAGAATAACTTTTTTTATTGTTTTGTAGATTGCTCGACCCTCTTCAACGGCCGAGACAATGCTGCCAAAGTTATCATCCAGAAGCACAATGTCCGCAGCTTCTTTTGCCACCTCGGTACCGATTTTTCCCATTGCTACGCCGAGATCAGCGGCAACGAGTGAGGGAGCGTCATTAACGCCGTCTCCGGTCATCGCCACTGTTTCCCCGCGCGCTCTATACGCTTCGATAATCCTCAGTTTGTGTTCCGGCGTCACTCGCGCGAATACCGATGTTTTGGCCAATTTTTCGGAAAGTGCGGCATCAGAAAAAGTGTCAATATCTTGTCCCTCAAGAACAATATCGTCATCTTGATAAATACCGGCTTCCTTAGCAATCGCTTGCGCCGTAATTTTGTGGTCTCCTGTGACCATCACCACTTTAATGCCGGCGAAAGCCGCTTTTTGTATAGCACCCCTTGCCTCTGGCCGAAGAGCATCTTTCATGCCGAAAAATCCCGCAAAAGTAAGATCGCCAATCGTTTCTGGTTTTAGAGTTTCCTGCCCGCTCGCAAGCTTGCGTTGCAGGCGGGTTGGGTCATCATGGCTTTCCGCAAACGCGATGACCCGCAACCCTTCCCGCGACATGGAGAGAAAAACGGATTCTAATTCCTGTTTTTCTTCTTTCGATATTTGAGAGAGATTCAAAATCACTTCCGGCGCGCCGACAACTGCTAGAAATTCTTGGCCATCAAGTCGGTGAACCGTTGCGTGATATTTGAGCTTGTAATCAAACGGAATTTCAGAAACTTGTGGTGATTCTCGCTCTAAATCATCTTTATTAAGCCCCAACTTCTCGGCAAGCATGAGCATCGCCGCTTCAGTCGGGTCGCCGGCAACGCGCCAAACTTTCTCTTCTTCCGAAAACATCACGCGGGCATTGGAGGAAAAAGCGGCAATCTTCCCCGCAAGACGAAGTTCCGGGTGATTAACTGAATCAATTACACTCCCGTCTAATCGAATTTCTCCCTTCGGCTCATAACCAATTCCGCCAACCTCAAAGAATTTGCCGGCGGTGTATACTTTCTTAATTACCATCTCATTTTTAGTAATCGTGCCGGTTTTATCAACGGCAATAACCTTTGTTTGTCCCAACGCTTCTACTGCTTGGAGTTTCTTAACTAAAGCATGGCGCTTGCTCATTCGCCAAACGCCTGTGGCTAAAATTAAAGTCATCACAATTGGGAGACCTTCAGGGATAATTGAGACCGCCAAGGAAACTACCGTTCTAAACATCTCGGAGAGCGTGCTTCCGCGAGCAAGACCAAGAAAAAAAAGAAGCGTGCCGATACCCAAGACGGCGCAAACAATCAAGCGCGAAAGATAACGAATATTTGTTTTAAGGGGTATCTCTGTATCAATGGTAGCGATTTCTTTAGAAATTTTTCCAATAAAAGTCTCTAAGCCCGTGGCGACAACAATCGCTTTCCCGTTTCCAGCAACAATATGAGTTCCCTTAAAAACCATATTATTTTGTTCGAAGATCGGTAAGTCAGTCGCTTCTGATACATCGGAAATTTTGTTGACCGGTACTGACTCTCCAGTCAAAGCTGATTCATCAAGGAGTAGTTGGTTGGAAACTGAAAGACGGGCATCGGCGGGAATTTTCTCGCCTTCTTGCAGGAGGATGATATCGCCAGGGACAAGTTCGCTGTCTAGGATAATCGATTCATTGCCCTCGCGTAAAACAGTCGCCTTGGTTGTTACAAAGTTTTTAAGGGCTAAAAGTGTGTTTTGGGCTTTTCCCTCTTGAAAAGTGCCGACAACCGCGTTAAAGAAAAGAACAAAAAGTATCAAACCTCCGTCAGTAAACTCTCTTAAGAAGAAGGTGACGATAGAGGCGGCAAAAAGGATGTAAATTAAAGGACTTTGAAATTGACGAAGAAAAATCACCAATAAACTATCTGATTTTGTTTCAGGCAGTTTATTTCGGCCGTATTTTAACAAACGATTCTTGCTTTCCGTTTCTGTTAAACCCTGAAGACTAGAGCCGAGATCAACCAAGACGGTCGCGGCTGATTTAGTGGACCATAAATTATTCACTTAACTACTCCTTGATTTAATTCTACCATAAGAAGACTGGATTAAGATAAAAGAAAAAGATTTTAAATGATTAGCTGATTTTAGGGCAAAAGTCCCAAAGCAGGAGGATTTATAAGGTTTGTCAAAAAGTTCGAAACTCAGGTACGGGCAGTGAAGGAAACACCAGAATGGACCTATTTGCAACCAAAAAAGACCTTAAACGGTCTTTTTCACTTCCTGCTCCCTTTCTACTCCTTTTTTAACTTGTAAAAAGTCCCAAACTTTGGTTGGCGGAGAGGGTGAGATTCGAACTCACGGTGGACTTGCATCCACAACAGTTTTCAAGACTGTCCCGATAAACCGCTCCGGCACCTCTCCCCGAGCCAAATTTTACCTTAAGTTACCTATAATTTCAATCATTTTGATTGCATATTTGGCTCAAAATGATATATTTATCTGTTCGTCGCATCGTTGACAATCCGACAGGGAGGGGATTCAGGATGACAATTGGCGTTGGTATTCTGGCAGGAGGTCAGGGGAAGCGTCTCAAGCAGAATGTGCCGAAAGCGGAGGCACCACTCTACGGCAGGCCGATGTGAGCTTACACGTGCGAAGCGGCACTGGAGATTACCAGGGAGCAGATCCAAATGGTCGTGCCGGCAGGAAGGCAGATTCACCACCATCAGGTAGAGTGCCTTGATACCCGCCATTCGTACATGGGCGATCTGTTTCAGCTTGTTGAACGGGCAAGGGAAAGAGAGTACGACCGTTTTCTGGTCATCAATGCCGACTCCGTGCTGGTGACGGCCAAATCCCTACAGAGTTTCCTGGAATTGACCGAAGGGAGCGAAGCCGGCATTATCTGGCCGGCGATCCGACGCCACTCCATCCCAGAGATGCTCCGGCAGACGGTCTTGAACGACCTGCCGGGGAGACCGGATCTCATCCGCAGCGGGGTTATGATGTTCAGGCCAGCGTCACTTCACCCCAAAAAGAACATTCTTCGTAAACTAGCCCGCGATCCGAACAAGATAGTGCTCAGATCGCCTCTTGGCTTACCGTTCTGGGCCTTCAGGAGAGTTCAAGCGGAGTTTTACCGCCGCTATGCCGAGCTTCCTCTTCTTGGTCTGCGCAACTGCATCATGTGGGGCATGAAACTGCTCAACACAGAGGAGATCAAGAGCTGCATGAAAAGTTGTTTGGGTTGCGAGAGGGTAGAAATGCCGGAACTGGACATCGGGGTATTCGGCTTCGACGTCGATACGCCCAAAGAGCTGAAGCTGGCAGAGGACTATCTGCGCAGGTGGGGAAGATAAGATTAATCAGGGTCGAAACAAAAAGGGGTGTTTCGACCCTTTTTGTTTTTATCCCCCTTCGCAGAAGACCTCGGATTATATCCGAGCACGAATAGGTCTTCTGCTTCGAAAGGATTGCATAACAAAAAAACGCCCTTTCGGGCTCAAATATTTTTTACTTTTTAGCTTTTACTTTTTAGTTATTACTATCCTCCTATCTCGTTTTCGAAACCGAATTGTTTGGCTTTGGCAAACTCGTCTTTCGACTTGCTTTCATCGTTTAATTCTTGATAGACGAGCGAGAGCAAATAATGCGTCTGCCCATAAACAGGATCTTTTTTCAAAGCATTCTCCAGCGCTCCTTTGGCTTGGTCGAATTTATTGGTGGCGAGATAAACTTGTGCCAAATTGACATAAGCATCGCGCCAGACGGGATCTTTTTGAATGGCAAGCTGCGCTGCGGCCTCGGCGCGCTCGCCATCACCCGACTTAACATAATTTTGGCTTAACGCCACGAATGAATAGGCATCGGTCCCTAACTTCGCAACTTCAGCTTCAACCGCTTTAAAATGATTCTGATATTCCTGCTCTCGCGCTAGATTTGCTTGATAATTTTTCTGCGCTACATAGTCATAACCTTTTTTGATGCCTAAATATCCCGAAATAACCACGGCAAAAACAAAAACCGTAAGAAAAATCGCCTTCCAAGGCAATTTACCAAAATTTAGCTGTTTTTTTACGAGCCCAAAATCAAAAGAGTGATGGTTGCGACGTGACGTGAAATGCAACTCAGTTCGAAGCTGAGGGGATAGTTTGTAAGAACTTATTTTGTCGTTGGCCATTGGTAGTGAAAAGTTTTTAAAGTCTATAAAGTTTGTAATGTCGTAAAGCCGAAACGTCTAGTTTTCAGACTCTTGACTCAATGGACTTTTGACTTTATGAACTGATTTCCGGCCATTTAGCCGAAATCAGATTTTCGCTATCTTTAAATTCTTTTGGAATTTTCTGCCATATGGTTTCGGTCACATAGGGAACGAAGGGGTGGAGCATTTTGAGAGAATCAATCAGAATCAAAACAAGCTTCGCCCTGGCCGCAGTGCAATCTTCTGCCAGGTCGCTTTGCAGCCGGGGTTTAGCTTCTTCAATCATTATATCAGCAAACTCGTGCCAAATAAAGTCGTACAATAATTCTCCAGCGCGCGAGAAGTGTAACTGGTCTAAATGCTTGGTTGTTTCTATAATTACTTCATTGAATCTGACCAAATCTTTTTCGTCTTGTTTTGACCATTTGGCATTTGAGCTTAGAGCTTCATTTGTTATTTGGGTTTTGTCATTTGGGTTTTCCAGGTTCATCAAAACGAACCTTGAGATATTCCAGATCTTGTTTGAAAAATTGCGATAGCCCTTGATTTTTGACTCTCCGACGGCAATATCGTTGCCGGCGGTTGTGCCGACGATTAGCGACATTCGAACGGCATCGGTGCCATATTTTTGGGCAACATCGAGCGGGTCCAAAACGTTGCCGAGCGATTTGGACATTTTGCGGTTCTGTTCATCGCGGACCAGGCCATGCAAATAAACCGTTTCAAACGGCGCCTTGCCGGTTAATTCCAGTCCCATCATAATCATCCGCGCAACCCAGAAAAACAGGATATCATAGCCCGTTTCCATGACGGTTGTTGGGTAAAAATATTTATAATCTTCGGTTTCCTTGGGCCAGCCCAAAGTCGAGAACGGCCATAATCCGGACGAAAACCAAGTGTCTAACACGTCCTCCTCCTGCGTCCAGTTCTCGATGTCTTTTGGTGGCTCGGCACCGACGTAAATGTCATCCTTGGAAATTTTCAATTTTAAATTTGAAATTTTTAATGAATTTTCAATGTCAGAATTTTGGAACTTGTCACGCACAGTGAAATCATAGGCATAGATATAAGCATCTGTATCGGGATTAACTTCTTTTTCCGGATTATGAAATTTGAAGGCCTCGATCAGTTGCCCGACATTGTCATAAACTGCTCCGTGAGCTTTGTCCTGAAGGGGCAGATCTTTTACTTTTGTCTTTGTTGATTCGGTTATGATTCCAAAGCCAAAAATTTCACTGGTGGCGCTATTCTCAAAATAAACCTTATCTCCAACTTTAAGTTCGTGATTGCGGATGCGATACGTTTTAGTTTTACCAGCTAAAATTTGCGGAACTACTCTTTCCGCAATCCCCATCACCTTCAATTTTAAATTTGAAATTTTAAATTTTAAATTCGCATCCTGTTTACGGTAGTAAACAGGCATGCGATGTCCCCACCAAAGTTGTCTCGAAATACACCAGTCACGGATATTATCCATCCAGTGAAAATAAACTTTTTCAAATCTTTTGGGCGTAATTTTGATTTTGCCTGATTTTACGGCCTTTTTAGCTTTTTCAGCGAGTGGTTTCATCTTCACAAACCACTGTTTCGAGGGGATCGGCTCAATTTGTCCGTTGCACCTGTAGCATAAGGCGATGTTGTGTTCGTAGTTTTCCTCGATATGGTCGATCAAGCCCATCTTCTGCATATCGTCGACGATTGTCTCGCGCGCATCACGGGTTTTCATGCCAGCGTATTTGCCTGTATTTGCCATCATGCGGCCGTTCTCGTCGATAACTTGCTTCATTGCAACGTTGTGCCGTTGGGCAATTTCAAAGTCAACTAAAGAATGTGCGGGTGTCACTTTGATAGCACCGGTGCCAAATTCCGGATCAACGGCATTGTCTTCAACAACGATAACTTCGAATTCTCCCAAAACGCCTGGAATCATATATTTTTTGCCGACCATATCTTTGTAGCGCTTATCTCCCGGATGAACGGCAACGGCGGTATCACCGAGTTTGGTCTCAGGTCGGGAGGTTGCTAAGACAAACGGGCCGTATTTTATCCAATACAATTTCCCTATCTCTTTTTTGTATTCCACTTCATCGTCGGCGATGGCGGTGTGACAGCGCGGGCACCAGTTGACAGTACGAAGTCCCCGATAGATTAATTTTTTTTCATAAAATCGGACGAATGCTTCATTGACGGCATCGGACATGCCTTCATCTAATGTAAATCTCTCGCGGCTCCAGTCGCAACTTGCCCCCATGGCGCGAAGCTGATGGGTAATCTCCCCGCCAAATTCGTTTTTCCATTCCCAAATGCGCTTGACGAATTCCTCACGGCCGAGATCTTTTTTAGTTTTGCCTTCTTTGCGGATCTGCTTTTCCACTACTGCTTGAGTGGCGATGCCAGCGTGATCGGTGCCGGGGAGCCAGAGAGTCGGTTCGCCCTTCATTCTGTGATAACGGGCCAAAATATCTTCCAAAGTAATAAACATGGCGTGGCCAATGTGCAATTTACCCGTTACGTTTGGCGGCGGCATCATGATGGTGAAGGGCTTTGCCTTAGGATCTATTGTTGGTGTAAAGGCACCCGATTTTTTCCACAGAGAATAAATATCTTGCTCGGATTCCTTCGGGTTGTAGGTTTTGTCTAGATCCATGGTTAAATCCAAAATCTAAATGACAAATGACAAATAAAGTCCAAATGACTTAATATCAAATATTTTGAACTTTGAACTTTGAGCTTCATTTGGCATTTTGGCTTTGACATTTGAGCTTAACCTAAGCCAATCCTGTCTTTTACCTGGCTTAGGGTTTCCATTGCGATAGGTTCTATTTTTTTGGCCCCTTCGGCTAAAATCTGGCGCAATTTCTCTGGTTCGGCCATCAAGGATTTATATTTTTCCTGAATTGGGGCCAAGAATTTGACTAGTTCCTCGGCGAGGGCGTCTTTAAACTCGCCATACTGCTTGCCTTCAAATTCTTTTTCTAGCTCAGCGATGGTTTTGCCCGAGATTTCGGAATAAATAGTCAAAAGGTTGGTCAGTGCTGGTTTGTCCGCGCCTGATTTAATTTCCGACCCGGAATCAGTGACCGCCTTTTTGATTTTATTGCGGATTGTCTCGGCATCATCAGTTAGAGCGATGTAATTCAAGGCAGATTCGGCCGATTTAGACATCTTTGCTCTTGGATCGTCTAGGCCCATAATACGGGCACCCGATTTTTTGATGATTGGGTTTGGCACGACAAAAAGATCACCCCGCCCGCATCCGCTGGCGCCAGCTTTTGACGGGCAAGCATATTTATTATTTAATCGCTCGGCGATATTTCTGGTTATTTCGAGGTGCTGTTTTTGGTCATCGCCAATCGGCACGTTGGTGGTTTGATAGAGCAGGATATCTGCGGCCATAAGGACCGGATAATCGAAAAGACCAGCGGAAACATTGGGTTTGTTTTCGGCTTTTTCCTTAAATTGTGTCATTCTTTGTAATTCGCCTAAGGTTGTAAAACAATTCAAAATCACCGCTAATTCCGAGTGTTCCGGGCGGTCGGATTGGACGAAGATAGCTGATTTAGCAGGGTCGATGCCGCAGGCGACATACATAGCGGCAACCGAGAGAATGTTCTTTTTCAGCTCTTCAGGATCTTGGGGAACGGTGATGGCGTGAAGATCAACGACACAGAAAATACACTCACCATCATTTTGCATTTCAACAAACTGCTTGATGGCGCCGATGTAATTTCCAATATGTAACACTCCCGACGGTTGAATGCCGGAAAAAACCCGACTGCCGGTAGGTACGTCTCTTTTCATACTCTAAATTTAACAAAATCAGGTTGAATTATCAACTTCATTTTCTTGGGCCTCTTTTAAAGAGGCCATCTTCCGAAGCAAATAGAATTTGCATCTGACTTCTCGCACATATTTATGCGATAAATCGGTGCGAATTAATTTAAAAAAAGCGGCCCCCTGTGAGGGGGGCCGTAGAGTCCGATCGTGCCCCTAGGGGGCGGTCGGACCTATGAGATGCGGTCGAGGAAGTGGGGATCGTGGTCAAGGTGGTGCCTGATGGCGGCCGCGTCTGACTTGGAATGTGACGACACCGGAAGTGTCGGCCGCGCGAGCAGGTAGAGGACCCAGTAGGTGGCCGCGACGACGATGAGCTCGGCGGCAAGCCTGCCAATCATCATGGTGTCAGAACCAACGACCATGACTGACAGGGCTCCAAAAATCGGTGCCGCGGCTACTACTACTAACCCAAGGCCATATCGCGAGATCTTGTATGGCCTGTGTGCGATTGCGGCGCCTGTCATACCCCAGAACAGACAGCCGAACAGAGCAAGTGCAGGCCAGAGCAGGTAAACCAACGCGAAGATCTCCCCATTCAGATTCGCAAGATGGGGGAAGATTCTTTGTGCAAGGTAGTGAACCGCGAAGGAGCTGACAAACAGCGTCACCCATCCCACCGCAGTCAGGACCTTGATCAGCTTGAAACTGACCCGCTCGAGGTCGCCCTCGACGATGCGGATTGGGTCTGCCGTAGTGTGTAGGACCCAGGCACCAATCGCCGCGGCGCAGAACAGCCACCCGCTGATGGCATCCCAATAGACGCCTATGCAAACAGCCGCTATTGCCAGTACTGCCAGCGTACTGATGCAAATCCCGTTGCCCGCCAGTTCGTGCTTCCCTGACTTGATCTCGAGTCCATTGAGGATGTAGGTAACGACGCGAAGGGGGATCAGGCCAACCAGAATTCCGGTGGCCATGGCCCAAAGCGGCGGATGAGGCAGGCGAAACGCGGCGATTGAGACGTAGGCGATGGCCGCGTAAATCATCGCGTAAATCAGAAAACGCCTGAAACGCATTGGTATTCCTCCTTTCGGTTACGGTCCTTGCCGATCAAGGACTTCGACGTCTTCAGGGCTGTAGACATCTTGCTCGGGAGAAACCGCAGGTTCTTCGGTGGTGGGTTTTGCCGCTTCGTCCCAGACGAGGCAACCGAGGATGGTTGCGACGATGGAGATGGATGGAATCAATGTCCAAGCAAGCCATGTTCTTCCCCCAGCAAGGCCGGCGACAAGCGTCTCAACGCCCAAGACCGCCACAATTGTTGCCACGGCAGCGACCCGGGCAGCATACTCGTCGAATGTGCTAGAAGGATTGCTGGTCATCCAGAACCAGAGCCAAACGCAACCAGCCCCAATCAGCACCCCGACGGCGATTTTGCCTTCGATGGCACCCGCTGCTCCACCGGCAATCCAGCAGAGGAGTCCTACTAAGTATGCGGCTAGTAGGCTTAGTATTGCTCCCTTTACGAACGGTTGAATCTTGTACCACATGTCTTATTCCTCCCTTCGTTTGTTGAGCCAATAGCTATATGCCTTCTCTGCGCCCATAGCGAGAGCAACGATAGCTGCCAAAAGCAGCATGCTGCCTATGATTGGCAGCCGGAAAAAGAAACCAACGACTCCCAAAACCTTCTCTAGTTTGGAGCCATCTTGCTCGTGGGCTGCCATCTCGTCCTCCTTTCGACTAAACAAAATGTCAATGCACGACTAAGCCGCTTATCATACCAAGATTGTATGGAAAATCAATAGCTTAAGCAAATGTGCTATATTCGGCTTATGCGTTATCGGCAAAAATATTTAAATCGGGCAAAAATTGCGGCGCGCGCTTTGAGCTTTGTGCCGTTTTTGCGCATGGCGGGATTAAACGGTTCGATGGTCAGAGGAGATGATACAAGAAAAAGCGATATTGATTTTTTATGCATTGCCAAAGCGGGGCGGTTATACACAGCAAGATTTTTTGCGACTTTGTATGTTGCCATAACGGGTTGGCGGCGGCATGGCAAACGGGTAGCGGGGCGTATTTGTTTAAACTGCTTTTTGTCTGACCGAAAGCCAGATATTACACCCAAAAATCCCAAGTCAAAAAAGAAAGTGGCTTGGGCGTATAAATACACGATTACATTAGTTCAAGATGGCAGGATTACCGAGAAGTTTTTTGAGACGAACGAATGGTTTGCAAATTATAAAGTCCCCGGTCAAAAATATAGCCACAAATTGCAGGAAGAGATTTTTAAGTTTTTCCCGATCAGGCGACGCAAGTTTAGCGAAAGATTGATAGAAGGAAAATTCGGCGATTGGATTGAGAGAAAATTGATGAAATATCAGGTTAAACGAATTCTACGCGGTAAAAATACGAATGATGAAACAGTAGCGACAAAATCAGAAATAAGATTGCACCCGAGAAAAGTTTATAAATGAAAAGGGAGCCCCTGCGGGGGCTCCCTGACTAACTTCGGCAGTCGGGGGCGGATCGCGCCTCGACAGAGTCGGAGACGACGACCACACTCACCTTGTTCGCCTTCGGGTCAAAGGGGAGGGGATGGGATTGCACAATCCTCCGGTCAGGGTTATGGGCCTTCCACAAAGCGAGGATCTTTTCCACTGCTCCCTGTATGTTCAAGGCGTGATGAGAGGCTGGGTCAACATCAGTGCTTACGGTTTCGATTTGCTGATCCATCTCGCACCTCCTGTGTGCTACCGAATGAATGTCTGACTACTGATCGGACACGATGCTTACATCATCGCGTCGTTCGGATCGCCTGCGAGCTGGGAAAGGTCGGCCACTAGCCCTTCTCTCCGCGGGTTCTTCGGCTCGAATAGCCCGACCGCATCGGAGCCGGCGACCAGTTCGCCGACTTTAGCAACATCGCCGTTGAGGGGGAACCCCCACGGCGGTGGGAGAAAGTCCCCACCCCCGCAGATTTTGTTGCCCTTCTCGTCGTAGAGGAAGGTCTCTGCCGGGTGTGATGGTGTCGAGATGCGCCGGGCAAAGGAGGCGATTTCCTTGAGCTGCTCCACGGATCTCATCCGATCCACTTGCAGTAAGATTGCCATGGTGGCGATGAGGCCGGTTGCGACGAAGCACGCTCCTTGGACGACCCAGTAGAGATCGGCTAGCCCCGCGAAGAACAGTGTGAAGATTCCGACTGGCAAGAGAATCCAAAACAGCCGGCTTGCCAACCTTCCCATGCGAGCGTAATGGTTCCACCACGCCCGATAGTGGGTCTTACTGTAGTGCACGCCCCGATCTACTTCCTGCATTTCAGCAGCCATCCCGATCCCTCCCTATGTCAAGATTGCACGACTCTCAATTTCTTGAGTCCATAATGATATGTAATTTGAGGTAAGATGTCAACTGGAAAAGAGAAAAAATGCTTTGAGTAAAGTCAACTTGACATTTTCTCTACTGTTGTGATAAATTTATTCTCCGGCGTCGAAAGGAACCCCCTTCCAATCAACGCCGGATTTAGAAAAAAATAATTGGAAGGTAGCTTATGGCAAAGATAAAACCACTAGCCGATAAAATTTTTATCCAACCTCTCAAAGAAGAGGAAAAAACAAAAAGCGGTATTTATTTACCGGAATCAGCCAAAGAGAAACCAAAATATGCCAAGGTTTTAGCTGTCGGCGAGGGAAAATATGTTGACGGCCGTCTCGTCCCCTTAACGGTCAAAGAAGGCGATAAAGTATTGATCAAAGAGTGGGGTGGCGATGAAATCAAGCTCGATGGCGAAGAATATAAGATTGTCGCCGAAGAAGATATTTTAGCAATCGTTGAATAATCGAAAGGTAACTATGGCAAAACAAATTAAATTTTCCGAAGAAGCTCGCACGGGATTAAGGCGTGGGATTGACACTCTGGCTAACGCAGTCAGGGTCACACTCGGGCCAAAAGGCCGCAACGTTGTACTGGATAAGGGTTTCGGTACGCCAACAATTACCAATGACGGCGTAACCATCGCCAAGGAAATTGAACTTGAAGACAAATTTGAGAATTTAGGGGCACAGTTAATTAAAGAAGTGGCTGAAAAAACCAATGATGCGGCGGGCGACGGCACAACCACAGCTACGATTTTGGCCCAAGCGATAATCAGCGAGGGGATGAAAAATATTGCCGCGGGTGCCAATCCGATGGCGATTAGACGCGGTATTGAGAAAGCAGCCGAAGCAGCGGTTGAAGATTTAAAGAAAAATGCCAAACCGGTTTCGGGCAAGGAAGAAATTGCCCAGATTGCTTCGATTTCGGCCGATAATGAAGAAGTCGGCGATTTGATCTCCGAGGTAATGGATATGGTTGGCCGCGACGGAGTCATCACGGTTGAGGAAGGCCAGTCAATCGGAATCGAAAAAGAAGTTGTCGAGGGGATGCAGATTGATCAGGGCTACGTTTCGGCCTATATGGTAAGTGATACGGTACGGATGGAAGCGGTTTTAGACGACCCGTTTGTTTTGGTCACCGACAAAAAGATTTCTTCGGCGCAAGAGATTGTCCCCATTCTTGAAAAAATCGTTCAAGCGGGCAAAAAAGACATTATTATTATCGCCGAAGATGTTGACGGAGAAGCGTTAACCACGATTGTTCTAAACAAACTGCGCGGTGTCTTTAACGCTCTTTGTGTCAAAACTCCCGGATATGGCGACAGCAAGTCGGAGGTACTCGAAGATTTAGCAATTTTAGCTGGTACAAAAGTAATTTCCGAAAGCACAGGAATGACTTTTGACAAAGTCGAGCTGGATCATCTTGGCCGTGCACGTAGAGTCGTCGCCGAAAAAGACAAAACCACGATTGTCGAAGGCAAAGGTGACCAAAAAGCAATCAAAGCAAGGGTTGAACAAATTAAAGGCCAAATTAAAAAATCAGACAGCGATTTTGACCGCGAGAAACTTCAGGAACGTCTCGCGAAGTTATCTGGTGGAGTGGGCGTGATTAAAGTTGGCGCTGCGACAGAAATCGAACTTAAAGAATTAAAGCACAGGATTGAAGATGCGGTTGGCGCAACCAAAGCGGCCTTGGAAGAGGGAATCGTTTCCGGCGGTGGAGTGGCGTTGGTTGATGTAATCCGCACGCTAGACGAGGTCCAAACCGACGACCCCGATGAAAAAGTCGGTGTTAAAATTGTTAAAAAAGCCCTCGAGATTCCAATCAGACAAATTGCCGAAAACGCCGGCAAAGACGGCTCGGTTATTATTGAAGAAGTGCGCCGCAAAGAAAAAGGCGTCGGTTACAATGCCGCCAAAGATGTTTACGTTGATATGGTCAAAGCCGGCATTATTGACCCTCTGAAAGTAACCCGTTCGGCACTGCAAAATGCGGCGTCGGTGGCGGCCATGGTATTGACTACCGAGGCAGCCATTTGCGATTTACCTGAAAAGAATCCGCCAGCTTCTGGCGGGATGCCACAGATGCCATCCGGCATGGATATGATGTAATCGCAAGCGATTACAAAGTCAAAAGTCAGAACTAGAAAGTCAAAAATAAGGAGACGCAAAAAAGCGCCCGTCTGGGTGCTTTTTTGCTTGAGTTTAACTTCTAGTTTCTAAAATGGTCTGGACACCGGACGTGACGGGGATGTCGCGTCCGGTGTCCTTGGGGAGGAGGCCGTTCCTGCAGTCTGCAGTCAGGTTTGGCCTGGAACCGATGAACCCGAGCCAACAGGATTCATCGTCGCTGCCTCTTGGGAAGGCAGCAAAAATGGGCGAGCAGCAAGTTCCCCCCGGAAGCAAGCTGCTCGCACCGAGTCGGTTTTGGGGCAGCCAGGAGGGGTCGGGGCCCCTAACCGACATCTCAGATGATGGCAGCCGGTGGCAAAACCGGATGATCAGATGATGGGATGATCGGAGATGGTTTGCCACCGGAGCGATACGGAGTTAGGAGGAAGATGGCCGGACCGGACAGGTAGGGATTTGGAAGCTCGGAGCCAAGAACTATCCTTTTACCCTTTTCGCCGCGGTGCGGCACCCTTGTCCGGTCCGGTGCGGTTGCCAGGGTTTCCCCCAGCGCCCTCGAGGAGGTTCAGGATTAGAAAGAAGTGCGACCGGATAAACCCCTGGTCTGGGTAGTCAATTTGTGAAACCCAGGGCGGTGTCCGCTCCCGTCAACCTCCAAGCTGCCATAGTCGTGAGGTGCCTAGAGATTGAGCGAACGCCGTTAACACAGGCCCTATCCGGAGGACCTCCGGTCCCCATAAAACCGGAGATTTTGGGGCAGCCGGAGCTCTGGCCTTGATTCGCCTTGGCCCCGGAAATTTCAGTCGTTTCAGTGATCGTTCGCAAAGATGCGGATTAAGCGTAATTTATCATTTTCAACCCGATTTGTCAAGACAAAACAGGTCGGATTGGCAAAAAAAGAGCGCCCGGCCCCAGTTCTTGTAAACTGGGGCTGGGCGCTGGGTATGACCGGTTGTAGCGGTCAGTGGCCGCTGGAGGTGGCCAGAAGCACGGAGCAGTTGGCGATGCAGTGACCGTTGATGATAACGGCACTGCAGCTGCAGCGACCTTCGCCGGCATTGTAGAGGCTGTCGTGGAGCGCAGTATCACCGCTGCGATAACGCTCACCGACGGTGGCCATCGAGACCAACTCGACATTGTGGCCATCGTCCTGCAGGCAGATGCCGAGGGCCGGTACGGTGGCGCCCTCCTCGTTGTAGCTATAGGCAGTCTGGTTGACGATGGCTGCTGTCGTTGTCGAAAGTCCGTTTTGCACGAATAAATCTCTCCTGGTGTTAGATTAACTGTCACAACCGCCGAGGCACTCGCCAGCGATGATCGGCAGACCGCACGTGGAGCAGAACTTGACACCGAAACGCCTGAAGGCGCGGCGCATCACGTCGGTTCCATCGCGGATCAGCTCTCTCGCCCGTTCAGGCGAGATCAGCTCCACTTGCCCTTCCTCCAGTATCCGATCGTGCGTGCACGGCACTTCACTATCGTGCTTAGTGCAGACCATTCCGAAGACCGAGCAGAAGACGAGCTCCGGATCGGGCGGTGGTGGCTCTTCGGTCTTGACGTAGAGTTCCTCAACCTCGGCGGGCAGGGGACCGAACACGACGCTACAGTTCGGACATTGCTTCGTGTCTGGTGTGAGTGTGAACAGGCAATTCTGGCAGATCCAGCTCCCATCGTCGAGATGACGCGGTGGTTGGATCTCAACGGGCGGTTTCACCTTAAGGGCGGTTGGTTTTCTCAGACGCCAAAGCATGGCGATCCCTCCAAACAAATGTAGTGAACGTCTGAACTAGGATAATTCAGATCATACGATTATAAACCTAATATAAAAAGAGGTCAATATCAATAATGGTTTTAAAAGTGAATCGAAATTATTTCGGGATTTTTTGAATAAGGTCCCAGAGAGAAATACCCACTTGTTTGACGGCCGGATAGGCGGCGGGTAATAATAGCAAAAATATTACAATCCAAATCAGATTTTTTCGTAAAAATTTAATCAGGGCAAAAACGAGAATAACGATAACAATAATCGAAAGAGGCAACCGGTAGGCCTCGGGGATAAGTTGCAACGCCTGATTATAATAATTAATTACTGTCTGCATAAGCTAATTATAAACCAAAAATCAAAATTACAAATGTCAATTGAAATCCAAAGCTCAAATCATCAAATCATTTTTTTAGAATTGAAGAGAAGATGAGAAGCAATTCCTGCGATTCTCTCCATAACTTTCGGCATTCTTCTTTCTGCTTAGGATTTGCATCAGCCATGATTCTTAGCCAATATCTTGTTTCTTTTGCCTCCTTCTTACAGATTGATATTTTATGCTTAAAATCTTTCTTAGAATTGCAAGCATCCGCTTCACAGTAGTTTGCTCCTATACTTGAAGAAGCTCTAACGAGCTGCGTGACAAGAGGTTTGTTGATCGAGTTAGCTGGTGTCTTCTTCAAAAGCCTAATAACATCGAGAGTAAAAGCAGTCGTTCTTTCTTCTAAATCATATTTTGGTTTATGATTTTGAGCTTTATTTGTCATTTGGGCTTTCGGCTTTATCGTTTGCGGTTCTATTATGGAACCGCTTATGTATCTCGTGCAAATGCTTGTCGGTAACATGGGTATAAACTTGGGTGGTGGTGATCGAAGAGTGGCCTAATAAACTCTGCACAGAGCGTAAATCCGCTCCGGCGCGCAAAATATCAGTGGCAAATGAATGGCGCAAAACGTGCGGCGTAACTTGTTTGACGATACCGGCGCGCCTGGCCGCTTCGGCTACAATGCGCTCGACCTGCCTTGAGGTTAACCGCCCGCCGGATTCAGAGAGTTCATTCGAACCCAAATCCTCGCCGTTGGGCTTTGAATCTTTAATAAATAACGCCTTGTCTTTGTCGTGGCGCGCTTTGAGATATTTTTCGACCCACTCCTTGGCTTCGTCAGAGAGAAAAACGACACGGCGTTTGCCGCCTTTGCCGTCAACCGAAAATTCCTCGTGTCCCAGATTAACCTGATCGCGGTTTAGGCCGGTTAATTCCGAAACGCGTACGCCGGTGGAAAATAAAATTTCTAAAATCGCGCGGTTTCTAAGTTCCAAAATATTTTTTTCACCATATACATTGCGGATTCGCTCTAACTCTTGCGGTTCCAAAAAAGCAATTGCGCGCTCGGGAGTATCGGAGAGTTCAATTTTCTCGGGCGCAAGCGATTCAACATCTGTTTTTGATAAATATTTCAAAAAGCTCCGAATCGCAATCATATAATAGTTCATCGTTTTGTTTGCAAGGCCTCGCCGGTGCAAGACGAGCCGCCACTTTTTGATGAGTTCAAGGTCTATTTTTTTCACCGAAACTATACCCTGACTTTCGGCAAATTCGGCAAATTTACTAAGATATGAATCGTAGTTGCGGATTGTCAGCTGGGAGTGCCCGCGCTCGAGTTCAATATATTCTAAAAATTCTCTAATTTGTTTTTCCACAATTTTATTTTACGACATCGCCCGGAGATTGCAAAGTTATATTGCCATATCCTTCGAAATTGTTATACTTTTGACGATGAATATTCTTAATTTCGACAATAATCTTTTGGTTTCGATAAATCACGCCTTGATCGGCCATTATTCTATCTTAGATTCAATCCTTGAGGCCATTGCCTCTTATACCGTTTACGTTCTACCGGTTTTACTTTTGGCCCTCTGGTTTATTGCGCCAAAAAAAAGAGAAGCATTATTTTTGGCTTTTTTTGCCGCGTTTTTGGCTTGGCTTATAATCACCAAATTAATCGTGCCGAGCATCTGGCTTCGAGCCCGCCCTGACTTGGCGCTTTTGGGGGTAAAGGAAGTGATTTTTCACCGCCCGAGCTACTCATTTCCGTCCGATCATGCGACCCTTTTATTCGGCTTATCTTTCGGCCTTTTTGCTTTTGACTGGAAAAAGGCGGGTTGGTGGTTTCTGGCTTTCGCCATTGTAGTTTCTCTCGCCCGCGTTGCGGTCGGTGTTCATTTTCCGCTTGATATCTTGGGAGGTATCGCCTCCGCCGCGATCGGTGTTTGGATTGTTAATCTATTAAAAAAGCCGATTTTGGCGTATATTTATAAGCCAATCGTTTGGGTTTTGAAAAAAATAAAATTGGCATGAAAAGAATATTTAAAGTTGAACATACGGGTTGGCTGGGGGCTTCCTCGGAGATTATTTCCTGGCTGTTTTCTCCACCTTTGGTCGGCACAGTTTTCTTTATTTTTCTGGTTTTTTGGTATTCGGCCGATTTTTCACAGGGCTTGCGCTGGATAGTGGCTATCTCTCCGTTTTTGATTTTTATTCCCCTTATATATTTTGCCGTTTCGGTTAAATTTGGCTGGATTTCCGACATCGATCTAACCAAAAGAGAGGAACGCCCTGCCTTTCTGCTTGTATTTTCTCTCTCCCTAGCCATAGCTGCCTTAGTTTTGTATTTGCTTGATGTCCCGAATAAATTTTTAGTTTATGTTTTGTCCGGCTTGGTAACGACAGTTTTGGCCTCAATCATCACTTTATATTGGAAAATCAGCTTCCACACCGCTATCACATCGGGCGTTGTAACAGCCATAAATATCTTGGGTGGTCCGCAGTTCTGGCCGCTGTTTCTTCTTTTAATACCGATTGGAATCGCCCGCGTCGTGCTCAAGCGCCACACCGTTTGGCAGGTAATCGGCGGAGCAATCATTGCCTTTTTGGCAACTTGGATTGTCTTTAATCTTTTTGGCTACCCGTTCTGGGGGAACACCCTATGATCGGCGATATCCTATCGGTTCTCAGTAATTTTATTATCAACACCATCAGCTCGATGGGGTATTGGGGGGTGGTGGCATTAATGGCGATTGAATCGGCTAATATTCCACTTCCTTCCGAAGTGATCATGCCGTTTTCGGGCTATCTCGTGTCGGTAGGACGCTTTTCACTCTGGGGAATTGCCTTGGCGGGCGGTTTCGGCTGTTTGGTCGGATCGCTTTTTTCCTATTGGATCGGCGCCATCGGCGGCCGGCCGTTAATTGAAAAATATGGCAAATATATCCTGATCTCGCATCACGATTTAAATTTGACGGACAAATGGTTTAAAAGATGGGGAGATGCCACGGTTTTTGTCGGACGGCTTTTGCCAGTGGTTCGAACTTTTATCTCCTTTCCCGCCGGAATTGCACGCACCAATCTTTTGACCTTTTCTATATATACATTCGTCGGCTCCGTCATTTGGTCATATTTTCTAGGTTGGGTCGGATTCAAACTCGGCCAAAATTGGAATACCTTAAAAGGTTATTTTCACGGCGCCGACATTATTATCGGAATTTTAATTTTATTAGGTTTGGCTTGGTGGATCTATCGCCATATCAAGCACTCTCGGACTCCATAGGCCTTCGTGCTATAATCAAAGTGTGCTAATCGAATTGTCGAAATTTGTAGGTATGCCCGTGGGAGCATTAGACGTTGGTGCTTTAATTGGGCGTGTCCGGCGGGTTTTAGTTGATCCTGATCAAGGTAAAATCGCCGGATTTTTAATTAAAGAAAAAGGTTTTTCGAGTAGGCCGAAAGTTGTTTCGATGATAGATGTAATCGATGTGGAACGTGCCGCCATGGTTATCAATTCCCGTGAGAGTTTGGTCACACGAGGTGAGATTGTCCGGATAGCCAAAATTTTAGAATATAAATTTAACATAATCGGACTGCCCGCCAGAACCAGAGAAGGGCAGATGCTCGGCAAAATCACGGATGTGGTTGTTGACTCCGCAACGGGTGAAATCGTGCGCCTTTACACCAAATTTTTGCTCCAACATCGCGTCTTTGAACGCTCCCAAATTGACGAGATAACGTGGCAGGAGATATTTTTCAAAATAGATAATCGCAAAAAGGTTAAAGAAAAAATTCCTGTTGCAAAAGAAGCCGAGGCAACAGGTTAACCGGCTAGGCGAATGACTGTGTAGAGAACGGCCATCCCGAGGATGGTCATTATTGTTGTCCAAATAGTTGGGTGGCGGTGGTGGCTTTCGGGAATCAAATCGCTTGCCCCAAGGTATAAAAACAACCCCGTAAAGACAGCCATAATTAGTCCCAAAACCGCTTCGGAAACGCTGATAAAGATTGTGGATATTATACCGAGCGCAGGTGCTAAGGAAACAATAGTGAGATAGCGAATTGCGCCGGCGCGGTTATCGCGGTTTTTTAAAACTATTCCTACGGTGTTTATGCCGTCAGAAAATCTGTGAACTAGGATAGCGGAAGCGACTGTCCAGCCGATCGCTGGTGATATTTTAAATGCCAGTCCGATTCCGAATCCGTCAAAAAAGCTGTGCAAAATTAAAGCCAGCGCCCCAAAACTTCCTTGATGCGCCTCTTTGCAACACTCGTCTTCGTCGTGCTTGTGGATTGAAAATATCCGGTCAAGGATGAGATAAGCAGCGAATCCACCCATAATCAACAATGCCACGGTTTGCAAACTGAAAGTATCCGATGCTAGCTCGATTGATTCGGGCAAAAGGTCAAATAATGCGACCGCCAGAACTGCACCGGCGGAAAACCCCAAAATTAGGTGTAATTTATCGCGAAAACGGATTGCAAAAAGACCCCCTAGAAGGGTAAATACAATTGCTAGTGCGGCGACGAGATAAACCATGTTAATAATTTAAAATTAAAAATGCAAAATTAAAAATTAAGATTTTGGACAAACCCTATCTCCTTTTGTCCTTCTTGTCCAGTTAATATCTGATTGTCAAACAAATCTAAACCTGTTATCATCGGCTTATGTCATTATCAATCGGAATTGTGGGGCTGCCAAACGTCGGGAAATCGACGATTTTTAATGCACTCGTCAAATCGGAGCTCGCCGAAGCGGCAAATTATGCCTTTACAACGATTGATCCGAATGTTGGGGTGGTTGAGGTACCGGACGAACGGTTAAAAAAACTAGCAGAAGTTGAAAAATCAGACCGCATTGTGCCCGCAACGGTAAAATTTGTCGATATCGCGGGATTAATTGCAGGTGCGCATAAGGGGGAGGGGTTAGGAAATAAATTTTTATCGCATATCCGCGAGGTTGACGCAATTGCGATGGTGGTGCGGCTCTTTTCAAACAAAGACGTGATGCACGTTGCGGACAAAATGGATCCGAAAGATGATATTGTAACAATTATGCTGGAACTTGTTTTGTCTGACTCGGAAACGCTGGGCAAAAAGCTATTTGCGGCCGAAAAAGACGCCAAAACAGGTTCAAAGGTTGCTACGGCACAATTGGAAATTTATAAAAAAATCGAAAAATGTTTCGAGCAAAACAGACCGGCGATAGAGGCAAATTTGAACGATGTGGAAAAGGATTTAGTTGATGAAGCGAATTTTTTAACCTTAAAACCGTTTCTATACGTTTTTAACGTCGATGAGGATGTGGCAACAGAATTACCGGAAGATTTAGTTGAAGAATTTGGACTAAAAAATTTGGTCCAACCGGAGGGAGCAGTTGTTATCTCAGCCAAAATTGAGTCAGAACTGCCCAAATTAAACGAAACCGAACAAGAGATATTTTTGCAGGATTTAGGGCTGGATGAACCCGGATTAAACCGTCTTGCCAAAGCGGCCTATAAAACCTTAAATCTCATCCCGTTTTTTACCGCCGGGCCGATGGAAGCGCGGGCTTGGACGGTTAAAAAGGGAGATAGGGCACCACAGGCGGCGGGAAAAATCCACACAGATTTTGAAAATAAATTTATCAAGGCCGAAGTGGTCAATTTTAACGATTTTGTTGCACTCGGGGGCTGGACTAAAACAAAGGAAGCGGGGAAGGCGAGGTTAGAGGGCAAGACCTATGAGATCAAAGACGGGGATGTGGTATTTATTCACCACGGATAGCGCTCGGGTATCTTGCTCTCTCGGCACGCGTCATCTCATCCAGCGATGAGATGCGCTCAAACCTCGGCTTCACGGCCCCCCTATGGGGGAACCATGCCCGCTCGCCTGCGGACGGCGTCGAGAGCAACCACCCTCGCTCGGATATTCGAATTAAATTTTGTCTTGTAAAATTTTCTTGCTATAATTAAACTAAATCAAGGAGGAGTATGGTTGATAGTGCAAAGCCTTTAGGACAAGAACCAGGGGGCGGGTTACCGCCGGCAGAAGCAGCACCAGTTGAAGTGCCAGTTGATGGTGCGCCACAAGAAGCAGCACCAGCCGCTGTACCAGTAGAGCCAGCGCCAGCGGAAATAGCGCCAGATGATCTAGGTCCTGCCCAACAAGCGGTTGGAGAAGCGGCTGCGGCTGAGGAAGTTGTGCCTGCCACCAAACCTGCGCCAATAGAAGCCTCTGCAAAAAGTCCGGAAGATCTTTCAAGAATGGTAGCTGGGGATGAACACGAAAATCTGGAGAATTCGTTGGTCGGTGATCAAGGGCCAAATCCTGAAGAAGTTTTGCCAGGGCAAGAAGAAGCGATAACGGGTGGGATAGAACCTGACATATACAGTCCCGATCCGCTCGTTCCAGAGCAAAAACCCGCAGCGGCAGCGGTACCCGCGGAACCGGTTACTGCTCAGCCACCTGCCGCGGAACCAGTTGCGCCTCAGTCGCCTGCCACAAAAGACGTCACACCTCTGAACCCATCATACAGGGTTGAATCTGAAGAGACAGAGGGGGATCGTCTAAGGAGAGAAATTAGTGAATTAACAGAACAAATGGCTGAAATTGAAAGAAAAAGGGATGTGATTAAGCCTCAAGCTGATGAATACGATAGATTGACCGAAGAGTTGAAAACCGTATATGCGAAATTTGATGGAAAGTGGAAGGAATTCGAAGCTTCGCCTGAATCAAAGAAAAATAGTCAGGTGGGATAATGCCAACAATTGAAATTTTATACATAACCTTAATCGTCGCGATCGTGGTCATAACCGTCACGGTTGTTTGGCTGTCAAACGACCTGCGCGGATTAATCAGGTCATTGCGCCACTCCGCCGAAGATACCGGAAAAGTAACACATGAAATAAGAGAGAAGGTGTTGATGGTTTCTGAGGCACTGGATCGTGCCGGTGCGGCCGCATCGTCGATTATCGGTATGATCGAAAACGCAATCGAAGAGATTAAAGGAAAAAGAGACGCCATCGTTTCGAGCATCGGCCTATTATCCGGTGCCGGCAGGGCGATTAAAGAACGTCGCGCGGCCAAGGTTGAAGAAGATCCGGACGAAGATGAGGATGAGGAAGAGGAAGAAGTTGAAATGCCGGTAAAGAAAGAAACAAAATTGGCCAAAGAATCGAAAAAAGATGATTCAAAGCCATCGGTTGACTCTGTTGCCAAGCCAAAGCAGGCTGAGCCAAAAAAAGAATTAAAAAAAGAAGATCAGCCCAAGGCCGACCAGCCGCAGGCTGGAAAATCTGAAACCCCAAAAAAAGAAGAGGAAGAACCCGAAGGTAAAGAAGAAGAGACCGACCTGTAGTCCCAACACCCTTTGCGGTGCCGAGCTATTTAAGTTTTTTAAATTAGTGTTAGTTTTAAACTGTTATGAACTTGCGAAAATCCTCAGCTAAAAGGGTGTTAGGGGTGTCTTTTTTTATTATCGCTGTTTTGGTGACCGGCGCTTTTTTGATTACCAAATATTTTTTATCTAAAGAAGCAGTAACCGACAGGGAGAAAGACGCCTTGCCGAGTGCCGTCGCGTTGACTCAAATAAAAACGACGTCGCCCCAAGTAACCAAGACGACGATTCCGGATGAAATAAACTTTGATGTTCCTTTTACATCACAGGCGCCCAATGCTAATTGGGACCGCACCCATGAGGAGGCCTGTGAGGAAGCGGCCATTTTGATGGCTGAGAGATATTTTGCGAGACGGCAAATTACCTCGCCGATCGATGCCGAAGCTGGTTTGCAGGAAATTATTGCGTGGGAAAATCAGAATTTGGGATTTTTTGAGTCAACCACGGCCGAGGAAACGGTGCGAATTATCCGCGAGATGTTTGACCTACAGGCACAAATTGTCACAAACCCGTCCGTCGACGAGATAAAAGCGGCTTTAGCGGATAATAAATTAGTTTTAGTCCCTTCCGCCGGACGCGAAATCGGCAATCCGTTTTATACTGCCCCGGGACCGCTCTACCATATGTTACTGCTCAAGGGTTATACTAAAACTCAATTTATTACCAACGATGCTGGGACAAAAAGAGGCGAAAATTACCCTTATAATTTTAAAACAATTCTTGATACTAACCATGATTGGAACGGCGGCGATGTCACAAATGGAGCAAAAAAGATGATTTTTGTTTGGAAATAATGTTTATATCTTTCAAAGTCACTAATTTTATGATATATTTCCTTCAGTAAATCTGGTTTCTGGCCTCATCGTCTAGTGGTTAGGACGTCAGGTTCTCATCCTGGCAACCGGGGTTCGACTCCCCGTGAGGTCACCAAAAAAGAAAAATCGCCGAAACGCGATTTTTTGTTGCAAAAAAATCAAAAAAACCTACAATCTAACTAATGGAAGCAGCAATCAGGGTTAAGAATCTAAAAAAACACTTCGGAGCGACAAAAGCAGTCGACGGGATCTCGTTTGAGGTTCAAAAAGGCGAGATTTTCGGGTTTTTGGGGCCAAACGGAGCAGGAAAAACAACGACCATCCGTGCGATGATGGATTTTATCCGACCGACAACGGGCGAAATAGAGATTTTAGGCAAGGATTCGCAAGAAGAAAGTGTTTATTTAAAAGAAAAAATCGGCTTTTTGGCCAACAACGCCAAATTTTATGACTACTGGACGGTTCGCAAACACTTAGATTATCAGCAGGGATTCAGGGGAAAATCAAAAATTCTAGGTGATCTGCTCAAAAGGTTCGGCTTGAATCCCAGGATTAAATTCAAAAATCTCTCCTCTGGAAACCGGCAGAAGTTGAGCATTATTTTGGCCCTAATGAACGAACCAGAACTTTTGATTTTAGATGAGCCGACGGTGGCACTGGACCCCCTTTTACAGAACTCGTTTCATCAATATATTAAGGATTTTGCCAAAGCAGGTGGCACGGTTTTCATGTCTTCGCACAATCTGTCGGAGGTTGAAAGGGTTTGTGACCGTGTCGGCATAATCAGAGACGGCAAGATGGTGGCGATTGAACGGATATCGGAAATGAAACTGATGAAGATGTACGATATTCACCTCCACACAGCAGGGGAGATCGAAATAAGTACGCTTGAAGCCGAAGGCGCCGAGGTGATTTCTCATACCGACGGGTCATACACGCTTAAAGTAAAAAAAGATATCAACCCGATTTTAAAGAAACTCGCTACACTGGAGGTTAAGGATTTGGAAATTACGCACGTTAGCTTAGAGGACATTTTTATGGAATTTTACCAAAAATGATCAAGGTTTTTTACACCACAATCAGGGATCGCTACGGCGCGGTGCTAATCTATTGCGCCGCGGTTGTAGGTATTATCTTTATGTATGTCGGGCTGTATCCCGCCCTGCAATCCCAGTCGCAGCAGTACGCCGAAATTTTTAAGTCCTTCCCCGAGTCGTTTCTGAAAGCATTTGGATTCGAATCAGCGCAAGCATTTTTCCTCTCCCTGGAATCGTTCATGTCGGCAGAGCAATACAGCTTAACTTGGCCTATTTTAGGAGTAATTCTTTCAATGAGTTTTGCGGCCAACAACATTGTTCACGAAATAGAAAAGGGGACAATCGAGTTCATTCTTTCCCTGCCTCTCTCCCGCTTAAAATTTTATTTTGGTCGTTATTTTGCGGGATTATTTTTACTGGCAATCTTTACGGCGTTATCCGTTTTGCCGGTGATTCCGATTGCCAAGCTGTATGATGTTTCTTGCGTTTGGGAAAACTATTTTAAATTGTCACTCGGAGCATTTTTATTTATTGGCGCGATTTATTCGATCACAACCTTTTTCTCGGCAATAACGAATGAAAAAAGCAAAACCTATGCTTTCTCTGCCGGAATTGTAATTACTATGTATGTTCTAAATATTCTCTCCTCTCTTAAGGAGAATTTAGAAAATCTCCAATATTTTTCGTTCTTTCATTATTTTTCAGCTTCAAAATTACTCGTAGACGGAGAAATTGATATTCACTTGGTCTGGGTTTTTTCTCTCACGATTGTGATTTTTACTGTTTTGGGCGCAATCGCTTATTCCAGACGCGATATTGCAACGAGCTAAATAAAAAGAAAAGGCGTCCAGCTCCAGTTCGGGGGAACTAGGGCTGGGCGCCTTTGACGTGACGTGGTGTGCTTCAGTATTCCACTGGGCTAGTGAAGCACGTGATGATCTCGTGTACGAGGCGGTTGACGGGTTTGCCGTCGCAGGAGATTAGGTACGCCCTGCCTTCAAGTGCCCGGACCAGGTCGGGGTAGTCCTCGAGCGGTGAGGTGAAGAGCACGACGAGGATGGGCTTCGGACAGCAACGGGTACTGTTAATGCACCTGATGAGCCGCTCAGCGCCGAGAGAGGGGTTCTCCTCGATGTTCAACTGCTGCATGAGAAAGCCAGCGTATAGGATGTAACCCTTGGCGCCGTGCTTGTTGTTGAGTTTGGGTAAAAACAGGTCGGAGAATGTATCGATCTCATACGCAGAGGACGGGCGATGTGCGTACGGGCTGGATATGGTGATTCCCTCGGCCGGAGCGATCTTGCTCAAGAGCTTGTCAAGTCCTTCAACCGGTACAAAGCCAGCTTTGGGCGTGAAGCCCCTCGGGTTGTAGACGACGTGAGTTGTTACGGCATTAACCATCATTTCCTCACTTCCTTGGGGTCGCCCGGCTTTTTGCCAAGCAGGATATAGCGCATTGCCTGACGAGCGGCCAAATCGGGGTTTTCCGTCATCGAGGCGGTAATCACTAACCCCCTTTTGGTGATTGCCTCGAAGATTCTAGGATACTGCTTACTTGTAACCTTGCTTGGTACAAAGGCCAAACGGCACGGTAACTTCAGGCAGTAAAGCTCATCGCGGATCAGGAAATACTCCTGTTGGCAGTTTACTGGTCCGCTCAAGCCGAGGGACTTGCCGTAAGATGCCATTACTTTAGCGCGGCATCTCTCGTTGAACTTTATCTCCCGGCGTGGTTTCCGAGGTGATGCTTCGGTTACGCCGGAGAATTCCATCTCAGCATCGAGATGAACGATCAGTCCGACAACTGGTTTGTGGTGGCGCATTCCTATATCCAGTAAGAGATGTTGTGGGACGGCCGACTGTCCAGGCACAGGATTTGTTTTGTCCTCAAGCACAAGCTTAACGCTGTGCCGGAGGGCGATTTTTTCGAGCTTGGAGAGAAATGCGCTGTCAAAGACGGGGATTACATCGGCCTTGTGCGGGATCCAGAGCAAGGCAACCGATTTGCGATTAGGTTCCATGTCTACCGCCCTCCTTTCATGATGTCAAATCACTCATTTAAGAGTGTTACGAGCTGGTAAGATTGTAGCAGATAATAGGTTTGAAGCAATAAAATTGCTTATTATTTTGAAGTAGAATTTTCGGTTTTGGGCAAGACAAATCTCGCGATAAAGGCAAGGCAGACCTTGCCAATTTAATTTTAAGGGGTAAGAAGGCCTACTCTTGAAGCGCCCTTCCTACCCCTTAAAAATCCCCACTAACCTGCTCGCTTCAGAGAATGCTCAAATTTTTTCTTCCCAGTGAGGTCTCTCGTCATCAAGTTTGTGACGCTACTCACTGCCCCGAAAAAATTATCGCTTTATGTATACCGGCTCAAATTATCATTTTCGCCTTATCTCGCTTTTTGCCACTTGGGCAAAAAGCGAGATGAACCCGTATTGTTTTTCAGGAAGTAAAATCAAGTTTTCCGCTTAATTGATGAGTGATTTATACCGATGACGCTAGGTCCGGATAAATCACTCAATCTATTGAAAGGAAAATCTTGATTTTACGCTCCTAGAAAATCGTGAGGGGGTTGGGTTCGTGCATAGGGTAAGGGGGCTGCTTCGAAACTAGGCCCCCTTACCCTTGCAATTAGATGCGAGCTGAAAGCTCGCTTACATCTACAAAACTATACTAATATTGACCCCGCCAGCATTTCTTCCCGCAAAAGGGACTTCGTCCTCTACTTGCAGGAGCGAAATCTGCAAGGGTCCGCTCCCAACATCCTTGAATAAGGGTGTTGGGATTGACATTTGGGGCAATTTGTGGTACATTGACCTGTCACCTTGAGAGGGTTTTTTCTCCCAAGGCGTACCAGAACATGCCCCGATGGGGCACAGGTTAGATACCTCGAAAGGGGTATCGCAAGGAGGGACTTGAAATGTCCAAGCGTAAGTGGAAGACGCTCGAGCCGGAGGGCGATGGGACGTTAGACTGCGAAGTCGTATTCATCCTGCCCGCGGGCGGCCACGTTCGCGGAATGATCGAGGGGGCCGTCGGGGAGGTCCATATCGTCGGCAGGTCTCTGCGGACGATCGGGGACATGGGCTACGAACCCGGTCAGCGGTTGATCGTCGTCGCGACACTTGTTCCCAACCCGGAGGTGGATCGCCATCCCGACGTTAAGTGGGCGATCCTCGAGGCGTCCCAGATTCATTTCGTGAAGACGCCTTCCAAGCCGCCGCGCCACGGCAATAACTACGGCACGCGTGGCACGGAGCGCGCCAACAACACGCCGCCCCCGCTGATCGCGCCGAATCTGCCGCCTCCGCCTCCGCCCCCGGACGACACGTGGGACGGGCACGCCGACCTCGAGGAGCGTTTCAAGTGCTTCATCGAGGGCCTCATGGAGTTCGTCGCCCCGACCCCCAAGGACGGAGTGGCGTATGCTCATGAGCTCATCGACGGTGAGGGGGGAATCAACCCCGGCGAGAATCCCGTTGAGTATCAGGAGCGCTACAGGGCGCTGACCGAGGGCATTTCCGAGACGCGTCGCGGGGTCGCCCTCGAGGGCCTGATGGACTACCTCGATCTCCATGTGGACGGCATTTTCCTCGAGATCATGGATTACGTGTCCAAGAAGGCCCCGACTCCCACGGAGCTCCCGACGAGCACCGGGGTCATCGATCCGCCGCCCTCGTCGGGTAGCGGGATCGAGGCCCTCGCTGAGGAGCTGGCTATTGAGCCCGCCCCCGCCGACGAAGGGGGTTCGCTCACGGAGGAGGCCACTGGGCCTGAGCTTGAGCTCCTAGGGGAGGAGCAGACCGTCGCCGCCAGCTAGGCGGCAACTACAACTAAATAGGTGGGGATGATAAGGGGCGCTAGGTTGTTGCACAACAACACT
Organism: uncultured Candidatus Saccharibacteria bacterium; assembly: GCA_964473025.1. Lineage (GTDB taxonomy): Bacteria > Patescibacteriota > UBA1384 > UBA1384 > DTJR01 > CAYYMZ01. The sequence goes on from CAYYMZ010000001.1 coordinate 93,224, forward strand.
TAGCGCCCTTTTGCTTTGTCCCAACATCCTTGAATAAGGGTGTTGGGATTGACATTTGGGGTAATTTATGGTATATTGACCTGTCCATCATTCGTGCTAACGGAGATGGAGCTGTTCCAATCTTTGAAGAAGGAGGTAGGCAAACAATGTCTACCGACAGAAGTGAACTTGACAACAGAGTCGTAGTGGTTAATTCCCGCGGAGGGGATTACCCGAGGGCGATCTTCGGGAGCTGCGACGGGTGTGGCGTGCTGATCGTCGCCGATGCCCTGCGCGAGATTCTTACCCTCGCGAAATGGAAGATCGGCGATCCTCGCATCGAGGTTGAGATCCGGGCGGACCTCGGCTGGAACACGGGGACGGAAGAGCAACTGAAGCGCAACCCGTACAAGCTGGTCAGCGCGCGGCAGGTGCTGGGGCTTAACGTGCCCTACTTCAAGCACTTGTCCGACAAGGCGAAGGACGGGCTCGCCGTCGTCATCAACGAGATGGCGCGTAGCGCCTACCCTGACGCGCCGTGCGTGCTGGCCATCGAGGCCCACGTCAACGCCCTCGGAATCTCGCGCACGCTCAATCCGAAGGGGTGGGATGAGGCGTACGATGCGGCTCACCGTCGCGTCCGCGACTACCGCCTGGCGGTCGTCGGGGCGAACCTACCTGAGGCAATCGCCAGCCAGATGCCGGCGATCAGGGAGTTTCTCGACGGTGAGCTTTCCCAGCTCGACATCGCGGCCATCCTCAATCCGCCTCAGGTGGAAGAGGAGCTGGAGCCGGAGCCGGAGAGGCCGGATGGTAGGGAGATCCTGGTGCCTCCGGGCTGGCCGAAGGGAGAAGAGCTCGGGGAAGACGAGGACGTCGACATCGAGCTGGGGCCGGCAACGGATCTCGCCGAGCCGGTGCATCCCCACGAGGACCTGACCGAGGGTGCGGAGGGACTGTTGCGGGCCTTCGCGCACCAGCCGACCGATCTGGAGGAGCTGCACGACGGCGCGGAGGATTCCGGCCGCAAGACCGTCAAGCGCGGCAACAACGGCAAGGGGTCCGAGCCCGCGACGGGCTAGGGTCCATCACAACTAAATAAGAAGAGAGAACGGGGCGCCCCCTTGGGGCGCCCTTTTCCTTTGCAAAAAAACTGTTGAAGAAGACCTTTTATCTTGATAAACTCAATTCATGAAACTTTCAAAATTATTTACTCGTACCAAAAAAGATTATCCCAAAGATGAAGTGTCGGTTTCGGCGCAACTTTTAATCCGCGCCGGTTTTATAGATAAAGTTGCTGCCGGTATTTATACGCTTTTGCCTTTAGGGCTAAAGACAGCAAATAAAATTTCGGACATCATACGCAAGCAAATGGACTCCGCCGGAGGGCAGGAAGTTATGATGCCTTCTCTTATCCCCAAAGGAAATTGGGAAAAATCGGGCCGCTGGGAGCAATTCGATGCTTTGTTTAAATTAAAGGGCGTTGAGGAAAAAGAATACGGCTTAGGCGCGACGCATGAGGAAATAGTGACACCGCTGGCCAAAAAACATACCCTATCGTACAAAGATCTGCCTTTTTCCATCTATCAAATTCAAAATAAATTCAGAAACGAAGTACGCGCCAAATCGGGCGTGTTGCGCACCCGCGAATTTTTGATGAAAGATCTCTATTCTTTCCACGCCAGCGAAGAGGATTTGAACGCTTATTACGAAAAGATGATCGCAATTTACTGGGATATTTTCAAACATTGCGGCATAAAGGATAAAACACATCTCGTGTTTGCTTCAGGCGGGACATTTGCCAAATATTCTCACGAGTTTCAAACCGAAACCGAAGCGGGCGAGGATGAAATTTATATCTGCAAGGAGTGTGGAACGGGAATAAATAAAGAAATATTGGACGAAAAATTTAGCTGTCCGCAGTGCAAAAAAGAAGAATACGAATTAATCAAAGCGGTTGAAGTGGGGAATATCTTCAAGCTCGGCACCAAATATTCAAATCCGTTTGATTTAAACTTTGTTGATGAAAAAGACCAGCAAAAACCTGTTTTAATGGGCTGCTACGGGATTGGCATTCAGAGGTTGATGGGTACGATTATTGAAATTTGCCGCGACGAAAAAGGAATGATTTGGCCTGAAGAGGTGGCGCCGCAAAAGTATCATTTAATTTCAATCGGCGATACAAAAGCGGCGGCGGATAAACTTTATGACGAGCTGACGGCGAAGGGGACAGGGGTTTTGTACGATGATCGCGACGTATCAACCGGCGAAAAATTTGCCGACTGCGATCTAATTGGCTTACCACACAGATTGGTCTTATCCGACAAAAATAAAGACAAAATCGAACTAAAAAAGAGAAACGAGGCCGAAACTAAACTGGTTGAAGCTAAAGACCTTTAGTTTTTGGTTGGCGTTTCTGTAATCATCTCCCAAAATAATGCAAATACGCTCTTTGGGGGTGCTGGAGCTTTAGATCCTCCAAAACCAAACCCTTTTTGCTCGGTTGGTGCGGTTTCTGCTACAGGAGTCTCAACTAGGGTGTCCTCTAAATCCTCCAGTTCAAAGTCATCTTCACCAAATTCGTCTTCGTCGTAAAGCTCATATCCTTCGGGCAGCTCCCTTATATTTAACTGCGCTGCGCGTCCTTCAAACTTTTGCGACAATCTTTCGTGCCAAGCTTCGTTTGCCGAAAACAAGCTTGATAGTTCCGGTCTTTGAGCTAAAATCTCGGCTGTTTGCTTAAAGTTCATATTTTTCGCAATGCCTAAATCTTTCAAACTTGAAGTACCCGTCTTCTTTAAGATATATGCCTCAACACCATCCCTGCTGGAAAATTGCAATCGGCGGCTTAAGTAACTTTCCTTGGTTGCTCCATACTCAAGATGAAAGGCAATCATTTCGGCTACCAGCTCTTTTGCAACCTGTTCTCGTTCGGCGGGTTTATTGGCATCCCCAATTTCTTCCAGGGTATCCAACCTTTCGCGAATGTAATTATTCCAGATTAATTTTTCTGTTTTGGGGTTGGCAAGAGTTTTTAAAATATCAACTAATTCTGGATATTCTTTGAATTTTGAGATCACGTCTGGAGTTGGATTTTGGGAAGCTTTTAAAAATGCAAACCAGATATCGGAGGGGAAAATATCACATTTTTCGCCTAACACGTGCCCTATTTCGTGACGTAAAATATGCCTTTGAGAATTGTCCTTTGCCGTTATAAAGTTTTCATATAAAAATATAGTCGTCTTGCCGTCAACGTTGGTAAAAAGTCCGAAAATCTTGTTTTGGTCATAGTTTAGATCGCCCTCTTTTACCTCCGGTCCGGGCTTTGTTTGGATGGTAATTCCTCCATCTAAAAAAAGAGATAATTTTTCGCCGGATAAATAACCGCTCAAGACAGATGAGTACAAAACTTCTCGTATTGAATCAATGGTCCGATCTTTATTATCTTTTTCAATATTGGGAAATTGCGTTTCTATTTGTTCTTCTATTTTAGCAAGAAGCGATGATTCTAAAAAAATAATTTCTTGGGCAAGCGCCCCTGCCTCTTGATTTGAGAAAAGTTCCTTTTTTTGCTCAAAATAACCTCGAAGCACCCTCGCCATATCCTCGGGACTATCTTTTTGCAATCTTACATATTCAGCAAGCGAAGCGCTTTCAGTTTCTCTTTCATAGACGGCAAAAATCTCTCCATTAACTTCGTCCTGTTCCGGGCTGTAAGAATTAAACTCCTCCGCAGGGTTTACTTTTTCGGAATTTGTCTCCGGTGGTGAAATATTATCTGGCGGTAATTCTGCCTCGTTAATTTGGGGTGGTTGGTTTGGCATTTTGACTTGCGCTTATTTTGCTTGATGGCGAGATGTTTTTCAACCCTTGAGTGAAAGAAGAATCCGAGGGTAGGCCTCCCGCCAGAGTTTTTTGGATGTCTTGCGAAATTTGACTCTTCAAGACCGTTTTGGCCTTTTGCGGGTTTGAAGAAAGCGTTTTCTCGTCGACGCCGCCTTTTGCCAAACTATCAATCACGTCCAGCACGCTCTGAGCATGCTTCTTTGTCTCCACAATCGCATCTGACGATATTTCCCCGTCGGGAGCGATATTGGAGCCAGGAACGTATTTACTGACCTCTGCGGCGAAATTCTTTGCCCCGTCTGGCGAAGGGTTTTTTTGATTTAAGTATGATCCAAGTGATTTCTTGATTTCGGAAAAACTTGAGGTTTGGTTTTCTTTCAAATTATCAGAAAGCTTGGAGCAGATTGTGTCGGAAACTGCGGTTTTTTGGGATGAAACCTGATTGGCAATTTCCGAAATTAAACTGCTTGATAGATCTCTGTTAATAAAACCTTCGCGCAGCATACCGAGCGTTTCGGCATTAGTCGCCTCTGGTTTGATGTATTTTTTGGCTTCTTCCAAATCAACCCTCGGATTTTTGGCAATGGCAATTGCGGTAGAAATTGGCGCTCCCGCTTTCTGCAGGTTCGAGACAACGTTATTCTGGGCGTTATCCTGGACTTTGCCCAAACGTTGTAAGAAATACATCCCGTTGTTTTCAAATGTATCGGAGCCATGCGATTTCATCTGCGAAATTATATCCTTTATCGCACCGGTGGGTGGAGGGGGCATAATTTTATTATCCTTAACCACATTTGAGAACAGCCCGACCATGTCTTTAAAACCGGTCGAGTAATCCTTTTGATCCTGATTCATCAAAATTTTTGCCTGCGCGGTGGATAAAAGCTCGCTCTTCTTTGAGTCGAGTGTTTGCAACCGGTCAAAAACCTTAGTGTACTCGTTTTGATAAGTTGGGATTAAGTCATTTTTTGTCAAAACCCCGTCTTGAATCGCCTTTTTTACGACGGCAAGCGGGAGGTTATCTAACGCCCCTTTTTGCGCAAGCGCTTTGATTGCTTCGGGGTTTTGTAGTTTGTCCCCCTCGGAAATTTGCGAGAGACGCACTAGCTTTCTGGCCGCGTCGGCCCGGATCGCGGCGCCCTCATCATCTAAAATCTGCCCGTTTTTATTTTTAAGTTCTGATACCAAGCTTGGGTTTTGCCAAACTCTAAAATCGCTTTGCCTAACGACATTTTTGAAGGCCTCGGGCGTTAAATCAGCGACCGATTGAGCCAAAATCGCACTCGGGCGGATAAAATTGGCCGTATTCGCTTTGGCAAACATTTCCGGCAAATCAGGCAGAGTCGAGCGGTCAAAATATGGTTTGGAGCGAACTTTTTCGAGTCGGCGCAACTCTGCGGTAGAGGTAAGCGAGCGCCTGCCTTCGATGCCGGCAATAATCTTTTCGGCTTGCGGCGTTTGCAGGATTTTGTCGGAGATTGTTTGTCCGCCAGTTTGGCGCCCTTCGCCCTTCGTTTGGCCTTTTTTTAATCGTAAGGCCTCTCCCAAACCGGTTTTAGCGATTTTGTAGGAGAGATTGCGCCAATCCGACTCATAGGTAAACGGGAAGCGGATTAAAAAGACAATCACAGCCGTTTTAAACAGCATCAAGGCCAGAGCTACTATGGGCGTGCTCGTGGAGCTGGCGGAGAATTCATTCATAACAAAAAAGACAAAATTGACCATCGGAGCATAAAAGAGAGCAACAAGCAGGATTGTCCACCATTTTTTAAATAAAAACTGTGTCTGTGGCAAAAGTAAAGTTAAAAAGGCGATCGGGGACACGGCGGTTAGGATGCCGACTACCAGCGGGCGCAAAGCCATCAAATATTCAAAAACAAAAACGACAATGGCGGGGATAAGGAGAAAGATTGTACCGAGAATGGCACTGATAAAACTCGGTTGAGCCAATGAAAACAGATTGTTTGAAACGCTAAAAATCTGCCCAACGGCCGAGAAGGGATTTGACGGGTCGGCGGAAAGCGTGCCACCGAAAATGTTCTGCATCGGATGCAAGGCCTGATAAGGAGAAAATATTGTTAAGGAGTAGGAAACATCGATTAAGCGGGAAACCAGATAAATAGCGTAGATTGAAAGCCAGCCCCCAACCAAGGCGATAAAGAGAGTGGGAAGGGCTTTTTTAACCGCATAGGTGTTGATGTCATAGTGCAAGATATTGGCGAAGGCGACGATAATTAGGACTAAGAAAGCCAGAACGGTGGTGATGTTGCGGGTGGCATCAAAAACATTTTTAACCGAGGTGTTTTTACTTGGCTTGTTTGGATCGGGTTGGGGAGCAATGATGCTGTCTGTTAATTGGCTGGTTTTAGAAGCGTAAAAACCTGATTTTCCTATTTCCCCAAAGATATTATCGCCCGTGCCCCCGAATCCGCCAGACGGTTTACATTGACCGCTAGGCGTATATTCAAACGCAATGCCGTTTTTGTAATTTGCCTGATCGGGGGTCTTTTGGATTTCACAGGTTATTTTAGTGGCAAAGTCAACGGTCGTGCTGCTTATAACCCTCATCAAAGAGCAGATGTTCTCCTTATAAAGGTTGCGCGGGTCGTTTTCGAAAAGCTGATCACAAAAGTTTAGTACGGGGGCGGTTGTAATTTCGTCACCAGTTGGTTTTTTTGTATTCCAATCCGTATAGCTTTCGCCCGATGGAAATGCACAAACAGCCGAAGGCACAAGCAGGCCGAGGGCGAAGGTTATCATCAAAATGTATTTTTTAAGCTTCGGCATTAAATTATATTAATTATTATTCCTTCAACCGTATCGTTGGGAGTGATTTTAACATTTTTCTTCTTTGTAGCGCGCAAACCGGTGTTTAAATCCAGCATATCTTGGCGGAATGAGTCGCTGCCGATTTTGAGATTTTTTTCATAAAATGCTTGCGGCACGGTTATTTCCGCCGGTATGAGATCTTTTTTCCCCTCATCTCCAAGGGTGGCGTTGTTGGTCATAATTTCCGAAATTAACTGGGCGCTTTTTTGCTGAGCGGCTTGGGGTCCGGCGGAGGCGATGTTTTTTATTTCAAATTCACCTGGGCCGTATTTTTTAGAATATGGATCGATTGAAACCGCGCCGATTTGAGGGTAATAGTCGACGGCGCAAAGATAGGGTTTGGCGAGAGAACCGGAGTCAACGGCGCTCATCCAGTCAAAGTCGGGATTTAGCTTAATGGGTAAAATCAACGCGGGTTTTTTGGTGCTGGTGTCGGTGCATTTAATAAAATCGAGGGAATCAATACTAAATGCCGATCCGTCATTTACAACCTTTCCGTCTTTTGAAAATGTCAGTGATGGCACGACGTTTTCGTGATTTTCGGCAATCAAACCGATCAAATCAGCGGTGACCGCACCCACTTCGCCCTTGGTTATCTTGTTATAATCACTCGGATTCAAAATCAACTTTCCGGCTTTGCTTACCGTGGTAATTACCGAAATAATCTTTTTCCCAACAATACCGACGGGATTAAAACGGAAGAAAGTAGAATAATATATATAGATCATTCCGTAAACGCCGAAAGTCATTGCAAAAAGCAAAAACGCAATGAGAAGCCAATGTTTTTTTAAAAATTTAAATAAGTATTTATTAAGTGTTATTGAGAGGTCGACTAAACTTATAATCGTCAATACGAGAGATATTCCACCGGTGGGTATTGCCGCGCCAATACCTGAGACACCAAGTATTATAGCTACAATCGACCTCGCCGATAATTTGGCGGCCTGCTTTGCCCCCTCTTTTGCAAGTTGCTTTCCGGCTTGTTTGACTATTTGTTTTTCTACCTGTTTTGTAGCTTCCTTGCCCACCTGTTTTCCAGCAGCTTTCGCTCCAGCGGAAGTGGCTGACTTTGCCCCTTGTCCCACTGCTTGCCCGGCGCTTTCCGCCGCATTCGCAGAACCAACCCCTCCGGCGGGTGGCGGTGTCGGTGCACCTCCCGGTGCAGGAGCGCCAGGTTTTGGCGGAGCGGGAAGTTTTTCTGCTGGCTGGCCTTTTGGTGGCGGAGGTGTTGGTGCGCCTCCCGGTGCAGGAGCGCCAGGTTTTG
>CAYYMZ010000002.1:0-76853 GCA_964473025.1 uncultured Candidatus Saccharibacteria bacterium
TATCTTCATGTGATCCCCGACCGTTGAGAGTAGTTCGTTTACCTTGACAGGGTTCGCCAAAATACCCAAAGACAATGCCTTGTCTTTAATGGCAACCATAAGGTTTTGCTGCCGGCGGGAACGGTCAAAATCAGAAGTTGACTCGCGGCTTCTGGCATATTTGAGCGCAGTATCTCCATCCATATTTTGCACACCGGCTTTAATATCAACAGTGGTGTAGGCATACGTTTCCTTAAACTGGCCGTCCTGGGTTATGACATCTTTTGGATAATTAGGATCATACAGGTTTTTTTCAACATCAACCGTTACACCACCCAAAACATCGACTATTTTCTGGAAACCAATAAAATCAACAACGGTGGTGTAGTGAATAGGTACCCCCGTAACCTTTTCAACCACTTGGGCTGCTAAGTCCGCGCCGGCCTGATTTTTCTGGGCAGTATCTTTAGTACTATTAAAGCCATTGGCATAGGCCTCGTTGACCTTACCCTCACCATGACCCGGTATGGTGACGTATAAATCGCGTGGAATCGAAATAGTCGCTACCTTTTTATCCGATTGCCTGATCCTCAAGAGAAGGATTGAGTCGGTCAACTGTCCTCCGGCATGATTTGCACCGCCCTTGCCTAAAATTAGCATATTAGTTATGCCGTCAGTTTGTTTGAGCGCATTTTGAGTGAAAAGCCCCGTGAGACCACCATCTTGGGTAAAAATATTATTGGCTGAGTTATAGGCCGAAACGCCGAGATACACCAAAACCGCCACCAAAATTACCACTACCGAGAGAACTACAAACCTACCCCTCTTCGGCTTTTTGTAGTATTTAGTTTTTGGGTGACTTTTATGTTCGGGCTTCTTTGAATCTATATGCCGAACTGAATCGGTATGATCTAAACTATGGTGTCTTCTCATTGACCCTCAAAGATACTATATCAAATATTAACTGCCATATACAGGAAGAATAACCTTATTTCGAGATACTTCCTTCCCGTTAATTTTAACCTTAGAGCCTGATATTGTGCTGAAGACATTGGCCAGAAGATATATCTGGCGTTCGAATGTATAGGACCCGGTTTGACCATCTATCGTCAGAAGAGTAACCTTGTCCTTATTTTTACCCAAGCGTGATAATAAATCGGAAAGTCCCGATCCCAAATGAGATCCATCTGAAAATTGAATGTCACGGCCGTTATATTTGGCTTTTATGACCATATCATTTCCACTTTTCGCTTTGTTTTACCCAACGTTTTTATATTTATTAGAAGATCGAGATAATCCTTAAACTGCGGTATGTTATTAATCCATTCAACAAAAGTAACGCAATCGTCCATGTCGAGCCACTCTTTTATTTCGAATAAATCAGCTTTGCTTGCTTCGGCAATGCGGTATAAGTCAATGTGTTGAAGAGAGGAGAGGTGTTTCTTGCCCGAGATCTCATATAATTTCCTTAGATTAAATGTCGGGCTGGTTATCTTCTCGTTAAGACCCATGTGTTTTGCAACCTCGCGAACCAGCGTTGTCTTGCCTACACCCAAATCACCGCTTAAACCAATACAAAAACCGTTTGGCAGTTTGTCTTTAATTTCCTGCCAAACTTTATCTCCCAGTTCTTTCTCATTCTCGACAATAAAAGTCATAAAGTAAAACAATTATCATGAAGCTTAAAATTCCAATAAATAATAGCAAAAATCTCTGATAATTGATAGATGCAGATCCCCTGTCGGTTTGAGAACTTAAAACGAGCGGCTTCAGACGGTAATTTGATTGGAGCGATATTCTTGCATTACGTTTAATTATCTTTTTGATGATTGTTGTCTGGCTTTCCGATACCTGTCCCAGGGAAACACTCTCGGCCCTTGAAGATGCCGTTTTGCTATTTTTGATTTTAAAATCGAATGATGCCGCAACTAAAATTGGGGAGGAATTATTAAATATTGTCGCATTAACAGTTACATCTTGACCAACCATTAATCCTGTTGGATCATCTCTAAGTTTTATCTCAATAATCCGGTTTGAAACTTTGAGACAGGCGGTTGTGCGGTCAACGTCAACAATCGTCCCGTTTAAAATAATTTTTTTACCCTCGATTTCGTCTTGAGGGTTTAACGATTTCGTTGAAGACGATTGGGAAATAATATTGACTGCGCTTGGCGTAGGAGTGTTTGTCCAGTGCCAACGATTGCCCCAAAGAGCAAAAGATGCGTCTTTTTTTGATGATGACGAGGGGATTTTTAAAAAATCAACAACCTTGCCCGTTGGATCAAGCAAATACAGTGTTTCACCCGAGTCGTTTATTGAGATTTTTGATTCGAGGCCATAAATCGCCAAGAAATTCTCCGGATCAATAGTTTCATTCTTGATCGTATAGGTTTTACCGGATTTATCTTGCAACATCCATCCGTTTAAATCGACCTTCTTGTTTGAGAAGTTTACAAGCTCAATCCATTCGTCTTTAGTATTCTTTATACCATCACGATTCCAATCAATCTTGGAAGGATGGGGTAAGACCTCGTAAAATTTGATTTGGGAAGATCTCTGGTAACAAGTTAAGCTAAAATCTTTTTGAAAAATCAGCTGGTCACTATCGTAAAAACTAATCTGTGCATTTTGTGGGCAATCAATCAATCTGCCGAATAGAAACTCCTCTGTCGTAAAATCTGCCTGAGACTGTGCAATTATTTGATCATCGTTTTTTAATTTAACAAGAACTGTCGTTATTGTTTTTGATGGATCGTAGAAAATATAATCGAATTTCAGGTTAATGCTTGATCCAAATTCGATTTTATTTTCCCTTAAATCAAGTGAAATTAAGGACATGCCATAACCTCCAGGAGTGGCATATTCATTTGCAAAATCATCCAAATTTTTTCTCTGCATAGAAGCACCCTAAGATTCTTTTAAATCGCCTGTTTTACTAAAATCAACCCGTTGCATTGAAGCAATTTGACCTTCGTTTTCCCCATAGAAAGGTTCTTTCGAATTGCCCGCAACATCAACTATTTCTCTTTCATCATTTGCATTAAGAAGCGCTATTTTAAAATCCTTATTTGATAGGCTAAGAGTTGGGTCTATAATATCCGGATCTTTATTTAGAATTGATTCAACTTTGGCACCATCTTTTGTAAAAAGATGGTCTTTGGAGTTGTTAGAAATCAAAAAATAACCTCCGGGAGCAATTTGTCCGCTGGAAATTATTACCATCGGGTTCTCGCAATCTTGATCTTTTACCTTATTACAAACAGACCAATTTTTTAAATTAACGACTTGGTCTGAATTATTATAAAGTTCCAACCATTCGTCCGCGGTAGATACCGATGATCCTCGCCACATAATTTCGTTAATAAAAATTCCTTGGTTATTGCTTTCGGCATGTGATTTATCAGGAGCCAAAAACAATATACCCAATAAAACAATAATAAATATTTGGAGATATACCCAAACTTTCACTTCCCCCTCCCAAAGTTATTTCCGCCCGTCTTCCCCGCCTGCATCAGCTGGGCTGGAAGGTTCTTTCTCTTCCTCGATCGGAGTCAACCCCTCATCTGCCTCCTGTTCTTTTTCGGCAATCTGGTTTAAATCAGGCACGACATTGGACCCAGATTTGTCATCTATTTTTTCCGTTACTTCTTGATCGTTAATATGCGGACCGTAATCATTAGTTCCCCTGACCTCTCCCTCCGAATCGCGAACGCGTGGCCCAAAGGTCGCCACCATTTGATCATTATGTCTCCACCACCAACGATCCAATTTTTCACGAAAAGTTTTAGCCACGTTAATAACCTGTTTGTAATTTTGTGTTTTTTGGCGAAGATTTTTTTCAACATTCATTATCGGTAAACAGCGGCCGGCCCTCGCGATGTAATGCCCATTGATTGAACCGATTGTTTCCAAATCGGGAAATCTGTTTTGACAAGAAACGCCGTCTTTTGCCTGACGGGTCAAGCTGTTAATAATTTCGACTGCAAGTTGAGGACGCCAAACTCTTTCGATACCGAAATATGCCACCTTTCCAGCGGTTTGGATTTGGATATCCCCCCACGTTAAAAAAAGTATCTAAAAAGCCAGTTGTCATTGATGAAATATCTTCGATCTGACTAAAATCAAGTTCATTAAATTCTCTGTTGAACAATCCTTTTTGTTGGATTTCTATAACCCGTTCATTGGTCACGACAAAAAGATAAAAATAAAAACTGACCCAACTACTGATAAAGACACCTGCCAAAATTAGATAATAAGCAATAAATATCAGAATAATGATATCCCTAGTTAATACTGTGCCTGTTTGAAGAAGCCTTACTGCAGGTTCTACTCCAATTAGAGCTGTCCCAATAGGTATAATGATTAATGCACCTAAAATCAGAGCGAAGGGGAGGTAGTCAATAAAATGCTTACGACAAAGGACAAAAATTACCTCGTCGTTTCGCTGGTTAGGAATGACGGGCTGGGGTACTTCGGTAAATCTTAGTGATGGCATAATATTTTATAAAATATGATTAAGGATAAGCAATATAAGTGACAAGGCAATTACAGCTAGAGTTATCATTGAATAGATTAGAAAAACACGCTTCGAGGCATCGCCGACAAAAGCATATCTCCGAATGTGATAATAAAATAAAGCCGATAGGCCAGCGCAGATTAAAACCAGAATAACAAAGATGATAAAAATTAATGCTGTCATGTTATGCCTAGTTTGACATTACTAGTTTTTTTGCCAAAATATTCCCATGCTAAATCCGTTGCAACTCGACCTTTTGGGGTTCTTTTAATAAAACCCGATTGCATTAGATAAGGTTCCACTATATCTTCGATGGTCTTTTTGTCAATAGAGGTAGCGGCACAAAGTGTCTCGATTCCAACCGGGCCCCCATTGAATTTATTAACTATTGCTTTTAACACTTTCCGGTCCGCATCATCCATGCCAAGCGAGTCAACTCCGATTTTATCAAGCGAGCTTATAGCCAACGCCTCATCAATTACATCCTTGTTATAAACCGTTGCAAAATCCCGCACCCGGCGCAATAAACGGTTTGCAATTCTTGGAGTTTTGCGTGAGCGCGAAGCAATAACCTTTAGACCTTTTTGGTCGGCTTTGATGTTCATGAGTCGGGATGATCTTGTGACAATACGGCCTATTTCCTCATCTTCGTAAAAATCAAGCGAGTGGACAATACCAAACCTGTCGCGCATCGGTGATGAAATTAAACTCGCCTGTGTTGTTGCGCCAATTAGTGTGAAACGCGGCAAGTCAACGCGCAAGATTTTGGCTGAGGGACCTTTGCCGATCACAAGATCAACTGCAAAATCCTCCATGGCCGGATATAGAACTTCTTCGACAACTTTATTTAAACGGTGAATTTCATCAATAAAAATAATATCTGAATCTTCGAGGTTAGTTAAAATCGCGATTAAATCACCGGGACGCTCAATCGCCGGTCCGGAAGTTATTTTAATATTCGCTTCAATTTCGTGTGCCAAAACGAACGCCAGCGTTGTTTTGCCTAACCCCGGCGGACCGTAAATCAAAATGTGCTCTAACGGCTCTTTGCGTATTTTTGCCGCTTCAATACAAACCCCCAAACTATCCTTTACTTTTTCTTGACCAATATAATCCCGTAGCGTTTTAGGCCTTAAGGTCCTATCTAAAAATTCCTCATCTTCGTTTTGTGAGGAGATAATGTTTTCTTCGTTCACGAGCTTATTATAGGCAATCGCAAAAGTGATTGCAATTTTAAAACACAGGTTATTAGTTTCAAAAGAACCGCTGGTTTAATAGATGTAGCTATAGCTACCGTAATCTCCCGGGCTCACGTTGCGCCGATAGGAATATGCATATCTTATCCAGTTATATTCTGAAATATCAATCGTCCCGTCGCCATTTATAGCTTCGACAGCAGCGACGTGTCCCCAGCCAGAGGTTAGGGGCCCTGCCCCCCAAGAAATAACCGCTCCGACACGCGGGGAGCCCGAAACCGTTAACCCTTGATCTCTTGCCAGGTTAGCCCAATTATAGGCACTGCCAGAGCCGGGACGCGTATTCACAAAGCGGGTGCCTCTAACTACGTTTAAATACCAAGCGGCATAGGAGGTACATTCACGGGTTAAAAAGCCCCATGCGTCGGGTTCGTCAATTGATGAATACGGATACCCAGATCCTCCCCCGCCCAAGGTCTCTCTGCCGCCGCTGAGGCGAGCCTGTCTTTCGGCATATATTTGCGCCGAAATCTGAGTAATCTCAGATTTTAACTTCGTTGCCTGTACATCATAAGCAGCTTTCTGCTCAACAGTCATACCCAATAATTTATTTTTCTGGGTCATCTGATATTGGGAGCTACTCTGATAATCCTCTTGTTGTTTTTTGAGCTGATCAAGCTCTGCTTTTTGGGCTTCTTGGTCAGATTTCTGTTTTTCAAGATCGGTCTTGGCAGAATCCACTTGAGAAAAAATATGTGTTACTTGCATCTGAACAGCCGCAACGTAATCCTGCTCGTTGGCTGTTTCGGACAGCTTGTCGCTTAATAGCAAACTTTCCAGCTGCGACCTTGAGGAAAATCGATAAAGCTCGACTATCAGGCCATTTAGTTTCTTCTTTAATTCGGCAAGATCTTTCTTCTTAACGTCTATATCGGAAGATAGTTTATCAATGCTAGATTGGACTTCTTGAATTTTTGTACCTGTTTGCTGAATTTTACTTTCGGTTGACTTGATATCGGAGTCCAAATTGCTAACCTGAGTAGTAATATTTTTTGCCTCAGCCGCTTTATTTTGAGAGGCATTTTGAGCACTATTTAACTGCTCCTGCTTGTTTTGAAGGTCGCTTTCCAGCGAGGCAAGAGTAAGCATAGGAAAAGCAACAATTAAAACACCCGACAACGCGCGACCAAGAAATAAAACCTGTTTCGTCCTCCTTGGTTTCATAGTAGTGACATTATAGCACATTTCAGTGAAAGGGGGAAGGTTACCCGTCTCGGCCGAGACACGACCCGAGGTCGGAAAAGTGAAAAATCAATATTTAAACATCAAAGCTTGACGTTTTTTCTGATCGAAATATATGTCGAACCGACGCCGATTACAGTACCAACAATAAATCCAATCAAAACAATAAACCAAAACTCGCTGTAATATATCGGAATCACCTTTTGAACAAATTGCCCGAAAACAGTACCAGACGAGATCGAACTTATTACATTGACCCCAGCGTATATAAGAATCGTTTCAATGATTAAGGCAAAAAAGCCGTAGAGAAATCCCTCAATTAAAAACGGCATTTTGACAAATGAGTCAGATGCTCCTACAAGGCGCATTACTTCAATTTCTTTGGCACGAAACATAACGGCAAGCCGCGCTGTATTGAAGACAACTAAAATAGAAACGAGGATGAAAAACGCTGATAATATCAGGCCAAACCTTTCGACGAATTTGGTGGCATTGTTAACCGTCTCGATCAAGCCCTTGTTATCGTCATAGCTTGAGGAATCAATATAAGGAGCGTAGGCGGGTTTTTTAATCACTTCCGATACGTAATCGTATTCGGAAACATTAACTGATTGAATTTGGAGCCCCCGAGGCAGGGGATTATCTTCGGGTGTAACTATTTCTCTTATCTCTTCTTTAATGGATGTTCTCTGCTTAAATTCGTTTAAGGCGTCTGCTTTTGAAATATATCTGACAGTTTTAATATCGGGTCGGATCATCAAATCGCCCTTGAGCTGTTGAATCAAAGCATCGCTGGCAGAATCCTTGAAGTTGACTACAATATCAATTTTGTCCTTGAGATCGCTGGCAATTTTGTTGGTTGAGAGTGCTACAACCAGAAAAACACCGACTGTTAGAAGGGCCAGGGTCATAATCAGGGTAGCGGTTAAAGACAGCCAACCGTTACGGTAAAAATTTGAAAACGCCTGCTTAATAATTCTTTTAACTTGTGTCATTAGAATAAATACCTTCCTTGTTTTTGATCGGAAACAATTTTACCTTCCTTGATAACTACAACCCTTTTTCTCATTCTATCAACAAGATCTTTGTTGTGCGTAGCCAAAATAATTGTTGTTCCTTGACAGTTAATTTTCTCTAAAATGTCGGCAATCTCACGGCTTGCCTCGGGATCTAGATTACCAGTCGGTTCATCTGCAATTAAAATTTTCGGATTATGAATGAGTGCCCTAGCTATTGAAACGCGTTGTGCCTCACCGCCGGAAAGCTGGGTTGGATAGGCATCTCCCTTGGAACGGAGGTTGACGGCCTGAAGTACTTTCGGTACTTTGCGCGCAATATCTTCATCACTTGCACCCGATACCTCAAGCGCATAGGCAACGTTTTCCCAGACAGTTTTATTAAGTAAAAGTTTATAATCCTGAAAAACAATCCCGAGATTGCGCCTGTAATAAGGCAAATCGCGGTAGCTAAATCTTCTGATGTTTCGGCCCGCAACGGTAATTTTTCCTTTGTCGGCTTTTTCCTCTCTTATTAAAAGGCGGATGAGGGTGGATTTACCCGCACCGGATGGACCTACTAAGATCACAAACTCTCCCGGGAAAATTCTGAGGTTCGTTCCGTTTAAGGCGTTCACGTCCCCGTAGTATTTGTGAACATCCTTAATTTCGATAATAGGGTTGGGGGTTTTTCCTTCCAATATCCTCCTTTAACACAATATATCTTAGCAAACGAGAACAAAAAATTCAAAACCACGCAAGGCAAATGTGATTGATTTTTACCGTGTTAATTTAATCGTGTTGCTTCCTACGAAACTGTATTGATTCTTATCACCTAAAAGTTTATCAATAATCGCTTGTCTTTCCTCACCTCGCATTAACTGCGGTTGGGTATTGACTAATTTGATAGGGGAAAAGGAAAGCTCCAACGAACTTTTGGTAATTTTTCCGCCGACTAACAACCCCTGCTGGGTTTTTTTGGAGAAAAGTTGGTCAAAAACAAAGTTTCCCATCGAATAGACGATTGGTTTACCTTGATAAATTTCCATGTCCTGCACAACGTGAGGGTGACTGCCAAAAACAGCGTCGGCACCGGCATTTATAAATTGATGGCCGGCGTTTTCTTGCGATTTGGAGTGCTCTACGTTATATTCGTTGCCCCAATGGGGATATACAATTACAAAATTCCCCTTTTCTTTCTCGGAACGGATTTCTTCGGTGATTGGATTCAAACTCGGATTGGGCAGCAAATTAACACAAACAACGCTGATGGGAATCTCGGATTTAAAGCTCATGATATTTGAATTGCTATTATTGTTTTCGCTGCCAGCATAAGAGATTCCCGCCTTATCAAGCGCCTCTTTGGTCGACGAAAACCCGTCTGCTCCAGCATTAAAAGTGTGATTATTTGCAAGGGATACCCCGTTTACACCGAGGTATTGCAAAACACTGATGGTTTCCGGCGGGAAATTAAAGATAAGACTATCGGTTGAGAAATCATCATCAATCGGAACAGGACTTATCGGCCCTTCGAGATTAAATACCGAAACATCTTTGCCCGAGAATATTCCTCGGTCAAAATTATCAAAAATATGTTCTAGCCCTTCGGTTTTAAAATTATGGTAGACCAGCCGGTCAAGCATTAAATCACCGGTAAATAAAAAAGTTGAGGAACTAATTTGTTCGGGCGTCGCAGTTGGGAACTTTATATTAGGCAAAATTGAATTACTGTGTTTGACCGGAAAAACAAAAAGCAGATACAAGCTGAGAGCGAGCACCATAAAAATTGCTCCCAGCAGATAAAATATTTTTTTCATCCCCTATATTATGACAGTTCAATTCGTCTTTAGCCACGAGGAGAGTTCAGTATAGCTTTTACAATTTAGAATATCTTTTTTCTCGCACCATCCACGGCGAGCCACAGAAACACCATAAACCATGTTGTCTAGATGACCGATATTATGGGCATCGGTTGAAACCGCGAACTTGATCCCAAATTTCTTTGCTTGTAAAACTAAGGAATCGGTTAAATCAAGACGTTCTGGAAAAGAGTTAATTTCAAGGGCAACATCTTCCTTGGCACAAACCTCAAAGATTTTTTTCCAGTCCGCCTCGTATCCTTCGCGTTCATTTATAAGGCGCCCTGTGGGATGACCGATGATGTCAACAAAGGGATTATTTATGGCATTTATTATCCGCTCAGTCATAAGTTCTTTTGATTGAGAGAAGCTCGAATGTACGGAAGCGGTTACAACGTCAAAGGTTTCCATAATATCATCGTCAAGATCGAGTGTTCCGTCTGGTCTAATATTAACCTCGCATGAATTTAAAATTTTAATGTTGGGGAATTTTTTCCGGACAGATTCTATTTCTTTCTGCCGCAATCTGAACCTTTCCGAGTTTAAACCTCTGGCGATACCAAGCGAGATGGTGTGGTCGGAGATTGCGACAAATTCGTAGCCAAGGTCATCTGCTTTTCTTACTAATTGTGCAATAGTATTTGTTCCGTCAGACCACGTTGAATGTGTGTGGAGATCGCCATTTATTTCTTTAAGATTTACCAAAGAGGGCAATTCGTGGCGCAAAGCCGCTTCGATTTCGCCCTTGTCCTCGCGCAGTTCCGGTTCGATAAAGTCCATCTTTAAGGTTTGATAAACCTGCTCTTCCGAAGAACATTTGATTATCGAACCCTTCTTTGCGCCAGAAGTCACCTTAATTCCGTGTTCCGAAACGGAAAGTCCAATCGTCTGAGCGTAGGAACGCAATGCAACATTGTGCTCTTTGGATCCGGTGAAATGCTGAAGCAGTGATCCAAATTCCGAGTCGTCCATGATTTCTAAATCAACCTGAAAACCGCCTTTATGAACAGCCGAGCTTTTGGCAGAACCGCGATTTATAATTTGAGAAAAACCCGGGAAGTCGACAAAATGGGATATGACTTCGTCAGGATCGGACGAGGTGGCAACAATATCAACATCGCCTACGGTATCCTGCCATCGGCGGTAACTGCCAACCGGAGTGATATTTTTTGCTTTGTTTGATTTTTCAAGATATTGTACCAATTCCTCGACATAGGGCCTGACTTCTGATAAAAGTTTTCTCGACCCTAGACGCTTCGATATTTCGATGCCCCTTAAAATTTTATTGAGCGATTTTTCTTTAAAATATTTAGGACCTTTCTCTTTTAACTTCTTCTTTAAATCCTCGACACCGGTTGCCTTAAGTTCTTTAAATAATTTAGTTGCCGTTTTCGGGCCAACACCGGGTATGTGTATAAACTCTACTTCGGCCGCAGGCGCTTCTCCCCTTAAAACTTCTAATTCGCGGACTTTTCCCGTCTTGATGTATTCGGCAATTTTAGCGGCAATACTCTCGCCGATCCCTGTTATTTTCTGGAGATCTTTTTCTCCGCCTCGCTCAAAAACTGCATTCAGAGGTTCGCCGTACGACCTGATTGCCTGCGCCGCTCTTTGGTATGCAACGGTCCTAAAACGGTCGGCGTTTTTTAACTCCAAAAGCTCGGATATTTCTTCGAAAATTCCCGCAATATCTTGATTTGAAACCATCTCAACCTTCCTAGAGAGAGTTATGCCTCTTTCCAACGCACTATACCAAGACAACTATCTTCTAGCGCTTCCGCTTTATGCTCTTGTCCAGTATAAATAACGTAATCCCCAATCTCAGATAAAACAATGTCTTTGGATTCGTCTGGAAAGGTTTGTTTCCATCGACCCGATACCAGAATGACAAGAGTACTTACGTCTGGTTTTAGATCTGCCCCCGAAACTTTCTTTAGACCCTTCTTGTGTCTAGCCCACTTAACCTGCACAACATTGGATTTTCTAAGTGTGCCACCTTCAATATAATCACCTACCACCCACCCCCTTCTGTCAGGGTTCATACTATTTAGCACATCAAAATTACCGTTTTCGATACTCATATCACTTTCCACAGCATTTTTTATATTTTTTGCCAGAGCCGCAGGGGCAGGGATCATTGCGACCTGCTTTTTTTACCTCTGATGATGTAGCTTGTGTCTCCACCACCCGGCTCATCTTGTCACTTACCGATCTAACTGTGGTCACAATGTCGTTGGTGGGTTTGGTGTTTTCCTCTTTTTGTTCAACTGGCAAATCTTGGGGTGCTGGCACAATGTCGGTTGTTTCGTCCTCCACAGTCGCTTCGATGTCTTTTGAACTATCAATAGGAGATGCCCCCTTCTCAATCAGTTGAGCGTTTGGCCCGCCAGCCGCTTCGATTGCTTCGGCACCCACCTTCTGGTCTGCCCCATGATATTCCAGCACATTGGTCGGTTGGGGTGAGGGCGGCGGTGCCACCTGCGCTCCAACAGATTCAAAGTCAACTTTCAAAAGCAGATTTATGGCTTCATCATCAATGGCGTGCAATAGCCGTTGAAAAAGCGAGAACGACTCTTCCTTATAGGCAATCAGTGGATCTACCTGCGCATAGCCGCGAAGTCCAATTGAATCGCGCAGCTGATCCATAGTATTTAAGTGTTCCACCCAGAGCTGATCGATTATTGAAAGAAAGACCCGTTTTTCAATATTAAAAAGTGAAGGCAGGGGCACTTTGGAAGTTCTTTTTGTATATTCTTCCGATTCTTCTTTTGTCAATTTAGACATAACCTCTTCGTGAAAACTTGAGTCGGTGGATACATCAAGATCAAGAATTCTTCTGCGCCTGGAATATAAAACTTCGCGCTGCTTGTTCATGACATCGTCATACTCAACCAAATGTTTTCTAATATCAAAGTTATGTCCCTCCACGCGGCGCTGCGCTGATTCGATTGAGCGTGAAATTAATTTATGTTCGATTGGTTGATCTTCAGGCAAGCCAAGCCGTCCCATCATGTTTTTGAGACGCTCTCCCCCGAATATGCGCATTAAATCGTCTTCCATTGAAATATAAAACTGGCTTTCTCCCGGATCGCCCTGACGCCCTGACCGGCCACGAAGCTGATTGTCGATCCGCCTTGATTCATGTCTTTCGGTGCCTAAGACAAACAGTCCGCCTGAACCGATAACTTTTTCGCGGTTTACCTCAACCGCCGGATTACCTCCGAGCAAGATATCAACACCGCGACCTGCCATATTGGTGGCAACCGTCACGGCCCCTGGCTGTCCGGCTTGGGCAATAATTTTTGCCTCACGTTCGTGCTGTTTTGCATTTAAAACTTCGTACTTGATACCGGACCTTTTTAAAAGGCGTGAAACTATTTCTGATTTTGTAACCGAAACCGTTCCAACCAAAACCGGTTGCCCTTTACTATTTAATTCTTTAATTTTTTCAACAATTGCCGCATATTTCCCGTCAGCCGTTTTATAGATTTGGTCTTGGTGATCGGAGCGGACCATCGGTTTATTGGTGGGAATTTCAACAACGTCTAATTTATAAATCTTGCTAAACTCCTCCGCTTCTGTGGCGGCAGTGCCGGTCATACCTGAAAGTTTTTTATATAAGCGAAAAAGATTTTGAAACGAAATAGTCGCTAAGGTTTCCGATTCTCTTTTTATTTCCACACCCTCTTTGGCCTCAATCGCCTGATGCAAACCTTCGGAAAACCGGCGGCCGGGCATCATTCTTCCCGTAAATTCATCAACAATAATTATCTCGCCGTCTTTTATGATGTAGTCACGGTCCTTTTTAAATAAAACTTCGGCCTTAAGTGCTTCTTCGAGATGGTGAACCAAGGTGATTGAGGCAGTTTCGTAAATATTTTTTAAGTTCAAAATTTTCTCAACTTCGGACATTCCCTCGTCCGTTAAAGAAACGGCGCGGGCTTTCTCATCTACTTCAAAATGAACTTTTTCTTTCAATTCCGGAACGATCCTCGCAAATCTGGCATAAAGTTCGCCCGATTCTTCAGCAGGTGCTGAAATAATAAGCGGAGTTCTAGCCTCGTCAATTAAGATCGAGTCAACTTCGTCGACAATCGCATAGTGCAAACCCCTTTGGACCAGCTGTGTCTTATCTTGCGCCATGTTATCGCGCAAATAATCAAATCCGAATTCATTATTTGTGCCATAGGTAATATCTGCCGCATAAGCTTCTGCGCGGCTACACGGCTTTAGATTTTCTTCCTGTACCTCGGCAGCTAATTGTCCGTCGCTTTCTTCTTTTTTGCCATGCCCTCGCTCAAAAATGTAGCTTACCCCCTGGTTTTGAATGACTCCCACGGTCAAACCGAGACGGTCATAGATTCTTCCCATCCATTCGCCCTGAAACTTCGCCAAATAGTCGTTTACCGTAATAAGGTGAGCGCCCTTTTTCTCCAGAGCGTTTAAATAAAGAGGTAGGGTTGCCACTAAGGTCTTACCTTCACCTGTTTTCATTTCAGCAATTTGTCCACGGTGTAAAACCATGCCCCCGACCAGTTGAACATCGAAATGTCTTTGCCCGATTTCACGTTTGGCTGCTTCGCGTACTGTCGCAAACGCTTGTGTTAAAATGTCGTTAACGCTCTGCCCTTCTTGAAGCGTTTTAATAAACTCTTGCGTTTTAGTTTTAAGATCTGCGTCCGGCAAACCCTCAAACTTTTTCTCCAGTTCGTTAATTACTAAAACGTCCGGGCGCAAACGAGAAACCTCTCTCTCGTTTGAAACGCCGAAAATATTTCTAAAGGGATTTTTCATTTTTCCTGTTTGAGAATTTGAAAGACGGTAATTTGATTTTAAACTTGAAACCTTTTTTCTCCTTAAGGCGCAGGACTATCCTCTCGATTTTATCTCTCGCAGAATCTGAGGCTTCAGTAAAACTGTTTCCAAATGTTTTGGCATAATACGGGCGCTTTGTTTTGGGACTATCCAGATGGATGAAAATTTCATAGGCCTGGTTGCTTCTCTTGGTGATATGTTCTCTAACCCCAACGGTCAAGACGGCGCTGTTTGGCAGGCGTTCCTCAAGCCAAAGAAATTTTTTGCGAATATATCTTTTTTGCTCTTCCTGTAGAGTGCCTGAAAGTGATTTAATTTGTAGGATCATAAATTATTTCTTCTTTGGTTTAATTGTGCTAAAACCGCAGAATGGAACTAGAACTTCAGGAATCGTAATTGATCCGTCCTCGTTTTGATTGTTTTCTATGATTGCAATTAAGATACGCGGACTGGCAATGACCGTGTTGTTGAGAGCATAAACATATTTTTTTTCACCATCTTTGGTTTTATATTTAATATTCAGCCTTCGAGGTTGCCAATCGGTTAAATCAGAATCGGAATGTGTTTCGCCATATGCCCCGCGTGCCGCCATCCATGATTCGATGTCATACATTTTTCTTTTTCCCGCGCCCATATCACCGGTACAAATTTGCATAACGCGGTGCGGAATCTTTAAGTCCTTTAAAATTTCCTGAGAGAAGCCCCTCATTTTTTCAAGCCATTGGTCTGACTCTTTTTCATCCGCTTTGCACAAGATGACTTGCTCTACTTTCATAAATTCGTGAATACGATATAAACCCTTGGTATCCTTCCCGTAAGAGCCAACTTCGTTGCGATAGCATTGTGAGAAGCCGCACACTTTAACCGGCAACTCATCTTCATCTAGTGTTTTGTCTGCATAATAAGCAAGCAACGATGGCTCTGATGTACCCGCCAAATAAAGTTTATCCGAAACCTCCTGTCCGCTTTCATTTTTACCGGTATTTGCAAGCTCGTAAATATCATCTCGGCCAAAGGGAAAATGTCCACTGCCAGTCAAGGTAAATTCGCGCAATATAGTCGGCGTAATCATCGGGGCAAAACCCAAATCGGTCATTTTTTTAAGGGCGTAAAAGAGAATGGAAAGCTGCAAGATAGCCGCTTCGTTTTTGAGATAATATCCCCTAAAGCCAGATGTCTTGGTGCCTCTTTCTAAATCAAGTAAATCGAGATTGGTACCTAATGCGACATGATCCTTGATTTCAAAATCAAATTTTGGTATTTCCCCCCACTTCTCAACCTCTACATTATCAGCTTCAGACGAACCAACCGGACTGTCAAAGGATGGAATATTTGGTACCAAAAGATTCAAGGCAAACCACTTTTCCTCGATTTCGCGCAACTTTTTTTGCGCCGCATCCAGGTCGCTTGACAAAACTTTCATTCCAACGAGGGCTTTTTCCTTATCTTCTGCGTTTAACGATGTAATTTCTTTATTAAAATTGTTTTGTTGCTCACGAAGAGAGTCAACCTCGGCGATTGAGCCGCGACGCTCGTCATCGGTTTTTATGAGTTCGTCCAAATCAAGCCCTAACCCTTTTTGATTTATAGCGGTTTTAATCTTGTCTTGATTCTCTCTGATAAAATTTATATCCAGCATAATGTTTCCCCTTATATTTTAAGCCAATTATAACCCGAGAGAAGGAAAAAGTAAACGATAAAAAACTTAAAATCAGAAAAGCGCCTCTACGGCGCCTTTCTGATTTATTGCTTAGTTTATCTTCTCGATTTTTATTTTAAGTTCTCCACCAGGAGTTTTGGCAACCACAGTTTCGCCTGTCTTAGCACCTAAAAGAGCAATGCCAATAGGGGATTCGGAAGAAATTTTTCCGCTTGATGGATCTGATTCGGCCGAACCAACGATTTCGTAATTTGCCCTTTCACCTTCAATTGAAACTGTTACTTCGGAACCCAAACTCACTTCGTTACCGCGATGCCCGTTTGTAACCGTTTCGGCATATTTTAAGATATATTCGATTTCCTGAATTCTACCTTCTATAAAGGACTGCTCGTTTCGAGCATCTTCATATTCAGCGTTTTCGCTTAGGTCGCCATAATCTTTTGACCGTCGAATTCGCTCTATTACTTGGGGACGTCTGTTCTTCTTCATGTCCTCAAGTTCCGCAACCAATTTTTCTCTTCCCGGCTTAGTTAGAGTGATTTTTTTGTCTGCCATATTTAAACAAATTTAAATTTTATACAACGAGTAGTATAGCAAACTTTAAATAATAAAATCAAGAGTTAGGCATTGCAAGGGTAAGGGGGCCTAGTTTCGAAGCAGCCCCCTTACCCTTGCACGAACCCAACCCCCTCACGATTTTCTAGGAGCGTAAAAAGGGTTAAATTCGAAAAATCGCTGCTAGATTATGAGTGAGGATGTTTTGCTTTGAGGCCGTCCGCAAGCGAGCAAGCCTGGTCCCAGCGCCCTTGGTTAAAGGTGTTGGGTTGCGAGCCGAGGTTTGAGCACGTTTTGTCGCTGGACAAAACGATGCGTGCCGAAAAGCAAAGATATCCGAGCGAACTTACTTATTCCGATTCTCGGCCCACCAGGAATAAATATCGCGTGCTATAGGGGCGGCATATTCAAAGCCATCGCCTGCTCCCTCGACGATTACCGTTACGGCAATCTGGGGATTGTCATAAGGGGCAAAAGAGGTAAACCACGCGTGGGTTTTTCCTTCGTTGCCAAATTGCGCCGTGCCCGTTTTGGCAGCAACGTCAATTGGAAACGACTTTCCAAAAACAGAATAGGCGGAGCCCGACTCTACCGTCTGACGCATTCCTTCACGGACTACCTGCATCGTCTCGGACGAATAGATATTATTTTTTATTAAACTGTCAGATTCGGTGAATTCTTTGATTTTATTACCATCCTGATCGAGAATCTGTGTAACCAGATGGGGCTTAAAAAGCTTCCCACCGTTTGCAATCGATGAAGTAGCATTGCAAATTTGAAGGGGCGTGACCAGCAAATCTCCCTGCCCGATTGACATATTATAGGTGTTACCAATGTACCAATTTTCTCCGGTCTTTGACTTTTTCCATTCTTCGGTTGGAATAAAACCTGATTCTTCGGCGCTTAAATCGATTCCCGTCTCATTGCCAAAACCGAACTTTTCCAGACCATTTTTAATCCTTTCCGGACCAAGGCCCGTTTGAATCGGCCCCCAACCTCCGCCGATTGCAAAGAAGAAAATATTGTTGGATTCGGCAATCGCCCTCCTGACGCCTGTTACCCCATCGTGTTTTTTCCAGTCCGGAAAAGTCCATTGTCCAACCTTAATTGACGCCGGCGTTTCAAACGCAACCGAAGGGGAAACTACACCGTCTTCAAGTGCGGCCGAGGCAATAAAAGGTTTTATAGTAGATCCAGGTGGATAAGTGCCGGAAGTGGCCCGATTAAACATTGGTAGGGATTTATCTTCAGTAATCTGCTTGTACTCATCCTGGCCTAAGCCCGCCGAAAATTTTGTGTTGTCGAAATCAGGCAAACTAACCATCGCACGGATCATTCCGTCTCTTGGATCTTCTATAATCACCGTTCCTTGTGTTTTTAAATCGTTTAACTGTGCCTGAAGTATTTCGGTTACCTTAAGCTGTAAATCTTTATCAATTGAGGTCTTGACCGTATTACCAAGAGCTGGATCTGTTTGCGAGAGCAGCCGCACCAAATGACCATTTGCATCAACTTCCGCCCTTCTCTGCCCAGGTATTCCTTGCAAATAGTCATCGTACGTTTTTTCCAATCCACTTTTACCATTATATCCCGAAGCTAATAACGACGGTCTGGTACTTGCTTCTTCTTTTGAAACTTTGCCGACAAAGCCCAAAATATGGCTAAAAGACAGATCCAAATATTGACGACGATAGCTTGGGATAATTTCAAAACCACCATAGGAAACCAATCTTGACTTCAGGAGAAGCGCCTCGTCTCTATTGATATCGTCCTTGAGAACGGAGTAATCCGTTGCGTCAGTATTCGACTTAATTTTATCCCTCACTTCGTCTTTAGACATTTGGACAATTTTAAATATTTTAGGATTTACCTGATCCAAACTTTTGAGTTTGTCCGTCTGGACGACGAGCTGATAGACCGTTGAATTGACGACCAGTGGGTTACCGTCCACGTCGGTGATTATCCCTCTTGGAGCGGCTATCGGGGTCGAGCGCAAACGGTTTCCTTCGGCGAGACGCAGGTTTACAAAACCCTCCTGAACCTGCAGTGTAAACAGCCTAATCGCCAAAAATAGGCAAAGCAAGACCGAGATAATAATTGGATAGTTTACTCCAACGGGTTTTTCCTTCGAAAAGATTTCGTCGCCGTGCGCTTCACGATCAAAATATGAGTGTTCACCCAACTTGTCAGATATTTTGCCTCGTACATCGTGGGATAAAAAAACACCCTCACGCTTAGAATCCTTTTGATCTCTCTTCATATTGAGTAATCTTCCATTTATTTTTAATCAAAATCCAGAGCCCAAAAACAATCAAACAGAGCAGTGCGTTTGATAAAAAATTATACAAACCGCTTAAGCTGAAAAAACTTTCACCAAAGACTGAAAACTGGATTGCAACTCTCAGAAGGCAGATTACGATCAACCCGAGAAGGGCAGACAGGCCGTGGCTAAAATCAATAAATTTCCTCTGGATTAAAGTGACCGTGACAACGGTTAGTGCTAAAAAAAGCGTCCAGAATGGAAATCTTTCAAGAGTTGATATATCGAGAATGAAACCGGAAGCCAGGGCCAAGACCAAGCTTTCCTCAAAGCGAAAATTTAAGGTGATAATAAAAATTAAAGCCAATACAAGCGATAGATTCATATCTTGAAAGAATCTACTAAAAACACCGATTTCAAATAGAATGGCGAAAATTAAAACTAAAATAACGAAATAAATTTTACTCATCTTATAATACTGACTACCTCAAGGGTTGAGATCTCGATCGGAGAATTAATCTTGACTGATTGGAATAAATTATTTTTTTCTTTTAGAACTTCTTGGGTCTCACCGATCAGGATGCCGGGTGGCAAATCACCTCCAAGAGCACTAGTCAAAACCCTGTCTTTTGTTTTAACTTGGGTAGTAGCGGGAATCTCAGTTAAAGACAAACCCCGTAAACCACCCTGGACTAAGCCGGTTTCTCTGCTTTTTTCCAAAACCGCCGGAATCAAACTGCTGTGGGAAAAAATCAAATGAATCTCGCTTTGGGCCTGGTCCACTTTCTTAACTTGCCCAATTAAATAACCAGAAGAGAGAACCGCCGCACCTTCTTTGATGCCGTCTTTCAAACCAAGGTTAACTACAATATCTTGATTAAAAGAACCGGGTGTACGCCCGACAATCTTGCCTTGAATTAAATTAAAATTATTCAAACGGGAAAGATTGACTTCTGAATTTATGGCAGAGCAAAGGTGTACATTCTCTGTTAAACGGGCGGCTTCTGCATTAAGAGATTTATTATCGTTTTCCAAGCGTCTATTTTCCCGGTCAAGGTTTGCCATTTTGTATAAAAAGCGAAAAGGAGAAGCTACTATATTAAACCCGTCGGAAACCTTTTCGGACGCGGGTAATATTACCCTCTTTGCCACAAACCAAAAAGGCAGAGGCCATATTTCGTACATGATGACCAGCAGGATAACTGCTAAAAATGCTCTGAAAGTGATTTTTTTACCCATATAATTTATGAGCCAAGAGTGCTTGGAACTAATACCTCCTTCAAATTATCAAGATCTTCGATGACAACGCCGGTACCCCTCACAACACAGGTCAATGGATCGTCAGCAATATGAACTTTTGTTTGCGTCTCTTGCGCAATGATCTTATTTAAACCGGCCAAAAGGGCTCCGCCTCCAGCTAAACATATTCCTCTATCTATAATGTCTGCGACCAGCTCCGGCGGGGCTTCCTCGATTGTGTCTTTAACGGAATTGACAATAGCCCTAACCGACTTAGAAATTGCATTTCTAACCGCCTCGTCGTCAATAATAATTTCCCGAGGTAAACCGGTAACCAAATCACGTCCGCGCATCGGGTAGGTCTTCTTCTCGCCAACAGCAACAGCGGAACCAATAGCAATTTTTATTTCTTCGGCTGTTTTCAGGCCCAGCGAAAGATTAAATTGATCCCGCGCAAAATTAACAATGTCTTCATTCATTTCGTCGCCGGCAATTCTAAGAGAGCGCGATGCAACAACACCGCCCAGCGAGATTACCGCTACTTCAGTTGTGCCACCACCTATATCAACAATTAAGTTGCCCGATGCATCTTGAATCGGAATTCTGGCGCCAATTGCTGCCGCTAATGGTTCTTCGATAAGATACACTTCCCGCGCACCGGCGGAAATTGCCGCTTCCTCAACTGCCCTTCTTTCAACCTCCGTTACGCCATAAGGAACCCCGATTACAACTCTTGGCCTCGGCGATAAGGTAAGGCGCTGTTTCTGGGTCTTTTGAATAAAATATCTCAGCATTTGTTCTGTGACTTCGAAATCGGAGATTACCCCATCCGATAATGGTCTGATTGCAACAATGTAAGAGGGTGTGCGCCCAACCATCATCTTTGCTTCTTCGCCAATCGAGAGCACTTCCTTGGTTTTTTGGTTTATGGCAACGACTGATGGCTCGTTTAAGACCACTCCCTTGCCTTTAACGTAAACCAAAGTATTGGCCGTGCCGAGATCGATGCCAATATCCTGAGAAAAAACGCCTAAAATTCTTTCAAACATAATTTAAAGTAAGTTACAGCAGATTGTATTCTAACGAGAGCCCAATAAGAAGTCAAATCGGGGAGGTCTTACATGCCCGAAACGCCAAATTCAGAAATTGCCCGCATTTGCTCATCATATGTTTTTGAGAAGTGAATTGCCTGATTACGATCGTGAAAGAAATATAAATTATCAAAATTTGGTTCAGGCGATACGGCCGCTTGAATACTTTTTAATCCGGGGTTACAAATTGGCGCTGGAGGATAACCCTTGTTTTTATAACTGTTAAAGGGGGAGTCCAAATCGAGATAATCCTGCCTTGTAATTGCAGCCCAAAAAGTAAAATCAACACTTTTTTTCTTGAGATATGTCTGGGTATCCTTCGCGTACTGAACGGTCGGATCCGCCTGAAGCAACATATTATTATCGGCCCTGTTTTTAAAAACAGCAGCAATTTTTGCCCGTTCAGAGTCGTCTTTCGCCTCTCTTTCGACAATGGACGCTAGAATCAACTGATCTAGGTCAAGATTAAGTTTTTCCGTTCTACTCTCAAGGTTGTCCTTAAATACTTTGATGATTTTAGATGGTTCAAGGTCGTAAGGAAAAACGTACGTGTCCGGAAAGAGCGTTCCTTCTGTTCCGGAAGCGGCTGCAACAAATTTCGTCGCATCCACCTGACCCTTTTCCTCTAAGAGCTTGGCGATTTGCAAGACCCTGTATCCCTCCGGAATTGTCACGGAGAAGGCATCAACCTTTCCTTTTCTCATTTTCTCAACAATTTCCCTTGTTCCCATCGATGGCGAAAGTTTGTAGCTGCCCGCCTGCAGGGCACCGCGTTCCTCGATCTTAGAAGTGAGAAAAAAAGAAAGAGCAGACCTGATAAAACGCTCCTTTTCAAGCTGCTTGCCGATCGAATACGTTGACTGTCCACTCTTAGCCTCAAAATAGCGGTAATCTTCTATATTTGAGGAAACAGGGCGTTTCATAAAATTTGCCCAAGCGGTGAAAAAAAGAAAAGTGATGACAATCGCGATGCCGATACCGACAAAAACTTTATTTTGGAAAAGCGCAAAACCGGGCTTATTTTTTTGGTCGCTAATTTTAAGGTCCTTGCCTTTTTCCCGATTTTTTTCTTTATAGAAATTAACTATTTTCATTAAGATATTGCTCTAAGATTATTTTCGCTGCCTGGGAGTCAACGTTTTCCTTTTTCGCCCCGAGATCGTGAGCATAACTCGTTGAAAAAGATTCCTCAACCATCTCGAAAGGCAGATCAATATATTCTTTTAATTTTCGAGCAAACTCTTCGCTAAAACATGTCTGGTCCGTCTTAGTTCCTTCTCCACCCAATGGCAAACCGACGATAATTTTTTTAATTTTTTGTTCGTCAATGATTTTCCTAAGATTGGCAACGAAAGATTCTGAATCGTTAATATCAAACTCGAGAACCGCAAACGCCTCGGCCATAATCCCGTGGGAGATCGCAACCCCCACCCTCTTTCTCCCCGGGTCTAGGGCAATTAGATTCACTTTGCGTTATACTCCAAATTTACGTTTATATTTCTAGTTAATGCCGGGGCTAACGGCAAGGAATAGTTTGGCCAAAGACTGATGCTTTGAACCGTGACACCGGGTATCCCGGTTAGGGAGTTCCTAATAGTTTTAATCGGCTTGAACCGCCATGATTTCTCCAGCTGAGTTAAATCCATCTTCGGACCAATGTGGCTTTTCAGATTTCCCGCAACTTGCAGTTTGCCTGTATTAATCTGGTTATCTTTAAGGGTAGGTGTAAATATATCCGTACCGGTTAGTAATAATCCCTTGCCTTGCGGTAGCGTTTTCTCGATTGAAGCAACGATGACGTCTTCCAAATCTTGGAGCTTAAAAGCGATGGTGGTATATTTTGCCTTTGCCTTGGCTGTAAAATCATCTGCTTCGTCTCCTGAATTTTTCGAAGTTGAAAAATTGCTAAGCTCGGTAACTCCGGATCCTTCAAGAATCATTAAGCCCATGGCGCGATCTGCATCGCTTAGGGCATCGCTCATTTTTTGTTGCTGCAGGTCATCTCTCGCCTTGTCGATATCGCCTTCTGTTACAATTTTAATCTTTTTCGTCACCCCGCCAGACGTGGAACCCTCTGCCGTTAAGCCGACTTTGCCTGTAACCGAATAAGTTGTGGATTGCGACATGTTGCCGTTTGAACCTGGGTTTTTTGCACTAACTGAACCATCCGCCTTACCCAGAGTGATATTGCCCATATTAACCGTTGCTGCCGGAACAACAATTGTGCTATCTAGCACAAAATCGACACCTGAAGATGACCGGACAACCGTTCCGGCATTAATTGTTTGAGCACTGCCATCATTGTTTTTAAACGACAATGTTCCCTTCGCCTTCTCCCCTGCGTCCTTTGTGCCCGTTGCTGCATAGGACGAGCTTATTTCCTTTTCTTTTTGAACCTGTACGCCCGGAATGATGCTTTGGTCAAAGTCAATAACTGTGCGATCTTTCTCGACCTGAGAGGAGACCTCTTTATCAATTGGCTCAGCGTCTACTAAAAGTTTGATTTCCAGCCGACTAAAGAATAAATCTACCGCCAAGACAAGCAAGATCACGCCGGTAACAATTGATGAGGTAACGATGATTTTCTTCTTTTTTGACCAACCAGATTTAAGCTGTGGCTTGTGATCGCCAAATTTTATCGGGCGTGCGGCCTCAATTTCTTCCCGGTCCGGCGCTGACCCCTTTTGCGTAACCGGTCTTTTAATAAAGTGCTCTGGTTCCTTTTTCTCGACACTTTCAGATGGAGCTTCGATCTCTTCGGGCTTCGGGACCTCTTTTTCTTCCGGCTCTCCAATTTCCCCTTCCTTATCTCTCACATCATCATAGCGGTGTACTGCAAAGCCGGTGGGCACTTCTTCGGTACCCTCGGGCACTTTTTTGCTCATGTCAATTTCCAGAGGCTCTTTTAGTTCCTCTATTTCTTTATTTCCCGAAGAAGCAATTGGGGTTTGACTTTTTACGTCAGCGTAAGTTAGCAAGCCAACCTGGGTAGCAAGGTTTCTGCCCACCTCATCTGAAGTGATAAGGGCAATTTCTTTCTTAAGTTTTTCGGCTTCCTTTTTAAGCAGTTTTAAACTAACTACCGATTGAACGATAGTTGACCCTTTGGGTGCAACCAAGCCAATCGAGGCCGCCTCAAGCCCCTTAAGTTTATCAACAACCGAAGTTATCTCTTCGTCTGCCTCTAAATACAAAACCTCGTCCATCTAGCTCCTCAATGTTGAAATTGCTTTTGATAAAACCCCGTCCATAACCTTTTCCTTGCCAACCATATCTATTGCCAAGTTTGCCAGCGCCATCGGGGTAACGTCTTCGGTCTTTTTTAATTCCCCTGATTCATCCACCACCGATGTAACATCCTTGGGGCGCAAAAATCCGATAGCGGGTTTTTTAGCAAAAGGAACGGTCTTGGCCCATTTAGCTTCGTTTAATACTTTTTCAATTTCCGGGAGGTTACTGCCGCCACCGCAAAGCAAAATTCTCGACGGTAGCAAATCAAGATCCGTAAACTCTTCGAGTGTCAGTTGAACACCCGCCAGCCACACTTCGCTGTCTTGTGATAAAGCATCCTCGATTTTTTTTCTTTTCTCTTCGGTTAATTTCCCCGATGAATAGTCAATTTTGTCCTGCTCCGCTTCCAAAAACGACTCACCCAAAACACCTGCAATCCTCTTGGTAAAAGCACGGCCACCTAAGGCAAACATCTTGGTTCCGGCGAGACCACCTTGATTAACCACGGCAATATCTGTTGTGCCACCGCCGATGTCGATAAATACGGCGGAGAAATCATTTCCCTGATCTGGTCCCATGCAACGCGCCACAGCGAACGGCTCGGCCGCAATTGATAATAAATCTAAATCCAAGCTTTCGGCAATCGTCTGGAGTGCCCCTAAATGAACATTTGGAGCAAAGCAGTTAAAAACCGCCACTTCAATTTCTTTTCCCTGAAAACCAAGGGGGTTTGTAACGTGATATCCGTCAATTTTGACGTCAACCACCGCAGCATTAACTAGTTTAACATTAATTTCCTTGTGCCCGGTTTCGTAAGCCAAAATTTTCCGAGCACGTTCAAATGTTTCTTTCTGGATTTTAGCGACAATTTCTTCAAGTTCGCGCAAAGTGATTTTTGCATCTTGTTCGGGACGGATATATCTGACATGAGAGGTAATGCCTTTTACCAACTCTCCCGCAATTCCGATTATCACTTGTTCAGGCATAATCTTGGCTTGGGTCGCGGCTTGTTCGAGAGCGACCTCGCAATTGCGGATTACGCCGTAAATATCAGTTACGACACCACCTTGAATGTCGGCTAGCCGCTGCCTCTGTCGTCCTACACCTAAAACTTTGGCCTTGTCGTCTTCAACTTTAAAAATCAGCGTTTTTACAAACTCTGTTCCGATATCTAAAGATATGGCGTAGTTATCGAAATTTACCTTGCCGCGAAATACATCCAAAAATCCCAAGGAATGCCTCCTTCTTACATATTAGCAAATTTAAGAAATAAAATCTCCCTGATAATTTTATTCTAAAACAGCCTTGATCCGTCTGACACCGGAGCTGGATGATTCTTCTTTAATGATTTTAAAACGGCCAAGCTCGGAAGTGTTGTTAGTGTGAGGACCACCGCAAATTTCCCGACTAAAAGGAGGTTCTGAGCTTGTCGAAGAATTTGGCCCGATTGAATAAACTTTGACATTTTCGGCATACTTTTCATCGAACACACCTATCGCTCCCGATTTTTTGGCCTCAAATACCGGCATTTTTTCCATCTTCACCGGTATAGTTTCTTTGATTTTTTCGTTTACTATATCTTCAACTTTTTGAATTTGTTCGTCAGTCAACTTGTCTGGATGAGAAAAATCAAAACGTAGCCGTTCAGAAGTAATGTTCGAACCCTTTTGGAAAACATGATCACCTAAAACCTGGCGCAATGCCGCAAGAAGCAGGTGGGTGGCAGTATGATATTTTGCCGCTTGTTCGCTGCCGCTTTCAAGACCTCCTTTAAACATTCCGGTCGGCGCGGTTCGAGATTTTTCTTGGTGGACTTTAAGTTCTTCGCGAAAATTGTGATTATCAACAATCAAATGTTCTTTTTGGGCAATTTCTAAAATCATTTCTTTCGGGAAGCCGAACGACTGATACAGGTCAAAAATCTCTTTACCACTTAGGGTCGCTGCTAAAATATCGCCTTTTTTCAAACCAATTGCATCAAGCTCAGGATAACTTTCGTCGGGATTTTTTAAAAATGCGCTCAAGATTTCCCGCTTGGCATCAAGTTGCATTAACTGATCGTATTTATCTTCGGAAATTGGTTTTTTCTTTTCGATAATTTCATCGGCTTTTTTGGAACCGCTTTCAATGGTGTTAAAAAACCTCTCCTCCTCATTTTGAATCAGAGCAATTACATCTTCACGGTCAAAACTTTCATTTGGATAGGTAGCAACCGTAGCTTCAACAACCGGTGTTAGTGAAGATTTTATTCCGAGAAGCCAACTATATCTCACAGCGCGCCTTATCAGCCGGCGCAAAATATAACCTTGGCCTTTATTCGACGGTTCAATTCCTTCATTTGTAATAAAAGCAGCCGCTTTTATATGATCCAAGACGATCCGCTCGGCAACCGAACCCTCGATTTTTAACAACTCGTGCAATTTCTTGTGAGGTTTTTCAAACAGGTCTGTGTGATAAACGTTTTCTACCTTATTCAAAACTGCCACTAATCTGTCGAGCCCCATCCCCGTATCAACTCCTTTGAGTTCGGATGCAACGTACTCACCATTTTCAAATTTGTATTCGTTGAAAACAAGGTTCCAAATCTCAACACCATCGATATAAAATTCAACGGTTGGACCGCCGGGACTACCCTGTGTCCCCAAAGACCAAAAGGTCTCATCAAAACCGGTTCCTAATATTTTCGAATCCTCCAAGCCCGTTACTTTCTTTAAAATTTCGTGTGACTCGTGGTCCTCTGAAATTCCCTTGTCACCGGCAAAATAGGTACATGAAATCCGATCTTTCTCGACACCAAGCTCAGCCGTCAAAAACTCCCACGACATTTCAATCGCTTCTTTTTTAAAATAAGAACCGTCTTTTTCGGGATAGCCGAATGAAAAATTACCGAGCATCTCAAAAAAGGTTAAGTGGGTTTCGTCGCCAACTTCTTCGATATCACCAGTACGAATACATTTTTGACAAGTTGCAATCGAAGCGGCAGGAGCTTCATCAGGACGATCATAAAAGCGCTTGAACTGCTGCATTCCGGCGGTGGTAAACAAAACAGACGGATCGTTTTCGGGTAATAACGAAGAAGAAGGCAGTATTTTGTGCCCCTTCTTTTCGAAAAATTCTAAAAACTTTTCTCTCAAATTAATTGTTGAGAAATCTGGCGAAGGCATCCTTTATAAATCCCTTCCAAAATGCTTTGGCTTTTTCCGATGGTTTTTGTATTTCCATTTTTTGCATTACCGGTTGATTCGACCCCGGAATCAACTGAATGGGTCCTGTAAATTTATCTGCATACATTGAAGCGTAAACATCGCGTGCAGCCAGAATTTTCGGAGCATAAAGACGTGTTTCGGTTACTAGAACGGAAGAGTCACGAGCAGCTAAATAACGCCTTGCCGCTCCATCGCCGCCGTTATAGGAGATTAAGGCCGCCGTCCAATCACCGTCATAGTTAGCCATTGCACCCGCCAAATAGGCCGCGCCAACACAAATGCTGGTGTGGGGATCAAATGGATCGTCTTTTAAGCCCGCGAGCTCTGGTGCGCGCGCCATAAGCCCTCTGTAGGTAGCCGGCATAACCTGAGCCAATCCCATTGCACCGGCACGAGAAACCGCTCTGGGATTATAATTTGATTCCTTGAGTATTAGGGCCGCTAAAAGTGGTTTATCCAGTCCAAAACGATCGGCACATTCGTTTATTTCATTAACATAATCCAAAGGATAAATATCGTCGGCAAAAATGGCTGGAAAATATCTATAGAACCCGATACCGAAAATCCCGACCACGGCAACCACTAAAACAGTTTGCACCATTTTTCTTTTCATACACTTATTTTAGACAATTCAAAACAGATATGCAACAGGGGATGAGCTAAAGGTTTAAAGTTAAAGCTAAAAAGTAAAAACCATAATTAAAAACTCTTTACAGTAATACTGTTTTATCGACATTTATTGATAAATCACTTTATTTTTGATTAAATTAACTCTTATGAAAATTCGTTCAGTAAAAGAAAATACGAAACGCAAAGGGGGCGCTCGTCATCTCAAATCGGCTCCGAGGCACGATATCTATTTGATTTTGGATAACATTAGATCGATGTACAACGTCGGAGCAATATTTAGAACTTGCGATGCTGTCAGGGTTAAAAAAATCTATCTTTGTGGGATGACCGCCACTCCACCCAGAGAGAAAATATTTAAGACCTCGCTCGGGGCTGTTGATTGGGTCCCCTGGGTTTACAAAAAATCGTCAATTGAAGCAATAAAAGAATTAAAATCTCTCAAAGTACAGATAGTTGCCTTAGAGCAAACAGATAAAAGTGTCGAATATCGGAATGCCAAATACAAAAAACCGGTTGCAGTTGTAATCGGTCACGAGTTGAGAGGCGTGTCTAAAGAAATCTTAAAACAAGCCGACTTACACGTTGAAATACCAATGCACGGTCGTGCAAATAGTTTAAATGTCGCCACGGCGACAGGGATTATTATTTTTGAGGTGCTTTCACGAATCATTAAGCAACCCACCAACCGCGGGTAAACATTATCGTAAACAGCCCCAACATTGTTAAGAACACGATTGTGATCAGGTCATCGACCCACTTTGTCTTCCCCCACTTGGCTAAAATTATGTAGAATGGGAAGGCAACAAGAGCCATGCGACTATAAGAAAGCATCGTGCCGCTAAAAAGAGGAGCGAGCAGTACTAAGAGGGCGTAAAGGATGTAAGAAATCCGAATCTTTTTAAAAGACATAGCG
This sequence comes from uncultured Candidatus Saccharibacteria bacterium, assembly GCA_964473025.1. GTDB lineage: Bacteria > Patescibacteriota > UBA1384 > UBA1384 > DTJR01 > CAYYMZ01. The sequence continues at coordinate 29,388 of CAYYMZ010000002.1, forward strand.
ATCGCCAAGATAAAAAGCATGAAGAAGCCCCCGCCCATTAAAGCAGTAATGAAAGCACCCTCCGGCAAGAATAGATGGAAGGAAAAAATTGTCTTGATTTGATTAAAAAGTTCCTGAAAACCCTGCAAATTAATTCCGCGATGCCAACCAGTTTGCGCACCAAGAAAAGCAAATCGGTTATTAAGCAATCCACCAAGATAAAGAGAGTAGACAATGATTCCAAGTGGCGCCAAAAATGCTATCATTATCCCCTGGATTTTTAATTTTGTATTTTTGAGGTTTAATCCTTCGACAAAAAGGGGCACAATAAGGATGATTCCTATCAATCTCGTTGCTGAGGCAGCAATAGCAGAAAAGGAGGCCCAAAGTGGCTTTTGCAATCTGAAAAAATAAAAACTGAGCAATACAACGAATAAAAACAACGGCTCGCTGTAACCGGTCGCTAGAAAGAAGCTCATCGGGAAAAATAAAAGGTATTTAACCGATCTAAAAGAGCTTTTGTCGTCTAAGTCAAATCTGGCCAGCTTATACAGAAGGATGCAATCGGATAAAGTCAGCAAATTTGCCAGAATAAATCCGAGTACTCTTGTATCGCAAAATGAGAAGATTCTCTTAAAACCCTCAATCACTATTGGCCAAAACGGGAAAAAAGCAGGGGCTTGTGAATTTAATTTATATCCGAAGTCAGCGATTGCTGTATACCAACCGGAATCAAATGGTAGCCACATTGAGAGAATCGGGTGCAGGTCATTATAAAAAACCGTTCTTGGGTATGAAGGCAGATTGAAAAAAGCAAAGTAAGCAACTAAGAAAAGTGCTAATCGCCAAGCGATAAATAGGAATATTATTCCGAGAATTTCGTTATTAAAAAATCTTTTTAGTTTTAAAAACATCTTCTTTGATGCCGCAAATTGCCATGACCTAATTTTGATGATTGTAATTTTTATAACCCTCCCCCAATGCAACAAAAAGAACGTTGGTGCCCGAGGTCGGACTCGAACCGACAAGGCCTTTCGGCCACATGATTTTAAGTCATGCGCGTATACCAGTTCCGCCACTCGGGCTTAGACCCTACCTTAAACATCCTTTCTAAAACGTCCTGAATCTTTTGTATGGGCCAATTCCGCCACTTGGGCTCAAAGATCAACAACGAAACCTGCTGCTTTGCGATGACCACCCCCCTCAAACAATCGCGCAAGCCGCGAAACATCTATCTTGTCTGATTCTGTGCGTAAGCTGGCTTTTATTTTACCAGTTTCGGTTTCAACGAGCAAGATAGCGATCTTTGTTTGGGGGATAGTATTAATTAAATTAACAATTCCAGAAGCATCATCTTCGGTTGCGCCGCACAACTTAAGGTCAGATCTTGAAAGATAGGTTAATACTATTCCACCCTCCTTAACACGCATCTTTTTTAATGCAATGCCCCATAATTTCAATGTGGATGATTTGCGAGAAAAACTAAGGTTTTGCGAAACAAGGCCTATCCTACCACCTAGACGGAGACACTCGGAAGCAATTTTAAGCGTTTCGACGGTAACGTTGGGATGCTGAAATCCTCCGGTATCATAGTAAATTCCCGCTAAAATATAAGTGGCCATTCTCGCGTCTATATTTGCGTTCATGTATTTCAAAAGCTTAAAAACAATCTCTGCCGCAGCAGAAGCACGATCGTCTACCAAGTTAACTTTAGAGATTTTATGTAGATTATTTCTTAGATGGTGGTCAATATTGATTAATGGCTTGGTTTTACAAACCTGCTCCAACCGAACGGGGAAGCCGGTTCGGTTAGCATCACCGCAATCAATTGCAAAAATCAGATCATAGTCCCCAAGCAGAAAATCATTTTTAATTTCAGAAATACCGGGTAAAAAATTAAAAACGGGAGGGATTCCCTCCTTGACCGCGCAATCAACTTTTTTTCCGATTCCCTTCAGGTAATCGCAGAGAGCTAAGGACGATGAAATGGTGTCGCCATCGGGAAAGCTATGAAGGAGAATCAAAATGTTCTGCGAGCTTGTAATGAGTACTTTAATCTCTTCAAACTTCTGCATTGGCAATTTCAACAAAGTACGCCTCTTCTTCCGATTCTGCCTCCGCCTTTGTTATTTTAATTTGCTCTTCCTCCTTAAACGAAACACCATTTTTCTTCAAATCTTCTTTTGAACTTAAAGCGCCAGCATAAACAACAATTTTTGGTTCAATTTGTCCCACCTGTTCAACTGCTTCGCGGATATTACCATCAAGGCGAACAACTAAAACTTCTGCGTTCGATAGCCTCTCGATGTCTTCTTTGGCAATTTTACCCTTAAAGCTGACAAACCCGAGGGTTAAATCCTCAAACTGAAAAATATAGGTATTATCGTCAATTCCCTGAATGGACACGCCACCGGCTTCGTATTCTCCAGATCCCTCCAGCTCAAGATCGTTGACCATTATTTTATTGTCGAAGACGATTAGGGCCGTTTTGGTTTTAATCTCTAGCTCGGATGACTTATTTTTTTGAATAATCATTATTGTTCTCCTTAGATATTTGACTTGGTTTATCATCATATCAGAAAAAGGGTAATTTATCAATAAAAAAATAAGGGGGGAGGCCGGCTGGCCTCCCCCATGTACACCTATCGGTGTTGGATCAACGTCGAGTCAATTCGTTGGGATGTAAAACGGTTCCTGGGGTCCAGCAGCCGTCCCTCCGCCACCATTGCCTTGGTTTGGTGCAGCTACTGGACCTTGCAGCTGTGGTCCTCCTCCCGGACCAAACAAACCGCCTCGGGCGAAAAGCTGGAAGGCCAGGAAATTCACCAGGGCATCCATCCAGTTATCCTGTCCGGTCTGTTGCGGAGCCGCTTGAGGTTGCACCTGTTGCGGAAGCTGGTTTGGTTGAGGTGTCGGGACGTAGCCGGGGAAAACCGGCTTCGTCATAGGCGGGGTGAAGTCGAGACGCTGGTCATGCGTGTCGGTAAAGCGTTGGACCAGCAACCCATTGAAGGCCAGGCCAGGCGCCAGAATCCCAACCCTGGTCCCGCCGTTGCCCTCCCAGGGCCGAATGAGCTCGCGTAGATTGTACGCTACGTTCACCTGCGAAGCTTCAACCTCTGCGGCTGCGAACTCTTTGCGCGTTGAGCCCAGTTCATAAAAGTACGCCATGACCTTAGAGCCAAACTTGGTGTCGAGTCCCCTCAAACCAGAAACGATCCGCGGTGTCTGATTGGGATTGACTGCCTCGCCCGGCATCGGGCCATGTGAAATCCTGGCGTCACTAAACGCCGCGTAACAGCGGCCAGCACGAAGGGCGTTAAGAACTCCTTGGGTTGTTAGTTGCTGGACCCCAACCATCGTGTAACGGCGAAGCTGTGGGAAATAATCGAGCGGGCCACCTTTATGTGCCACCCAGTACGCTTTCTCTACGGCATCGCCATGGTAATCGGCGCCTGAAACGATGGACTTTCCAGCCGCAACAGCACGGGCCATTGCCACAGATGGGTTATCCGTTAAGCTATCACCCACGTGGTTGAAGATCTCAACCGCATCCACCATCCACAAGTGCTCGGTCGGGAACCAATATAACCCGCTGGTTGGATGGTTGGCGACAATGAAGCAGTTGGTACCGCCGTGGAGGCGAAGCTCTGACAGGACTCGCGGGATGTTCTCCTCGCGGTCAACTCCCACCTCTTGAGAGATAGCGATCGCCGACCGGATGACGGTGGGTTCTGTCGAGTAGAAGCCGATGTGACAGTGTCTGTCCTTGCCACAGCCGACCTCGACGCCGTAGAGAATGATAACGTCGGGATTCAGTTTCTCCGTCAGACCAATCTCCTGAAACATGTTGTTGATACCGGTTTGCTTTTGGAATGCTGGCAAGTAGCTAATGCCGAGCAATCCCAGCTGGGATTTGAGATCGAGTTTGAATTCCCTTGACTCAATCATCTCAGCATGATCTGACAAGCCAATAGCTCTAGCTCCAAGGGTCCTTGCCTTCTTGACGTTTATGTCGAGATAGAACTCGCCGTCTGAGAAGTTGGAGTGGCCCATGTGCAGAACGACCGGAATCCAGGTGTACTGTTGTGCCCCAATCGGACAAACCAGCAGCACGAGAAGCAGAACAGCGAGACAGACAAGCCAACGTTTCATCCGAACCGCCTCCTTATGATTAGCCGAATGGCTTAACTCCTAATTGTCAAGCTCTGTTTACAAAAACAGCGCCCTACCCTAAGACAGATGCGCTATTTTTGTAAGTTTTTTTCAATATCCCAAGCTGACGGGATAGATAATTCATTATTAATCTAAAAGACGCAGACCGATTCTTCTCGACTCTGGCTGAAGTTCGATAATCTCAAATTTTTTCTTGTCACCGGATTGCAGAGCTTTGATTTTTGCCACGTCGCCCGAGGATGAAGATGCGTGCACCAAACCATCCAAACCATCTTGAATTCTGACAAATGCACCGTAGGCGGTAACCTTGCTAACCTCACCATCTATTTTTTGGCCAACGCGCAATTTCTTCATTTCATCAACCCACGGATCAGGCATAAGCCGTTTGATTGAGAGCGAGATTTTACCGTTTTCGATTTTGACAATCTTGGCTTTTACTTTTTGCCCAATCTTGAAAAGCTTGTTTAAATCATCGACATGATCCCAAGAAACCTCTGAAATGTGGATAAGACCTTCGAATGATTGAACGTTGACGAAAATACCAAAGTGGGCAATTCCCGTAATCGTACCTTCAACCTCCTGGCCGATTTCAAATGCACTTTCGGCTCCACCCAAAGCTTCATTAGCCGCCATTTTTTCCGAAAAAATCAGCTTTTCTTCTTTTTTGTCTGTAGCAATAATTTTGACGGTGAGAGTTTCACCAATCAGTCGTTTTAACTTACCTAAAATTTGTGACGGATCGCCGCCATCAACTCGCGGATAATGCTCGGAAGATAACTGGGAAACAGGTAAGAAACCGGAAATGCCGCCGACCTCGATCATTAAACCGCCGCGGTTGGCATTAACAGCCTTTGCTTCAACCAACGTTCCTTTATCTTTTTTATCATCCAAAGTTTCCCAAAGGCGATCACGATCGGCACGACGAAAACTCAAAACAACATAACCATCCTTATTCTCCATGGAAACAACATTTGCCCTGGCTTCATCTCCAGGAACTAATTCGTTTGTATCAAAAGAAAATTCTTTCTCCGGAACAAAACCATAAGCTAACCCGCCAATATCACACAAGATTTTATGGCTACCTGTTGAGACGATTTTACAGGTTACGGTTGCGCCAATATCAAACGGAACCAAAGCTGTGCCCACGCTCTCAACGAGGGAATCCATGTCTGCTGGTTTTGTTTTAGCGGTTTTTGATGCCATTTTTTTGATACTTTTCCCTTCTCTTGAACTCTCGATATTTATACCATAATGCTGAAACTCTAGCTATACGGTAGTATAACAAAAATAAAAACCAAATCAACCATATAATCAGAATTATTAGGAAAAACAACTTTTTAACTTGAAAGCCCGTAAGATATATGGCTAGCAAAAAAACTAAAGTTAATGGTATGTACAGGAGGAAATCACCGATCCATTTGACAAACCGCCTATAAAAACGCGGGGTTTTCCTCTTTTCAATAAATAACTGCAGGACAATACCGCAAATTGCAATCAAAGCTAACGCAATTAAGGCAATAATTGCGTTTCGACTGGTTAGATTAATGCTTTCGTTAAGATAAGCAACGCTGAAAATAGTTGAAATCTGCATTTTAAAAAATGTGGCTCGCCATTCCGAAGCCCCAAAGGGGCGAAGGATGGTGCCGGGGGACAGAGTCGATCACAAGTCCAAATCTGCTGATTTGGCTCGCGATCCCCGCTCGGCCCCGTCGGGCCTGCGCGCTCCGCCTCTTGTCGACTGGCTCTCAAGTTATCGGCCAGTCGTCCCCGTCAGTTACAATCCTGTTTTGCTAATGCAAAACCAGGATTTGAATTGGTGCCGGGGGACAGAGTCGGACTGTCCACACCTGGTTTTTCAGACCAGTGCTCTAACCGCTGAGCTACCCCGGCATATTAAACTTAAAACTAAAAACGAAAAAGTAAAAAGAAAATCAGATATTCAAAATGCAAAATTTATACAGGGAAATAATAGCAAATTAACCTTGAAAATTCAATTTCCAGTGTATTTTGGTGGCCGCTACAGGATTCCGAACCTGTGAATATTGTTTGGTGCGTCCAAGAGGACTCGGTCACAAGTTCGCGCCTGCTGGTGCGCCTCGCGACCCCGCCTCGCGCCCGTCGGCGCTGCGGCCTTCTCGTCCTCGGCTCCCAAATATTTGTTTGTCCTGGCCCTTCAGGCCCGGCCAAACAAATCTGGTGCGTCCAAGAGGACTCGAACCTCTAACCCCTTGGATGTAAACCAAGTGCTCTACCGTTGAGCTATGGACGCCCATATCTAAAAATCCCTTAAGTCATACCGACTGGGAAGCCAAAACTAACTTGCTTTAAAAACTTCGTCGCCTTCGCGGGCTTTGCCGGTCACTTTAATACCGACTTCGTCACCCTTATCCGCTTCCTCAATTTCGGCGTGCTCAACCTGCATTGAATCAACAGTTTCTTCGATTTCGGTAGTATTCCCCTTAATCTTGACTTTGTCGCCAATTTTAAGCGGCTTTTCCAATTTAACGATCGCCACCTGTATTTTGTCGAAAAAATGGGTGACTTCGCCTAATTTTTCTTCAGCCATTGCAATTTGCCAAATTTATTTTTTACGTTCGACCGTCTTGGATTATACCTGATCGAGAAGCTTTTTCAAGTAAAAATGGCCACGTTAATGGCCATCTTTCTGGTGCCGAGGACAGGACTTGGTCACAAGTCGGCGCGATTCTAATTTTAAGGAATGCCCCGCTCGCGACCCCGCCTCCTTCACTCGCAAGCTCATTCAGTCCGGCTTTCAAGTCCGTCCATCCCAAATACATAAAATCCGCCCCTTGCGGGACGAATTTTATGTCTGGTGCAGGATAATTAGAATAGTTCGAACGCATTTCGGCCTCGAAGCGGCTGTAAAAGTCCGAAATTTCCAAGAGGGACTATGAACTTTGACAGTCGCAGACAAGAGCCATTTCGTGCTCATTTTCCGGTGGCGATCAATATCCAGCCACAAGAGGTGTGAAAAAGACAAGTATCAAAATTACGATGGTGATAAAAAACAACTCTCAATTTTTTTCTAATTATTTATCGGTTACCGCGAACTATAAAAAAATCAAACATCATCGTTAAGATGTTCTTTTTTGAGTGTTTTCTCTATGTCTTTATAAGTCGCATGTTCAAGTTGCTGTTTTGATATTTTGGGTCCGCGTTTGTATTTTACATATTCAATAAACATAGGCATTAGCGAAAGAGCGATGATTCCAAAGACAGCGTATTCGAAATTTGCCTTGATCACCGGTAGACCGCCGAAGAAGTATCCGGCAAATGTAAGAGAGGTCACCCATAAAAATGCTCCCGCAACATTGTAGAGAAGAAAAGTATTGTAATGCATTTTGCCGATACCGGCAACAAAGGGCGCAAAGGTGCGAATAATTGGCAAAAATCGGGCGAGGATTATCGTCTTTCCTCCGTATTTGTCATAAAACTCACGCGTCTTTTCCAAGTAGGCCTTGTTGAAAAATCGCGAGTTTTGTTTAGAAAAAACCCGAGGCCCGACATAATGTCCAATCCAGTAGTTTGCGGTATCACCAAGCACAGCAGCGACCAGCATAATAGTATATATGGTCCATATATCTAAGAATCCGCCGCCGGCAAGGGCCCCTACAGCAAATAGCAATGAATCTCCGGGCAAAAACGGTGTTACGACAAGGCCTGTTTCGGCGAAGATGATGGCAAATATTATTACATAAGTCCAGCTACCAAAAACCGTGATGATATTACCCAGGTGTTTGTCAATGTGAAATATAAAATCAAAAATTTCCATAATAAATTCTCATTTAACCTTGTTTTTAAAATAAAATTAGCTGCCAACCAAAACTAGATTTCGCCGTCCTACGTCGCCACATGGTGGCTATGCGATCTGGTGCCGAGGACAGGACTTGAACCTGCACGGGATTGCTCCCACTACCACCTCAAGGTAGCGTGTATACCAAATTTCACCACCTCGGCACAAAAATGAATTATAAATTAAAAAAGTGCAAAACTCAATGGGTTTATCTCGTTGGTGCCGAAGGCGAGACTCGGTCACGCATAAAATTCTGCTGAATTTTTGCGCGACCCCGGCTCGGCACCGTCGTGCCTGCGCCTTTCGAGTTTTCTCGGGCGCACCAACGAAATCCAAACCCTATCGGGTTTATCTCGTTGGTGCCGAAGGCGAGACTCGAACTCGCACGCCCTTGCGGGCACTGGCTCCCTTGCCCCGTTAAATGGTGGGCGCGAGAGGAGTCGAACCTCCACGCCGTTGCCGACACATGATCCTGAATCATGCCTGTATACCAATTTCAGCACGCGCCCAATTTATACGGGGTGAACAAGCGTGTATACCCGCCTGCAGAAGCTATCGCTTCAGCGACTGCGTGTATACCAATTTCACCACTTCGGCACTGATTTTCAAGGAATATTCGCGAGCTCCATCTCGCAAAGCCATGGCCTTGCGGCCACTGGCTCCTGAAGCCAGCGCGTCTACCAATTTCGCCACCTGCCCTTTTTCTCCTTATAACAGTACTATAAACCGAGTACTTTGTCTATTCCCGCACCAGAGGGCATTCAACTCTTCATCTAGCGGCAGAAATACACGATAAAAAGCCCTCGGTGCGGGATTTCGCAAATTATCAAAGCGTAATGCTTAACTGCTGTCGGGAGAACTCACCTAGAACAACTTTTGGTTCAGGTACCAGTTTAAGATAAAATTAAATCTATCTGTTTCTAAGGCCATGGCTTTAGGAAGTGAAAATCCTTTAACGCGCGCTGCGACCGCATAGGTTCCGTCAATATTTTTGTATTCAATCGCAACTTTTTCATCATTAACAAGAGATTTGATTTTATCCAATATTTCTTGCCTTTTACCCGCATCGTCAGTAGAGCGATATTCCTCGCAAAGGCGGTCAATATCGGCATTGGCTAACTCGGCGAAGTTTTGCCCCGTGCCAGTACGATTATCCGAGTGCCAGAGAAGATATGGATCGTAGGAGGAACCTTCGTTAATTAAAATATAGAGCATGTCGTAATTGCGCTTGGGTAAATCGGCACTCAAGGCATCTTTAAGCGAAACTTGTCTTACATCGAGCTTGACTCCCGCTTTAATCAATTTATCCTTGAGCGCTGCGTATTCGCCATCAACCGTTAGACCGTTAACTTCAAGAACACTTAAAGTGTCGATGCTACTTGGTTTCTCCCCAGACAAAAGTTGGTTGCGGACATTGGTGGCCTTGAGATAAGGTTTTGAGCTGTTGATAAAAAGGGAGTGCTTTTTATTTAAAGTCACCTTCGCACCTTGCCAACCTTCGGGAACATTATTTAAATCAAAAGAGCCGGTAATGTTACCTTTGTTTGCCGCGTTTTGCAGACCGTCAGCATTATCATATTTTCGCATCACAAATCTGTCGAAATATGGTCGCTTTAGATGATAGTCGCTGTTTATTTTAAGGCGAATTTCAGTATCTGTTTTTTTATCTACCTTGTAAGGACCATACGGAAAAAGAGGAGTGGAAAGTTCGTTTAGAAACTGGCTGTCCGGAGTGGTTAGTTTAAATTCTACGGTCGAGGGATCAATAACCTGTGCCGACGCACCAGATGGCAAATAGGTCGGGTTTTTCTGCAAGATATCCGTGATGACATATGAAGAAACCTTTGGAATCAAAGTAAATTTGTAGTCGGATTTATCAGAAGACACTTCCCATTTGGCCGCCAAGTCCGGTAAAATATTGCCCTTTTCGTCCGTGCGCACCAATGCAGCTTTAGTTAAACGCCCCAGATCGATAGTATCTAAATTATTAGTTAGTACCCCTTCGATGTAGGTCCCGCCGTTTGCCGGCTCGTGCAAGGCGGCTGAGTTTGCCGCAAGTGCCCATCGCCAAGAGGTGGCTAGAACCAAAACCAAAAGAATGGCGATCGCGAATTTTTCAACAATTGTAAACGCTGTCCGCCAGTGTTTGAGCGTATAAACAAAATCGTGAATTCTAACGCGCTTGATATCGCGTAAAGATATTTCCATTTAAATTAGCCCTGGATTTTCAACCTTAAAAATAGGTGTAATAGAACACTGACAACCAATATCACCGCGAAGGCGATAGTGGCGTTAAAAAGAATTTTCTCAATTCCCCTTTTAGAGCGATAAACATTTGACCCGGAGGCAAAAACGCCTCCCAAGCCTGTTCCGCGGTGTTGCAGAAGCACTGAGGTAATCAGCAAAAATGAGATAAAGAATTCTATCCAAACTAATGCTTTTAACATAGCGACACTATATTACAGGACTAAAAAAGCTTGTCAAGCCCCAAATCCCCACCTGTTAAACAGGTGGCAAATTAAAAAATGTGCAATAGCTACAGCAAAGTATTATATTTGACCGAACCCATGTGTCATCCTATAATAAGATTATGAGAAGAACCGATCATGATGAGGCAATAAGTTTGAGGAAAAAAGGATTCAGTTACAACGCTATTAATAGACGGCTTGGTATACCTAAAAGTACCATTTCGAATTGGTTTTCAAAAACCGATTGGTCAAAAAAAATTGAAAACACTCTTTCTGAGAAACAAAAAATGGCTTCTTCCGCAAATGCCAAGAAAATGGTGCTACAAAATAAAATTAATTTTAGAAAAAAAATTTCTAGCTTTAGAAATTCGGCAAAAAAAGAATATGAAATATTGAAAAACGATCCATTGTTAAAAGCAGGATTAATGCTCTATCTCGGGGAGGGCGATAACAAGTTCGACAATTCTTTAGTACGATTATCAAATATCAATCCTAAGATAATCAGTATATTTACAGTTTTTCTAAAACATGTTTGCAGGATTAATATTGAAAAAATACGGTCGACTATGATCTTATATAAGGATTTGGACGAGAAAGATTGTAAGAAATATTGGAATCAATTTTTAGGTTTGCCTATTGAAAATTTCTATAAAACACAATATATTATAGGACGGCATAAGAAGCGAAAATTAAGCTATGGGATTTGCAACATTTCAGTCAGCGATAGGGAATTGAAAGAAAAGATCTTCGTTTGGACTGAAATGATATGCGAAGAATTAATTAATAAGCGGGTGTAGTTCAGTGGTAGAATGCGATCTTGCCAAGATCGAGGTCGGCGGTTCGAATCCGCTCACCCGCTCCAGAAAAATGAATTTAAACAAAGCCGCCAAAAGCGGTCTTTATCCCACACCCTTTTACATAAAAGGATGATGGGATTTCGCTCCCGAGATACATAGTAATAGGTTTATGATCCTGCGAAGGGAGCTTTATTTTTGCCCTAAACCTGATACAATTTTAGATATGGAAATACCCGAAGAAGCAAAAACTTTACTGGCAAAAGGCGATGTATATTTTGCAACAACTGACGGGCTTTGGCCCAACATCACTATCACCGCAAGTGGGGTTGTGATATCCGAAGACGAACTTTTGATTAGTGACTGCGCGATGACAAAGGCAAAAGAAAATATTCTAAAAAATCCAAATTGTTGCATTGAGGCGTATGACCCAAAAATCGAAGTTGGATATAAGGCATTCGGAAAAGCTACATACCATAGCGAAAAAGAAAAGGTTGACATCGCGAAAAAACGGCTTGAGGGAGAACCATTTGAACCTAAGGGTGCGGTTATTATAAAAATAGATAAAATTTTTAAAGTAGAATAAGGCCTGGTGGCGGAGTGGTTACGCAGCGGTCTGCAAAACCGTTCACGCCGGTTCAATTCCGGCCCAGGCCTCCACACCCATGTATTATGTATATACTTTAAAATGCGCTAATAATGATTTATATATTGGTAGTTGTAAGGATTTAAAAATAGGTTCGACCAACATATCATACGGAAAAGTAATATCAACTAGAGGAAAAAGACCTGTTAAGTTGGTTTATTACGAGGCATACTTAAGTAAGACGTATGCTTTAAAAAGAGAAAAAAGATTGAAAGAGCATAAGGCTAAGTCTGAATTAAAAGAACAAATAGGAATACATGGCCCGGCGTGAGCAGGTTTCACGCGAAGCGTGATCACGCTTCGCGTGACAATTCCGGCCCAGGCCTCCACTTCGTCCCTTTTGGGACTCAGTGTAAACTGTATTCGTCCTTCGAGGATTCAGTGTAAACTAAATTTAAATTATGAGTAAAAAAAACAAAAAGAAATTACGAAAGATCTTAAGGCAGCAGGCCCAGCAAGCGGCTATGCACACGGCTCCTCCCGAAACGCCTGTGCAAAATACCGCTTCAGAAAATGTCGCAAAGACAAGCGTTTCAGCACCTACCGCAGTCACTGAGGTTCAAAAACCGGTATCCGATGAAGATTCTAAGGAAGTAAAACATGAAATTCGAAAAATTCTTTTGACGATGTTAATTCTTTTCGCCATCATCGTTGGAGTTTATTTCGTTAACATCAAAACTGACTTTATTTTGAAACTTGGAGAGTGGGCCACTCACCTCCTCAATATAAATGTCTGAAAATAACTCAAAAGGCAAAAATCAAAACCAGATCGGTTTTTTGACTTATTTTCTAGATCCTGTTCCAGGGTCTTTCGGGATGCTTTGAGACAATATAATCAAACCGGTCGATCGAGGCGCCCGTCGTACTGTCGGTTAAAGGGGTGCCTCCAGTGTAAACCGTATCCTGGGAATCGCCGAACTGGTTTAAACCATTTTTAGCTATCCAGCTCTCAATATTATTCCTTTCCTGTGCGCTTAAAAGATCGCCCGGAGCAACAATATTTGAACCAGGGAAGATCAGGGCGACTTTTTTTGTTGAGCTAATTGTGAGACCGGAAAACGGATTTAGGGTTGAATCTAGAGGTAAAACCTGATATTCGAGCAGGTTCGCCAAATTGTTTTGAACGCCGCTTGAGTCGGTAAACGATTTGTAGGCAACGATATAAGGAACTGATAAGACCTGGTTATCGATTGCAGCTTTAAGGGAATAGACGTTGCCTGAGGCGCTGCCATCATCGGCGATTTCCCGAACTAATATTTTATCCCCTGATAAAATAATTCTCTTAGGATAAGGGTTGCCGATCTGGTTCCAACCGATATTTAGGTTAACGGTATAGGCGTCGTTAATGTTAGTTTCAACCCGGGTTTCGGGAAGCGAATACTCGCCTCCGGCGCTGTCAAAAATCCAGAATCCCGCTCCCGGTTTGATGTAGCTTGAATTTTCGTCTTTGTTTAAATCAATATACTCGGCGGTTTCCGATTTATAATAATAAGCCCACCTGTCTTTAAGCGATGAGAGAAATTCCTTGATTGACCCCGGCGTAAAGACGTAAGGCAAGGTAATATAGTTGTAGCCCGGACGCAATTTAAGATTTGCCTGATCGGCGAGCTTTGCCTGAAAGGACTCGTAACCGACTTGAGTTTGACCGGTGATCTTATCGCACGTCTTAAGCCCCAAGGTTCCGCAAGAAACCTTTTCGTATTTTGGCAAAAAGTATTTTGCTTCAATTTTAAAATCATTCAGTACTGTTCCCGATATGACCGCATTAACCTGTTGCGACTTTGTTTGTTTTCCGCCTAACGGCCCGATATTCCAATAAAAACCAGCGGTGTCATCTCTGGCAAACAGGGCCATTTCCGTGGGATTGAGGACTCTCAAATACCCGGCATCTGTCTCTGAAATATTTTGCACGAGATTGACCGTTTTGGATAAATCAGCACCCTGACTTGCAACCAAAAGATAACCCGGGGGAATATCCTTATTTGTCTTGTTTGTTACAGAGATGGTAGCCGATATCTCGTTGCCCGATTTTATTTCTTGGGGGAAACCGCTAATTTCAACGGTCGCGGTAAGCCCACTTGACGCCACATCAGCCGAAACGGTTCTAAACTTTAGCGCATAGACAATAACCAATATCAAAACTAATCCAGCAAGAACCCCGATTGTCCAATAAAGTTTTCTTGGGGTCTTGCGGGATTCTTCTTTTTTTTCGAATTCTGGCGCTACGGGAAGCAGCGCGAAAGGATCCCTCATACAAAATTATTATAGCAGTTAAAATCTAAAACGGTAAAGCTAAAAGTACGCTTTACAGGGAATATTTCTTAGAATCAAAATATTTTTTAATTGAGAAAATACCCAGGCCGCCCAACAGAGACAGGCCGATTAAAATATAAACCTCCGGACCAGTTTCGGCATCATCGGTAACGGTCTGGGCGGAAACTTTGGTGGGAGTAACGGTAACAAAAACAGTTGAGGCCGTAGCCGTTGCCTCGACCGTTGCCGTACCGGTTTCGTCTAGGGTTGGAAAATCAAAACCCGGTGGTTGGGCGCTTTGTGCGTGAGCAAAAAGCACTCCCAAACCCACAAAAAGAACAACCGCAAGATAAATAGTTATTTTCTTCATCTCTTCTTATAATATTTTACACTATTTTTCGAAACATGGCACCTTGGACAGAAAGAAGTATTGGCATAAAATTAATCGGATATGGGTTTAGCGATTATTAAAAGCCGCCTTAAGTTTGTACCAACCGGAACACAGGTCATCAGTGTTAACTGCTCAGAATCCGAGAAGAAATAATCGGCTGCTTTTTTGGGAGAAACCTCCCGTTTTTCTGATACACGATAACGGAATATTTTTCCGTTTGAAGTTATAAGGATTTCGTCACCTTCCTGCAATTCGGGCAAAAGCGCAAAGACAGTGTTAAGTCCGCCTTCCCTCCACCAGTAATTTGAACTGTGTCCGGTTATAAAAATGTTTTTGTTATCCCCCGGTTTGCCCGATCCCGCCAAATGAGCTATTTTTTCACTCAAAGCCCCCATAACGTCGCCGGATGGCGTATCCCAATTAACCGATGTTTTTACGCCGATTTTGGGAATAATCAGCGAATTGTCCCCCAGTTGATTGACCTCTATTTCTTTGGGAATGGCCGCTTGTGATACAGATTGGGGGTTAGTTTTAAAACGGTAGATTAATAGATAGGCAGGGAAGTTTATAACCGCAAAAACAAGAGCGGAGAAAAAAAGAATCAAAAATAGATTTGAGAAAACTCGAATAATAATGTGTGGCTTTTTGATTCTTTCAGGGTTTTTAATCTCATCCAAATCAAAGCCAACCGAATCAAGTAGAGCCATTTTGGATCTGCATTAGCTTCTCTTTCTGGAAACTCCTGAAACCGAAAAAACCGATTAAAAATGGTATCCAGAATGTCAGGAGGCGATATCCCAATACGCAAATTGTCGCTAGTTCCACGGGTATACCGAAGTTCGTTAGAACAACAATCATCAAGGCCTCTACAACACCCAGCCCATTTGGGGTAATGGAAATTAAAGAAAACAAAACGGAGATCGCGTAAACGCTGATTAAGACGCCCGGGTAAATAGGAAATTGGAAAGCCAGAAATATGTAATAAAGCGTTAGAAGATCGATAATTTCAATTAAAATAACATGGAAAATCGGTAGCCAAAGACCGCGAAGACGCTTTTGGATAATTTTAAGACAGTTGTTAATTTCGTGGCTTAATATGCTGATGTCTTCTTTCGAAATCCAAGCTCTACGGCCTAAGATAAGACGTGCAAAAAAGTTAAAAAGTGAGGCGAAAAATTGGAACAATTTGTGCAGTCGCGCTGCTTCGCCGGCAGTAACCGCCAAAAAAACCAGCATGAAAAAAATCATCCCGAAAAGGACTGAGGCGGTAACGATTTGATATTGATAGAGCTGATGGTTAAACATCAGGTAAAAAAGACCGAACAGGAGGACCAGCAAAAAAACGCCGTAAAGGAGAAAATAGGAAAATATACTAACAAACGTAGCCCGCGATTTTGTCATGCCCTGCTCCTTAGCCTTCGAGACAAAAACAGCCATGCCCGATAGTCCTCCGGTCGGTGCGATCAGGTTGACAAAATTCGCCGAGACAGTTAAAATCACCCATTTTTTTAGTTTGTCTTTCGCTCCGAAATAATCATAGAGTGCCTGATAATAAGCGCCTTTGTTGATGATGCCTAAAAGCTGAATCAACAGCGCCGCCCCTAGAAAATAAATCGAACCGTGTGACAGGGTCTCGATTGCATCTTGCAATGTTCCAAATTTAAGGACAAAAACAATGATAAAAATAATTGAAACGGCAATAAACAGGATCCGATAAAAAAGGTGTTTTGATTCAGTTTTCATTTTTGAATATAACCGTTAAAAATCTGATTTTATCATCTTTGGGGGTTCTTCTGGCGCTAAAGAATCTGCCATCTTCAAAAGTGTCGATACCGCAATCAACTATATTTTCCGCTTTTATACCTATTTCTTCAAGCTCGGCGCATGTGGCGGCCGTTTGATCAAAATGGATTCTACCTTCGATTTCAGGCATAAACCTTGCCCACTTTGTATCTTTTAAACCACTGGTCGTTTCGGGTAACAGATTATAACTTGCAACACGAATATGCGGGCCTAAAAAAACACGTAGGTTATTCGGGTCAGAAGCACATTTATTAAGAATATTTAATAAGCTCTCTGACAAAATTCCTCCGACAATACTCTTTCGTCCCGCATGAATGGCTCCGATTAACTTTGTTTCGGGATCGTAAATCATTACCGGAACACAGTCAGCGGTTTTCACTGCAAGCGTTAGATTTTCACGCGTTACGATGCCGTCAACGTTTTCGTACAAGCCCCCATGATCAATAAGAATAATCCTGTTTTCATGAATCTGCGTCATATGACAAAGCGCCGGTTTGGCACCCGTTTTATTTAAAAACTTCTTGGCATTTTGACGGCCTTCCTCGGTTCCCATAGCCATAATCCCATCAGAAATTTCGCTTGAGAAAATGGATACTCTGGCAAAATCTTGAGGGAGGTTATATTTCATCGTTTTTATCCTTAACCCTGTATTGTAGTGCCTCGGCAATATGCGCCTCACTTATATCTTTGCATTTTTCTAAATCGGCAATAGTGCGGGCAACACGAAGGGTTTTGACATATGCGCGCATCGAAAGTCCGAGTTGGTCAATTGCACCCTCTAAAAGTTCAGTTGATTTTTGCGAGAGCGGAGCAATTTTTTCCAAATCCTTTTTACTTAGAAGCGCATTGATCCGTTTAACTTTAAGTGAGGATCGCGAGCGTTTAATTTGAAAATCGCGAGCGGATACAACCCTCTTCCGAACCGTTGCCGAATCTTCTTCCGGATTTCCTTTTTTGTTTATGCGTCGCAGTGGTAAGCGGGGAATATTAAGATGGATATCGATTCTATCTAGTAACGGTCCGGAAATTTTGCGGTTATAAGACAAAATTTGGGCCATCGTGCAGGTACATTCGTGTTTTTCATCGTTTAGATAACCACAGTGGCATGGGTTCTTGGCAGCGACTAAAATGAAATCGGCGGGGAAGCTGATGGTTGATTGAGCCCGGCTAACCGTCACAAATTTATCTTCAAGTGGCTGGCGCAAGGCCTCTAAAACAGAGCGGGGGAATTCGGGAAACTCATCTAAAAACAAAACTCCTTTATGAGCAAGAGACACTTCGCCCGGCTTTGGATACGACCCTCCACCGATCATCGCCACCGCTGAGGTGGTGTGGTGGGGGCAGCGGAAGGGGCGTTCGTAAACAATCGGGTCTTTTTCAGACAGTAATCCGGCAACAGAATAAATTTTGGTAACATCTAAAATCTCCTCCTCGTCTAGAGGCGGAAGAATCGAAACAATGCTGCGCGACAGAAGGGTTTTGCCTCCTCCGGGTGGACCCTCAAGCAAAATATTATGTCCACCGGCAGCGGCTATCTCCAGTGCCCGCTTGGCTTGAGCCATCCCCGTTATATTGGCAAAATCAAAATCACCGAAATCCTGATCGGCTTTTGGCTTGGCACCGGAGGTTATTATAAAAGGCCCCACTTCGCCAGGGCTTCGCGGGGCAGGGGATTCGTTATTTTTTTCGATAATCGCCCCAACCAGATCTTTCAAGTTTTTTGCCGGAAATATTTTAATTTTTGAAATTAAATTTGCCTCTTCCCTATTCGATTCGGGAATAACGAGAGGGGAGTCGGATTTTTTGGAAAATATTGCTGCTTGAATTACACCCTTCACTCTCCTCACCTCTCCCGACAGCGACAATTCGCCTAAAAATATTGTTTTTTTTATTTTTTCATCATTGATCAGTCCGCCGGCGCAGAGGACACCTACCGCGATCGGCAAATCATAAATCGGCCCCTCTTTTTTGACATCGGCCGGTGCTAAATTAACCACAATTTTTTTAGGCGGAAAGTGAAAACCGGAGTTTTTCAGGGCCAATTTAACCCGCTCTTTTGATTCTTCGACTGCTTTATCGGGCAAACCGACAATCGTCAAAGACGGAATCCCCGCCCCAACATCAACTTCAACTTCTACTAATTGAGCATCAAGCCCAACCGTAACAATTGAGCGAATTTTAGATAATCGTTCCATGAGTTTATTATAGCGGAAAAATCATTACTTAAACCATTGAATTTATCAAGCCGTAAAGATATAATGTGGGCAGTTGCACCTATCATTCACAGAAGGAAGTGGTAGTATGAGCGGTCGAATTGCCAGGCAGTTACTCGTGTCGCACCGCGACGTCAAGGTGATTTTCCGTGAGATCACAGGGAAGAACCCCAGAACAGCCACTGAGCGCATTGTGGTGGATAACGCCACCTTGCTTCTCGCCAGCGGTCTGGCGAGAACCTTCATCGAGAACTGGGCAGAGCGTAAGCCCAAGGGATACGAAGTCCCGCGAACTTTCTCCGCCGAACTGGATGAGGCAGCAGTGCAAAATGCCCGTCGGTTCTACCGCAAGACTCTTGGCCGCGATCCCGAAACCTGGGATTGTGGCGTTGTCGAGAATATCTACTACATCCGCAACCTTCTCGGCAACGAAGAGGCAAAAGCATACACGCATCGCTGGGATCGCGTGGATGGAGGTAAACCTTGTGGACCGGCACATCAAGAGGAACTGCTCGAGATCCTCGAAGATCGGGCCAAGGCGCGCCGAATACCCACAGCGCATTAGCGGCACAAGATCCACAGCAGGATCCAGGGCGGGAGCAGCTGCTCCCGCCCTTTCTCTTTATAAATTATTTATTTTGCGCTATGATTTTCTCTTATGAAAGATAAAAAGATTATTGTAATTGTCGGACCGACTGCTTCGGGCAAAACCGCCCTGGGAGTTGAAATTGCTAAAAAATTCAACGGTGAAATTATTTCGGCTGACTCGAGACAAGTTTACAAGGGGCTAGATATCGGCACCGGCAAAGATCTCAAAAAATACGGCGACGTTAAATATTATTTAATTGATACTTGTAATCCGGGCGATAAATTTACGCTTTTTGATTGGTTGGAACTGGCCAGAAAAGAAATTGATGAAATTTTGTCTCGGGGAAAAATTCCAGTCATAGTCGGTGGGACGGGTTTGTATGTTAAAGCGCTGGTGGAAGGATATCAGATTGGTGAAAGGTTAAAAGTGAAAAGTGAAAAGTCAAAGAAACAGTACTCAAGGGAATTTTTGGATAAGCAGAGTGTTGAAAAATTGATCAAGATCTTGAAAAAAATAGATCCTGTTTCGCTTAAAAAAATTGATCAAAAAAATCCGCGGAGATTGGTGCGGGCAATCGAGATTGCACAGGAAGATACACGGCCGGTCAAAATAAAACCCGATTTTGAGGTATTGCAAATTGGCATCGATCTCACACGAGCGAAACTTTACGAACAGATTGATATGCGTGTCGATCAACGCTTTAAAGAAGGGATGCTTGAGGAAGTGGCAGGTCTGATTAAAAACGGCATTGATAAAAAATGGCTCTTATCACTTGGTTTAGAATATAAAATTATCGGACAATACATTATTCAAAAATCAAATAGTTTTGAGCAGATGGCACAGGAACTAAAATTCAAAAGTCACGCCTATGCCAGACGCCAGCTCACCTGGCTTCGAAAACAACCCGACATTAAATGGGTTAAAAATTCAAAGGAAGCACAAAAGGTTGTCAAAGGATTTTTAAAATAGTATTTTGAGAAAGTAAAATTATTCAGGAGGTGCATTTTGTGTGGAATAACAGCTTATATTGGGGACAAAAATGGGGCCGAGGTAGTTGTTGACGGATTAAAACGGCTTGAATATCGCGGATATGATTCGTGGGGGCTGGCGGCAAAAGAAGATGGAAAAATCATTTCTCATAAGCAAGTTGGAAAAATTGGAGGGTTTGAACTTAAAAGAGATTTGCCCAAATTTTCTGGCCCGGTCTGCATCGGACACACGCGCTGGGCAACTCATGGTGGAGTAACTGAAAAAAATTCTCATCCGCACTTCTCCTGTGATAAAAAAATTGCCGTTGTCCACAATGGCATTATTGAAAACTACCAAGAACTGCGAGAGGAACTTGAGAAAAAAGGGCACAAGTTTATTTCTCAAACCGATACCGAAGTCATCGCTCATTTAATTGAACAAACTGCAAAAAAAGAGAAGGGCTTTGTCCAGGCGGTAAGGAAATCGCTCAAACTTCTCGAAGGCAGCTTTGCTCTCGCGATTATTAATCAGGAAAATAATATTTTAATCGGCGCGAGATATGGCAGCCCGTTAGTATTTGGGATCGGCAAAAATGAATATTTTTTAGGTTCAGATGTTCCCGCTTTCTTAAAATATACGGATAAAGTAGTTTTTCTGGATGAAATGCAACTGGTTGTGGTTGACGATAAGGCAAAATACCAGATATTGGATATTACCTCCGGCAAAAAAATAAATTCCAAAATAACTAAAATCGAGTGGTCTCTCAATGAAGCGGAAAAGGGCGGTTATCCGCACTTTATGATTAAAGAAATGCTGGAGCAACCGCAGGTAATTGAAAAAACGATGGCCGAGAACGAAGGTGAGCTTAAGCGCGCTGCGGCATTGATTAAAAAGTCAAAAAGAATTTTCGTGGTTGCCTGCGGCACGGCATTACACGCCGGAATGTACGGAAGTTATCTCTTGGCCAAGGAAAATAATCTCTTTTTGCAACCAATTTCAGCAGGAGAATTTCCCCACTTCGCCCATCTTTTAAAAAAAGATGATTTGGTGATTACCGTTTCACAGTCGGGGGAAACAGCCGACGTTTTGGAAGCAGTAAAAAGTGCGCACAACGCAGGAGCAAAAGTACTCTCGCTTGTGAATGTAATGGGATCATCGTTAATGCGAATGTCTGATTCCTCCATCCTGACCAAAGCAGGGCCGGAGATTTGTGTTCTTTCCACCAAGGCCTACATTTCCCAACAAGCAATGTTTGTTATGCTCTCTGCCGCAATGAAAGGAAATTTAAAAGAGGGGAAAAAAGCGCTGGAAATCACCAAGCGCGATATCGAAAAAATTCTCTCCAAAAGCTCACTTCAAAAAATCAAGAAAATGGCTAAAAAACTGGCCAGGGTTGACAATATTTATGCCTTGGGACGCGGGACTAATTATCCAAATGCGCTTGAGGCCTGCCTTAAAATCAAAGAGGTTTCCTACATTCACGCCGAGGGCTTTGCGGGTGGAGATCTGAAACACGGCCCCATCGCCCTGATTGAAAAGGGCGTTCCGGTTTTGGTTTTTGCCGCCAATGATGAGTCGGAAAGGGAAATTATCTCTAACGCAATGGAAGTTAAGGCGCGCGGGGCAGAAGTAATTGGGATTGCAACGCAAAAAAATCAGGTCTTCGACGAGTATTTGCCCGTTCAGCCGAATGGATTTTATACCCCGCTTGCTTCGATTGTTTACCCTCAATTGCTTTCTTATTACATTGCTCTCGAGAAAAAACTTGATCCCGACAAACCGCGAAACCTCGCAAAATCGGTGACCGTAAAATAGCTTGCGACCTTTTACCTGTGGTATAATAAACTCGGAGGGAAATGGATAAAGATAAAAATGGCTCAGCTAATACAACTGGTGTTTTTATTTTGGTAGTCGTTGTAGTAGGTATAATCTTGGGCATCGCTGGTTTCTTGTTGGGATTTTGGATGAAAGGCGTGTCTTGCGATTCCTCGAAGTGCATTTTACCGATCTCGAATGACGGATCCTTACCACCCGTTCCACCAGAACCAACCAGGCCAAATAAGTAGTTAAAAATGAAAAAATTTTCCAAAATATTCTATTTTGTTTTAATAGCCGCGTCTTTAGTTTTAATCCCATTGGGAGTTGCGCACGCCCAGTATTCATTTACTCCAGAGTTAGGGAAGTGGTATTACGTCGGTGGTCCCGATACCTTAAATAAAAACAATCTAATCAGACTTGCCCCCGATACAGGATGGGAAGGTCCGTGCAGCCTTGGAACAAACAGCGATCATTACCACAATGGCCAAGCCAGCGACCCGAGCAAACCAAACCTCCGCGACAGCAAAATCAGCACTAAGAACTCAACTTTTGAATACGCGGTTGTATTTACAAAAAAAATTGATAGTCAGTCCGATATTGACCATTGGGTAAATTTAACAGACCCTATAAGCGAACCGGATTATGGACTTTTGAGATGTACTGAAAAAAACGGCGATTTCAGCTGCCAGATTCCTGCGACTGTCAAAGGATTAGTTAAAGAAATGCAATACCTAGACAACTGGACAGATTCCAGTACGGGCACAGTTTATGTTGGAACTCACTCCGTTTTAAAAAACATAAAAGACAAACCCGAGTGCGAGTTTTATTACCGTAAAGTCGCCGATTACTCCTCTTCTCAAGTTGCGCCAGCTGCGCAATCAAATGATTCGGATGCAACACTTGCCCAGACTAATAACCCCAATTCGGTAACCAATTACCCCGTAGGGAGTTGTGTCGAAAATCCTAAAGGCAGTGGTATCCAATGGCAACAATTGGCTGATGGTAGCTGGGCTCCGTCAGGTGATCCGCTTAATTTCTGCGAAACAGGTGGGCTGCCTTCAAATTGGCAGGACTCAACCCAATATAACCCGTGGTTGAGGTCAGGGCTTGACTATCAGTTCCCATACACTCAAAACATCGGTTATTCTCCTTGGGGCACAAACTACCCCGGCGGTTACGGCAACTATCAAGATTATTTTATAAACTGTGTTATAGCTCAAAGCATTGTCTCGCGCCCTGAATGCCAGATGTTTCCCCGTATTTCCAATTTTTATCTTAATCCTTATAATTCTAATAACGCCCTAACTGTTGGCGGGGTTCTCAACGGGCAAGTAGTAGCCGCGCAGATTCCGCTAAGCAAAAAAGTTAGCGAAATCGTTAAAACCGTCGCAATGGGTTGGACTCTAAGCCAACTGTTTAAATAAAAAATTCGGCTTATATGATTTTGCCGAAGCACCTCGGAAGCGTCGGATGCGCTAAAATATCTTAAAGCGCGTCCGACGACCCGTACGTGCCGAGGTAAATAAGTATAAGCCGAAAACAATTAAAGGTCTGCCGTATTTTGGATCAAGGCCATCCACTGGTCGCGGGTTAGCTCTTCCGGCCTCATGTCCAGGTTGATCCCTGATTTTTGGGCCAAATCTGCCGCTTTTTCAGGGGGAATTTTGAGCGATGAGAAGAGAGAGTTTTTTATCATTTTCCGTTTTCCGGAAAATGAAAGTTTTATTATTTTTAAAGCATATTTAGCTGAAAAAGGGAGGGGTTTAATATCTTTGAGCTCTATTACCGCGGAATCAACTTCGGGAGCAGGATAGAAAAAATTCTTCGGGACTTTCTCGATAATTTTAACCGAGCCGAACAGTTCGAGAAAGGCAGTCAATATCCCCCTGTTAGAATCATGCGGGGCAGCAATAAAACGGTCGGCAACTTCACGCTGCACCATCACAACCATCTTGTCAGGAAGTGTTGGACAAACTGTTAATAGCGAAATTATTACTGGTGAAGAAATATTGTAAGGGAGATTGGATATAACCTTAAAAGGCCCGCCTGCACCAGCTATGCCGGAGGCATTGCGGGCAGGGGATTTAACTTGTAAATTCGGAATCAATAAAAGTGCGTCATCGCAAATTATCTTGAATTTCTTATTTTTAAACTCCCCTTTTAAATATTCACAAAACTTACGATCTTTTTCGCATAAAATAATTTCACGGGCAGAAGAGGAGGCAAGTCCTTCGGTCAGGACGCCCAGCCCCGGCCCAATTTCTAAAATTGTGTCATCTTCACAAATTTCGGCCGTGCGCACCATCGTTTCAACAACCGAAAGGGAGACCAAAAAATGCTGACCGAGTGATTTTTTGGCTTCGGTCCCATATAAACTCAAGATTTTCTTTATTCGGTCTCGATCCATTATTGTTTCAGTTCCTCAACCAGAACCGATGGCCCAGCTCCATTGCCGTTAAATCGTAATTCGTCCAAAATACTCCAAGATAAATCAAGTACGACTCCCGAGGGAGCGGAGGCCGTGCCCCAAGTGTAACTTACGGTTTTAATAATTGATACCCCGCTCGAGACATTGGTAATGCGAATTAGAGTACCCCTTCTATAATTTGCGCTGACGACTGCATTTGAAAGATTGGTGGCGGTAGCTACACCTCTAACCGAGCTTAAAACAACGACCCTTGTCCCGTTTTTAATAATTTTTGTCTGTGGTTCTTCTTCGACCGTCCGATTAACCAAGGTCCTCGAAACCTCCAGACCATTTTCGCGGCGAACCTCATAAGTAATCTTCTTTTTCCCATTTTTGCCCGCCTGCTGGATTACTTGTTTGCCACGCTCCAGCGTCGGATCGTCTATGGTCTTCGTCTGGTAGGGGAGTGTCTGGAATTCATCAATTTGCGCAACCGACACTCTGGTGATTTTAATTGAATTTGCAAGCGGGGACTGACCAACCGGCGGGTCCACCTGATCTTCATTTGCTAAAACAACTCCATTTTCAGCGAGGATGTCCCCTACCGTTTTTTTAAAACTGGAGAAGGTGAGTGCCTGCTCCCCGTCTTGAACCTTGTAGACCGGTGCAGTAAATATTGCCTGAATACCGCCCAAGCCAAACCTTGGATCGAAGATGTTGACGATTCTTTGCGAATGATTAAATTGCATTTCACTTGCCCCCTCTTCCCCTGGCATGAGGTACCTGATTTCAGGTATAGGTGAGATTTCATCGGGGGTAAAATCAGCCAGCACGATCGCTCGGGAAACCAAAAAATCATTATCGAAGTTTATTTGGCTTGCGGCCTTGGCTACGGTTGACGCGGCGACACATAGAATAAAGCCAACCGTCAAAACTAAACCTACCAGAGATATTAAACCCCTCTTGTTCATGTATGTTATAAGATATTATATTTGGCTGCTTGATGCAAGTAGTTAAACAGTGCGAAGGTGTTTTGCTTTGAGGCCGTCCGGAGCCCGAATGGGCATGGTTTCTGCCTTAGCAGAAGAATGAGGGCGAGGTTGAGCGCGATTTTCACGCTGGGAAAATCGACGCGTGCCGAGAAGTAAGGATACCTGAGCAATTTTTCATAACTCGATTACCTCAATTTCATCTTGCGGAAGTTCGGTCAAAAATCTTGAGGGGGTTGACTGCTGAAAACTGCCATAAACAAACCGGCTAAGCGAATACCCCAAATAAAGACGTTCCATGGCACGCGTCATACCAACATAAAACAGACGGCGCTCTTCCTCGAGCTGGAATTGATCGCCAAGGGAGTTTGCGTGCGGGAAAAGACCCTCCTCCATGCCGGTAATAAAAACGACCGGAAATTCAAGCCCTTTGGCTAAATGCACTGTCATGAGCGTCAGGACATCATCCGATTCTTTGTAATCATCAAGGTCGGAAACCAAGGCGACTCTTTCTAAAAATTCTTCAAGATTATTAAAATTAGAGGCCGCCGCTTTTAATTCCTCAATATTTTCAAGTCGGGTTTGTGATTCAAAAGTTCCATCACTTAAATAATCTTTATAAGACGAAATTCGGATTATTTCACCGATTAAGGCGTCGGGTGAAGATGTGGCTGCTCTTGCGCGGAGTTCATCCATCATTTTTATAAAACTTGCGTATTTTGGGATAGCGTCTATGGCAGATTTGGGGTCGTCAAGAATTTTATTCAATGTTTTGTCCCCGATGCCTCTGGGCGGACAGTTGATAACACGGGAGAGAGAAATAACATCATCCGGATTTTGAATCAAACGAAGATATGCAATAATATCTTTTATTTCGCGTCTTTCATAAAATCGCACTCCCCCGAAAATACGGTAGGGGATCCCGTAGTTTAGAAGCTGTTCTTCAAAAAGTCGTGATTGCGCATTGGTGCGATATAACACGGCGAAGTCACTATATGACCGTCCCTCCCCTGCCCTAAGGGATGAAACTTCCTCTAGAAAAAATTCTATCTCCCCTCTTTTTTCGTGCGCCCCCACCACCACAACCGGCGCACCGCTATCTTTTTTCGAGAATAGTTTTTTATCGGAGCGCATTGCGTTGTTTTTAATTACCCTCTGTGCGGCACTTAAAATTGGTATGGTTGAGCGGTAGTTTTCTTCCAAGAAAATAATTTTTGCGTCGGGATAATCTTTATTAAAATCTAAAATATTTTGAAACTTGGCCCCGCGAAAGGAGTAAATTGACTGCCAGTCGTCCCCTATTGCAAAGATGTTACGATTTTTATTCGCCAACAATTTTAAAAATATATATTGGGCGTGGTTCGTATCTTGATATTCGTCGATTAAAATATATCGGAAACGGTTTTGATATTTGGCTAAAACGTCCAGCCGCGTCTGAAGAAGCTCAACTGTTTTAAAAATAAGGTCGTCAAAATCAAATGCGCCGGCCCCTTTCAAAATTTTTTCGTAGCGTGAAAAAACCTTTAGAACAATTTCCTGAAAATGCTCCACGGCATATGCAGCGTATTGTTTGGCGCCGATCAATTCTCCCTTAGCTTGAGAAATATATGTTCTTATCGCCTTGGGGTTATACTTTTTGGGATCGATGTTTAATTCCGACATCGCTTTTTTGACAGCGCGGATGGCATCGTCTTCATCAAAAATGGTGAAGCTTTTTGGATAGTCCAAATTTTGGGCTTCGCGGCGTAAAATTTTAACGCAAATAGAGTGGAATGTTCCGAGCCAAAAAAGGTTTGATTTAATTTTTGAATCTGCCGACAGGAGCTTGTCGATTCTCTCGCGCATATTATTGGCTGCTTTATTCGTAAAGGTAACCGCCAAAATATTATCGGGTAAAGCTTGTTTTTCTTTTATTAAATAAGCTAAGCGATGAGTAAGTGTTCTTGTTTTTCCCGATCCCGCTCCGGCAAGGATTAATACTGGCCCATCCGTCGCGAGGACCGCTTCCCTTTGTTGCTCATTTAAGCCGTCAAATATGTTCATGAACTTAAAACTATCAAATTTGTTGCATTTTTGGAAATAAGTGGTGTATAATTTACATGTATCAACAGTTGATCTTAAGGTAGGGGTTAATGAAGAAAACAGAGGAAACGCCGAAAGTAATGCATATTGGCGGATGGACTGCAGCAGTCATCGGTGCAGCCGTTTTTGCGGCTGTAGTCGGGGTATTTATGTATCAAAAGGCAAACGCTCCGATTGAAGCGGCGATAGAAGCACCTGCAGCGGCCGCTCCAGCATCTACCGCTGCTGAAACTTGCTCAAATGTCGCTCTTAATAATTATCCAGGAATGGATGTAGTCAATGCTGGTGCCGCTGAGTATAAGCATGAAATTTTCGAAAGTCAGATGGGCGGAACCTGGCGATGCAATGAATATTGCATTCCGGGGGTTGAGGAAGGTAGCTATACCAGTGCCAAAAGCCAGCAGGCTATTAAAACCTATCTTTCAGGCAAAACAATGGGCGGTCAGCAGGTTAATGTGGTCCAAAGCGGCCAGAATTTTCAGAAGTTATTATTACCAACCCCCAATGGCACAACAATGGCACGCACCGTAATCTTAGATGCATCAAAAAAAGAGTGCTTAGGTTACAATAAGGGTAAGGGGTGGAGCACGAATTATGAAAAAATGGTTGATGCTAACGGGACAGTAACTGCTCCGGCCGTTGAAAACTTAACTGCAGCTGACGCCGAAAAATATCAAGAGGATATGACAAAACAAGAGGCCGCAAAGCAAGTAACGGCTAAGCCCGCTGAAACTTCAATAGGATCAGTACCCGTGTCTGGAGTTGATTCTGACACAAGGAGTATAAAGGGAAATCAAGACGGGCAGTCGGCAACGGTTACCGGTCCAGACGGCACTGAAACAACCGTGCTGACTCCAGAAACGAGCAAAAGCGAATTTGTCAGATGCATGAAAACCGTAAATGATCACCTAACGAACAGGTCTTGGCTAAGCAAATTATTAGGCAAAGAAAAAGAATATGTAAAGGAATATGGCGGTATCAAAACGCTAACCGGCTATCCTGATGAAGATTTAATGACCAGTAAAATGCCAGCTGCCAGTGATGTGGAAAAGGCAAGAGAGAACTGCTTTGCGCTTTCTGATAAAATAAACACTCAATATAAGGTTGCTGTAGAAGCAGCAACAGCAGCTAGTTCAAGAGACATCACTAACGATCCCGAATCAGTGGAGGGAAAAATACTGCTTGCGAAGTCAACAAGATTGGTTGTTAGAGGGGATATGTTTTTTGCCGATCAAGCCCCGTATATTGACAACGAGACAATAGTTTATGCCCGTGTCGGTGAACTTAATCTAAGTACAAAGATCAGGCGCGACAACGGTTACTTTGATGCTAGCCATCCGACTCGGTATCAAATGGTTCTCAATGTAGATCAAAGCTGGCTTGCAAATACAATAAAAAATAAAAATAATGTCACCGTCTGGCTCTTCGGTTGGAACAGTGGAGGGGCAAAATATTACACGAGGGATATAATCGACTCCTACACTTTTGGTAAGCAGAGTTTTTCTCTCGCGACCACGGGAGACACGGTGACTGTTTTTCTCGACTTGGGTAAAAAGACACTTAAATCCAATTACGTATCAGGATTGTGGATTACTGGGGGCAAGAATCTGCCACCTCTTTACGAAAGAGGTCAAAGCAAGTGGCAAACGGTTACAAAATTCAAACAAATATTTGGTATCAGCGGAGATTTTAGAGACTAGATATTCAAATAATTTGCGCGAGTTCTTCTCTCTCGATAGTTTCTTTTTTAAGGAGTGTCTCAGCTAATTTTTTGAGTTTGGTTTTGTTTTTAGTTAGGACTTCTTTGGCCTTAGCTTCGCCTTCGCGGACAAATTTCTCTACTTCCATATCAACCTGTGAGGCAACTTTTTCGGAAACATTTTTGTGCTCGCCCAATTCGCGGCCAAGAAAGACCATCTCGTCACGCTCTTTGGTGACAATCGGGCCTAAGAGATCGCTCATACCATAAACCTGCACCATATCACGGGCAATTTTAGTAGCACGCTCCAAGTCATTTGATGCCCCGGTGGTAAATTCGTTAAAGATCATTTTCTCAGAAACGCGGCCGGCTAGAAGTTGGGCGATATCATTCAAGAACCCGTTTTTTGACTGCATATATTTATCTTCCCTCGGTGTGCTCCAAGTATAACCCAACGCCATGCCGCGTGAGACAATTGAGATTTTATGCAGCTCTTCTTCGGGTTTTAAGATTTTGCCGACAATCGCATGTCCCGCTTCGTGATAAGCAGAGATCTTTTTTTCTTCTTCCGACATGATTTTGCTTTTGCGCTCAGGACCCAACGTTACCTTCTCTACTGCGCGTAAAATATCAAATTCAGTCACCGTTTTTTGGTTTTGGCGCGCAGCTAAAATAGCAGCTTCGTTCATTACATTTCTTAAATCCGCGCCACTCATTCCAACCGTATGCGTGGCAACGCGGGATAAATCAACACCTTTTTCAACCGGCTTGTTCTTGGAGTGAATTTTTAAAATCGCTACGCGCTCTTTTTTATCAGGCAGCGATAAAGCAACACGGCGGTCAAATCTGCCGGGACGCAAAAGCGCCGGATCTAGCACGTCGGGACGGTTTGTGGCCGCCAAGATGATGACACGCGTGTCTGTATCAAATCCGTCCATTTCAACCAGTATCTGATTTAAGGTCTGTTCTCGCTCATCGTGGCTGCCACCAAGGCCAGCTCCGCGCTGGCGGCCAATGGCATCTAATTCATCAATAAAAATAACACAAGGGGCATTTCTTTTTGCTTTCATAAACATATCGCGCACGCGCGAGGCACCGACACCGACAAACATCTCAACAAACTCCGAGGCGGAAATTGCAAAAAATGGGACGGCGGCTTCTCCCGCAACAGCTTTAGCTAATAGCGTTTTTCCAACTCCGGGCAAGCCCACCAGCAAAACCCCTTTTGGTATTTCTGCGCCCAAGGCCTTAAACTTAGTCGGATTTTTCAAAAACTGAACAACCTCAACCAACTCTTCTTTTGCTTCATCTAACCCGGCTACATCGGCAAAAGTAACCTTATTGTTGGCGTTGGAAAGGCGCGCGGTTGATTTACCGAAACTCATTGCTTTCATATTGGCACCTTGGGCCTGGCGCAGCATAAAGTAAATAAATCCCCCCAAGAGCAAAAACGGTAAAACAATACCCAGGATCGTTGGCCAGGCACTGCCGGAATCTGGATTTTTGACATCGAGCGTAACTTTATCTGGTGTAATACCGTAATCAACCAGCGAGATCCCCTGCTCTTTGTATGACTGAAGCTGTTTGCCGTCTTTTAGATCGGCGGTTATTTTATCGTTTTGCCCGGTAATTTTTGTTATGTTGCCCAATCTAACTTCCTCCTGGATACGGCTTAAAGTAACGTTTTCGGGAGCTGTCTTGTAAAGAGGGCTGAATAAATTATAAAGAGTAGCCGCTACAAGCAGCAATACAACAACAGTTGCTATCGTTCTAATTTGATTTGGTTTCATGATATAAGTTAAAAGTTAAAAAAATTAGTTGTGGGGCGACGTGGGATGGTGGTAGTGACCGGATTCGAACCTGTGACCTAGGGGTTATGATTCCCTCGCTCCCAGCCTCATCGGCTGGTCCGCCGTAGAGGCGGATAACTTCACCCCGTTAAATGGTGGTAGCAGGAGGGTTCGAACCTCCGACCTAAGGGTTATGATTCCTTCGCTCTACCACTGAGCTATGCTACCTTCGTTATCTAATAAAATTAACGGGGCATGCTGAGCTACACTACCGTAGCTACAGTGATATTTTACGCGCTCAACCTTAAAATGTAAAGTGTCTTTAACATAAAAACTTGCCGCCTTAGCAAGTTTTAGCTTAATTTTGGTGGGGTGTATGCCTACCAGCAGGGATTCGGTCACCCGCCGAAATCTGCTGATTTCGCGGTCGACCCCGTTTATTAATTCCCTGTCGGATTATTCGCGAGTTCCACCCTCGCGAAGCGCGCCGTCGCGCTCCGGCCTTCTCATCCCACCCGCCAAAATGGCTCGCCCCCTTCGGGTGCAATCCATTTTGGTAGCAGGGGTGGGATTCGAACCCACGACCTCAAGGTTATGAGCCTTGCGAGCTACCAGACTGCTCCACCCTGCGCCAATTTAACAACTTCAAATAACTCTCTCACCACTAGGCCTAAAAATAGCACAAATGCCACAAAAAGTAAACCCCAACATCCATTAAATCAGGTTGGCGGGGCCAATCTTAAATTAGGATCCGTCAAGTGCCTGATTCACAAGTTTGTCCGCCTCTTTATTTTGCTCGCGCCTGACGTGGCGGAAAACGACTGCGCCGCCAAGCTCCAAAACAAGCTCCCTTACCTCATAGTAGAGTTCTTTTAGGTTTGCATCCTTAACTTTATACTCCCCATTCAACTGCCGTGAAACTAGCTCTGAGTCCAAGTTTATTTCTATTGATTGGGGTTTGAATTTTTCTTTCGCTATTTTCAGGGCGCAAATCACGGCTCTATATTCAGCCACATTATTTGTCGCCTCGCCTATTCGTTCTTTGTGAGAGTGGATTTTTTTGTCATCGCTAAAAAAAACGACCCCGACTGCCGCCTCTCCCGGGTTACCGCGCGCACCCCCGTCTGTAAAAATTTTTAAATCATTCATTTTAGAGCCCACTACATTCACTACCACAATATATACCGTAATCAAAGAGGCCGAGATAATTTCCGTTGTTTGAGGAATCAAGTTTTGCTTCAACTTTTCGCCGCGCTCCACCCGCCGATCCGACCGATGAAATAATCAGGGTACCGGGTGCGTTTTGGGTTGGGATAAGCTTCTTATTTGTGGTTGCCTCAATGGCATAAAATATTGACCTTGATTGATCACTTGCGGGAGCACCTGTTATCCTGCCTGCCTTCTGTGCATTTGCGAGCAGATCCCTACTTCCGATCTGGGGCCTGATGCGAAGATGGCATGTGACATTTGTCATTTGGCATTTAACGAAATCACCTATCTCAATCATATTTTTGCTCGGGTCGATATTAGTATCTTCCCAAATAAGCTGATTTTCACCCGAAAGTGTTGAAGATGTGTCCACTAAGCGAACATTAATGGCTGTGAAATAATTGCTCGCAAGAGAGGTTGGCAATGGCGTGGTATTCGCATAAGGCGGGGTGAAATAAATTTTTATATCAGTCAGAAGTTCGCCCGGACCCTGCGCTTTTGATGTAAAATAGGTCAGATCAATATCAACCGTGTCATCAATATTGATGCTCCTTGCTTTTGCGGGATCTAACAACAACTGGATAGATGCCCCAGATGCGATGCTCGATATATCGCCAACGCTTAATGAGTCGGTCTTAAAGCCAAGCCGGTATGATATTTCGGTGCCGCCTGCGTTTGGTATCGTCGTCTTGCCTAAATCGCCAAAGAGTTCCTGCGTCACGTTATCGGCCTTGGCGTATTTATACCTTAAAAGCCCGTCTTCGATGCCGGAGAGGGCCGCCCTGTAGGCGAGTTTTCCGTCCCTAGATTGCGCGGACATTTGAGAAAATTGGCTCATCGCAACCGACGCACCGATAACCAGACCTGACACAACTACTCCAAGCGCCAGAGCAACTAACAGAGCTGATGATTTATATTTTTTCATCAAAAATTACCCTCCCCATTTGACACTCTCAAAGAAAGATAGGAAAAATTTTGGTCTTGGCTCGTCGGATTTTGAATATTGTACAGATTATCCTCCAGTACAACCGTAAATAGGTGCGAACTTTGATTGTTATTATTTTTGACGCCCCAAATTTTAAACGGCGTGGCCAAGCCCAAAGATGTTGGCGAGCCATAACAAGTTTGATTCCCCGTTTTTAAAAATTCGTTGGCAACCGGAACGCTATCACCTTCAACGGGCAACGTGGCATCAGACCCATCTTTTCCAAATTCCCTAAAAAGATACTGCTGGCTTTTGTCTTTGTAGATGACTGAATATGAGCCGTCGGACAAAAACATAGCCAGGCCGGCAAACTGGATATCTTCCGTCGGAAGTTGCTCCAGCGACAAACTATCATTTGCGACATCAATGTCTTTAAATAAATAACCATCGCCTTGCCCTATAATTCCCATGATCCGAGGTTCTCTGTTGCTGTTGTTCACGCCACTTTCGACAAAATTCTGTAATATTTCCCGACACTCACCGGTATTTTTCAAATCCCTTGCCCGATCATTTGCTTTTCGGATCATTCCAAACGAAGCCGCTGCCATCATTGCTACAAACATAAAAATAGACGATGCGATCAGAATTTCGATCAAGCTAAATGATAGGATTTTTTTCATTTTTCCCAAGCGGTAAAATATTGCGTTATGACATAATGCTTTTCGTTTGAGCTTTCCGATATATTAAATGCCGGTGACTCATCCCAGACAACATCAACCCTTACGAAACGACATACTTCAGGGGGAATATCATTATTTTCTGAACCTGAACATGAATTTTGCGGCTTTGAAACACTGACCTTGTATCGAAAGAAATCAGCAGAGTAAGGATTTGCCTTGCCCTTGAAGTCAAAATAAGCAAAACCCGTCTGGGAATATTTGGTGTTTGATTGATATGGCAAAATCGCGCCACCAGAAACACAATCCAATCCAAGCGCCTTGTATCCCTCGGTGTCGAAGCATTCAATCGGAAAAGAAGTTGCCGATGATGATAAATCAAAAGTAACCTGACCTAGTTCTTTGGCGGATGAAACCCGTTCCAAAATATCGTTTGAAATTTGACTGGCGATGGAATATGTATCATTTTTCGTTGCAACTTTAATAGAACTCGAAGATAAGGCAACGGCCGCAGATAAAATCAAAACAATTACGACCGAGGCAATCAGCGCCTCTGTCAAGCCGAATGCTTTTAGTTTAATTTTCTTCATGGCAATTGAGTTGCGGTTGCGCTAACCGACGATCCGTCTTCAATTACAGCAATTTCACCGGAAATTCCGATACTTAAAGTCGCCTTAGTCGATGAGGAAAACGGGCGTTTCTGGGGCGTAAAGATAATATTTTTTTTTGCCCCGACATATTTACCAGACGGACTTTCGAAGTAAAGTGTTTCGAAGTTTCTCATCGTAGAGCCAGTTAAGGAAATTCTGTCTCCGCCACCAAGAAGTACGGGGCTGTCACTCGTAGGTATAAATTTATAAATTTCAGCGTTTTTATCATTCTGCCAGATAACACCGTAACCTTTGGCATTTTCATCTTCGGGGTTTGCAGCATAATTTCTGGCCTTGGTGATCAAGGTACTCAAAAGTTCTGCATCCGCCTTGGCGGGTGAGGCGCCCGATGTTCTTGAAAAGATTACGATGGACGCACCGATCAGTAACAGCGCGATTGTGGTTGCAATCAAAAATTCAATTAAGGTGAAAGATTTTATCTTATCTCGCCACATAATAAAGACAATCTTGGGTAGTTATACGTTTACCGCTAACGTATTTTTTCATTACATCGGGGAGATCGGCATCCGTCGGTGACGTAACATTACAGAGGGACTTTTCCGCTTCAATTTTTTTGACGATAACCGCCGATCTTTGACCATCGCTCCCCACCACATAATCATATCCGTAGCCGGTGCCACCTAGCGGATCCTGAGGAAACGGGCTTAAGTAATTCGCCAAGTCCGAGGCGATGTTTTTAATATCAGTAATACAAAATTGTTCCACCCCAACTTGCTGAGGATAAGCACACCCTGGATCAGGATACTTTCTTTGGTGATCTAGTGCATACTGATCCAAGGCAACGGCAATATTGTTGGCGTCGATTACTCTCTTCTCATCTCTCGCTTTCTTTTTCGAGTTAACTAAGCTTAAAGACACGAACGTGGTCAAAATCAAAATAACCGTCACAACAACCATAAGTTCAACTAAGGTGAAAGATCTAAATTTACGATTTATCATTATTCTCCCGGGTAGTGAAAATTTGACTATTTTTCACTACATTTTTTAATTTATTTTATCCTTGAATTTTACAAAAAACTTAATCAGATGCTAAGCAATCTTGAAAAATAAATATTTTTCGTCAAATTCCTACTACCCGGCCTCCTTTGCTTTATTTACGCCTCATCCACAAACCGCCTAAACACAATTTATAAACCCAAAACCTTAAGATAAATTTCCAACAAATTTCCCCCAAAGAATAACCCCGTAACGGTTCCTAACGCTAAAAACGGACCAAAGGGAATTTTATTTTCCTTTTTTCTGCCATGGGCCATCAGATAGATTATACCAAACAGAGCGCCTGCAAAAAATGCGATAAAGATTGCCAGAAGCGACTGCGGAAAAGAAATGATAATCCCCATCCAAACAGCAAAAAAAATATCGCCAAAGCCCATCCATTTTTCGCGGCTTAAGACAGCAAAACAAAGTGGTAAGGCGGCGCAAACAAGAACGGATAAAAGAAGATTTTCCACTCCGGCAATATTCAAGTTACCCCAAAGACGAAAAATTAATGCGAGAATGATACCACAAACAAAAACCGGAAGGGCAACTTCTTGCGATTCGAAGTCGTTTAATGCCGCGACAATTAGAAGCGAAAGTGACAAAAACAAAATTATTGAAGGGGCATTCAACCCAAGTGTTAAATAAACACCTAGCGCAATCATCGCGGATACTAACTCTGTCGCGGGATATTCAATCCCGATTGGTTTGCGACAATACCGGCAGTGCCCGGCCAACACGAGATAGCTTAAAACAGGCATCAAATCCAAACCACCAAGCAAATGTCCGCATTTGGGGCATTTGCTCCGGCTTAAAATCAGAGAGTTTATGTCATCTAAGCGATAGCTGAAAGCAGTTAAAAAAGACCCCCAAACCAAACCCAAAACAATAATTAGCGCGATCAAGTGCCATCCTCGTTTAATTCCAGAAGCAACTTCCTACCGCGGCGTTCGGGTCCCCAAGGTTGCTCTTAGCATTGTTGCCAGTTACCCAGCATGCCTTGCTTCCCGCTTCGGAATTATATGATTCCGCTTGAATCTCATAATCGCCGGAGTCAAGGATTCGAACTAAAATCGGTTCGTTTTTTGCATCCTTCGGGACATTTACCAGAAGTTTTTTACCACCAGGACCATCGACTAAGTTGCTAAGTAAGGTAAAGGTCATTGGTACTCCAATCGATGGGGGAGTCCTTCCGTGGAAGGCGGCACCCGGCCCAGGACAGTCTTCGCATTTAATATAGTTATTAAGATAGATCTCGATTGCTTTCTGGGTTTCGGAAACCGAGTTTTTGGCGTTTGCATTAGACGCTTTTGCTCTCGCACCAGAAACAGCCACGAAAACTGCAACTGCCAAAATTCCAATGATAACAACAACGATCAAGAGTTCGATTAACGTAAAAGCTTTTTTTCCAACCATGCGCCCTCCCAGGTAGTGAAAATTTGATTATTTTAATTCGCTACCGATTAATTTTTTATAAGTTTTATTGCGCCAGATATTCTTGCCTACGTCTTATTGATAAGATATTCATATTTATCAAATTTCTACTTTCTGGCCTCCTTTTGGACATTTGTTAATTTAAATTATACTCCTTTTACAAAACTTGCGCTATTGAATCGAGCTTGAAATTTGATAAATCGGAACAATGATGGCAAAAACGACCGTTCCGACTCCAAGACCGACAATTACCAGAAGAATCGGCTCCAGTAAACTGGTTATCAAAGTAATTTTTTTATTCGTCTCGTCTTCGTAGAGCTCTTCGAGCGATGCCATTACCTCGTCGAGTTTTCCCGTCTGCTCTCCGATTGCAACCATTTGCGATACAACGGCCGGAAACTCGGGTGCTTTAGACAAAGGCACGGACATCGGCACGCCTCTTTCCAGTTGGCTTGAAACGTTTTTGAGAATCGCCTCATAAACCGGATTTCCTATAACATCCCCCACCGTTTCGATTGCCCCAATAATTGAAACACCCGCCTTAACCAACATAGATAACGTGCCGGAAAACCTGACCATATATAGACCGGTAAATAAATCCCTGATTACGGGAATGCTGATTAAGACACGGCCGTAAAACATTTTTCCAGCGGTACTTTGGGTGAAAAAATATCTCGCCCAAATAACGGCAAAGATGAGGACAACCAAAACAATCCAGCCGTAATTTAAGAAAAAACCCGCCGTACCAATAAGCGCCCTCGTCGCCCAAGGTAAAACCATATTTGCATCCGAGAAAATTATCACCAATTTTGGGACAACCACAATCATCAAGACGATGGCGGCTATGATTATTACGATGATAATAAAGACGGGGTAAGCAATCGCGGCTTTAACGGAGGAAGAAAATTTGTATTCTTTTGACTCCTGCTCGGCCAAATTTTTAATTATTTCCTCAAATTTACCTGACGATTCCGCCGCTTTAATTGAAGAAATATAGACCTTGTTGAAAACCTTGGGATGCTTTGACAGGGCCAGGGAAAAAGTTTCGCCTTGTTCCAAGGCGGCAATGATATCTTTAATAACCGCAACAAAATATGTATTGCTCGTTTCCTTAGTAAGCAGAGTAAGCGATTGAACTAAAGGCAAACCGGCACTTACCATTGCCGACAAACTTCTGGTGAATAGTGCTCTCTCTCTTACTGACACTCGGTTTAAAAAAGTAAGGTTCATCTGTTGGCCTTAAAATACCATTTGTTTAAACTGCTTAACGTCAGAGGCCCACTTTAAGGCTTCGTCTAGTGTTATTTCCCCCTTCGAAACGAAATCGGCCAATACTTTATCCAGCGTAATCATACCTTCGGAAGCGCTCATTTGTATGACTGTTTGGATTTGATGTGTTTTATCTTCTCTGATTAAACTCTTGATTGCGGGGTTTGCAATCATAATTTCACAGGCAACAACACGACCCGATCCGGACGCTTTTTGGATTAAACGCTGAGAAACAACACCCGCCAAAACATTGGAAAGCTGTTGGCGAACTTGGTCTTGTTGGTTTTTGGGAAAAACGTCGATAATGCGGTCTGGCGTTTGGGCGGCAGAATTCGTGTGCAGTGTCGTAAAAACCAGATGACCGGTTTCGGCAATAGTTAGGGCCGCTTCAAATGTGTCTATGTCGCGCATCTCTCCAATAAAGACAACATCTGGGTCTTCGCGCAAGACGCTTTTTAGGGCTCGGGCGAAGCTCAAAGTATCCGTGCTTAACTCCCGCTGCGTAACGATACTTTTCTTACTTTTGAAAACATATTCGACGGGATCTTCGACCGTAACAATATGCTTCGCAAATTTTTGATTAACATATTCAATGATAGCGGCAATGGTCGTTGACTTTCCGTGTCCTGTCGGCCCAACTATTACAACCAAGCCCTGAGTATGGTTGCCAAATTCTTGAATCATCGGCGGAAGGCCAAGCTCTTCGATTAACCGGACTTTTCCAGTAATAAAGCGGTAAGACGAAGCCACCGATCCTGATTGAAAAAAGACATTTGCCCTCACCCGCGCTCCGTCAAAATTAAACGAGAAATCAACTTCTTTTTCAGCTTTGAGCCGTTCGATAAACTCCGGCCTCATGGTTAGAAGTATCAAGCTTTTTACCTCGTCCGCGGAAAGAACTTTTTCTTCAGCTAGCTTTTGCAGCTTGCCGTCGATTCTAACGATCGGTGTTTCTTTAGCCGTCAAATGCAGATCGCTTGATCCAAGCGAAATTGCTTTTTTAAAAATTCTTCTTACTTCATTAACCTGCATCCCACTCCTTTACTTCATCTGCGATCTACCCACGAACCGTCTTTATGCTTCGCTTGTTACTCTAAACACTTCATCAACGGTCGTGATTCCCTTAACCGCTTTAATTAAACCATCCTGCTTCATCGTAATCATACCCTCCCTGACCGCAACTTGAAATATGTCGCTTGATGGTTTTTTAGCCAAAACCAAATCTTCGATTGTCTCTGACATCATTAAAACTTCAAAAATTCCAATGCGTCCCTTAAAACCGCTGCGGCAATATGAACAGCCCCGTCCACGGTAAAATTTTACTTCCTGTTTGAAATTAATTTTTTCAAGCTCTTTTTTTACCTCGTAAATAAGCGAAGCCGGAACCTCTGCCTCTTCGCGGCATTTCGGACAAATCCTCCTTACTAGCCTTTGCCCGATAATGGCGTTGACTGATGAAGTCAAAAGGAACGGTTCGACGCCAAGGTTAATTAAACGTGGAAGCGCGCTTGCGGCATTGTTAGTATGAAGCGTGGACAAAACAAGGTGACCGGTTAAGGCCCCGTGAGTTACTAACTCTGCGGTTGCCTGATCTCTTATTTCGCCGACCATAATAATATTGGGGTCTTGGCGCAAAACAGAACGCAGACCCTCGGCAAAACCAAATCCAATCTGCGGTTTGATCTGTGTTTGATTAACTCCCTGAATCTCATATTCGACAGGGTCTTCGAGCGTTATAATATTTACCTCCGGACGATTAAGCCGAAACAAAATCGAATATAGTGTAGTGCTTTTTCCCGATCCGGTTGGACCAGTCGACAATAAAACGCCGTATGGCTTGGAGATGGCCTCAACAATACGGTCATAATTTAGGCCTTCAAGACCCAAATCCTCAAGCTTTTGGAGTCGATATGACTTGGAAAGAAGGCGCAGCTCGGCTTTTTCACCAAAAATGGTTGGGAGGGTCGAAACCCTGATATCAATATCCTCTGCCCCTACCTTGACATCAAATCTGCCATCCTGCGGTATTCTTTGTTCGTCAAGTTTTAGATGCGACAAAATTTTAATTCTCGCCACTATTGATGAAATCAAGCTTGACGGCAACACGATTATGTCTGAAAGCTCGCCATCAATTCTATATCTAATTCGAACCGCTTTCTCAAATGGTTCAATATGGATATCGCTGGCACGATCTTTGACTGCCATTAAAATCATTGCAGCCAAAAGCTCAGGAACCTGCTCTTTATCAGCAAATGACTTTAGGTCGGCAACGGAAAAATTTTCACGACCTAAGAATTTTACTAAATCGGGATCTTCCATCAAAGTATTGGTCGAGTCAGTCTCCTCATCTGTTTTTGAAATCAGGTTATCTAAATCCTTTTTTTCTTCCTCTTTTGGCTTTTCGGCTCTTTGTTTTTCTTCTGGTTTTGGCACTTCAATTACTTCATTGTTAATCGCCGCATATTTTTTCAGAACTGTTTCGATTTGCGCTGCAGGTGCCAGATAAAGATTCAGCTTGATCCCACCGTTTTTCTCAACATAGCTTAGAATTTCAGATAAAGCCTCTGACTGCTGGGCAGCAGCAACGTCAAACTCCTTCTCGCCTACTTGCTTAAAAATTATTGCCTTATATTTCTGGGCAATTTCATAAGGCATCCTTTTAAGGAGTGTGTCGTCGATTGAAATCGAGGTAAGATCAATCAATTTGGGTTGAGAATTACCGCCCGATATCCTCTTGAGGTCGGTTTCAGTAGTCAAAAATAGTTCGATTCTAAATCCAAGCTTAACCTCTAAGCTCTTGATTGCGTTAAAATTAATCCTGCCAAGTTTCAACGGATCCGTTAGAGCAACTTGGATTATTTTATTTTTCTCATCAACCGAAAACGGAACGAAGCCGAATTCTTGAGCGTGCTGCGGATCGATAAGTTCGGACGCTTTCGGATCGATCGAAGACAATTTAACGAAAGGAAAGCCAGCCGCTTTTGCATAAAATTCTACTAATTTATCGTTGGGAAATTTTCTAAGAGAACTCAGGGCTTCGTAAAGCTCCTCTGGTGACTTGTATTTCAAAAGAAGAGAGCTCGTGTCCTCTTTTTGGATGAAACCACCTTCAACCAAAAGGTTGAGATATGCCTCAACCTTGTTTTGGCCCGATTCTGAATTTGCTTGATTAAAATCCATTTTTCCTAATATGGCTCAAAAGGATTACTCCTCCCGATTTGGTCGCCGGTTATCTCGTATGGTAAATTGCCATAATTCTCCAAGCCGTTTGATAGCTGTTGTGCTTTTTGCAAATCGTCGGATGACAAAACGTTGTCCGGTATTGGCGCCTCAATTGCCCCCGGTCTTGCAAAAATAAGGACTAAAATAAACATCACTGTCCCCAATAAAACAAAACCTAAGATGAAAGCCGTGATTTTATTGTTCACCTTCTCCTTTCTCGCTGGTAGCGCTTTGAGTATCAGTTTGGGTCGAACCTGTTGTTGCTGTCGGCGATGGTATATTTAAATATGGGAAAGAAATCGTAAAAGTAGAGTTCACTTGTCCGCCCGATGAGCTTGAAGTTAGGGAATAATCGGTAATCTTAACCGGACGTAAGTTTTTCTCTAGATCGGCAATAAAAGTAATGGTATTTTGATAGCTTCCGCTGGCGGAAAGTGTCAAGACGATTGCGCTTGTTTCCGAAGGAGAAATAACCACGTTTTGTACGGAAATACCGGCAGCAGATGCAGCAGTGGTTGCTTGAACCAACGCCTCGTCCGCCTTTTGTTTTTCGGGAATGGCAACACCTAAAAGCTGAATGTCTCTTTGCGCCGATTTAATGAGTGTCGCGGCATCTTTGACAGCAGCTACTTTCTCCTCCCCCAAGACCAATTCCTGTTCTTTTGCTGCCACTCTTTGTGAGAGATTTTTGAGGGTTGAAACGTGGGGAACGATTACAAATATTATACCAAGAAACGACATAAGCAGGCAGAGCAGAACCAGCAGTACGAAAAATTGTGAATTTTTTTTCATTATTGGCTCACCCCCGGAGTTGCACTTGGCACAGTTTGGGGCAAATATTTATACAAACTTGGATCAAAAGTAATCTGAATGGTAAAGTTTACCTTTTTGGTGTTCTCGTCAACTTTGACCGCCTTCAAGGAAGCATCTTCCACGGCCTCCAGCGATCTAAAAGCAGCCACAGAGCGCGCTGCATCGTCAAAAGTATCGGCCGTCGCCTGAATCGAAATCGTATCTTTGCGCAAAGTAAATGCACTCCAGAGTGATTTTTTATATTGGCCTGCCGT
This sequence comes from uncultured Candidatus Saccharibacteria bacterium, assembly GCA_964473025.1. Classification (GTDB taxonomy): domain Bacteria; phylum Patescibacteriota; class UBA1384; order UBA1384; family DTJR01; genus CAYYMZ01. The sequence goes on from CAYYMZ010000002.1 coordinate 71,720, forward strand.
CATATCGTTCATCAGTTGAGAATATTTGATCCTCCCGCCTAAAGCCATAGTCAGAACTTCGAGCTGTTTCACCGCAGTATCGCTTTCTGCCTGCTCTTTGGACATCGCTTCAAGAGGAGCTGTCACATCGGACTTGTAGACCTCCTCAAGGGACGCCAATTTGTTAGTTTTAAGTTTCTCCATACCGAAAATTACAATGATTATAATAAAGACGGCAAAAAACAGACCAACGAGAAAATAAGAAAAGCCCTCAGTTGTAGAATTCTCTCCAACATCAACACTTCTCCTGACGCTCTCTAATAACTTTTCCTTATCGTCGTCGGGCATCTCCCTCCCTTATTACCCTCATTATAAAGAAACATTACGATAAACTCAATCGCCAATTATTACCGGAAGTAAATTTTCAAATCCAGGCAAACCCGAATTTAATATACCCTGATCGATCAGGATCGAAACCGAATATTGTGAAGACATACCCAAACCTGTTTTTTCTCTGGAATTAAAACAAATTGTATCAGAAACAAGCGAGCCCTTGATTTGGATGGAACTTCCGCCTTCCTCGAAGGAAATGGTGCAACTGGAAGAAGAAGGAGCAAAAATTAAACCATTAAATTCCTGTGCCCCCTGACCAAACACTACCTTGCCGCCTCCGATAACAATTAGCCCTAGTTTTGCATCGGAAAAACTGCCTAAAGCAGTCGATATATTAACAGTTCCGCCGTTGCCCTGAAAATCGATGATTATCGTTCCCTGACGATGAAATGTAGCTGCAAGATCGACGTTGCCTTGGGCGCGGATAATCCAAACCCGCCCAGCAGGATAAGTCCGGCTTTGCGATAAGGAACTAGAGTTAATTTGGCAGTTAGGGTTGTCTAAATAAACATCTTTTCCACCCGACAAAGAATTCTGACTGATTTGCGAACACACTACCGGTGGGGGGTTGGTTCCGGTTAAGCTATTGATATTTTCCTCAAGCGACTTATTTTTCATTACGTTTGATTTATCCCAGTATAGTACCGAATTTTTGTCAAAATTATAATTATAAAGCGCGGCTTCGCTATTTAATTTTGACGTCCTATCACTCGGAAAACTTTCTGTGGATACAGAACCTGAGCGCGATGAGAAATCAAGTTTCGATGAAAGACCACTGCCGGAGAAAAGATTACCAAAAAGATAAAATGCCGGATTATAAAGGATGTACGACTGATCGGTTGCAATAACTTGTCCAGCATCGTTTTCCATCTTAACCGGCAGAGAATATAATTCTCCCCCCCGGCTTCTCTGCCCCAATCCCCTTTTATAGGTGTAACTGGCCGAATAAGAAAGATTTGAAATGGTACCAGGACCAGCCGTATATTGGACGGTTGTCCTGGCGAAAGAGAGAAAATCGTCGATTGGGAAAATATTTGTCGAAGCTAAACCGGCAGGCAAAGAAGTTGAGTCCGAAAAGGCAAAGCCCTTAACCATTTGGTAACCGCTAAAAACAGCGAGCGGCTGGTTGTTTGTTTGGTTTTCATCAAAATTATTTTGATCATATGCAATTAATTTCGACTGAACCAAATCATTTTTGGGTTGAGGGGTATTATTAAGAGTATATTGGTAACAGAGGTAACTGTGGCCAGAACCCGGTTTGACATTGCTCCAGCTACTAAAACTTTCATCGTTACCCGCAACAAAGGTTGGAACCATAAGGTTATCTGTCGGGCTTAACCCGCAACCGGCGGTAGTTGTGATTGGGGTCATATTAAAAGCAAAGGGGCGATAATCCCTGACATTAAGATTTAAACCGCTAAGACCCATCGGGTCAATTTTTACTCTAACAATTGCCGTATCTCCCGGTTCAAAAGTAGAGGTTTCTGTTCCTATTGGATTTATATCAGAGTCCTTCTTAAAAGTTCTTTTCAATATCAGAATTCGTGGTTCCTCCTTGGTTTGATAGCTTAAAGCGATAGATTTTAAAATCTGGCTTTCTGTCGTGTTGCCATGAAAAGTTGCCTTTATATACATCCCCGCTGAATCAGGAATCAAACCATTATTTAGATTGCCTTCATCAAACCAAGTACTGTTGTCAGGTGAAAAAAGGATTTGTAAAGTTGAACTTCCGTTTGATGTTACTGAAGTATTACCCAATATTGTTGAAACTGATTTCCAAGAATTATTAATTCCTCCAGGGGAAAACTGATATGTTGCGTATCCGTCTGTTTCATATAAATTACCGCTATTTTGTAATCGTAAGCCACCCGAATTGTCTTCCTGGATATTACTTTTAATCCACTGCCCCCAATCATAACTATCATCAAATGTTTTAGTAACGAGAATTGACGCTAATGAAATTCTAGGAAAAACCAAAATTACAAATAAAAATAGAAGTAGATAAGCTGATTTATAATTTACTTGCTTTAATTTCATTTTCTAAATTTTATAATGATATTCAATGATATTGGTACCACCGATTAAAAATGTATCTGAATCACCTTCCTTGTTTTGCAGTATTAAAGTATCACCATCCAATTGAGATGAAATTTCAGAAGATCCACCGCCAGGAGGAGAAAGGGTTGCCGCACCCTTGATCTCGCCCACGGACAAAGGCACAGTATCTTTAATTTTCCAACTTTCCCTGTAAGGCAAAACCTCTTTGACGATAATTTTAACCGCCACCTCATCACCTGCTTCAAAAGTACCTTGTTGCGTTTGCGCATTGGTCTTAGAATCAACTTTGTATGTTGATTTTGAAATAACTAAACCATCTCCGGGATCTGTAACATTTAGACACAAGGCGGGCATCGAAATGGCTTGTGTTTCCCCGGTGCTACTATTTACATAATCAACCCTTGAGTTCGCTTGAGAAAAAACCGGTGAACCGCTACTACATCCGGAGTAGTTGCTATCCAAATCAAAATTACCTCGATTTTTAAATAACAATTTAATCTTAACATCGACATAATTTTGAACGATTTCTTTATTTTCCGCTGATGCATTGCATAATTCGTCTGCATCTTCACAGGTGTATCTTGCCGGGATTTCAGGAAGAGTAATTTTATATTGATTATCGCTCATACTCTCAACTGTGGCTGGATAACTGCGTCCTCCCTTATCTACGGCCGAAGCAACTTCTTCAAACTGCACCTCTGAAGACAATTTTTCCCAAATTGTAAGATTCGCATTTATTGCTTCAACTGTATTTAGAATTCTTGAATAAACATTGGTCAGATCTGTGCCCGAACCAGCTTTATAAAAAAAGTTGTCATCTATATTGTTGCCGTTTAATTTATAATCGCTGTTCCACAAAAAATTTGATGGAAACAAGGTTGTATTCCAAATATCATTTGCGTAACCGGCAATATATCTCATTAGCGGACATCCCCAGCTCCCATTGCCATCACTTGATTCATATGTGCATTTTCGGGTATTATCCGGTGTGTTTCCCCCTAGACCATAATAAATTGTAAAGTATTTTACCTTAGAAATACTTTTGGTGTGGTCTAAGGCCGAACCTACAGATGGAGAAAAAGCACGATTTTCCGCTCTTGATTGCCGAAACCATTGTCCGTTGGCAAGTGTTTCCGTTACTGCCGGCACTCCTATATCGTTTTCTCCCCCGTCGGTAAAAAATACCGCGTAGCGGCTTGCTGTCGCCCGCCCGCTATTTGTAAACATATTGTCGGTAGCGGTTAATGCAGCGCTCATATTTGTCCCACCGGTGCACGTCCAATTAATTTGATTTTTGATGGTTGTTTTATCGGCACTTGAGTCAACAATCAATAAATTTTGCACCGCAGATGCGCTGCTGGAATAAGTTACAACCCCTACTGCCATATTTTTAGAAATATCAATCTGATTTATAAAATTTATCGCTGCTTCTTTAGATTGAGTGCATTTGTTAACTCCGTCTGTCATAGAACCCGATCTGTCAAAGATTAAAATAACATCGGCAATTTTAGATGAGGTATATTCTTTGGCATAATTTCTAATTGTTAAAAATCCTGTCTCGCCAGTTTCAAAGATTGACTTTGGTACGCCATTTGAATCCGTAATAAATTTTTGTACCGTTGGGGTTGTCTCGGCCAAAGTCCGGTTGTTTCCTTTCTCAACTGCCAGGGTAACAATCAGCCCCATCGCCAAAAAAATAGAAAATATCTTGAAAAAATTAGAAGAAAGGAATTTAGTTGGCCACTTCATAGTCGTATTCAATTTTATTTTCGCCCTGAAGAATCTGATCTAAGCTAAATTGAATTGTCTGCGTTCTATAATCAGAAGTGGAAGAAACAACTCCTGCGGAACCATCACTTAAGGCATATTTAACATTTTTAACGGAATCCGCTTTAACGGCCGAAAGAAAATCGGTCACAGTGATATCGCTTAATGTTGAAGAGGGTGAGTAAACGGATAAAACAACATGAACTTTATTTCCTCTCTCATAGGTTGCGTAGGGCTTTGATGAGACGGGATTATAAGTTTGCCGTACAATTTGCAAGTTGCTTTTTGAGGAGGCCTGGTCAATAACCGGAGGTATTTCAGGCGGGAAGGCCGTTATTAAATTTATTGCATTATCGATACAAACCTGTTGATGCGCCAAACCATCACCTCCACCGTTTAGCATATGAGCTCTAATGTTAGATGAATAATCCGCTACATTCATCTGTAAAGTTTTTGACCAATAACCCTGAGGAGGCGTCACTACATTACGGTGGTCAAAAACTAAGAAATGATCAGCTGAAACACCCCACCATTTAGGCCCAAATAGAGTGGCTATCGTCTCACCCGGCGCCCATTTGGCTATTACGATTGTACCATCCTTGTTACTGCCATAATTTCCCGTCCAGAGATTTTTAAAGCCGTATGTGAAGGAAACCGTACCTCCCGAGCCGGAATGGCTTACTTCACTAACACCTATAATAAGCTTGAATGGTTTGCTCTGAGCACTAACTACACTATACGCAACAGATTTTTCGCCAAATGTCTGCTTTTCCTGATCTGTAACGGTCGAAGGATTAACAGTCGTTCCCGAAAGACAAGATGTCCCTGTTGCAGGCATAGTTGTTTCGGCTAGTGCCAACTTAATTGCCAGAAACAAACCCAATACCAAAAGCAGAGGAAGTAAAGTAATTAAAAAAACCCTCCTTTTCATATCAAA
>CAYYMZ010000003.1:0-57143 GCA_964473025.1 uncultured Candidatus Saccharibacteria bacterium
GGTGGAACGCAAACCTAAATAATAAAGAAAAAACCGTGCTTTTGAGCGTCGGCCGCGGGTGGGGTTTGTAACGGGCTCGAGGGGTGGTACCCGAGAGTGCATTGGGTCGGCCATCAAGACACTGAAGCCCCTACCCCTTACAATGTTCTGTGAGCCAGTAGGCTCGCAAAAAAGATTTATCTTGCCCTCTCTTTTCTGCTAAAATATAAACAAATAATATTATAAGGAGGCCATATGTCTATCGTAGAAGAAGCAGAATTCAAGGGTAATAAGATGATTGTCTTGAAAAACAGCGAGGAAGATCAGTATCCATTCCAATTCGGTGTAAAAAAAGCCAAACTCGTCATAGAAAATATTGACGCAATTAAGGAATTTGTGGAGAAATACGACAAGTCATAACACTCAGGTTTGAGTGTGCTTGCGACAGGAGGTTTGCGTTCCACCCGCAAACCGTGTCGAAAAGTACGATAAATAAGATTGCTATATCATATTTTGCTCTAATGTGTCATACTATTAGTGCAATGTAATCGCAACGAATAGAATAGTCGAGCTATTTGCTACGAGTAAGGTAGTTGCAAAACATCAACTAAAAATTACAAACATGGAAACTGGAACAATAAAAAGATTGACAGACCGTGGTTTTGGATTCATCTCAATTGAAGGAAAAGAGAAAGATCTCTTTTTTCATTCAAATGAGCTTGTCGACCTCAAGTTCGAAGACTTGAAAGAGGGCGACAAAGTTCAGTTTGAGGTTGGCCAATCCGACAAGGGCGAAAACGCCACCAAGGTTTCGTTAGTTACCGAAGAGAAATAATTTAAAAATTATTTTTTGACCAAAGACCCCCGCAAGGGGGTCTTTGGGTTAATGTACATTTTAAAAATCGAAGGGGGCTGATCGCTCAGCCCCCGCATAGTTGTTTGGATTCCTCCCTAGAAGGTACCGCGATAGCGGTAAAGGAGATTGGCAACTAACCGAGGACCCAATCTCCTGCGTGTCGTAGCGTTGCGTCTGATAATGGAAGGGATCGAATAGAACTCTCTTAAAACCCTAGCTCGCCCTTCCGCAAGTTCCTCGGGCGTCATGTGCTTTGGTTGATACACCACGTTGCCCATGGTGTACAACCCCCAGTCGTTGCTGAGAATCCGCCCCTCATCGACAAGCTGTTGACGCGTCAAAGTTCCCGGAAAGGGCGTAAGCGCAGAAAACTGCGCCAAGGCAAGTTTGTTGCGCTCCGCAAATTCCAGCGTATCTGCAAAGACGCTCGGGCCATCCTCGTCCAGACCCAGAACAAAGGAACCGACAATCTCGATGCCAGCTCTGTGGATAGTGCGGATGGCTACCTCCATATCGAGTCCGATGTTGGGGACCTTGTGAGTAGCACTCAAGTTTTCCTGTGAGACCGATTCAATCCCCACAAACATGGCATAGCAACCGCTTAAGGCCAAAAGACGCAGAAGCTCAGGATCTTTGGCCATGTCCAGGGTGGCTTGGCCGACCCATTTCAGCTTGAGAGGGATCATGGCCTCAAGGAGCTCCTTAGCTCTAAACGGATTGCCGGGGAAATTGTCATCAATGAACCCAACTCGTTTACCTCTAAGGGTTCTTAGCTCTGCGATCACCTCAGGAATAGGCCGGAAACGATACTTCCGACCCGCTACTTTCCAAACAGAGCAGAAGGAGCAGGCGTTCGGACAGCCACGGGCTGTCTGCACGATATTGGTGGTGAAATAGCGATCCTGATGTAGAAGCTCGCGGCGCGGAACAGGCAAATTGACGAGATCGCAAAACACATCGTGTTGATAGCGGGGCTTGAGATGACCGGCAGCGAAGTCCTCGAGGAGAGTCTTCCAAACAGGCTCGGCCTCGCCGACCACCACAGTATCGGCATGTTGCCCCGCTTCATCCGGCATGATGGTGGGGTGAATCCCACCGAGCACTACCGGGATGCCCCCTGCGCGGAAGGCATCGGCGATCTCATACGCCCTCGGTGACGAGGCGGTCATGCAGCTGATTGCCACCAAATCCGCTAAGATATTGGTGTCCACTGGCTCGACGTTCTCGTCAATTAGCAGTATCTCGAATTCCGGTGGGGTTAATGCAGCCAATAAGGCCAGGACTAGCGGTGACGCGAGTATTTTGCCGCCTGCCCGCCAGCCAGTTTCCCAAGCAGGGAAAATGATGACGATCCTTGGTTTTGCCAATTATCTCTCCTCCTTTTCTCCTGAATCTAGTTTCGGCTCGATTCTGGTTTTCAACTTACACGACAAGACTATCCAAGACATTGTCGGCACGTTTGCACCTATTATTACAAATTACTCCGTTATAATCAAGTTTATAGAATTAATCAAAAAATTATTTTTTTAAATCTTTAGCGAGCTGCTGCTCGCGTAACATTTTAAGGGTTGCCTACTCTTGAAGATAAATAAGCGAGCTTGTAGCCCGCATGTCATTGCAAAGGTAAGGGGGCCTAGTTTCGAAGCAGCCCCCTTACCCTATGCACGAACCCAACCCCCTCACGACTTATGGTCTATGAAAATTTTATTCTTTCTAATTCAAGAAACGTCAACAAGTTTGTGACACTTGAATTGAAGCGATAAAATTTTCATCTGATTAAGTCACGGCTCAAATTATCATTTTCGCCTTGTCTCGCTTTTTGCCGCTTGGGCAAAAAGCGAAATGAATCCGCATTGTTTTTCAGGAAGTAAAATCAAGTTTTCCGCTTAATTGATGAGTGATTTATACCGATGACGCTAGGTCCGGATAAATCATGAAATCCATAGAAAGGAAAAGCTTGATTTTACGCTCCTAGAAAATCGTGCCAGGGGGTTGGAGCATGCGAGGATAGGGGGACCGCCTCGAAACAGGTCCCCCTATCCTCGCAATCCACGGCAAGCTTTAGCTTGCCCCAAATCTCAAGCCGCAGGCTTGCTGTCCCTTAACAATTAATAATTATAAATAAATTTATCCACCAAAAAAACGCCTCACCCGAAGGGCAAAGGCGCTTTTTTGTTTTTTTACTAATTTACTCGGCTTTTTTTCCGAGAATCTTACACATTTTGCAGCCGCATGTTGTGCAAATACCTTTTAACATCTGGCGGCCGTTTTTCATCGTAACTTCCTCGGTGTCCTTCATCTCTCTCTTCTCCTTACACCTCATACAACGTCCTGTCATTGGTTCGTCTGCCATGCGTTCTCCTTTTGTTATTTACCTTTGCTACAGCTATCATTATACTCCCGCCTGAGTAGGCGTCAACACCCAAGGGGGCTAATTTAAAAAATCTCTCAGTGATATAATATAAATGCAAAATAAATTAGGGGGATATTATGGATAATAAGAAAATCGCAATTATCATATTGGCTATCATTGCATTTCTATTGGCAATATTGTTTGTGTGGGTAATTTTTCTAAATAATGCCCTGAAGGAGAAAATCGAGAGTCAAAACACCGTTACTCCTACTGTTACCATTACATCAACCGCCACGGTAGCATCAAAAACTGATGATGAGTTAATCCGCGAGGCCTTAATTAATGACCTTTCATTTGATCCCGCCACCATTAGCGTTTCAATCAGCAAGAAATCGGATGCAGCTGCTTACGGTACGGTTGGGGTTGAGAATGAGCCCGGCGGAGGATGGTTTGTTGCCGTCAAGGAGGGAGATATCTGGAAAATAATTGACAGCGGCAATGGCACTATCGATTGCACGCTTCTGGATCAGTACTCCGTTCCAAATACAGTTGTTGAGGAGTGCTATAACAACGTGACGGGCGAGGGTGTTACGAGATAGCTAACGTCTTAATTTTATTGTTCTAGGCAGTTCTTGAATGCTTCAGAACCGTTTTCTTCCAAGTAAGTGCAAAAAGGGATTTTGTAGAGAAAATAGAGGAAACGGAATATAAAGTAACAGTCCGCAAAGTGCCAGAGAAGGGGAGGCGAATGCGGCGATTATAAATCTTTTATCTGACTTTTTGGATGCTTTTGGCATAAAACTGTATCGAAAATTCATGTTGATACCTTATAGTTTTTTGGCTATATTAATCTAAGAATAATAAATGGAATACTTTGTCACGATAAAAGGTTTTTTGAGCATCAATAAAATTATGCGCGAACACAAAACTGGCGTGGGTGGGTGCGAGTGGACCCACATTAAAAGAGCCGATGGCGCGGCCGTTAATTAAGAGATCTAAACCTATTCTTCCTCGACCGTAATTGCCTCAACCGGGCAGGCCTCAGCGACTTCGTCGAGATTGCAATCAGTACATTTGTTTGGTTTAAAGTGACTGATGCCATTTTTTATTTCAAAACATTCACCACAAAGCGAAGCACAGGTACCGCAACCAATACACTTTGCCTCGTCAACTTTCGCCTTTTTTTGTGCCATATTAATCCTTTGCAAAATTACTATACCATAATTGATTATATGGGTGAAAGCTGGTAATTTAGACATACGATGAAACTTAAGGCGCACAATAAGATTTTGGGCACGCACAGTGAAATAGATAAATTTTTACTAGTACCTAAAAAACTTTGGGATGAGTTCGGGGAAGGGGAGATTGGCGTTTCGATAAATGGCAAAAGGGTTAAAATTAGAGTTTACGATATTTTGTGTGACTGTGTCGGGGAGGAACACCATCACCGCTTGATTGACTTAAGACAGGTTTGGGACGATTTAAAAATATCCGATGGCGATAACGTAATAATAGAAAAATGATTGAAAAGGTTTTGGTAATTGTTTACAAGATAAAAGGGGACCAGCCCTTGTTTTTTATTGGGTGCAGACCCAAAACCGGCTTGTGCCAGCCGATTACCGGACACAAAGACGAGGGTGACAAGGATGTTGCCGAAACCGTAAGGCGTGAAGTTGGGGAAGAAATAGGCGTCAGCGACTATCGCAATTTTATTAATTTGAAAGAAAAATTTAACTGGAAGAAAGAGAGCGGTGAGACGGTTGAAGAATCTGTCTTTGCTGTTGAAGTAGAAGACAAGCCACTCAAAATCGAGAAGAGGGAATTCGCCGCTTATGAATTTTTGCCTGTGGATGACGCGATAAAAAAAGTTAAGTTTGAAAGCCACGGAAAGTATTTGAAAAAAGTAGCCGAAGTTATCCGCACTAAAAATTATCCAAAGATTTTTGCAATTATCGGGCCAGGAGGATCGGGTAAGGGAACGATCATTGAGGGCGTAACCAGTCAATATGGCGAATACGTAAGAGGTGCAGCTACAGCCACAACCCGTCCAAAGAAAAAACCAGGGGAAGTCGCGAAATACAGAATTTTTCTAACCGAGAATGAATTTAAGAATTTGGACAAGGAAGGCAAGTTAATTGAAAAAAATTTCTTTAAAGGCAATTGGTATGGCGCCCCAAAAGAAGAAGTTTACAAAATATTGGGAAAAGGGAAAAATGTAATAATTGAGGTTGACCTAAACGGACTTAAGTCATTCAGAAAAGTTTTTAGTAATGTTGTTTCAATATTTATTGACGCCCACACCGATGTTTTCAGGCAAAGAATGACTAAGCGCGGGATGGAAACACCCGAGGAAATCAAAGAAAGGATGAAAATTACCGAATGGGAGTTGCAAAATAAGCATTTATGCGATTATATAATTGAGAACAGGGAGGGAAAGCCGCAAGAAGCGGTGAAAGAGGTTATAAAAATAATCGAGGGTAAAAGGAGCAATATGAAAAATCCAACAACAATAATTATCTTTATCGTTTTAATCGGCTTAGTTCTGGGAGGAATTCTACTTTCCTCGCCGCCAAAAAGCCAAGCGCCAACAACCAGCGATAGCCAAACGAAGACAAACAAAGATATCCTTGGACAATTTGAGGGTTTTAATGAGTACAGCTATGAAATCCAAAAACAGGACGGGAAACCAGTTGTATATTTATTTTCAACCACAACTTGCCCCCACTGCGAGTGGATAAAAGATACGTTTGATAAATGGGCGAAAGAAAATAGCGATAAAATCGTTGCTTATCATTGGCAGCTTGATAACGGAGATAATACTTTAACAGAAGAAACAGAAATAGCGGCGCCACAGGAAGCCGAAGAGATTTTTGCAAAGTTTAATCCGGAAAGATCTGTGCCGACATTTGTATTTGGCGGTAAATACGAAAGAGTTGGTAATGCATTTGAGCAAGAAGGAGATTTAAACAAGGAAGTAGAAATCTACAACAAAGTGGTTAATAAGTTGCTTGGCAACTAATGAAGATTCTTCTGGCCAGCGATCTTCACGGCCAGAAGCGCTGTCTTATTTCGCTGCGGGAGATTATCGAAAAACATCATCCCGATAGTTTGATTTGCGCAGGTGACATAACTCAATACGACGAAATAGCATATCTTGAGGAATTTCTCTCGATAATTAAAGAACACAAAATTGAAGGATATCTGATCTGGGGAAATAATGACCGCGAAGAGGTTCGGAAGATGATCGCAAACTCACCATACAGCATTCACCTGAAACAAAGAATGTTGGGTAAGTGGAAAATTTTCGGAATTTCTGAAATTGACGATATCCCTGTAATCGAACCCGAAAGCATAAACGGAGCGATCTTAGTGACACACCGGCCTCCGCAGATTGAAGCCCTTAAAACAGTTCACCGGTCAGCGCCCAGATACCACATTTCCGGACACATTCACCATAGGGCCGTGAAAACAGTTTACCCGGCTACAACTTTGATTCAAATACCGTCCTTGATGCTCTCTAGGTACGGCCTTTTTGAACCAGACAACGCAGATGTGAAATATTATATCCTCAAAGTGTGATAAAATAAGGTTGATGGGAAATGTCTCAATAATTTGTATTGGTGATTCTTCGTGCGATAAGATTCTCGAGATTGATCCGGGTGATGCCGGCCTTCTTTGCAACCTTAAGTCGCATAAGTGCGAGATTACTTTTAACTATGGCGAAAAGATACCCGTTAAGGCAATCCACGAGGGATTTGGCGGAAGCGCCCTAAATTGCGCCTTGGGTTTTGAAAAAATTGGCTTGCAAACAAAGATCTCAACTTTTGTAGGCAATGATGAGGCGGGCAAGAATATAATCCGTTTTCTGCATGAGAACAAAATCGATCTTGATCTAGTCAGTGTTCAGGGAGAAACTAATCAATCTTCGATTGTCAGCTTTCAGGGAGAGAGAACTGTTTTCTCATATCACGCAAAAAGAAATTATGATGAGGTTCAAAGTGAGAAGACCGACTGGATTTATTTGTCCTCCGCAGGAGCAGGCAGTGACGCATATCAAGACAAAGTCGTGCAATTTAACGAGCGGGGAGCAAAAATTGCTTTCAATCCTGGGTCGTGGCAACTAAATAACTTCTCGCGTTTTTCAAAAATTATAAAAGTATGCGATGTTCTGATCTTGAACCGCCCAGAAGCGGATTTAATCATTGGCGAGGAAGATAAGGTTAAATCACAGCTTCAAAAGATGAATGAAATGGGTGCAAAAATCGCCGTCATCACAGACGGCAAAAACGGGGCGTATCTTGGAGCAAACGGTCATTATCTTCATATTAACGCTCTTACCGCCAAGGCAGTTGATTCGACTGGAGCAGGAGACAGTTTTTCGGCTGGATTTGTCGGCTCTATTGCCCTCGGTAACTCTCTTGAAGAATCGGCCAAATGGGGTATGGTAAATTCAGGCAGCGTAATTGAACAGTTTGGCGCAAACAAAGGGCTTTTAGACGGAGATGAAATTTCGAAAAGAGTAGAATCTATCAAATCATTTAAAATGACTCTGATATAATAGCGCCAGGTAGTAGAAATTTGATAAATATAAATATTTTATAGATAAAAAGTATAAAAATGTTTGGAAAAGTAAAACTTATTTGAAATAATTACTGGTAGTGGGTTGAAATAAAATAATCAAATTTTCACTACCTGGGAGAGATATGGAAAAGAAAAAAATTTACATTGCAAGACAAATTGATTCCAAAGGAATAGAAAAACTTAAAGGGAATGGGTCGTTTGAGATAGAGACAAATCCTAAAGATGAGGTTTTGTCTAAAGAAGAATTAATTAAAAAGGCAAAGGGTGCCGAAGCGCTGGTTACACTTTTAACTGATAAAATTGACGCCGAAGTAATGGATGGAATAGGCGGTGATCTTAAAATAATCGCAAATTATGCGGTGGGATACGACAATATTGACGTTCAAGCCGCGCGTGAGCGGGGCATCTGTGTCACCAATACTCCCGAAGCAATGACTCAAGCGGTTGCCGAACACGCCATTGGACTCATATTGGTTTGCGCCAGGCGCATTGTCGAAGGTGATAAATTCGTCAGAGCCAAAAAATATAAGGGTTGGGAGCCAGAACTTCTCTTAGGACCAGAAATTGTCGGTAAAACTCTTGGAATTATCGGCATTGGGCGGATTGGTTCAAAATTGGCTTATATCGCTTATCATGGGTTCGGTATGAAGATAATTTATAACGACATTAATCATAACGAAGAAATAGAGCGAAATTTACAAGCCGAATATGCATCGCTGCACGAGCTTCTGGAGAAAAGTGATTTCGTATCACTTCACGTGCCACTGTGCAAAGAAACTCGTCATTTAATTGGCCGCGAACAATTAGCAGCTATGAAAAAATCTGCGATTTTAATTAACACGTCGCGCGGGACAGTCATAGATGAAAAAGTATTGGTTGAGGCATTGCGTGATAAAGAAATCTTTGCCGCCGGTCTTGACGTTTTCGAGAATGAAACCGTTCCGGATGAAAAATTAATCGAACTTGAGAATGTAGTTTTGACCCCACACATCGCCAGCGCCACCCACGAAGCAAGGCGGGAGATGGCTATCTGTGTGGCAGAAAATATCATTGAAGTTTTAAATGGGCGTGAGGCAAAAACGCCAGTCAAATAAAAATAAATGGGAAATAATAAAAATAATATCCCCCACGCATTCGGCCTCTTGCAGTATTCTAATTATAGAAATCTGCAAATAGGCCTCTTGCAGGGGGACTTCCGGTCTATAACACCCCTCACAAAGGGGTGTTGGGACACGGAGCGGGGGGAAAATGGCTATTAGAATTGCAATCAATGGATTCGGAAGAATCGGACGACAGACCGCTAAGGCACTGTTTGAAAAATATGAAAAAAACGAGATTAACGTTGAAGATATTGAATTAGTAGCGGTTAACGACTTAACGGACGCCAAGACGCTGGGACATCTTCTCAAATACGATTCTGTTTATGGAATTATGGAAAATAAGATTGCGATTAAAGATAAATCAGCTAATCCGGTCTTTGAAGGTGAGGTTGCAATTGACGACATGAGTTTTGGAGTATTAAACGAAGAAGAACCGTTGAAACTACCCTGGAAAAAATTAGGGATTGATCTGGTGATTGAATCAACCGGACGGTTTTTGGACCGCGAGAGCGCCGGATTGCATCTTAAGGCAGGAGCAAAAAAAGTAATTGTGACCGCGCCCTGTAAAGGCAGTGGAGTTGAGACGTTTGTGATGGGCGTCAATATGGATAAATATTCAGACGGAAACGATGTTATTTCAAACGCTTCCTGCACCACCAATTCAATCGCGCCGGTGATGAAGGTAATGCAGGAGCATTTTGGAATTGAAAAAGCGATGATGACCACAACACACGCATTTACCGCCGATCAGGTTTTGGTGGATGGTCCACACCGCGATTTACGCCGCGCCAGAAGCGCCTCGATTAATATTATTCCGACCACAACCGGCGCTGCCATCGCCGCCGCCAAGACATTGCCAGAGCTTGAGGGAAAATTTGATGGTATGTCGATTCGTGTCCCGGTGCCAGTCGGATCAATTTCGGATATCACAATGGTTTTAAAGAGAGAGGCAACGCCAGAAGAAATCAGTCAAATATTTATCGAGGAGTGCGATAAACCAGGATGGAGAGGAATATTAACTTATACCAAAGACCCTGTTGTCTCAAGCGACATTATCGGTAATCCTCACTCGGCAATTGTTGACCTGAATTTAACGCAAGTAGTTGGAAAAAATTTGGTTAAAGTTTGCGCCTGGTATGACAATGAGTGGGGATACTCGCACCGTTTAATCGAGCAGGCACTTTATATCGGAGAACAAATAAAGAAATAAAATGAAAGATGTAATTATTATCGGCGGTGGACCGGCCGCACTATCAGCTACAATTTATCTGGGAAGGTATAAGCGGGACTGTCTGCTTATAACTGACAGTTTCGGGGGTCAAACCGCGACCGCAGGAGTAATTGAAAATTATCCGGGTATAAATGCGGTTGAGGGAACTACCTTGATTTCACAGATGATGGAGCAGGCAAAAGCTACGGGAGTTGAAATGAAAGAAGGGGAGTCGGCTCAAAAAATTGCGGCAGGGAAATCGGGACTATTAATCACAACTCAAAATTCATCCTACGAAGCAAAAGCCGTTATTGTCGCAACCGGTAAAAATCCGCGCAAATTGCAGATAGAGGGGGAGAAAGAGTTGATCGGTAAAGGGCTAAGTTATTGCGCGACATGCGACGGACCGCTCTCTAAAAATAAGAAGGTTGTAATTATCGGTGGTGGCTACGCTGCGACTAAATCCGCCTTAATTTTGACCAAATATGCAAGTCAAATCACTCTGGTAAATGTAAACGATGAGCTAACCAGCGAAACCGTAACGCTAGATAAAATAAAAAACGATCCCAAAATAGAGGTTATAAGCTCTGCCGAAACCAATGGATTTGAAAAGCAGGGTGAATTTATTGCGGGTATTAAATATAGGGATAAGGTTAGTGGAGAGCAAAAAAGTATTCCGGCCCAAATGGTTTTTGTTGAAATCGGCCAGATTCCAAACACCGAAAATTTTAGGGGTGAACTCGAACTAACCGAGAAGGGGGATATCAAGATTGATCGGGATAACCAGACGTCCCTTAAGGGTGTTTTTGCGGCAGGGGACGTAACCGACATATCCGCCAAACAAGTCGTGGTAGCTGCCGGAGAGGGTGCCAAAGCGGCAATTGTTGTAAATTTATATCTTGAAAATAATTGACTTTCTAGGTATTTTGAGGTTAATTTAACAGATGATGAGAAACCACTTTATTGTAATTGTGTTAATTGTTTTATTGACCGCTTTTGCGGCTTCTGTTGTGTGGCCGGGTGGCCCCGATTATTTTAAACGTGAAACCAAAATCCATTTAGGGCTTGATCTACAGGGCGGGGTTCAGCTTCTATACAAAATTGACACCGCTGGCTTGGGGAATAAAACTGTTGTCCAAGCCCAAACTGAAACCAAAGACCTGATTGAACGCCGGGTTAATGATTTGGGTGTGAGCGAACCGGTTGTTCAGGCAACCAGAATTGGTTCTGAGTACGGTGTTTTAGTTGAGCTGCCCGGTATAAAGGATATTGAGCAAGCCAAGTCATTGATTGGTAAAACAGCGCAGTTAAAATTCTATGAGTTGTCGGGAGATAATCAACTTTCTGATACAGGACTGACGGGATCGGACGTAAAACAGGCGCAGGCAGGCGCTGATTCGCAACAGGCGGGATTCTCAAGTGGAGCAGTGATTTATCTTGAATTCAGTTCCGATGGAGCCAAGAAATTTAGTGAAATTACCAAGCGAAACATCGGTAAGCCAATTATCACCATGCTCGACGATCAGGTAATAAACCAGGCAACGGTACAAACGCAGATTAGCGACGGCAAAGCGCAGATAGAAGGTTTAAAATCCATTAAAGAAGCGAAAGACACGGCGCAGTTAATTAACGAAGGTGCCCTGCCGGCTCCAATTACGCTGGTTTCCGAAAACGAAGTTGGAGCAACACTTGGAAACGAAGCAATTGAAAAAAGCTTGATGGCGGGCTTGATTGGCTTGTTCTTAGTTGCTGCGTTCATGATCGTTTATTACCGCTGGCTTGGTGTAGCCGCCGTTGCAGCATTAACAATTTACACTTTAATCGTCGTCAGTTTATTTAAGTTAATTCCGGTTACATTAACCCTGGCCGGTATTGCGGGGTTTATATTTTCAATCGGAGCGGCGGTTGATGCCAATATTCTGATTTTTGAAAGATTTAAGGAGGAAAAAAAGAAAGATATCCCGATAACCCAGGCGCTGGAGAATGGATTTACCCGCTCATGGCCGAGTATCCGCGATTCAAATATCGCATCTTTAATTACATCAGGAATCCTGTTTTACATGAGCACGGGATTAATTAAGGGATTTGCCGTAACACTGGCAATCGGTATTTTTGTTTCACTCTTCACTTCGATCATTGTCACGAGAAATATCTTAAGAATATTTATTAAAAACAAACAAACATGAATATAATCGCACTTAGAAAATTTTGGATTATCCTTTCGGTCAGCTTGGCAGTTGCGGCAATTTTGGTGATTATATTCTTTCGTCCCAGTTTTGGTATCGATTTTACGGGAGGAACTTTAGTCGAGATTAAAACAGCTGATAATGTTTCTGTAACAGACGCCAGAACAAAGATTGTTGATATTTTAGGGAGCAGGGAAGTCGTTGTGCAGGAGTCGGGGGCAAACCAATTTATCATCAGGACAAAGACGCTTGAAGGGGATGGATATAATCAATTTGCAGGGGAGCTAGATAAGACATTCGCCGGAGTTACGGTCTTGCAGCACCAGTCAATCGGAAGTATCGTCGGAGCAGATTTAACCAGAAAGGCTATTTACGCAATATTGATTGCGTCTGTGTTAATTATTATCTATTTGGCTTACGCATTTAGGGCAGTTCCGAGATCGGTTTCACCTTGGGCGTTTGGTTCGATCGCAATTGGCGTTTTAGTTCATGATTTAGCCGTTTCTTCTGCAGTTTTCTGTATTCTGGCCAGAGTCTTAGGGTTTGAAATAGATAGTATGATTATTGTGGCAATTTTAACAATTTTAGGGTTTTCGGTACACGACACAATTGTTATCTTCGACCGGGTGAGAGAAAATATTATCAAAAATCCGCAAAATTCATTAGCTAACAATGCCAACACCAGCGTCAATCAAACGTTTGCGAGATCACTGAATACCTCTCTGACGGTCATCTTGGTCTTGGTTGCCATGATTATCTTGGGCGGTTCGACAATCCAGCCATTTGTTATTATGCTGGCAATCGGGATCGCAATCGGCACATATAGTTCAATCTTTATCGCGGCGCCCACCTTGGTGATGTGGTACGAATATCTTAAGCGTAAAAGAGAGTCCTCTAAGACGTAAAATATACCATACCATATAGCCGAAGTGGGGGAGTGGTGAAAGAAAATTTAGAATTTTTAGTTTAAAATTTATAATAACATTTGTTCTAGCGGCGAGGAGTGGGTGGAACAGTCTAAATAATGGACAAAATTCAAGCCGAAATTATCGGCTTATTTTTTGGCCGTTTTTGTTAAATTATATTTTTAATTTATGTGTTTTTAGGTCGATTATAATTTTTTAAAAACGACCGTGAATTTACTTGATCAAAATTTAACTTAGCTGATCGATTTGTCGACCAACTAATAAAAATGCGTCTACGGCGACTACAGTGGCAAGAACAGGTTCAAATTGCGCTTTTACGACCGTTATTTATGACGTATATCTAGGTTTTTTACCACGTTTAGTTGGGTCTTAAAAGTGTCCATTTTTATAAGATATAAAAGGGGACATACGGTTGTGTAAAAGCTCTGAATTTAACTTTCCGTTGTTAATAAACAAATACATCGCTTCTCGTGCCAATACAGTCACGATATTTTTACGACAACCCACCGTTGTCGTAAAAGGTATATTGTGCGACCCAATCACAGAATTAACCGTTCTGATTTCGGTTTGATCATTTATGTTCGTTCATTCGGTTTTTTCACCTACAATTAATGCCTATCGCTAACCGCTAAACCGCCTCCACTTTTACGTTTGCATTGTGTCACTTCAAATCTTGCTCACATACCTTTATACGGGCCGAAAACTCTCGCTTTTTTTACCCATTGTTCTTGCCCTCAATATCTCTGTTTTTGGGCCACAATTTGGCCCCCATTAACGCGTTCATTTCGATAACATTACCAGCGAATTACCCACGTTGACACTCCATACCACCCCAACAAGACCAGAATAAGTTTATTCCGATGTCGCACAATATAGGAGTACTGCTCTGCCCTTCCCTGTTGTTTTTCACCGACAAAACCCTACCGCTTGTTCTCTTCTGGGTCTTTGGCAGCAGCTGGAGCCGGTTTTAGTTCACTATCCCCGTTCTTTTCACCTTCCATTGTGCCACCTTCCTTCCTCCTGGTACCATCCTCATTTTTCTCAGCGGCTCGCCGGTAATTAGTTCGATTGATAAAATACCATTTTTTTTGATCATAATCCTCCGCCATTTTGGGAGAGCGCGATTCTTCGGGCCGGTTCTCCTCCGGATGTCCTTCGGGCGCCTTCGTATCTGGACTTGCGATATCTCTTTTTGGCGCCACTCCCCCGCCTTGTAAATTAAGACTCTTGATTACTTCGTCTGGCATTGTTACTTCTAGTTTTTTCTTAATTTCTTCCTCGATGTCGGTGCGGTTTTTTGAATATTTTTGCCTTGATTGAGCAACTACTTTCTCGGTGTTGTTTGTTTTGTCAAAATCCGTTAACAATGTTTTTGCCGAAAACGGCGTGCTGGTTACACCGTCGATTGCCATTTTGACATATATTGTATAGTTGTTCAGGTTCGTTAAATCTGCCGGTTCAAAAACTGGAACAAATTCTTTCTGTAGCATATCTGCATCACTGGCACCAACTCTGAAAACAATTAATGTGCCCACGTTTCCAAAAACCGCATTAGCTACATTTTCTGGCATTTGGGCAATATACTGGTTGGTAACGGTTAGCGACAGGCCGTATTTCCTTGATTCCGAAAGAATAACGGCAAATGAATCGGTGGCAAAATTCTGAAACTCATCAACGTACAGATAAAACGGGACTCTTTCTTCCCTCTTCATATCCGCCCGGCTCATCGCCGCCATTTGAATTTTGGTAATTAACATCGATCCGAGAAGCGCACTGTTGTCCTCCCCTATCTTTCCGATCGAAAGATCAATTAACAAGATTTTTTTCTTATCCATAACTTCGCGCAGATCGACGGTGCTGTGCTCCTGACCAACAATGTTTCTGATAACAGTTGAGGACAAAAATTGCCCGACCTTGTTTTGAATCGGCGCAACCGCTTCCGTTCTGAATTTCTGGTCATACCGCTCATATTCATTTAAGAAGAAATCCCTGATGACGGGGTCCTCGATTTTGTCAACAACTCCCCTTCTAAATTTAGTATCAGTTAAAATCTTGATAATACTAAGCATCGTTGCGCCCGGATAATCCAAAAGACCTAAGACGACGTTTCTTAAAATATATTCGAGACGCGGTCCCCACGATTCACCAAATATTTTTTTGAATACCCCGACGATTCCAGAAGCAACAATATTTTTATATTGTGGATCAACGCTTTCGAGTAAATTGAAGCCTATAGGATAATCCCGGTCGGCGGGTGAAAAATAAACAACATCCTCAATCCTCTCATCCGGGATATATTCCAAAACGTCGGAAATCAAATCGCCATGTGGGTCAACAACGGCAACTCCCCTGCCCTTAACAATATCGTCGACGATCATATTTCCAAGTAGGGTCGATTTACCAGTACCGGTTTTTCCTATTGCGTAAATGTGCATCGCCCGGTCTTTAATTTTAATACCAAATTTAGAAATTGTGTTCCTGAAGTTTGTTTCGCCAACCAAAGACAAATTCTCAGATGAAACTTCTTTAATAAGCGGGATATTCTGCGGTGGCTCACCCTTTTTGGCGCCGACCCAATCCATCGTGGGAGTCGCCACGTTTTCACTCGGAAGGTGAAATATTGAAGCAAGCTCAGCGATGTTTAAAATGTTTGCATCCGGTCCTAAAGCACGACTCTTGTAGAGCTCTTTTATCGGCTCGCCTTCGATGAGCCGGCCCTGAATAAAACCGTTCATGTTACCCGTGTTGTATTGTTTAAATGCACCCACGACCGCGTTTAATCTCTGTTTCGCTTTAATTGGATCGTTTGAGAGCGAAACAATTCTGATTTTTGTTTTAAATCCAAGTTTGGTCGTTTTGTCCTCAATCCCTTTAAGTGCGGTTGCCTGCGGACTGGAGATCGAAACCGTCTGTTGTGTTGTGGCTCCCTCGGCGGGTTTGCCCACGTCTTTAACTGCTCCAAAGACACCCTTAACCAGTGATTTCCAAATTGGCTCTGACGGATCTCTCCCCGCCTGTATTGCTGAAGAGTAGGCAATCCCCTTCCTCTGCCATGAATCGTCGGCTGGGGTCACGCAGATTTGAATCCAAAGCTCTTCTTCAGCATCAAGCTGACTTAAAATACTGGTAATTCCCGACATCGGATCGTCTTCGAAGCTTTCAAAGGTTTTTATTGGGTAAACGTCGTCTTTGGTGGTTTTTAAATCTAATCCAACTGTTGATTTTTGATAGAGCATTTTCGAGGCGTAGTCGTCAGCGATTGATATCTCAATCGCGGGATATTGGGCATAAAGCTGTCCCTCGACAAATTCCTTGAGATATTTTGGCGCGTAAAAATAAAATTGAATGTACTTATTAATTGAAACAATCTCAAAGCTCATCACTGGCTGATATCTTGCCGAGTAGTCAAACGTTCCATGCAGGGCGGCAAAAAATAGCTCGGCGGCGGTCGGACCTTTCTCGTTATTTTTAGGCACTAAAATTTTGACCAAAACATAATCGTTCGGGTCGTAAATTGGTTTCGCAGGTGCCTTAATCATTTTATAACTTTGCCTCTCTAGCCAAATCCTTGGTTGGTTGGGGTTGTGCGGATATTTTCATTTTCTCGCTAATTTCCGCTTCCACCACAGCAACATCACGGCCGTATTTTAAACGTGACAGTTGTTGTATCGCTTTGCTCATTTGCGCATTTTCAGCCACATTATCCTTGATCGTCTGCATACTAAACGGTTTAGTCGGCGCATTATCTACTAACAGTTTAACATAAGCGTTGTAAGCATCAATTTGGTTCAAATCAAATTGGTCGGCTACGGGTTCAAATTCCTTGGCCATAAATTCCGCATCCGGCACGCCTACTCTGAACGAAACTAAGGTTCCAACGTTTCCGATGATTGCGTCCCTAATTGATTCGGGAATTTGAGCGATGTATTGATTTGTAATACAAAGATCGAGACGAAATTTTCTGGCCTCAGACAAGATCGAGGCAAAGGTATCGGTGGCAAAATTTTGAAACTCATCAACATATAGATAAAAATCCCGGCGCTTTTCCTCCTCGACATCCGATCTTGAAAGCGCGGAGGTAAATAATTTTGCCACGAAAATCATACCCAAAAGATTGCTGTTGATCTCCCCTATTTCTCCTTTAGCTAAATTAATAAGAAGGATTTTGCCCGAATCCATCGCTTCGCGCAGATCAAAGGCGGACTTCGCCTGCCCGATTATGTTTCGCATGGTTATATTTGTCATGAACCGGCCGAATTTCGAAATAAAATAATTGTACATTTCCGATTTATGAAAATCGGCTGTTTTTGCCAACTGCTGGACCCAGAACGCCTTGACCACAGGATCCTTTAGCGCCCCCACCCTTTCATCCCTAAAGGCATCATCAGTGAAAAGTTTTGGAATTTCAATTAACGTGCCGCCCCCAGGATAATCCATAAGGGTCAGGGCCGCGTTTCTCATCCAGTGTTCAAATTGCGGACCAACAAAGCCCTGTTGGTTTGGATCAAAAAGTTTATAAAAAATTTGGATTGCTTCCTGCACTAAAAAGTCCTTCTGCTCTTTTGTTTTCCATTCAAGCAGGTTTAACCCCAAGGGACGCGCCGTATCAGACGGATCAAAATAAATTACATCTTCTGCCCTTTCGCGTGGGATCTTTCCGATGAGTTTTTCTACTAATTCGCCGTGCGGATCAAAAACGGCCACACCCTCGCCGGATCTTATATCCTGAAGAATCATTGACTCAAATAGCGTTGTCTTACCTGTGCCGGTCATTCCAATTGAGTAGAGGTGGCGGCGGCGGTCGGCCTTTTTGAGTCGTACCAGTATTTCCTCGCCGCGATATACATTTTTGCCGAGAATAATGCCCTCTTTTGGCAGAGCAGCTGAAACTGGGGCGCGCTTGGCCATAAACCATCTTATACCAGGCGTGTCCAAGCTCTCAGACGGAAAGTGATAAATACTGGCCAACTCTTCAGAATTAAGAATCATTTTTCTATAGCCGAGGAAGGAACGCAAGATGTAGTGAGTCAAAAAATTGTTTTTATCTGTGACTGGATGAAGCTTGAAACCATTTCTGTCCGGAGCAGAAAATTGCGACAAACCGTTAAAAATGTTTTTTAGATTAGAATCTGCCTCGAGCTTTGTTTCTGCCATTGAGAGAATTTTGATCTGGACTTCAAACCCAGTTTTTGAACCCTTCTGGGTTAAAAGCTTGAGTGTTTCCTCCTGTATTGGTGTAGTTTTTTTAAGCGGATCATCCCCTTTCGCCGAAGACGAAATAAACTGACCAAGAAAATGCCCCAACTTGTTGTACCATGATACCCCGAGCGGTATACTTTTTCCCTCCTGAATCCTGCGCATAATCCAGTCGAGCTGACCTCTCCAACCCTGACTAATCGGCCGAACCAGAATCTGAACCGCCGCCCTTGATCCTTCGCCTATTTTAGATAGAGAGTTGGTGATGGTGGAGATTGAATCATACTCAAATTCTCTAAATGTCTTAATTGGAAAGACAAAGCTTCTGGAAGTTGAGACAGAGCTGCAAGAAACCTCTAATCCTTCTTTGAAAATCCTGAATTCATTGCTTGGTTCAATACTGGCGTTCGGATAAAAACTTTGAATTTGCTTTTGGATTAAATCAACGTGTGATCTGGGAGCACCCACGAAAAAGATAATCTCCTTGTCTTTTGAAACGAATTCAAACGAAATAACAGGTTGGCCCTTGAACAAACCCTTCATTCCTCCTTCGTAAAGACCGCTTAAAGACGCAAAAAACTGTTCTGAGTAAGAAGTGATATCCGCAACGGTTTTCAAGCTTTCGTATTCATGCCTCTCGAATTTCTTGGGAACTTTAACCTCAAGAATTACCAGGTCGTTTGCTCTCTTAACGAGGTGCGATTTTAGATATCTGCGGTAAAGCAAATAAATTAGAATTAAAATAACTAACCCTATACTCGCCCAAATCAAAAACGAGTATGGGCTGATTGCTTGAGAATTTACCGTTGAATAGTCAACCATTGTCCCTCAAGTTGTATTATACCAAAAAGAAGCTCCGCAAATAAGAAGAGAACTGGTTGAATGTTATGCAAGATTTTTTCTGATGGTGCTTTTGATGTCGGATACCAAGATATGCACAAAATAGAGATTGTGTTCGGTTACCAAATGAATGCCGAGTGGCTCATTTTCTTGTATTAAATGGCGCAAATAACTTTTTGAAAAACCTTTTTTGCAGGTGTAGCACCCGCAATTATCCGAAATTGGCCCTAAATCTTTCTTAAAGATAGATCTTTTTAAATCAATGCTTTCGTATGAATATTTAAGGTTTTTAAGTTTTTTGCCTTTTAAACTTTTAACCCAGGACAAACCGTGTCTTGCCAGCCGTGTGGGCAAGACGCAATCAAACATATCAATCCCAAGCGGTATAACGCGAGCAATATCTTCCGGATAACCTATCCCCATCAAATATCGCGGCTTGTTTTCGTTTAAAATTTCAGTGCACCAGGTGACAACCTCGTAAATTTTCTCCTTTGTCTCCCCTACCGAAACACCACCAATAGCATTGCCTGGCATATTCAGATCGTTGATGTGCCGAGCCGACTTCTCCCTTAAATCTCTAAACACCCCGCCTTGGCAAATCGGAAAAAGCGCCTGATCTTTGCGTTTTTTTGCTTTGATGCATCTTTCAAGCCAAAGGTGGGTTGCGGATATCGCCTTTTCTACATCGGTGCGCGTCGCTGTCGCGGGTGGACAAACGTCTAATGCCATTATAATGTCAGCCCCTAGTTTTTCCTGGATTTTTATTGATTTTTCAGGATCTAAATAATGCTTTGATCCGTCTAGGTGTGAGTAAAAAGTTACCCCGCGATCATCAACTTTGGCTTTTTTGATTGGAAAATCCCCCCTGTTCTCCCGCCTTCCTTCTCCTAACGAGAAAACCTGAAAACCACCCGAGTCGGTCAAAATAGGATGCGGCCACTTTATATACGAATGTAAACCACCCGCTTTTTCAATCAAATCCTCACCCGGACGCAAATAAAGATGATAAGTATTTGAAAGAATAATTTGTGACCCGACAGTTTCGAGATCGTTTGGTGTCATTGTCTTTACCGCACCAACTGTTCCAACAGGCATAAAAACCGGAGTTTCAATAACACCGTGAGGTGTTGTAAACTCCCCGATACGTGCTTTAGATTTTTTAGATCTTGTCTTGATTTTGTATTCGAACATTTTTCTAAATCAGCCCCGCTTTTGGCGGGGCTGATTCTCATTTCTTATAATTGAGCACATTAGCTATGAAGGCCGTGTCATAGACAAACTGGCCTGGTTCCCACGGGGACAATTTGCTGAGACTGAGCAGGCCCGCTCGCAGGAAGTGGGAACTGCGTGCTTTCATGTCGATATGCGAACGCTCTTTATACTAACTCCGCTGTTGCACCAGCAGCTTCAAGTTTCTTCTTGGCTTCTTCGGCTTCTGCTTTCGGCAAATCTTTTCTTACTTCTTTTGGTGCACCATCAACAAGATTCTTGGCATCAACTAATCCTAATTCCTGATTGATTTCGCGAACTGCTTTGATAACAGCGATTTTTTGAGCACCACCGTCTTTGAGCATAACCGTATAGTTTGATTTTTCTTCGGGGGCGTCAGCAACACCTGAAGCAGCGCCAGTTACAGCAACCGGAGCAGCAGAGGCAGAAACACCAAATCTTTCCTCAAGCGCTTTGACAAGTTCTGCCAAGTCAGCGACGGAAAGCTCTTCGATATTTTTAATTAAATCCTTGAACTTACCTGTTGGTTTTGGTTTTTCAACCGGCTTCCCGGCCTTCGGCTGGTCAACCGTAGGCTGATCAGCTGGTTTTCCTTCAACCTTCTCCTCGACTTTTGGTTCTTCTTTTACTTCCTCGGCTTTTTCCTTAGCAGCTTCTTCTTTTACCTCTTCAGCTACTTCCTCTTTTTCTTCCTTCTTTTCTTCATCTGCCATTTTGATTCCTTTCAAATTTATTAATTAACCTTCAATTTGTTTTTGATATTGACTCAACACGCTAACCAATCCCCTCATATTTCCGGATAAAACATTAACAAATCCGGTTAGTGGGCCGGCAATAACGCCAACCAGTTTCCCGTGCAACTCTTCCCGGCTTGGAAGCAATGCCAGCGATGAAACCTGTTCTTTGCCTACTTTTTCACCCAGGACAAATCCGCTTAATATTTTCAGGTTTTCATGTGCTTTCGCAAATTCATAAAGCTCTTTTGAAACCTCGACTTCGTCTGCCCCAAACGCGAAAATTAAGGGCTGGTCTAGGATTTCCTGATCCATTTCAAGTTTTAACTCATTTAGGGCTTTCTTAACCAATGTGTTTTTGGTAACGATTAGCCGGACCCCCTTTTCTTTAAGATTTTTTCTAAGTTCGGTAATTTCGGCGGTCGATAAACCGGAATAATTAGAAGCGATTGTCGCCGAAGAATCGCGTAGTAATTCTTTTAATTCGCCCAACGATTGCTCTTTTTGAACTCTTGTTAATTTCATTTTTCCTCTTGTTACTTAAAAAGGCGCTTTCGCGCCAAGACAAAACAAAAAACTATTGTTTTACCTCGGCAGGCCCTTTCGGATTAACCCCCATCGGGGGACCGGCTTTCTCAGGTACAGTTATTATCACAAAATTATTTGATTATGTCAACCTTTGATTGCTTCAACCTTGATTCCAGGACCCATCGTAGCTGATAAAGTTGCTGAGGCAATTTTAAAGCGGGCGAAGGACTTGAATACTGTTTTTAGGTTTTCCTCGAGCTTTGCTTTATCCCATGAAACCTTACCAATCGGAAGGTGGAAGTTATTTCCCGAATCAGAGCGATAACGGACAATATTACTCTTTAAATCCTCTATTGCCTTTTTGGGATCTTCAACAACCGTACCGTCTTTCGGATTTGGCATTTTCCCTTTAGGACCTAGGATTTTAGCAACAGCTCCAAGCTGCGGCATAATTTCGGGCGTAGCAACTAATATATCGAAATCCGTTTCCCCCTTTTTTATTTTTTCGATCATTTCCTCTGTTGCGATTTCGACTTTAAGAGCTTTTCCCGTACCATGGGGCAAGCGGATTGTGCCGCGTGGGGCATCTTCAGCTTTCTTGCTTTTTTCGATTCTTATAGCCAAACTTATGGTTCCATCGAATTTTGAATAGGACATTTCCTTAACTGCGTCGATTGCTTCAGACAAAGGATGAACTTTATGATCGAGTTTCTCGGCACGCTTCAGATATTGTTTGGATCTTGTTTTGGGTTTTGAAACTTTGCGAGATTTTTTTCCCTCATTTTTTTCTGACTTCTTTTGTTTCTTTGGCTCGTTTTTGGCATCAGCTTCAAGCGCGGCTTCCGTGTCAGTGTTAATTGCAGATACCTCTGGAGCGATTTCTTCCTTTGTACCGGTTTCTTCTTCTACATCCTCAATGTCTACTTCCTGCCCGGAAATGTTGTGTTCTGGAGAGCTGGGTTCATCAATTTCGGATAATTTTTGTGCCTTTTTCTCTTCTGCAACGACATTATCCTCGATTATCACTTGCTCGAGAGCTTTTTCCTCTTTTTGACCTGCGCTTTTTTTTGCCATTTTCCCTCCAAGTGGTTCAAACGCCCAGCATTCTTGTAAATGTGCTGGGCTCCCACCAGATTCCCCTTCGGGGAATTAATTAATTTTGTAAGATTTATTTTCTAAATTATTGCCAGCAATTGAATCTACCACATCCTTGAGTGCAATGTCAATAATTTGATCAATTATTTTGCGATCTTTGCTTGGCATTTTTTGCAAAACATAATCTTCAAGTTTAAGACCGCCTTGATCGCCTATCCCAATTCTCACGCGCCAAAAATCGCTGCCAAGCTCTGAAATTATTGATTCCAACCCATTGTGACCACCTGATTGGCCTGAATAGCGGACCCTTGCCTGGCCAACCTCCAAATACGTGTCGTCACAAACAATAATTATGTCAGTTGGATCAACCTTGTAGTACTGCGCGATTTTTGAAACCGCCTCACCCGATTTGTTCATAAATGCCAGTGGCTTAACAAGCAAGAGCTGTTGGCTTTGAAAATTTATCTCGGCTGTCTCAGCGTTGAATTTTTTTTCTAATTTAAACTTTTCGCCCTTTAGCACTTTTTCGGCTAAGTAATCTACAGCCCAAAAACCAACATTGTGGCGCGTTGCCCCGTACTCTTTACCCAAATTTCCTAACCCTACGATTAATTTCATTGAAATTTATGTGTTAACTTTTTACTTTTTAGCTTTTACCTTTTACTTTAACTTACATCCCGGGGAGATTTATTCCCATCTCCCCCATCAAACCCTTCGTCTTTTCAGCCGCAACTGCTTGAACGCGGGATAATCCTTCGGAAATAATCCTAACTAATTTATCCTCGAGTTCTCTTTTGCGCTCCGAGCTTAAAAGCGATTCGTCAATTTTAATCTCTTTGATTTTCTGGTCTGCCGAGAAAACAATACTTATAAGTCCATCTGTGCTTTTAGCTTCGATTTCCGTATTGCGCAGTTCTTTTTGAACTTCCTTGGCTTTTTTCTGCAATTGATACAACTGCTTGGCTTTATCAAACATTTTATTCCTTTCTTTTTTCTGCCTCAAGGTATGATTCTACAAAATTATCCAGGTCACCGTCAAGGGTTGCCAGAGGGTCGCTTGATTCTAACCCCGTGCGATGGTCCTTGACCTGCTGGTATGGCTGCAATACATACGAGCGGATTTGATTTCCCCACTCGGCCGAAGTATGCCCGCCAATAATTTCCTTTTCTCTGGCTTTTTTTTCATCAATTTGGCGTAACTTGAGTTTCGTTTTAAGAATCTTCATCGCCGTTTCTTTGTTTTGCAACTGACTTCTCTCGTTTTGGACCGAAACAACAATCTTAGAAGGCAGGTGGGTAATCCTTACCGCCGAATCGGTGGTGTTAACCGATTGTCCACCATGACCACCAGAGCGGAAAACATCAATTTTTAATTCTTTCTCGGGAATTTCAACGTCCGATAACTCTTCGAATTCCGGAATAACCTCAACCAAGGCGAACGAGGTATGCCTGGCCTTATCAGCATCATATGGGCTAATCCTAACCAAGCGGTGAACGCCTGCTTCTGACCGTAGATTTCCGTAAGCATTAAGACCGGCAATTTTTATTGCCACGCTTTTTATACCCGCCTCTTCCCCTTTTGATTCGTCTAAAATTTCTGTCTTGAAATTATGCTTCTCGGCAAAACGCAGATACATTCTCATCAACATTTGAGCCCAATCTTGCGCTTCTGTTCCACCTGCTCCGGCATGAATAGATAGAATTGCACCCTTCTCATCAAATTCTCCTGAAAATAAAGTTTCACTTTCCAGTTCGTTAATTTCGTCATCGCTTTGGGCATTTTCAAATTTATCAATCAAATTTTTAATTGCGGATAATTCTTGGCTTAAGACCGTTGCGTGTTCGCGGTCAGCCCAAAAAGAAGGGTCTTGCATTTGATTCTCGAGCTCTTTGACCCTCTGCTCTTTTTCTTCGATTTTTAGTAATTTATGCAATTCGCTCTTTTCCATACCTTGAATTGTACCTTAAAACGACTAAAAACTCAAAGTATTTATAACACAAAACCCCGTCATGCGACGGGGTTTTGCTTATCTTCCCCAACACCCTTTATCTAAAGGATGTTGGGGCTTACTCAACTTACGACAGAAATTAAATCTGACTTTGTCGCAGAGCGGTTTCGCAATTAAAGGTTGGCTTTGATGAAGCCGAATCTTTTTCTTGCACGAAGCGCAAGAGCACTAACCGATCCAATACCAAGCGACCCTAAGGCCGGGAGGGCAAGTTCGATTCCGGTTTTTGGCAACGTGCCAGATGTTTTAGCTTCACTTTTGGCGCTAGCTAACTTCTTAGGCGTTGGTGTTGTCTTAGAGCTCGAAACTGCGGCGGCGGCTGATGTTGCTGAATTGCTGCTGGAGCTACCAGACCCACCCGATGCAGAAGACGAACTTCCAGACGAAGATCCCGCTGCGGCAGAGCCCTGATCAGTAGCGACTGCGGCAACCGAGGATGTTGAGCCAGAGCTTGAGGATGATGCGCCACCACCAACAGCATGTTTTGTGCTGTCACCAGAAGCTGAAGAACTGCCCGCGCCACCCGAAGATGCCGCTGCAGAACCACCATCATTGACTACTGCTACGCTCGAGCTAGTTGTTGAAGACGAGCTAGAGGAAGCAGCGTAAGCTGTTCCTGCGCTCAACATAGCAACTATTAAGCTAATTGCTAATTTATTCATTCTGTCTCCTAAATTCTAAATTATTTGCGCGTTCGACCGATCGCGAGTCAATTTCTTTTGACCAGGTTGGGGCCTAAGCCACAATGCTGTTTAAAAGAAGTTGGGAGGGGGACGGACACTGAAGTGTCCGTCCCCTGTTTGATTCCCCTCTGCTAGGGGGCGCCAGCGGAGGATCCGCCAGAGCCCGAGGTACCGGCCGCCGCACCAGGAACGGCCGAGGTCGAGGAGCTACTCGACGAGGCAGCCGCGGCCGCGGCTCCGTAGCCGTACCCGTTGCCTCCATCTCCTCCTTGACCTCCGGTCGCATTGCCACCAGTCGCATAGCCACCGTTGGCGGTCGCCGTGACGATGAAATCGCCAGCGCGGCGAGCTGTTAGGTTGCCCGAGGCGATTCCGATCAGGCCGCCGAGAATTCCGGGTGTTCCAGCGACAACCGCAACGTTGCCTCCGCCGCACTGTACCGGCTGCTGGGCAAAGCCACCGTTGCCGGAGAGGGAGGGCCAGATATTGCGGACTTCATAGATCGGTTGAAGAATCCGCTCTCTGACCACAACCTGCGACGGACACGGCGCTTGGGTGAGCTGGGCGAATGACGTACACTCACCGGGAGGTCCGGGAGGGCCCTGGATGCTTTGCCCGGGCGGACCGGGAGGTCCGGGAGGGCCAGTGGGGCCGGTTGTGCAGACCGGAGTTGGAATCGTGATTGAGGTCTCTTCCTGAACCTCAACCTGATAGACAACGTTCCCGCATCTCTTAACACGGATGACGTTGCCGTCAACGAAGCACTCCGCGTAGAAGTTGCCCTCGCGGACGACGTCTGTCTGTTCGCCATTTCGGCTCGTCCGGCTGAAGACCAGCAACTTGTGCTGGTTGAAGAATTCGGCGCTAGCCGGGTTCGCGTCGTAGAGCTTCGTGGTCGTAACCGTCACTGTCTGGGGCGTGGGGTCAGGCGCGTTCTGCGCTATCGCCGCGCCGGCCATCACCACCATCATCAGCACCATCAGTATCATGAGATACTTTTTCATCTTTCTTCCTCCTCCTTACTGTCCACGGACGAAGAATGACATCTCTTGTCCGGCTACGGTCGTGGCGGGCAGGGGCTTGCCGTAGATGTCGGCAAGCACTTCTCTGCCGTCAATGTAGACGTGAACGGTTTCGCCACCGGCGAAATCGTAGAAGGCGACAATTCCGTCACCCATACCACTGACCGGCAGATACGATCCGCCGTTCGGTTTGGTGACAAGAACGCTCGCTTTAGCCCCATACATCAGTTCCCCGTTGGCATCGAGGACCACGACGAGAGCCGCCTTTATCCCCTTCTCGGCGGCGGCCTGCCGGTACCATGCGATGCGCGCGAGCGCGGCTTGGCCAATGACAGGGGCGATGGTGGGAGGGGTGTAGGCGGGGAGTGCCGTGGAAGGCAAAACCGGAGGTGTTGGAGGTAGAACTGGAGGTACCGGAGGCGGACCCTCGTCGCCCGTCACATCGTCATACCTTAGGAACCTCTTCTCAACAACCGGATCGCTGACGAAGAAGGTGACGCGGCTCGAAGCTTTCAGCCGCGGCTTGTCCTTCTGTTCGACATTGATCTCGACCGTGAAACCACCAGTGGGAACCCGGTCGGTGTTGATAACAAACTGCGGGTAGCGATCTATTGCGCAGTAGGCGGCCTGACCGGGCCGCGTGCCATGCATCTTGGTACAGTGATCGGACGCGATCGCATCGTCGAAGACCTTGTCAAAGACCTCCTGTGGCGTGTCGTCCTGACACACCTTAACGATTTCCATCGGGGTACCGGCCAAGTACGGCACGATACGTCCAACCTTGTCTTGCTCGTAGTGGGGGTTGATAACCCCGTGCAGGAGAAGCCCCCTCGGAACTCCTATGCGGATGTTGTCGAATGTTGCATACCCTGTAGAACCCTGAATCGAGTCCGTTGGGAACAACAACATCTTCTTGTCGTAATCCCAGACCTGGAGGCAAAGATCCGCCCCCGGGAACGTGAGGTTTATGTAGGCACCGTCAGACCCCATGAAGAGGTCTTTGACGTCGTCAGCGTGCACAGGCACCGAAGCACCCCCCAGCACGCACATCACCAGCACCATCATGACCGCAAACGTGGTTCTCATTCTTATCTTCCTCCTTGACTGACTAGTATGAGGTTGCCGATGCCCTCCCGCGTTATGATGGGAAGGTTCATCTTGGAGTCGAGCGTTTTGACAACCTCGACGTTATTGACGAAGACGGAGATTCTCTGCCCGACTACTACATCCGCAAGGCAGATGATTCCGTCGTTAGTCGCCGATAGGTTTCGGAAGCGATTTCCGGCCTGATCGACGATCTCGAGGTGAAACGGCGTGTTGGGGTCAAGATTCCCGTTGCCGTCAACCAGGACAGCTAGAAACGGGATTCTAAAGCCCCGAGCGCCAGTTGACTGGAACTCGTGACTCTCACTCAGCCGGTCTGGCACCAGCCCATAGGCCGCGAGTCGGTTTAGCGTTGTCTGACTCACGGGCGAGCTAGTTCCTATTTTTCCCTGGACAAAGATGACTGTCTCTTGTCCGGCAACTGTCATGGCGGGCAGGGGCTTGCCGTAGATGTCGGCAAGCACTTCTCTGCCGTCAATGTAGACGTGAACGGTTTCGCCACCGGCGAAATCGTAGAAGGCGACAATTCCGTCACCCATACCACTGACCGGCAGATACGATCCGCCGTTCGGTTTGGTGACAAGAACGCTCGCTTTAGCCCCATACATCAGTTCCCCGTTGGCATCGAGGACCACGACGAGAGCCGCCTTTATCCCCTTCTCGGCGGCGGCCTGCCGGTACCATGCGATGCGCGCGAGCGCGGCTTGGCCAATGACAGGGGCGACGGGAGGCGGGGTAAACGACGTTTGTAGGTCGAGGTCGATCACACCCCAGAAAGCGCGTCCATCGCTGGGCACGATTATCTGGTGTGTTGGATCGTTGGGGTCCGGATTACCCAAGACGCAACGGCCGTCAAAGAAGACGACTAGCTTTTGCCCAGAGGTAAACACGGTTACCTTCCTCCCGTTTTCGTAGGTTAGATCCTGACGTTTCGATATAAACACCCCAAGGGGCGTCTGTATCTCGGCGGGATTACCACCCACGATTACGTTAAAGGTTACGGGACAGACAATCTGCCCCGCCTTAATGAAGGCGAGGATCACCGTTGCCGAAGCTCCGGTGACTGCGGTCTGGAAGTATCCAGACGTTCGAAGTGGCCCTGTGTACCCGACGGCTTGCGCCACGATACCGAGCACCTTATCGGTGTCGGAAATCTCAAAGTCGGGTCCGGTGGGGACCGCTTGCACAGGGCCGGCAAGTTCCGGCGTCTGCGCTTCGGCTGCCGTGATGGCGACCAGAACGACAAACATCAAAACCACGACCCAAACGCTCGCTTTCATTTGATTATCCCCCTTAGCCGCACAAGCGGCGAATTTCCGCCGCTAGGCGGTTACTTACTAACATAATGTCAAAATGCACTTTTCCGTCGGAAAAAGACGGGCAGGGGTCTAGCCAGGAAAAGAGAAGGAGGGGCCTGCTCCGTCAGTGCGGAGCAACTCTCCCTGATCCCAGCTAGACCTCTGCCCAACTGATTAACCCAACAAAAAGAAGGGCATTGCCCTCCTCAATTTTTAAATCATCTCGCTGCGTTATTAAATCACTCTGCTGATTTATCTAATCAGAATATAATAGCTTAAAACAGGTCAGATGTCAAGAGTACGGCCTATTTTTGAAGAATTCGCGTCGTGTCTTTTAGGTCTTCAACCTCAAAGCCCATGTCTTCGATTTCACGCCTAACTTTGTCCGCATCATCATACAAACCCTTGTTCCGCAACCGCTCCCTGTTTTTCACCAGTTCGTACACGGATTGCGGAATCTTTACATCTCTATTTAAATCAAGGGCAAAAATCCGGTCAACCTTTTCGATGAAATCACCCGCTATTCTCCCAAGGTATCCTTTGCTTTGGGCATTACTTATTGAATTAAAAATAACAGCAAATGCAGTTGGCGTATTAAGATTATCGACAATAGCATTTTCAAATTCATTTAAAGCGTTTTTATAAAACTCACCTTCACCCTTGATTTCACTCTTTGCATCTATGGATTGGGCAAACTCTCTTAGTTTTGACAAAGAATTTTTGGCTTGAGTTAAGCTATCATAACTAAAACTTAATTTACTTTGAAAGCTCGCCGACAAACAAAGGTAGCGGAAATCCAACGGTTCATATCCCTTTTTCACCAAATCCTCAAGGCGTAAAAAACTCCCTTCGGACTTGGCCATTTTTTTGCCTTCATTTAAAAGGTGCTCTGAATGAACCCAATATTTTGCCAGAGGCAAATCACAGGCCGCTTCTGATTGGGCGATCTCGTTGGTGTGATGAACCGGTATGTGATCAACCCCGCCGGTATGGATCTCGAACGGTTGACCTAAATACTTGGTACTCATCGCCGAACATTCGATGTGCCAACCGGGAAAACCCACGCCCCAAGGAGACGGCCATTCCATTTCTCTTCGACCCTTAGCGTCGTCCTGAGCAACGTCGAAGGATCTACCACCCGGATGGGAGAATTTCCAAAGAGCAAAATCGGCTGGATTTTTCTTTTCGGGATTTCTTTCGACCCTCGCTCCCTCTTTTTGTCCTGCCAAGTCAAGGCGCGCCAGCTTTCCATAATCTTTCGATTTGGAGGTATCAAAATATACTCCATCGGAGGTCTTATAGGTATACCCCTTCTCTTCGAGTGTTTTAATTAAATTTATTTGATCATCGATATGCTCGGTGGCACGGCACAGTATCTCTGGTTTTTCAATATTGAGGCGTTTCAAATCCTCAAGAAATGATGTTTCGAAATGGCGCGCCACATCGTAAGCTGTCATTCCTTCGCGTCTGGCGCCTTTTTCAATTTTATCTTCACCCTCATCGGCATCTGAGGTCAAATGCCCGACATCAGTGATATTCATGACGTGCTTCACCTCATAGCCGAAATATTTGAAGGTACGGACCAAGAGATCGTCGAAAATATATTTACGCAAATTTCCGATATGAGCGTAATCGTAAACCGTTAAGCCACAGGAGTAAATCCGGACGAGATTTCCCTTGTCCGGAACAATTTTCTCCTTTCGACGGGTCAGGGTGTTATAGAGTTGTATCGTTTTCATCGTTGTTTTTCTCGCTCTTTTCTTCTTTTTCTTGCTCGCTTTCCAAACTAACATCGTCAAAAATATCACTTTTCTTTTCCTCAGCTTTTGCGATTCTATCAACTTCTGCGCTAAGCGATGCCATCGGGATATTACAGACAGGGCACATCACGTCATTTCCTTCAAAACCACAGGTTGGGCAAAATTTTGCTTCATCGATTTTGTCAACTTCAATTTTATTATTTTCCATCAGAACTCCTTTCTTCCCTCGAGTGAGCGCAACAGGGTTAGTTCGTCGGCATATTCCAAATCCCCCCCCACCGGCAAACCTCGAGCTAAACGTGTTACTTTTATTTCCAACGGACGAATTCTGTCGGAGAGATAAACTGCTGTCGCCTCTCCCTCCAAGGACGGATTGGTCGCCAGAATCACCTCTTTTATTTTATCAGAATCAGCCCTCAAACGGTTAATTAATTCCGAAATCCTTAAATCGTCTGGTCCAATTCCCGAAATTGGCGAAATCGCACCGCCTAAAACATGGTACAAACCATCAAATCCTCCCCTCTCAATAGCCAAAACGTCCAACGGCTCTTCCACGACACAGACAATTGAAATATTCCGCTCCTGATCGGCGCAAATTTCACAGGGCTCGCTCTCCGCAAAATTAAAGCACTTCGTGCATGTCTTTAAATTACTTTTGAGGTTATAAACAGAATCGGCAAGGGCTTTGATATCTCCTTCGGATTTAGAAAGCAAATAAAAGCAAATCCGCGCCGCTGATTTTGGGCCAATGCCCGGTAAGCGGGAAAATTCATCGATCAAATTTTGGATAGATTTTGGTAAGCGAGCCATACTGATTAGAATTATGAATTATGGATTATGGATTTAAAATTTTAGTTTACGATTTTCGATTTTTGACCGATGCACCTCGGAAGTTTCAAATGCGCTAAGATTTTCCAATGCGCATTTGAAGAACCGTACGTGCAAG
The DNA here is from genome assembly GCA_964473025.1 of uncultured Candidatus Saccharibacteria bacterium. Classification (GTDB taxonomy): domain Bacteria; phylum Patescibacteriota; class UBA1384; order UBA1384; family DTJR01; genus CAYYMZ01. The sequence goes on from CAYYMZ010000003.1 coordinate 31,637, forward strand.
GTGAAAAGCGAAAATCATATTATTTCTTTACTTTCTCAATATACTTGCACTCTGGATATCCGGTGCAGCCAATAAAGGGGCCGTATTTGCCGTTAACGATCTTCAGGTCCTTTTTACAAGTAGGGCATTTTCTGTCCTTGATTGCATTTTGCGCCTCATCAATCTTCTGCTGAACCTCTGGTGCAACATAACTTCTGGTATAGCGACAATCAGGGAACCCAGTGCAACCGATAAATACCCCTCTTTTTGAGTGTTTGATAATTAGGCCCTTTTTGCAGTCGGGACATTTCTCATCAAGTTTTTCATCCATATCCCGTTTTTCGATTTTATCAGTTCTCGCGGATAAGTTTTTGCTAAACGGTCCATAAAAGTCGGCGATAACACGGGGCCACTCTCTTTTTCCTTCGGCAATTTCGTCAAATTCATCTTCGATTTGGGCCGTAAATGTATAATCCATGACGTCGGCAAAATTTTCTACCAATAAATCATTAACGACGAAACCGACTTTTTCGGGCCGCAATCTCCCCTTCTCCCTGATCACATATCCCCTATCCTGAATTGTCGACATTGTCGGTGCATACGTTGACGGCCGGCCAATCCCCTTTTCTTCAAGCGCCTTAATCAATGTCGCTTCTGAATATCTGGCGGGTGGTTCGGTAAAGTGCTGTTCTCTTTTTAGTTCCACTAAATTCGGCTTATCGCCAACGGAGAGCGCGGGCAATGACACTTCCTTAATTCTTTCGGGATAAAGTTCGAGCCAGCCCTTAAATTTGATTGCCTGACCACGGGCGACAAATATAAATGCGTTATTTTTAATCTTTACTTCCAGAACATCGACCGTTGCTTCTTTCATTTGCGATGCAATGGCGCGGCGCCAAATCAAATCGTAAAGTTTAAGCTGTTGAGGGTCGGCTTTTCCAGAAAGAGTATCCGGTGATTTAAAAACATCAACCGGACGGATTGCTTCGTGCGCCTCTTGCGCATGCTTGGCCTTGGTTTGATATTTACGCGTACTGCCCGATAAATGTGCGGCAGAGAATTTATCTGTTATATATTTACGAATACTTTCCACCGCTCCGAGCGAGAGATTAACTGAGTCGGTTCGCATATAGGTAATCAACCCGGATTCATATAGCCCTTGGGCTAACCGCATTGTTTGCTTGGCAGAATATCCCAAACGGTTTGATGACTCCTGCTGTAAGGTCGATGTTGTAAACGGCGCATATGGGTTTCTGACTTCTTCTTTGCGGTTAATACTCGTAACTTCGTATGTCCCCCTCTCCAATTGCTTGGCGATTTTTTCCGCTTCATCCTTGTTTTGAATTGTAAGCTTATCTATCTTTTTGCCCTCGGCTTCCACCAGAGATGCTTCAAAATTTTTCTTCAACTTTTCCAAAACGGCTATAACCGACCAGTACTCCTGCGCTTTGAATGCGTCTATTTCACGCTCTTTCTCGACAACTAAACGCACCGCAACCGATTGCACACGCCCCGCCGATAATCCCTTATATACTTTCTTCCATAAAAGAGGGCTCAGGTTGTAACCGACCAAACGATCTAAAACGCGCCTGGCTTGCTGGGCATCAACCAGATTTATATTAATCTCTCTCGGATGTTTGATTGCCTCTAAAATTGCGGTTTTCGAAATTTCACCAAAAGTAATTCTTTTTATCTTTTGACTTTTCACTTTTGACTCTTCACTTCCGAGGCCTATGGCCTCGGCTATATGCCAAGCAATCGCCTCTCCTTCGCGGTCCAAGTCCGTTGCCAGTAAAACTTCGTCGGCCGAAGCCGCCATTTTTTTAATCAAATTGACCGTTTTCTTACTTTTGACCGGTACGATATAAGTGGGCTCAAAATTATGCTCCACGTCAACCCCTAGTTTAGACGAAGGGAGGTCGCGGACATGACCAAAAGAAGCGGTGACTTCGTAGTCGCTGCCTAAATAATTATTGATTGTCTTTGCCTTCGCCGGTGACTCAACGATCACCAATTTCTTTGCCATATAGTTTTCCTTGCCTGATTATTTTCTTCGATTATCCAAGCCATGTCAAATCTTGGAATATTCACCGGAGCTGGTTAACTTAATTAATCCCTTAATTTCAAGCTGTAGAAGCGTCGAATTTAACTGCGCCGGGCGCAACTTCGATTCTTTTAATATTTGATCGAATTCGGATTTTTGGGTATTTATTACCTCAAAAACCAGCTTTTCTATGCTGGATAAATCTACGAGATTTAATTTGCCTTCTTCTATCCCCAGTACATCTAAAACATCTTTCGCGCCAGTCACACAATATGCACCTTGCTTAATGAGATTATTCGTTCCGACTGAATTTAACCTCGTAACATCACCGGGCAGGGCAAAAACATCACGGTTATAACTTAAGGCAAGACCAGCCGTTACTAATGCCCCCGATTTTTCGGCCGCTTCGATAACGATTGTCGCGCGGCTCAATCCCGCAATAATTCTGTTTCGAAGCAGAAAATTTTGTATAAAAAAAGGATCCTCCGGACCGAATTCACTAATAATTAGACCTTTTTGTTTTAAAATTTCACGGGCCAAGCCAATGTGAGTGTGGGGATAGAAATCATTGATCGATGTTCCCAGAACAGCGATGGTTTTGCCATGTGCCCTAAGCGCTCCGCGATGAGCCGCTCCATCAATACCAATAGCCAACCCTGAAACAATCGTAATATCACAACGAGCCAAATCACATGAAATTTTTTCACCTTGTGACAGACCGTAACTGGTTGCTCGCCTTGAGCCAACAACCGCAACGCAATTTTTTTCTTGTAAGAGATTTAGATTACCGACGCAAAATAATTTTTCAGGGCAATCGTTGATTTGATTGAGCAAAAAAGAAAACCGCTTATCTTTGCGGTTTATCAAAACATGTTTCTCAGGCATTACAAGCTGTTTTATTTCAGATAAAACCAGAATATTTTACCAGTAGGGATAGTTATAGAGTCAGCGTTATTGGCATCAACAGTCAAAACCTGAAAGGCCTTTGCGGCATCGGTCTCTTTGTCGTTTGAAACAACATAAATTTTGCTGTACGCCCTTCCCGACGAGTAGAGGTTTCGCAGGGATTTACTCTCAGTGCAATCGGTTGTTTTACACGCGGCGGTTTTAACAACACTATAAACAAGCTCTGATAATTTAGCGGCTTGGTCCGTGTCATTTGCAAGAAGATTCCATCCTTGATGAACCTGAACACCCGTTTTAGCACCGGAAACCTCTTTGAGCGGTACTTTAACGTTATCGGACCTAGAGTAAACATAATATCCGGTTCCCGGCTGTAAATATTTAGGCAAGTCCGATCTTTCGGAAGAATACCATTTCTTCGTTCCATCACCGTTAAATTCAAACAGGACATATTTATCAATATCTAAAACACTGGCATCGACAGATGTCATATTCGACGGAACAAAGAAAGCATTGTAACCCTTGGTCAAGCTAATTTGAGCTTTAGACATATCCCCTTCGGCATTTGTATAACTTGAGCCGTTCCAGAGCGGGTCTTCTGCCGCCGCCTCATTAACTCCATTTAAAAATTCGTCAACGACATTACTGGTATCGCTCGCCGTTTCGGTGGTAGTGGTTGTTGTTGAGGTCTGATTTAGCGGATCCGAAGGCATAAGGTCAGCCGGTGGAGCCGGGCAGTCACTAGCTTTTGTGGTCTTTTTAGCGTCCCTAGCTGTTGTCGCCGTCGCCGTCGCGCTCGCCCCGCCACTAGAAGCTAGACACTGCGCTTCTTTAGTCGCCTTCAGCGTTTTCTCGATATTTATTTTTAGAAGTTCAATCTCATTGCACTGCCAGTCCGTATACCCGCCAGTTCCGCGTTGGTTATCCATAATAAAGTACCAATCGATATACTCGGCTTGACCAGGGTTTCTGCCAAGAATATCATTGAATGATTTGAAAATTAACGCTGATCGCGCGGCCTGGGCTTCGGCACCTTCGACTTTTGCGTCATTGTAAATTTTAACTGTCTGGAAGAGTTGTTTGTAGCTGTGTTGGCATTGAACGGCGCTAAAATCAACATTACCGTCCGCGTCCGCTATCGGTACGGTTGGCACATCGGGGCGTGATTCGCACTTAGTAATGCCGATACTGCACAATTTCAAACTTCCGCCGGGCCACTTAAAACCAATGTCACCCTTGCCGTTTATCTGGCCAAGAGACAGGACGGGAGTATTTAATGAAAAAGCACCGGATTTAAGATCGATCCATGGAGTGACAGTGGTAAGGGTTTTAAGAAGCTGTTGCTGAGCAGCTTGAGCTGCGGTGGAAGAAGCTGTTGCAGCAGCATCCGCTACTGTTTTAGCACTACTCGCAGCACTCCCTATGCCAACCGCGGAACCTGCTTGGCTAACAGCAGCTTCATAGGCTAATCTAGCCTCCGCTGCTATCTTAGCATACGATCCGGCATTAGACCCCAACAATGAAAATCCCGTACTCCAGCCGAGTCCGGTCAAACCATTTTTATCAAAACCCAACAAAACATCTGACTTGAAGTTCAGAGCTTTGCCGAGATTAACCGTACCGTTGACATTGCCCTTTATATCAAAGGCGATCGAACCGATACTACGTGTAGTTGCATTGCCTTGAAATATCGTGGTCTGGCTTGCCGTGTAAACAAACCCGATATTGCCACTGCGGTCAAAATACAGATTTCCCGCCTGATTCACACCTTTTGAATCCGTTTGATTTAACAATTCATAACTGCCCGTAAGATTGCCCTTAGTATCTATTGAAATTATTCCCTTACCGGTAATAGTTTTACTTGTGCCATCTTTGTTTTTAACAACAAGCGATTCCCCCATCGAAAATGGTCTGACGGTACCGTTTGAGTAAATTGCAATCGGAATTTCAAAGGCCTGTGAGTTGGGGTTGTAACTAAAAACCCTGTTCTGGTATCTAAATGTTCCCCCAACCGAGCCGCTACTTGAGATACTCGCTGACATTAGCTCTAAAGGACCGAGATTTGCGAGTGCGGCAGGAACCACCATCCCATTGGCCAAAGTTGTCTTCTTGTCGCTTGAAACGGTGACGTAAACGTCTTGATTTCTGGGATCAGAGAAAAATTGCACTGACTTACCAGCATAATCAACTGACAACTGGGCGTCGTAAAGTTTGGTAACAGGATCAAATTTGATATAACCCGCCAAACCGCCCTTTGAATTTAAAATTTGGGCGGTAAAGACAGCGTTACCAGTCAACTGGTCAATTGACAAACTTGTACTCGACGACATATCAGCCCAATTGAAAATGGGGTGGAATAACCCATCGTTTCTCAATCTGGTAATAGTAGGCGTTTCTCCGCCCGTAAATGATGGATCGGCATCGATCAATTTTTGAATCATGACCGCTTCTTGTGGATTGTTAGCCGCTAAAATAGCCATCGCTTTTTTTAGGTTTGCATCCGATATTTCGCCATTTAATCGCATTTGGATTAAGTCCTGAATAACAGATGAAACCCCGAGTAGACTTGGTGTTTGGAGTTGGTTAAAAAGCAGATCTTGGTCGGTAGGCGCTTTGACAGCAGCTGCACCTGCACGCAAAGCATATAGCATAGGCTTAACCGAAAGGTCGCTTGGGTTATTTACACCGGTCCCACTAAAAATATCCACAATATTTTGCGGATCAGTATAAAGCAGTATTGGTGTTATTGTACGGAGATTCGAAATGTAATCTATCAATTTCTGCGCTTGCTCTGTTGTAGCATTCGGCATCAAAGAAGTGGCAAGTTTTTTAACCGCTGCCACCGCATCTTGGGTTTTTTTCAACTCCTCTATGGCAGCTTTTTGTGCAGCTGCAGCAGAAGTTACATTAATTTGTGGCTTAGTCCCCTGACTAGCATAAAGCGCTTTAAACTGATCGGATGCAATCTGCAACTGGTCTGCATTCAGCATTACCGTTGAATTATCTCCTTGATCTAATGCTCCGGTAGCCGCCCCAAAAAATGTTGGAAGATAATTAACGCCTACCTCTGTAGCAACTACTGCGTTGGGGTTAGCGGCAAGTGCGGCTGTCCGCGCCTCGATATCCATCACGTCGTTAGAAAGTTGGCTGGCATAAAGATAGAGGGATTTGTCGCCTGGATCTAGATAGGGACCACCGTAAGTTTTATTAAACCACTGTGTATAATTGGCAATCCTCGAATCTAGCGAACCAGTTGGAGTTTCGGCAACTAATTTGACGTCACCAATATTATTAATTATTTTTAATTGCTCGGCGAGTAAACTGTTAAAATATCCGCCGGCACCAGCATATTCGGAGGAGATGTAGTCCCCCGCACCAGCGCTTGAGAATTGATATTGAGCAATTAGCCCACCATCGGCAAGATAATTACTTTTTAAGAAACTAATCACATTGCCTTCTTCCATCCTGTCTGTTCCGGCTATTTCCTTACCACCCAACGAAGAAAGGACCTTAGAGGCTAGGGCGGCTCGAAGAAAATTTTCTTTCTCTCCTGACGAGAGAGCGCTGAAGCTGCTACCACCACCACTTACAGTTTGTTTGATGAAATTTTCCCTCGCCGTAGCGTCTGGCAAAATGTTTCGAACAGCGACTAAAATACTAACTTTTTTTTGTGCAAAGCTTTCTGCAAAGCTTTCTATGGAATGATCCTCTGGACCACCGCCGGGTCCTCCTGGACCGGGAACCGTTGCCGCAAAAATCGGATAATACACATTACCCAAAAATGTGGCTGAGACCAACAATAAAACCGCAACAACAGCAACCCTGCCCCTTGTTGCGTTTGCGCCTGTTATTGAGAACCGTGGTAGCTTAATTTCCCCTCCAACACATAAAAATTAATTGCAACAATTTACAAACTAAATCTATTATAATCAACCAATCTCGTCAATGCAAGAGTAATTGAAAACAAAAAACCCGAGGCGTTCCCGGGTTTTCTGTCCTATTGGGGGTCTCCCCTCAATGCACTCTTAAATTGAGATAATCAACTTTAAAATACGCTGTCAACCCCAACACCCTTTACATCTTGATTTTAAAATTTGTCTGGTATAATACTGTCATGTTTTATATGTATGTTATTAAAAGCAAGGTCTCAAAAACATTATATTTTGGATACTCCAGCGATTTAAAAAAGAGAGTTAAGGAGCATAATGAAAAGAAGAGCAAATATACTCAAACTAAAACTCCATGGTCATTAGTTTATTATGAAGCATATAAATCGGCGAAGGATGCTAGGGCAAGGGAACGGCAGCTTAAAAAATATGCTAAATCCTACGCAATGTTAAAACGCAGAATAAAGAACTCAATGTAAAGGGTGTTGGGGGAACAAAAGCCGAAAATCGCCCGGATTTTTGTCTCCAGGTATTGACAAACGCACCAGATTATGGTACTATATCTCCTTGTTGAAAATTAGGAGGAATGAAGGATGTATGAGAAGTAGCAGGCAGAGTCCTCACTTCGAGTTTATATTGGGTGATTTCCCCTCCTTGCACCCTATATCCTCGTTGTGAGGACTCTTCCTACTACACTTAGCACAGGCGCATTATTAAAATATTTGGCGTTTGCAAAACCACCTAGTGGGGTTAAGTCACTGGTCAGGAGGGAAAAGAAATTCCACCGCGCAAGCGGTGGTTTTTCTTTGGTCTCTAATTTTGAATAATTTATATGTGTTTGCTGTAACGAATGTGCAAAATTATTTTACCCCACACACCAAAACTCTAATATTTCACATCGGACTACCTGCCCGCAGTGCTAAAGCACAGCTTTTGCAGGCGGGTTCGTCCGCGTTCCATTTCGGGTTTTGGTAGGGGGTTTCGATAATCATCTAGCGATGATCATCTCACGTCTATTCCCATAGATCTAGCCGTACCTTCAATAATCTTCGTTGCTTGTTCAATATCGGTGGCATTTAGGTCAGCCATCTTTTTTTCGGCAATTTCGCGAACTTGGGCAGATGTTACCGTACCAACCTTGTCTTTATTCGGCACGCCCGAACCTTTTTCCACTTTTGCCGCTTTCTTTAAAAGAATAGAAGCGGGTGGAGTTTTAAGGATAAAGTCAAAAGTCCTGTCTTCGTAAATTGTAATTTCTGCTGGAACAACCGTGTCGCCCATATCTTTCGTTTTTTCGTTAAACTGGTTAACGAATTCCATAATGTTGACACCGTGCTGTCCCAGTGCCGGTCCGATAGGAGGAGCCGGATTAGCTCGTCCTGCGGGAGCTTGAATCTTTATAACCGTCTTAATTTTCTTTGCCATTTTTACTAATTAATTTATACTTTCTTTGCCTGCAAAAAGTCGATATTGGCAGGCGTTTCGCGGCCAAACATATTAACCGAAACCTTAATCTTGCCTTTTCCTTCATCAATATCCGTCACCTTGCCTTCAAACCCTTTAAGTGGACCGTCGTTAATTCTGACCAAATCATCGATTTTAAACTCAATTTTATGCTTTGGCTCCTGAACACTCATCCTTTTTTTAATACGCGCAATTTCCGGCTCTGACATCGGGGTCGGCCTAACACCAAAGCCGACGAAACCGGTAACATTTGGGGTGTTTCTGACCACATACCATGACTCATCGGTCACATTCATTTCAACTAAAACATAGCCGGGGAAAATTTTCTTTTCAACGACAGATCTTTTGCCATTTTTAATTTCAATTTGTTTTTCGGTCGGGACGATAACACTATAGATAAAATCCTTCATCCCCATCGATTCAATTCTCTGTTTTAAGCTATCCGCAACCTGATCTTCGTAACCCGAATAAGTGTGAATAACATACCAACCCTGTTGGCCTGCCTGTTTGATACTCTTTTTTGGATTATCTAAATCGGCGACACCCTTGGTTTCTTCGGCCTGCTCTTCCTTCGTTTCCTCGTCAGTTACTTCTTCAACCGGCACATCTTGAACCTTTTGCTCGACAGGAGAAGATTCAACAGGAACTTCAACCGTTTCTTCCCCGACGCTTTCGGTCGGGGCTCCGGTAGCTTCACTCGTCGAAGCTTCTTTTGCTTCTTCGACAATCTCTTCGGTTACTTCTTCTTTATCTTTGGTTGGTTTTACTTCGTCTGCCATATTTCCCTCAAATTAAATAATGGATGAAATTGCTCTTTGTAAGGTTTGCGCAAAGGCATAATCCAAAAGCGCGATGAAAGCACCACCTAAAACCAAGGCGAATACTACAATTAAAGTGTCGGCGTAGACCCTTTGCCTTGAAGGCCAAATGATGGCACTGATTTCTTTCCAGATACTTTCAATTTTCTTAATCATTGGACAAATTATACAACTTCGACTTCACTTATATTATCCCGGCTTCCGAAAACCCGCTTATAACCTGTTTTCTTGAATTTTAAAACCCTGACTTTGTCGCCCAAGATGTGGCGCAAAACCTTTAACTTTACCTTTTGGCCGGAAAGCTCATCTTTAACTTCAAAAATCTCGCCTTCTTTTTGGTTTAACTTGAAGGTTGTAAATTTTTCTTTCCCACCAACTAAATATTGTCTTCCCGAAAGACTAATGATCGCCATGTTCACCTTATCTTGAAATAGAATACCTTATTTCTAAAATTTTGTCAATTTAACGAAGCGATAAATCTATTCGAATTTAAGCCCTCGGCGGCGCAAATAAATACTTTGCGTCATTCCAAGTAAAACAGCATTGGTTATAAAGGAGGTTCCCCCGGCGGAAACAAAAGGTAGCGGAATACCTGTAACGGGCATGATTCCGATGTTCATACCAATATTAACGAAGACCTGAAAAAGTATGATCGCCCCTACACCGGCCGCGAAAATCATGCCAAACTTATCGCGAGACAGGGACGAAACGATGAAAATCCGGGTGATTAAAATGCCGAAAGCTAGAACCAGAACGATCGAACCGACAAAGCCCGTTGCCTCCGCCCATCCGGAAAAAATAAAGTCAATTTGCGCAATCGGTAGAAAACGAAGCTGGCTCTGTGTCGCATTACCAAAACCTTTTCCCATTAACCCCCCCGAGCCTACCGCAATTTTCGACTGGCTGACATTATAACCGGAGCCAAGCGGGTCTAAAGACGGATTAGCAAAGGAGACAACACGTTCCTTCTGATATGGCTTTAGGCTTGTCCAAACCAAAGGAGATGCTAAAATTATAGCCGCTGCACCGATAATAAGGTATTTTTTTGGTATGCCAACCACCAGCAGAACGGTTACAAGCATCACTGTGATGGTTAAAGCAGTTCCAAGGTCCGGTTCTCTTAAAACCAGATAAATAGGAACAATTGAAACGACTGCAAAAAAGAGAATCCTGAGGGGTTTTAGATTATCCTTGGCAGAAAAATAACTGGCCGCAAAAATCAAAAGGAAAATTTTCATCAGTTCCGATGGCTGAATTTGAAAGAAACCCAAATCAATCCATCTCGAAGAACCGAATACCCTGATTCCGAAAAAATCAACGATGATAAGCATAAGCAAGCCGATCGCGTAAAGATACCAAACGTAATTTTTGGTCTCGCGGTAGTCGAACATGGCAAATACGATGTAGACAATAATGCCGATTACAAAGAATATCGCCTGGCTTGTAACTAACGACAGGTTTCCGGAAACCGAAGAAATACTATACAGCGTCGCAAGAGAGCAAACACTCAAAATTACCGGTATGATAATCAACGACCAGTCGAAGTTCTGATTAATTTTTATTCGTGGAATTTTCACTAACCTTCAAATAGAGCTTGCCGCGAGAGGTTTTAACCTCGAGCGGTTCTTCCATATCTTCCTTTAAATTAAATGTCTCAAGTGCTGCTTCTTTGGTTATAACACTTTTATTTTTTTCGACAAATTTATCCACCGCATCATTCTCTACGCGATAGAATGCCGTGACCATATCCCCCGGCTTTAAGAGCGCTTGCTTGCGCAACAGCTGCAATCCCCTGATCACTTCGCGCAAATCCCCTTTCTCCAAAAGATCCGCGTCAAGTTCCGTTTCGATAACAACCTTCAGTTCTCCACCCTCAAGGCCGTCCGGTTTTTTAATATTTTTCTCCCCTACCTTCTCTTCGACGTTGAGCTCATCAAGAATCAATCCCTCGAGTTGATTGCCTTCATCTTTGAAATCGTAATTAAAATAAACAGATTTGAGCGGCTGTCTGACTCTGAGTGAATTTTTTGACCGCAATGAATGCCCCATCTCGACAATTTGGCGTAATTTGTCCATCCTCTCTTCAAGCTCAACGTCGATGAATTTTTCGTCAACCTTGGGCCAATCACTCAGATGAACACTGATCGGGTCTTTTTCATCTTTTAGTTTTTGCCAAATATATTCGGTTGTAAAGGGAATTATCGGAGCGGAAATCTGAGCCAACGTCTTCAAGGCGAAAGATAGGGTTTGCATTGCAGATAATTCCTGATTTTGGAATCTGTCGCGCGAGCGCCTTAACCACCAGGTTGAGAAATCCTCAACAAAAGACCTTATCTCTCGCGTTGCCCGAACCGTATCGTAATTATCAAGAAAATTCGTAGTGTTTTTCACCGTATTTGAAAGGCGCGAAAGAAGCCACTTATCGAGCGAGGATAGTTGCGATAAGTTTAGCTTACGATCGTATTTTATGTCTGAGTATATATCGTAGAAGTTTGTGATGTTATTAAATAAATTAATAACTTTATTATAAATCTCGCGTAAATCCTTCTCGTTAAAGAAAAGATTATCTGCCTGCATAACGACTGAGTTCATAAGATAAAAACGCAATGTATCGGCGCCGAAGCTATTGATAATATTCCATGGATCTGGGTAGTTTTGCTTGGATTTGGAAAGCTTTTCCCCGCTTTCACTTAAAATTGTGCCCGTGGTAACAACATTTAAATATGCCACATCGTCAAATAGGAGCGTTCCTATAACATGCATGTAGTAAAACCACGCTCGTGTTTGTGCTATATATTCTCCGATAAAATGGCCCGGAAATCTTTTTTCAAATGTTTCTTTATTCTCAAACGGATAGTGAAACTCGGCAAATGGCATCGAGGCAGACTCGACCCAACAATCAACGACTTCGGGAACCCTTGCCATGATAGATGAACACTCCGGGCATTTTAGTTTAATTTTATCGATATACGGTCTGTGAAGATCGATTTGGTCTGTTGTTTTTCCGCCATATACTTCGTCGTAATTTGTTGCTTTCTCCTTAAGTTCTGCGATCGAGCCGACGCATTCAACTTGTCCGCACTTAATGCACTTGAAAAACGGTAAGGCCGTAGCCCAATACCGGTTACGCGAGATATTCCAATCGGGTGCGGTTTGTAAGATATTTAAAAATCTTCCGTGTTTTAAATTGTCCGGATACCAGTTTATCTTCTCGTTTAGTTCAATTAAGCGATCTTTAATCTTCTGGATATCAATAAACCAAGCAGAGATGGCATTGTAAATTAAGGGTGAATCACATCTCCAGCAAAACGGATATGAATGGGTAAATTTTTCTTTTTTGAAAATCAGTTTCCGATTCTCTAAATCTAAAACGATTTCCTCTTCCGCATCCTTAATGTATTTGCCCTGCAAAAACCCTGGTGCTTCTTTATTGTATTTAGCTGCCGAATCAAGCAGGGGAATTTGCGGAAGATCGAGGCTAAGCCCCAGAGCATAATCATCTTCGCCGTAAATGACAGCCGTGTGAACCACGCCGGTCCCCTCTTTGGTTGTTACAAAATCAGCCGTTGCTACATACCACGCCTTATTGCCAGAATTGGTAACTGCGGGAATTTCATATAACGGTTCGTAGAACATTCCGTCGAGATCCGAACCCTTAATGTCCTCGTGAATAATCTCTATTTCCTTACCTTTAAAAACTTTTTCAACGAGCTTTGAGGCGAGAATATATAATTCGGCAACGCCCATAATGCGAACGGCTGAGTAATCAATATCCGCCCCTACCGCAAGCGCGACGTTTGCAGGCAAGGTCCACGGAGTTGTAGTCCACGCCAGCATATAGGCAGAATCTTTGGTTTCGTAATTTTTAAACTTCTGATTTGGCTTTAGTTTAAACTTTATATAAACCGACTCCTCTTCGACATCCTTATAATTATTATCCATCGAGACCTCGGCATTTGAAACCGGTGTTTCGCACCTCGGACAATACATCAAAACCTTACGCCCCTCATAAATCAACCCTTTGTCCCAAACCTGTTTAAGCGCCCACCAGACACTTTCCATGTAGGTGGTATCCATCGTCTTATATGAGTTTTTAAATTCAACAAACCTTCCGATTCTGTCAACCATCTCCTGCCATTGGTCGGTGTAGTTTAAAACCATATCGCGGGCAGTCTGGTTAAATAGTTCAATCCCATTTTCTTCAATTTGCTTTTTGCCCGATATCCCAAGCTTCTTTTCAACCAAGGTCTCAACTGGTAGCCCATGACAATCCCAACCCCAGCGACGGCGGACTCTTTTCCCTTTCATTGTGAAGTAGCGCGGATACAGATCTTTTAGAACTGAAGATAAAATATGTCCGTAGTGAGGCAGTCCGGTAGCAAAAGGAGGGCCGTCATAAAATACGTACGGAGCGTTTTTGGGACGCTCTTCAACTGATTTCTCAAAAATCCTCTCCTTCTTCCAAAATTTGAGAGTTTCTTCTTCCTGTTGTGCGTATTTATTTTTTTCCATGGTTTGGCCGCCAACTCTTAACGCTGTAAATCTGGCAGGCCCTAGAGGAGTCGAACCTCTGACTGCGGTTTTGGAGACCGCCATTATACCGTTTAACCAAGGGCCTTCGCCCGCCTGAGGCGGGAGATTTTACTTACTCTCTTTGTGAACGGTGTGTTTTCGGCAAGTGTCACAAAACTTTTTCAACTCAACTTTCTTGACCGGCTGAATGCTTGATCGCTCGGTGACATAATTTCTGTTACCGCAAACGGAGCATTCTAAAATTAAATTCTTGATCCTATTTCCTTTTTTCGCCATATTACCTCTTTCCGGTTAATGCAAATCTTAAAGCAATTGATATTGTGCCGGCAATGAGACTTACAGCGCCGACAATAATTAAAAAATAACCAACAAACGTATGCGAACCCATACTTGCATCCGCACTCGCCAGAAAATCGGGGTTTGAAACTTCTGTAAATGAAATTATTCCTATTACCAGAAGCGGTATGCTTAACATGTATGATGTAAAAAATCTTTTCATTTCGTCATTTCTCCTCAATGAAGGCTTATTATTTTTATTAGTTTACATCGAGCTTGCGAGATGGAGCCCATGAGCGGATTCGGACCGCTGACCCCCCACCATTTCCTTACTGCAAAACGAACCACGTTCTGTTATTGCAGTGCGTCGGGTAGCGGGGCAGGCCTACTCCTTTTAATTGGAGCCGTTGACCGGATTCGGACCGGTGACCTATTCCTTACCATGGAATTGCTCTACCAGCTGAGCTACAACGGCAATTTTTGTTTTTTAAGTTGCTCCCTGCCCCGTATTAAACTGCTTCTGTCAATCGGAAGTGGATTCCGATGACAGAAAGGTTTTACTACTGGGGTACCAGCTGAGCTACATGGGCCCTTCGCTTAAACTCAGGGTAAACAACTCGGTTTACACTGAACCCGTTAGGGTGATGGTGCCGAGTGAAGGATTCGAACCTCCGAAGCCACGAGGGCGCGTGATTTACAGTCACGAGCAATTGACCACTCTGCCAACTCGGCAAGATTTCAAATTGTAAACTAACTACCTTTCTGGAGCCGATAGTCAGATTCGTGCCTCACGACCTACTGTTTATCCCGCACCCTTGGAGCCAACAGAGGGATTCGAACCCACGACCTACTGTTTACAAAACAGTTGCTCTACCACTGAGCTATGTTGGCGCTCAAGGGTGCGGGACTCTACAGATGAGCTATATCGGCAAGAGGTAGAATCAACCTTAACACTATAGGAATTTTACCAGAAATATCCGATATTCTCAACCCGGTACTAGAAAATCGACAGCCTACGGCTCATTTAGAATAATTTATAGTTTATTGGCAATATAAAAAACTGCTTTTAAAAGTTTTTATTTGTATAAAATAAGTCGATTTTTCAGTAACCGGGTTAACCCCAAAAGATTTAAAACGGTTTTGACTTGAGTTCATCAACCCAGCGGCGATATTTTCTGTTTCGACTCTCGTATTTTAGTGCTTTTTTAGCATTGGCAAGTCCGCTCTTTTTATCCCCCTCGGCGTTATAAACAAAAGAGAGGTTGAAATAACGGCTGGCAACCGAGGGATTTATTTTAATCGATTCTTCAAACGCCTCCCTGGCATCGGAATAATTTTTCTGCTTTATGTATATTATTCCTAGCCGTGCATAGATTTTGTCATTGCGGGGGTCTGTTTTAATTGCTTCCAAATACCATTTTTCCGCACTGATAAACTGTCTTTTTCGAAAAAGGTCTTCGGCTTTTTTCAAATTTGGGTCAGTATTTTGCTGGATTTCGATCTCGGCATCATCCTGTTTTTTTCTCTTTAACAGTGATAAAAGCTTTTCGGTATCAAGATGAGTTCTTTCCTCAACCGGTATCCCTACAATGCCGACATAATAAGCCCTTCTCCATACAACGCCAAATACAATCAGTAGTAATCCTAAAATAATGATTGGGTAAATTATCATTTTTCCCTGCTTGCCTTCCACCAGATAAATATTTGCTCTAACGCGAGCTTCCTGTTCACGTTCGTGCAAGCAAATCTTATCAGGTTCAAAGAAAGTTTTTTATAAAGCTCGGTCTCGTCTTTATTTAACCCTCTATTTTTCATTTCATCAAGGGTCGACTTAATGGCTTGAGGAATTTCACCATTATCCGTTTCGCTTAATTTATGTAAAAATTCATTAAATTGCAATCTTTCAAAATATTTCAACAAGCTCAAGTCGTCTACAGAGCTTTCGGATGATATAAATACTTTTTGGCATCTTGATTTTATCGTCTCGAGAATCCGCGATAAGGTTTGGGCGAAAAGTATAATACGCCCGTAAGATGGTGGTTCTTCCAGCGTTTTAAGGAGTGTATTTGTCTGTTCGCGGTTAAGCTCGTCAACCGAATAAATTACAAAAATACGGCTCTCGCTACTGTGCGGTTTAAGGGATAAAAGATTGATTTTTTGGCGCAATTGTTTTACCCCCTCTTCTTCTGAAAAGGTGATAATATCGGGTGGCTGAATCTTCATATCGCAAACAAGCCGACCAATTAAATCATGCCAACCATCAGGATTTGATGAAACGATAATAAGCGGCTGATTTGTCTTTTTAACCCTATCTAATATCTGATTTTGATTTGACATAGGCCCTCTATAACTCTAAAATCAGTTTAGGGAGAAGTATTGGAAAACACAAGTTTTGAAGACAAGGTCCTTGTTTGCAAATCGTGCCAAAATGAGTTCGATTGGAGCGCTAAAGAGCAGGCTTATTATCTAAAAAGAGGGTTGCAAAAACAACCACAAAAATGTGCCGCCTGCAGACAAAAAGCAAACAAGCTTCGTGATTCGTCAATGTTTTACGTACATTGCGGCTTCTGCGAACAAGATGGGGCAATGTTAGCACCGCCCCCCAAAGATCAGGTTGCAATTTGCGAGAACTGCTACCAGGATTTATTGAAAAAAGGAAATGACCTTAACTCACCTTCTGTGGCGAGCTAAGTTCACAGCCCTTTTTCTTGAGTGTTCTAAAACAGTTTTGGCAAAATCTTGCGCCAAATTTTGTTTGAAAATTAGGTTTGACCGTCCGCTTGGTTTTATGTTGTGAATTTGGCCGGTTCATGGATACACTATCTGCCTTACCACAAATTAAACATACCTCGCGCGACTTGTGTTTTTGTTGTATATTAGCCATAATATTACCTTAAGCTTTAAAGATTCTAGCAAAAAATAATAAATAAATCAACAATATGGATTTAACCCTTACGGCTCTCGGCATCATCTTAATTTTTATTGGCTTTTTTATATGCCTTTCAGTTCACGAGGCCTCTCACGCCTTGATTGCCGATCGCCTGGGCGATCCGACCTCGAAGCATTCTGGGCGCCTCTCCTTAAATCCCCTAGCCCACATTGACCCTTTTGGAACGGTTATCCTACCCCTTCTGCTTATTCTAAGCGGCGCCCCCGTGTTTGGTTGGGCCAAACCGGTGATGGTAGACATCGGGAATTTTAAAAATCCTGCTCGTGATAATTTTCTAACAGCTCTTGCCGGCCCTGCCTCAAACTTCCTTTTTGCCCTCGTTTTAGCTTTCGCGCTAAGGTTTATCGCGATCAATTCTCTTCCCTATGCTTTAATTGCAAATCTGGTCATAATCAACATCGCCCTAGGCATTTTCAACCTCGTGCCAATTCCGCCGCTCGACGGCAGTAAAGTATGGTACCTCCTGCTCCCGGATGAATCATATTTTGCCCTTGAAAGAATGGGGCCGATTATATTAATTGCATTTATTATTTTCATAAACTTCTCTGGCGGATCGTTTTTCAACCTAATATCACAAACCGCAAACTCTCTAATACGGCTTTTTTCTTAAGGGTGTATAATAAAAGAGGTCCTGGTAAATGTGTGAAAATGTCTGAACATTTTAATTAAGGGAGGATCAAATTGATGTGGATTGTGGTCCATGTCTGCGTCCACCCACTTGGTATTTTCACAGACATTTCATATCCATCCAGGACTTTTAATTTAGAGCGTTTTAGAATATATTATTTCTGGCACTTTCTTTGTTGGGCCATAGCGCAGCTTACCTCGCCAGAAAGTGGCAGGATGTAGCGCGCAAATCTTTGTTTCTGTCGGGGTATAGCTTAGTTGGTAAAGCGCCGGGCTGGGGGTCCGGAGACCGCCAGTTCAAGTCTGGCTACCCCGACCATTCAAAACTTTGGTCTTTTTTTATAATATTGAACGCTCCGCTTCGGCGACTCCCGCCTGTGGCGGGATAAACTCCAGTCGCCGTCTCTTCGCTAATTTCCTTCTTGTATTTTCGCAAAATGGCATAAGGGGTTTTTAACTTCCATTCAATTCTTTTGTTGAAAAGTTGATGGTTCGTTCCGATTTTTTGCACAAACGATTTCATTTCATGATAATCGTTTGAAAAAGCAAGTTTTTCAGCTTGGTGGGCAGAAAATATCCACTCCCTCAGCGGTTCGATCCAATTGTTTCCTTTTCGTCCAAAATCAGATTTCTGTTGGCAGAGGTCTTTTTTTGTTTTTATCAACTCTCCTTTCTTTTTGAGGTAGGTTTCTTTTTCAATATCGTCGTCAAGAAAAGTATTGATAAGTTTGTCCAGCTTTTCGTCGGTAAATTTGATTTTCTCCTCCAGGTTCTGGGCGAAGATATGCGAGGACGACTTAACTTCTTTTTCCCAGATTTCCACTTGAGCCAACATCTTTTCTTTCCAGTCTTCGCATAAAGCGACTTTTGATAATTCATTTTTCAATTGTTCAACAAGTTCAATTTCGGAAAGATATTTTTGCGAGCAAGCCCCGAGGCGTTTGGTGCAACGATAATATCTATATTTTCCTTTGGCGTATTGTGCTGTAATCATCGCACCGCACTCTTTGCAGTGAAAAAGACCAACAAAGGGAAAATCGTGATTTTTCTTTGAATGTCTCGGCCTTGCTCGCAAGGCAAGAACTTGTTGAACTTTATCAAAAGTCGTCTTGGAAACAATTGCCGGAAAACTGCCTTCAAAACATTCACCATTATGTTCAATGATTCCAAGATAAGCCTTATTGGTAAGCATACGGACAATAACCGCTTTGCAAAGCAGTTTTCCGGTTCTGCTCACCAAGCCCCAAAAACTCAGGCGTTCACTGATTGAAGTCAAAGTGTGGTTTCCGTTCGCAAACTCCTCAAACGCTTTTTTGATAATTCGAGTTTTAGTTTCGTCCGGCTCAATATTACGAGTTTTTGGATTATTTATATAGCCAAACGGAGCATGAGAACACCATTCGCCTCGCCTGAGTTTTTGTCTAATCCCGCGCTTTACATTCTCGGACAAATTGTCGGAATAGTATTTAGATTGGCCAAAAGCAACTTGAAGCATAAACAATCCTTGTGGAGTTGGTTCAAACCAGAATGTAGGAAAGCGCAAAGAAGCAATCTTTTCGGTATCAATGCAATAAATTATTTGACCACCGTCAACTGAGTTTCGGGCGAGACGATCAGGATGCCAAGCCAAAATTCCAACAGGTTCTTTGACGGCATATACCTTTTCCATCATTTGATTAAATATCTCTCGCCCGGGTTTCTTTGCGCTTTTCGACTCGATGAAACGATCAACAATTTCAATCTTTTCTCGTTTTGCAAATTCTAGGAGCTCCACAAGTTGGGCTTCAATAGACATGATTTGACGCTCTTCATCTTCAGTTGATTTGCGAGCGTAGAGAAAATATTTAATTCCCATTTTACCCTCCATTGTTTATGCTTCTATTATATACCGAACAAAGATAGAACAAAAGACATTTTTGCTTTTGGCCTAAAGCGCGGGATTCCTGCCTGCCGGCAGGCAGGAGAAACTTGTTTTTATCGCCTTCGGAGATGTACAAAAAATCGGAACAATAAACTCATTGCTCCCAATGCTTTTAATTTGGAGTTTATCCCGACTGCTGTCGGGGAACCATCAACTTTTCAACAAAAGAATTGAATGGAAGTTAAAAACCCCTTATGCCATTTTGCGAAAATACAAGAAGGAAATTAGCGAAGAGACGGCGACTGGAGTTTATCCCGCCACAGGCGGGAGTCGCCGAAGCGGAGCGTTCAATATTATAAAAAAAAGACCAAAGTTTTGAATGGTCGAATTTACTAAACGAAGTTCGAACTTATTTCGAAAACGAAAGCAAATAAATTGTAGCGTATTTGCTCCTTGATTTCCAGAGTATATGCTAAATACTAATGTCTGCGCTCGCCCCGAATTTTTCGGGGCTCGCTTGGCAAATTTTTTGTGCGGCCGTGGAGGGGTGTGGGGAGGAAACGGCCGCGCTGGTTTGGAAAATAATTATGGGGAGGAAGAAACTTTCTTGGAAAAGATTGTTGTGCTAATATAAATTTGTTATTGAGTAATTAATCAAGAGCTAAATTATGGAACCGACAGAAGAAGATAAACTAAAGGATGTCTCGGATAAAGACAGAGAGATGATGGAAGTGCCGGAGTCGGCTCATTCTGATAATTTAGGCGCATTTGAGACCGTTGAATTACCCGATATCCCCGAAGAAGTTCAAAAGGTTATCACAGCTAAAAGAGAAGAGTTAATGAGCCAAAACCCTTGGCTTATGAGGTTTATGAGCTTGGATGAATTCAGAGAGATGATGTCAGCTGGAAAACTTGTGCGAAAAAGTGAAGCCATTCTTCTGGACACTCCAGGCGATTTATTTTTTCACGTCAGGAGGGGCGGGTACAACAGGGAGCATTACCCTCATAAACATGGGAGTATTCCCAAGGGCTTGATATGGTCCGATTTATCAGCCCATTTTACGGACATGAGAGATTATACCCCCTATGCATCGGAAGCGCAGGTAAATCACCTGACAAGATATAAAAAAATATATGACAGCTTACCAAAAGAAACTGAAGAAAGACGGGGAAAGGCTAGAAGTATTTTTATTCAAGAACTTAAGAAGCATATTTTAGAGCGTGGAATGAACATAGACGCACATGAAAACGAAGGGCTTAATGAAGATTACCTCGTGACTGATGAACAGATCGCAGAAGCGAAGGAACAACATTTCAAACATGCCAGCGCAGAAGACAGAGAAAAGCTACTTTCTATTTTGGAAAAAAGCGATAGTGATATTTCCGATGACGAAATCCGGCTGATGCTAACCTATGCGCGACCTAGTTACACATGGGATCAGATGCATTCTTACGAATTGATAGCGCTGTTTTCAAGTAAAACACCTTGTGAAAAACATGGTTGGAGTAATATGGGAGGAGATAGACAATGGCGGGATTTACCCGAGGGAACTCCTGCCCGCGAGCTTATTGGCGTCATTCTAATGATTAGTAACAAGATTTATCTGCAAGAAGTTGAGAAAGCTATGCTTTCAGAAAGCGAACAGGACCCTGGAGTCGCCTACCCGATAATCGGACTTGACGGTAAAGAAGTTTTTCCAGAACAAGGAATTGATATCACTCCCGATCTCCATCTCAGCGAGAGTGTAATTCGATACAAACAAACCGGGAAATTTGCTTAGACAAAATAACTACGATAATAAGGATTTAAGTTTATCAAGGATTAAATATATGGAACCAACCGAGGAAAGCCAATACAGCGGTGCTTCAAGGAAAGATCAGGATATGATGCAGGTGCCAAGCGGTCCTGTTCTTGATGAACCAGAAGCTCCCATTTTTGACGAACCAACACGTGCACAAATGAAAAAAACCTTAAATAGATGGATGAAATCGAACGATGAAGATACTGAAGAACGACCAATTGCAAAAAAGGAGTATGTTGATCAAGTTGAGACCATTTATAATGGTTTCTTGCAAAAACCCGGGGTAGAGATTCCACCTCGAAACTTTCTCGCAAATGCAAAGAATTTGTATTTGCTCAATCAATATCTGGCAGAAACTAGGACATCTGATGATGGACTTATTATTGATTATGATTTGGGCGCTCGAATATATGCGGACATTGCTTTTGTAGATAAGGATATATCAGATGAAGAAACTGAATATTGGAGAGATTACCTACTCGATTCCATGCCCTATTACCAGAATCCTGAATTTATGAGTGAAGATCCCCAAAAAATTTTCCTTGAAGGATACCCGCGTCGAGAAAACCTAGTGAGGGCCGTAACCGCGGCAATGGCGAGATTGGCCGAATATCGACATGTTGGTAGGAATGTTTACTCTATAGACCATCCAGCCTGCGCAAACAATCGGTTGTATGTGGCTGCAATAAAGAAAGAGTTCGGTGTTGACGATATCGATTATCGCCATCTTAGTGATTCTGTAGATAACCCAAGCTTTACCATGCAGCGAAAATTATGGAAGATTCTAGAGCTTTCCGGATTAAGCGATGCTGAAGCATTACAGGCTTTTAAAGAAAGTGAAAATCGGATAAGAAAGGATCTTGAAGAGGATCGAAAATCCCAGTTTGAGGAAGGTGGCAATATTGAAAATTAGAAATAAGACAGAAATTTCAATGACGACATTTGACACTAAAAATATCAGGGTCTTTTAATTAATGTTTGACCTTAGACTACATAATGAATTCACAATGGAGATTTGGGCGAAGTTACATTAAAAATCGATTTTCTTCCTCCCCATAATTATTTTCCAAACCAGCGCGGCCGTTTCCTCCCCACACCCCTCCACGGCCGCACAAAAAATTTGCCAAGCGAGCCCCGAAAAATTCGGGGCGAGCGCAGACATTAGTATTTAGCATATACTCTGGAAATCAAGGAGCAAATACGCTACAATTTATTTGCTTTCGTTTTCGAAATAAGTTCGAACTTCGTTTAGTAAATTCGACCAACACAAAGACGATGTAATTAAATCCAAAAACAAAAACGGCCCTCTGTGGCCGTAAATTATTATCGTAATGCGTTTGTTAAAAAAATTATCCCTTTTTAAGTTCTAGTTTGATTTTGCTCAAATCCCCAAGTCCAGTGATTCTGATTTTATCCGACCGGCTAGATTTATATCCTAAGCGCGTGGCGTCAAAGTAATAGGTTCCTGGTTGAATATTAACCATGAACTTTCCGTCATCACTTGAAATGACGGTGGCCTTGACGTGTCCCGCTGAGTCTAGTGCGCGGACAATGGCCAACCCCAGAGGGCTACCAGAACTGTCTTTAACCGTTCCATAGGTTCTTGGTTTAACAAGGAGACGTATTTCGACCACCCAGAGGGCAATGTAAATCGCCAAAAAGACAAAATTAAGAGTGTTGGGTTTGATAAAGACAAGATAAACGGTCAACGATGTGCCGATAATCATAATCGGTAAGCGCACGTAGCTTAAGAATCTCTGTACGGAGAGTGCCATCGAAGCAATGGCAAGGTCTGTAGTTGATAGCTTGGTTTGGTCTAACGGGATCGATAAATTAACCGGTGCACGGGAAGTTCCCTTTATTTGATCCGTTTTGATCTCAATTTCTTTACCATGATAAACATTCTTATATTGTTCGTCGGACGCTCCCGGCATAATATTGGACGGGAAAATATATCCCTTTTTCGCCGCTACAATCTTATATTTTCCGGCCGAAACAAGAAAACCAAATGTACCGCTTTCAGAGCTAAATTGGGTTTCGCGCACCCTTCCGTCGGAGCTTAAGATCTGTATTCTTACGTGCGAAATCGGCCGTTTGGTAACCGAGTCATATACTACTCCCCACTTTGATCTTTTTACTCGCGCGCCAAGAAACGCCGCCGGGTAACGGAAAAATTCGGCAATTCTTGTTATATAGGTTGCCACCGAAACAACAGCGGGAAAAGAAGAAGAAATCGCTATTGCAGCCAAAGTTGCGGCAGCAACTGCAGCTGTTATAGGCGCGGCCGCGCGCGATTCGGCCGCTTCGCGCGCTGCTAAAACCGCGTTATCAATAACTGTTGCGATAGCTGAGCCAATTCCGCTTCCACCCTTCATTTCAACCTGGGCAGAGGATCTAAGTAGACCGTTGCAAGCAGAGAAAGCCAATCCTTCGCCGAACGACCCAGCGGTATTACCACCTACGATCCTGATTTGCAGCGAATCGTTGTTTTCGCTCTGCAGTCCGCCAATACCCGGATCTACTTTCCAGAATGAACCGTTATAATCAGGGGTAATTTTGAAATTAGCTACTGAATTACGGGCAATAGAATTACCGTTTGCATCCTTGAAAATTATCCCAAGAGTTTGTATCTGGCCAGGATTGACAGAAACTTCGGCCGGGTCAATCACAACCCCGGTAATATTTTCAAGGTTGCAAGCAGAAACTGGGGTCGGCGTTGGACTATCGGTTTTAGGCACAATCGGAGTCGGGCTGTCGGGCACAATCGGTGTTGAACTGTCGTCTGGTACTGTCGGCGTTGGCGTATCACAATTGTCACTGGATGAAATATTCCAACTCTGATTTGAGCCCGAATCAGTTGAATTTGTGGCACAAAATGCTACTCCCGAATTTGTCGATGAAGAAACGTCCAGGTAATCGGCTTTTGAGACAGAGCTTGGATTGAAAATCCAATTTGAGCCACCGGTCGATCTTAGATTAATTAGGTTGCCTGCAGAACCGGCAATATTAATTTTATTAAAATTGTAAGTCGAGCCGGAATTAAATTTCAGGGTTGATGGTGCAGAAGTGTCGGTAAATGTCCCGTTTGCTGTCGTGTTTCCCAGGAAGGTGTATGTCTTGTTGGGGTGGACTAGGATTAAATTATAATATGTCGCTGCTGTCACGTTAGTAGCGCTGGAACCGGTATATTTTATAGTTGATGTGGATGCTCTAAGCTTCCCCCCATTAACCAATGACAATGGAGTTCCCGATCCAGCAAGAGTAACTGTTCTGTTAGAAGCATCAAAGGTCGACTTGCCTTGATCAACTATTATTTGAGAATTAACAGTAAAATCACCAGCTGCGGTAAAGGTCTTGGCAGCCCCGCCGCCATCATTCATTTTTAAATTATAATAAGTCGTTGGAGCAATATTCACCGATGTTCCGCCCCAATAAAAGACAGTGGAAGTTGCTGCTTCAAAGGTGCCATTGATTACAAATGACGTACCCGATCCGTTGATAACAATTAATTTATTTGAACCGTTTAAGGTTCCTGCATTAACAGTCAATTTATTAATTGCCCAAATCGCATTTCCCACCGTGAAAGTAGTCCCAGTATGATCGATAATGAGATTGTAATAATGCGCCGAAGTAATATCTACATTGACCGAGCTCGTATATTTAACCGTTGAAGTTGAAGGTTCAAAATAGCTTACGCCCATAGTTGTCATACTCCCACCCAGGGTAATCGTTTTATTCGAAGCATTAAATATGGCACCAGTCTTTTCAACAAGGGAAAAAAGCTTGGAGATAGTCATATCCCCTGCCGCTGTAAAGGTAGTGCCTGAATGATCCATAGAAAGATTATAATAGGTTGTGCCTGTAATATTCGTGGCACTAGAACCAGTATATTTAATGGTAGAAGTTGCGGGCGTGAAAGTACCGTTGATCACAAAAGGTGTAGTTGAGCCAGATAGGGTAACTGTTTTGCCCAAACCATTATAAATCGAACCTGATTCAATCGTAAAGGTAGCGGCGACCGAAAAATTAAGAAATGGGGTAAAGGTTGTACCGGACCGGTTTAGGGCCAAATTATAAAACCCGATTGCCGCGATGTCTGTTGCACTGGAACCTTGATATATAACCGTTGAGGTTCCCGTGTCCAAGGAGCCGGTTGTGCCGACCTTCAATGGCCTTGAGCTACCCTGCCCTGAACCAGTTAACCTTAGTGTTGTATCATTCAAAACACCATATGCCCCGTCTAAAATAAATAGTTTCGGAACAGTAGACGTTATTGCTTCGGATGATGAGGGTCTCCAGGAATTGCCCGTCTTCACTATTAATTTTTGGTCTGCGTCGGTTTGTGTTCCGGCAACAGGTAGGG
>CAYYMZ010000004.1:0-53195 GCA_964473025.1 uncultured Candidatus Saccharibacteria bacterium
ATATCATTTGTCTCCGTCTTTAATTATATCAGCTAAATAGCCAAAATGGTGGACCAAGGCGGATTCGAACCGCCGACCTCTTGAATGCGAATCAAGCGCTCTACCAGCTGAGCTATTGGCCCATCGTCTCATTTTATCTTTACTTATCAGATTTCTCAAGTTATATTATAAGCAATGCAAATAGTTTTGAGTGAAAATAGCAAGCATATGGTCATCGATCGCGCGGTGGCCATTTTAGCTCGTGGGGGAATCTTAGTTTACCCCTCTGATACAGTTTATGGTTTGGCTGTGGACGCAACAAATTCCAGTGCGATTGACAAGATTAACAAACTTAAAAACAGGAGGGATGATCAAAAATATTCATTCAATTTTTCAGACATCGAAATGATAAAAAAATTTTCCAACATTACACCCGAACAAGAAAAAATTCTTAGAAAATATCTACCAGGACCTTACACGTTTGTTCTAACAGAGGATGTGGCTGTTAGAATTCCGAGAAACAATATTATTGTGGATATTGCAAGGGCGTTTGGGAAACCAATCACAGCAACCAGCGCTAATGTTACCGGCAAATCACCGGCTATAAGTACGAAAAATCTAGACCCAAAGATATATCTGGCTTCGGATTTAATTATTGAAACTCCCGATTTTAAGCCAAGTTCACCGTCTACGATTGTCGACATTTCATCACCCGATCACAAGGTAACAAGGCAAGGAGCATTTAAATTTCCCTGAATTTCTGCTATAATTTTCTCAATTTGGGCAAGTGGCGGAACTGGTATACGCGTAGGTCTCAAAAACCTATGGCCGCAAGGCCTTGTGGGTTCGATTCCCACCTTGCCCACCATCGAGATGGCCACTTCGTGGCCATTTTTCGATGGTGTGTGGGAATCGAAAGCCGGAGCGAGCGAAGGCGAGCGAGGCGGGGTCGCGCAAAAATTCAGCGGAATTTTATGTGTGACCGATTCCATCATCAAACCTTGCCCACCAGAACAAAATAATTCACATTCACGTGAATTATTTGTTATTAACAGATAGCTCTAGTGTTTTTAATCTGATATTATAAGGCATATGGAGCAAGACCAAAATAAACCTAAGGTGAACGCTGATCCCATTTCGACATCTCCGTCCAATCCAGTCCAAACAAAGCCTAAAAAAAACCACTGTTTGTTAATCGCACTAATTAGCGGTTTCGTTTTTGTCGTCCTGATGTTTTTTGTTATTTTGCCATTTATTTTAACGCGCCTTGACGCCTATATGAGTATTGTCGCTTCTTCTGTTTCTACAAAAACACCATCAATTGTCGCCACCCCCAAGACAAAGGCGACCAAAAAAGCGACGACGTCTGCAAATTATGAAGTTACTCCCTGCGAACAGGTCCAAACCTCAAATCCCGAACCGCTAAATATAAGCACTGATAACCCTGTGTTAAAACAAGAGTCGTCAGATGCCTACTATCAAATATATGGCCTAGTACTTAACGACATAACCAGACAACTAGGGTCTTGCGGGCCTAAGTATGAGGGGGAGTCGTTTGCGGGAATGACCACGGATTATATTAATTGGGCATATCTAATGCGATTTGACGCATCTGGTAATTGCCGCGTTGATAACGCCGCTGTCGGGGTAAACGTCAGAATATATTACCCGAAATGGGATGCCCCGGAGGGAGCGTCCTCCTCCACTAAAGAGCGCTGGGATAATATGATCAGTAATTTACGAGTTCACGAAGAGGGGCATAGGCAGATTGATTACGATGGTGGCGCAAAAATATTTAGTAACATCTCTTCAATTAGTGCCTCGTCTTGCAACGAAGTCGAATCAAAAGTTACAAGCGAAACAAGAAGTATTCTAGATGAGGTTTCCCAGAGCAACATTAATTACGATGCACAGACAAATCACGGCGAAACACAGGGTGCGCATTTCTAGCAGTTTAAAACTCTTACATTTTAAGCCGAGTGTAATATAATGACCGAGGGTGTATTGATGAGAAAAACGGCAGTAAAAATTGTTAAAAATCTCCAGGACGAGGGTTTTGAGGCCTATTTTGCGGGTGGGTATGTGCGCGATATGCTTCTTGGTATTGAATCAAAGGATATTGATATTGTCACATCGGCAACACCCGATCAGGTTGAAAAAATCTTTACAAAGACAGTGCCGATTGGAAAACAATTCGGCATTATTTTGGTAGTACAGGATGAGAAGAAATACGAAGTAGCCACATTCCGTAGAGAAAGCGATTATCTTGATAGACGGCGTCCTTCAAAAATCACTTTTTCGGATGCCAAAACAGACGCCACGAGGCGCGACTTTACAATCAATGGTCTTTTCTTCGACCCAGTATCAAATAAAGTTATTGATTTTGTTTCGGGTGCGGATGACATAAAGCGTAAAACGATTCGCTTTATCGGAAATCCGCAGGAGAGAATAAGCGAAGATAATTTACGTCTTGTCAGGGCGATAAGGTTAAAAATAACTCTGGGCTTTCAATATGCGCCTGATACTTTCGAGGCAGTCCGCAAGAATTCTCATTTGATCAAGAATGTATCAGCCGAAAGATTACGAGACGAATTAAACCGGATCATGGCCAGCCCAAACCGTCACCAAGCCCTTGTGGAACTATCAGAAAGCTCGCTTCTTAAATTCATTATTCCCGAAATAGAAGCTCTTAAGGGCGTCCCGCAACCCATACAATATCATCACGAGGGCGATGTATTTACCCACACCTACCTTGCACTAAAATCCTTAAACGATCGTACGCCCTCTCATCTAGCTTGGGCCGTTTTGCTCCACGACATCGCCAAACCATTAACTTTGACTCATATAAAAAACAAAATAGTTTTTCACAACCACGCCGAAATCTCGGCCGAGCTTGCAAAGAAAATATTGGAACGCCTCAAATTTCCGAGATTTGAAATATTTGATATTTGCTGGTTAATTGAAAATCATATGAAAATCGGCATTATTGAAAAGATGCGCCCAGGCAAACGTCTCAACTTTGTTTTGGACCCAAAATTTAATGATTTGATAGAACTTGCCAGGGCAGATTCAAGTGGTACTTATCCGGTTAACCTAGATATAGTCAAACGCTTAGAGCAAGCCGTTAAATCCGCTCTCTTGTGGCGCGATAAAACAAGCAGCCGCCACGAAAAAGCACTGATAACCGGCGACGATCTCATTGAATTAGGGTTTGAGCCTGGGAGTAAATTCAAAGAGATATTGGAGGGGGTTGATGATTTGCACCTTAGCGGTGAATTATCTTCTAAAAAAGAGGCTCTAGATTATATCATAGGTAAATTCAAATGAATAAAATTTCACGTCAGGATCTTGAGCAGTTATTTGAAAAAAAAGGTGAAAGGGATGATAAAAATTCTATACCCGAGGAAAGGGTTACAATCCATAAAACCAAAAAGAACTCCTCCGATGAACTAGTTTTAAAGTCCGTAAGACATAAGATTCACAAAATTTCACAAAAAGAGAAGGGGCGGGGATTTGATACTTGGGACTCGATTTTAAGATTTATCGCTGTTGCTGGGTTTTCGGGCTTCATCGTATTTGTGGTCTTGAGTTTTCCAGCATATTTAAATCAGCTTAAATGGTTTTATTACGTAGATTATCTTGGAGAGAATATTCCCACCCAACCAGATAAAACCACGACACCCACACCGTTGCCGACTGCAAAAAACCAGCTCCAGCTACCCAATCTCGAACTAAAAAATGCTTCCCGCGAATCCATTCTTAAAATCCCCAAAATTGCAATTGAAGCTCCGGTAATCTGGGATGTTGAGGAATCAAACATTCTCGATCAGCTAAAATCAGGCGTAGTCCATTATCAGGGGACTGCACACCCCGGAGAAGATGGAAATATTTTTATTGTTGGACATTCCTCGAACTATTTTTGGGTAAATAGCGATTATAATAATATATTTTCATTGCTTGATAAATTGTCGGTAGGAGATAGAATCGAAATTCAGAAAGACGGCAAATCCTATTTTTATGACGTTTTCGGCAAGAAGCAAATTGGACCGCAAGACGTTGAGGTTCTAAAATCACCAAATCAAATCCTAACCCTTATGACCTGCTGGCCGGTGGGTACTTCTCTAAACCGCCTCATAGTTCAGGCAAATTTTGCATATATGGCAAACTGAACAAATTATGATTTTTTAAACCAAGGAAGATAAAACCTCAAGTGTTTCCTTGGCACACTTTGTCCAATCGAAGTTTTTAGATCTAAGCAGGCCTTTGTTGGTTAAATCTTGCTTTAAATTATCGTCTTTAATGATTTTAGAAATAGCAATCGAAAACTGCTCGGGGCTTTCCGGATCGCAAAGAATCCCTGCATTATCCATAATTTCAGGGATAGAAGTGGTATTCGAACCAACGACTGGAACCCCAGAGGCCATGGCTTCAACAAGAGGCATTCCGAAACCTTCAAAATAACTCGGGAAAAAGAATATCGCGGCATTGCGCATCAACTGCCCAACCTTGTCGTCTGGTACGTAACCTAGCTCGATTACATCGCGCTTAACCTCTTGGGGTAATTTATCAATTTCATTTTTAATTTCCTCATAGAGGTAACCGCTCCGACCAGCGAGAACCAATTTATGCTTAATTGTTTTATCTTCGCGCAAAAGGCCGAATGCTTTAATCATGTTTTTGACGTTTTTTTTGGCCTCGAGCCGTCCGATAAAAAATATGTAGGGCGTAAGACGTAAGATATCGCCCGGGACAACTTCTGATTTCGGCTGTTTATAATATTTTTGCTTGTCAAACCCGTGATAGATTACCCTGATTTTCTTTTCATCAGCATTATAAATTTTGATCAAATCTTTTTTTGTGGCGTTTGAGATAGCGATGATTTTTGTTGCATGCTTGATTGAGTGTCTCATCGAAAAATCGTGGTAATAGCGCTCAAGTGGAGTGTAAAGTTCGGGAAAGTACTTGAACCCGACATCGTGCAGGGTCACAACCGTATTTTTGGGATGGATGATCGGAATCGTGTGAGCAGGTTCAAAAAGGACTGCGGGTGGGTGAGATAACATCTCGGACGAAAGTCTTATCTGACTCCATAACCGCGGAAACCTCATCACCTTCACCTCGACGTTTTTTTTGTTTGGAATATAGTCGAGTGGTTCCTTGGCATAAAGCCTAAATGCGAAACTGTCATTTAATACTAAATTCCTGATTAGCTCGTACGAATAATACTCCGTACCCGTTTTCTGCTTCATTGAGGAGCGGCTGGCATCAATACCGATTAAATTATTTATTTTGATTGCCATATTAATGAATTAATAAAGTCATCAAAATTATCTGTGGCAATTTTTATACCCATGATAGTGCAAAGCTGTGGTTCTTCGGCAATCTGGCAGGGGACCCCTGTAATCTTAGTCAGCATGTTGTCAAAATTTCTTAATTTGGCTGCCCCTCCGGCGATCACAATGCCTTTATCCATTACATCGCTTGAAAGCTCGGGAGGGGTTTTTTGTAAGACCTGCTTAACTGCTAAGATAATTTCATTCAATACAGGTTTAACTGCCTGGGCAATATCTCCAGAATGAATAAAAATGCTTTCCGGCAGACCGGTGATTGTATTTGACCCGGAAACCTCTTCTTTTAGATCTTTTTTTAACGGCATGGCCGAGCCGATATTTATTTTTACTTGCTCTGCTGACTGCTCACCAATTACCAAATTGTATTTTTTCCTGGTGTAATCGATGATCGCCTCATCCATTTTTTTACCGCCGTATCGCACGGACGTGTACGAGACAATGTCGCCGAGAGAAATTACAGCAATTTCTGCTTTACCGCCTCCCACATCAATTATTATATTTCCCGAACTAGAGGACGTGTCGATTCCCGCACCTAAGGCGGCTGCGATTGGCGATTTAATCAGAAAAACCTTTTTTGCCCCGATACTCTCAACCACGTCTAAAACCGCTTTTTTTTCCGTTGATGTTGCCCCGACCGGGACATTCACTACAACCTCCGGTTTTAAGAGCCGGATCCTGCCTAAAATACGGTTAAAATATATCTGAAGGATTTGCTTGGTCATTTTATAGCTGGCGATAACACCATCGGAAAAAGGATAAGAAGCAATAATTGTTTCTGGAGTGCGCCCAAGCATAAGTTTAGCTGCGTTTCCAACCTCAATAACCTTCTGCGTTGAAGCATCGAGAGCCGCTACGTTTGGGTCGTTAACGACGATTCCTTTTTGAGGAACATAAATTCGTAGATTCGATGTTCCCAGATCAATCCCTATTTTTCTTATCATGAGATTCGTTTTATCTTGGCGCCAAGACGCGCCAACTTATCTTCTATATTTTCATAGCCCCTGTCAATAATCTGAGCATCCTCGATAGTTGTTTCCCCATCAGCCATCAATCCGGCAATAAGCAGTGTTATTCCCGATCTTAAATCAAGCGAATGAATAGTGGTTGAACGAAGATGAACCGGGCCTGCGACATCGGCCCGATGCAATCCGTGAAACTCAACGTTTAGGCCCATCTTTTGCAATTCCTTCAAATACCCCAGGCGATTCTCATACATCGTCTCTTCAATATGGGACACACCTTTTGCGCGCGAAGCGAGCAGAGACATTGGGGATTGCAAGTCAGTCGGAAAGCCGGGGTAGGGTAAGGTTGAAATTGAAAATGGTTTTAGATCTTCGCTTTTAAGCACTTTCGCCGAATTACCGCTAATTTCAATTTTTACATTACATTTTTTAAGAACGTCTACGAAGGATTGAAGGTTTTCGCTCGGAAAGGGCGTAACCGTTCCCTCACCACCCGTTGCGGCAAAAGCGATCGCAAATGTGGCCGCTTCTATCCGGTCTACAATTACATCCGCTGAATCAAGATTAAGATCTTTTGATCCCAGGATTTTTAAAGTACGGGTTCCGATACCGGATATGCACGCACCCGATTTTACCATTTCGTTTAAAAGGGCCGAGATTTCCGGTTCTGTCGCACAGTTCTCGATTATAATTTCCTTTTCTTGTGCGGCCGCATACATTGCAATATTTTCGGTGGCAGTAACGCTTTGTTCGCACAAAATAACTTTATTGTGTTTGGGTTCATCAAGCTTTAAAATTATTTTTTCCTTATTCTCCGTGATCGTTGCACCAAGTTGCCTGAATGCGTCGATGTGAGTTTCAATTGGACGCTCGCCGATTTGGCATCCGCCGGGCTGCAAAATTACCGCTTGAGAAAATCTGGATAATAACGGACCGAGATATACCAGAGAGGCCCTTAATTTGTTAGCGGTGCTTTTCGAAATATCAAACTTCTCAATGCTTCTGGCGTCAAGTTCGATCCCAGATTCGATATTTTTAACTTTACCGCCCAGACACTTAAAAATTTCAAGCTGTCTTTCAATGTCGACAATTTGGGGAATATTTCGAATACAAACCGGCTTCTTAAGTAAAACCGCAAAAGCTATGAGTTTTAATGCCTCGTTTTTCGCACCGCTAATCTTAACCTCGCCCCGAAGTTGAACCCCGCCGTTTATTTTAAAAATAGACATTTAACCTTTAAATTATTTGTTCTTCATAGTATAATGTACCTGTAATAAAATAAAAATTCAATGAATTCAAACAATGCGTTCGTCCGGTCGCTCGTTTATTTGTTTCTTGTAATTGCTTTTTTAGTTTTAGGTTTTTTTATTGTTACCTACGCGGCCGGCTATACCATCGATTTTAAGAATCGGCAGGTTTCGAAAACGGGACTAATCAATTTGACCGTTAGGACTCCCGATACGATGATTTATCTAGATGAGAAATTGGTCGGAAATGGCAGTATGGTTTTACGCTCGCTGCAACCGGGCAATTTCAAAATTAAAATAAAGAAAGAGGGCTTTCGCGATTGGTCAAAAACGGTTAAATTGCATGAACAAGAGGCCATGACACTAAGCAACATTGTCCTTTTCAGGAAAGACCCCCCGATCGAGATGTACGATTCAAAGCTTACAGAACAGGACTTAGCCAATCTTAGCAATTTGGATTCGATTAATATTATGGGGGGGGAAATTTATCAAAACGACGACCTGGTTACACGGCTGTCAACTGACGTTTTTGGCGCAAGTTGGTACACCGATCACAACCATATTTCCTTTAGTTCAGATGGGTCATTCAGAATTGTTGATATAGACGGTAATAACATGGTAGAGCTTTTTAAAAAAGATTCCCGCTCATACGTAACCTTCGCATCTTCCGGTAAGTTTGTCATTTTTGAAGATAAGGGCCAGACGTTTCGCGCTCAAATAAGATGAAATCCTACAAAATACTTTCCGTCAAAGTAAACTCGTTGAATTATGATGAAATAATAAATTTCATCACGGATACAATTTCGAACAATAAAAAGGGGCGAATTGCAACAGTAAATAACGAATTTATCGTCGAAGCGCAAAAAAATAGGGAGTTTGCCGCATCATTAAACAACTCTTCGCTATGCTTACCCGACTCAACAGGTATAGTTTGGGCTATCAGAAAATTATATAAAGCAAAGATTATAAAAACCCCGGGTGCCGACTTATTTGAAAAAATCTGTTATTTATCAAACAAAAAAAAGTTCCGTATTTTTTTACTCGGCGGACGCGAGGGGGTGGGATCTGCGGCCAAAGAAAAAATACAAAAGAAATATCCAGGATTACGGGTAGCAGGTGCGATTGATGGAATCAACATTAATCCGTTAACCGGCAACGAAGATATTGTAAATTCCATCAATCGTGCAAACGCCGATATCGTTTTCGTTGCCCTTGGTGCTCCCAAACAAGAACTTTGGACAACCAATAACATGGGTAAGGTCAACGCCCATATTTTCATGGGGGTCGGGGGAACGCTCGATTTTATCTCGGGTAAAACGAGAAGGGCTCCTTCGTGGATGAGAAAAGCTAACCTCGAATGGCTCTTTAGACTTTTTGTCGAACCAAAGCGGATCGGCAGGATTTTTATAGCTTTAATTGTTTTCCCATATCTCGTTTTAGTCAAAAATACTGAGTTAACCAGCAAAAACAGTTAACGGGTTATTGACTTTTTTTGCAAAATAGTTTAGAGTAGAATAAAAGCGGCTATGAATGCCGCTTTAATTTATAACTTTAATTTTATAAGGAGAATATATGCAAGTTACAGAATTCCTAAGCGCAATCAAAATGTTATCCGACGAGAAAGGCCTCTCGGAAGAGGTCATTTTGGAGGCGGTAGAATCAGCTTTGGCCGCCGCTTATCGTAAGGATTATGGAAAGCCCGGTCAGGTAATCAAGGTAAAAATTAACACCCAGGCCAATGAAATGAAGGTCGCGCGGGTATACACGGTTATTGAAAACGATGAAGAACAGGTCAATCCAGAGGCACAACTAACTATCGATCAGGCAAAAAAATTAAAGAAGAATGCAAAAGCCGGTGATGAAATTGAACTCCCGCTTGAAGAAAAAACCGACTTTGGCCGTGTTGCGGCACAAACAGCCAAGCAGGTAATAATCCAGCGCCTGCGCGAAGCAGAGCGGGATATCCTCTATAACGAGTTTAAAGAAAAAGAAAAAGAAATTGTTAACGCTACTGTTCAGCGTTTGGAGGGTCCGAACGTCATCTTGGATATGGGTAAAATCAACGGCATTATGTTGCCACAAGACCAAATTCCGGGCGAGAGATATTATAATGGTCAGCGGCTCAAAGTGTACGTTGGCGAAGTAGAAGAAACAAACCGAGGACCGAGAATTCTAGTTTCGAGGTCACGTCCCGAATTTATCATCGGTCTTTTTGCTCAAGAAGTCCCCGAAATCGAATCCGGAGCAATTGAGATTGTTGGGATTGCCCGGGAGGCAGGATCGAGGACAAAAATTGCCGTTTCAACAAAAGATGAGAATTTGGATCCGGTTGGTTCGGTGGTTGGACAGCGGGGCACAAGAGTGCAATCCGTACTAACAGAAATACCAAATGAGAAAATCGATATCATACTGTTTGCTGATGATATGGAAACATACATCATCAACGCACTCTCGCCGGCAAAGATTGATAAAATCAAATTCAATAAGAAGCAGAACAATGCCCGAATATGGGTTCCCGATGATCAACTTTCTCTTGCAATTGGCAAATCGGGACAGAATGTCCGTCTTGCAAGCAAGCTGTCCGGTTGGACGCTTGATATCGTCAAAGACGAAAAACTTCCAAAGAAGGACGAGGAGCCCAAGGAAAGTAAAACAGCAGATGATTCGGAAGAAAAAAAGCCCGAACCAGAAATAAAAACAACGGCAAAGAAATCTAAAGATAAAACGGATAAAAAAGCGGCGGAAAGCAAAAAGTAAAAATGAGCAATGAAATCTTCGATCGGTTTACGAAGAATGCCCAAACGGTATTAACGGAAGCTCAGAAAATAGCCGATCGGGACAAGCAGCCAATTTCAACCGAGCATGTACTCTTAAGTATAATTCAGATCCCAGGCACTTTATCTCACGACATTTTACGTGAATATTCCGTTACTTACGACCAGATAAAACTGGTTTTAAGCTTAAGAATTCAAAGCCCTCGAGAGAAAAAGTTTTTTGCTATGACTAATGATGCACGCGCCTGTCTCAAGATGGCCTTTAAAGTTGCGGCCGACTTCAAACATTTTAATGTGGATACTGAACATATCCTCATTGCGCTTCTTTCAAATCACGACTTCGGAAGTTATAAAATGATCGAGAGGGTCGGGATTGATCCGGAGCAGATAAAAGACCAGCTTATTAATATTTTTAGCGACTTAGCGCAAATGGATGCCATGATTGGCAGACAGGGTACACCACCGACACCATTTGATATTCCAAACGAGGCGCCAATTATAAATGAGCAGCAATTCAGGGAAGATGTGCGGGAAGGGGCACCGGGACAAGCGCAACCGTTCTCGCAAACAAAAACAAAAAGTAACAAAATCCTCGAATACTTCGCGACTAATTTAATCGATAGGTGCAAGGCCGGAAAAATAGATCCAGTTATAGGGCGCGAAAAAGAGATTAACCGCGCCATTCAAATTCTGCTTCGAAAATCAAAAAATAACCCTGTGTTTATTGGAGAGCCGGGAGTAGGGAAAACAGCAATTGTCGAAGGATTGGCACAAAAGATTTGCCACCACCTTGCGCCCTTGCGTCTTCAGAAAAAAAAGATCTATCAGCTCGATCTGGGACTTCTAGTGGCTGGGACAATGTATCGTGGTCAATTTGAAGATCGCCTTAAAAAAGTATTATCCGAAATTAAAAATGATCCGGATATAATCGTTTTTATAGATGAGCTTCATTCGATTGTAGGCACAGGCTCAGCAGAGGGCTCAATGGATGCAGCCAACTTACTGAAGCCGTCTTTAGCCCGCGGTGAAATTCGTTTGATCGGTGCAACAACATACGACGAATATCGCAAGCACATAGAAAAAGATTCTGCTCTGGAGAGGCGACTGCAACCAATACGTGTCGAAGAACCAACGGTTGACGAAACTATTCAGATTTTAGAGGGAGTAAAATCTGTCTACGAAAAACATCATGGGCTCAAAATCGAGAAGAGTGCAATTGAAGCCGCTGCCAACATGAGTGAAAAATATATTACAGATAGGTTTTTGCCCGACAAGGCAATTGATTTGATTGATGAAGCGGCCGCCGCGAAGATTTTATTTTCAAGCAGTAAATCCGAAGATAACGCTTGTGATCTCAGGAAGAGAATCGAGGATTTAATTGAAAAAAAAGAGAGGTTATTTGTCGAAGAAAAATTTGAGGAGGCAGCGCGTTGTTCCGAAGAAGAGCTAAAGCTAAGAAAACTTGAAAATACCCAAAACAAAGAAGGAGACAATAAAAGCAAAACCACAATTGACGAAAAAGATATTGCGCACCTTGTTGAACAAATTACGGGTGTTCCCGTGGGCGAACTCTCTTCTGGCGAAGCAGGTAAATTTTTAAAAATCGAAACAGAACTTTCCCGTCACATAGTTTCACAGAAAGAAGCTATCGGCGAAATCGCTAAATCCCTTAGACGCAACCGCTCCGGATTATCATCGCAGAACAAGCCGATTGGCTCTTTCGTTTTCATGGGACCAAGCGGCGTCGGCAAAACAGAGGTGGCGCGATCCTTGGCAAGACATATTTATGGAAGTGAGCAATCCCTGATTAAAATAGATATGAGCGAGTTTATGGAAAGACACAACCTGGCCCGCCTAACCGGCGCCCCACCCGGATATGTTGGCTATGATGACGCGGGCAAGTTAACTGAAGCGGTTAGAAAAAAACCGTATTCGATCGTTCTTTTTGACGAGATTGAAAAAGCGCACCCGGACATTTTCAATGTTCTATTACAAATTCTAGACGAAGGAAAATTAACCGATGCCAAGGGGAGACAGGTTGACTTTAAAAACACAATTATAATCTTGACTTCTAATATCGGCATTGAGCAGTATCGGAAATTGACAAAAATCGGTTTCGACCTAGACGAACAAAATACAAACCTGGAGGGACTTAAAGAAATAATGTCGAAAAAGTTATTTGATGTTTTCCGCGCCGAGCTTATCAACCGCCTCGATAAAATCATAATCTTCAATTCTTTGACTAAAGATGACCTTAAAGAAATTGCAAAATTATTGTTGCAGGATCTGTCGAATCGCTTAAAGGAGAAAAATATTAAAATTACTTTTAACGACAAGGCCATAGACGCTCTTGTTAAATCAAGCTACAATCCGGCTTTCGGCGCCAGACCCTTAAAGCGGTCAATCGAAGAAGAGATTGAGGGGCTTTTATCCGACGGGATCTTATCGGGGAAATTTAAAAATAAATCAAAAATAATTTTGGATTATAAAAATGGCCGGTTCAGAACCCGATAAACTCAGGGAAAAATTACTAGCGAAGTGTTCTACTTACATCGAGAATTCGGAGTTGGAAAAAATAAAACTGGCAATTTCAATTGCCGAAAAATCACACCTCGGCCAAAAACGCGTTTCGGGAACGGATTTTATTGTCCATCCGCTTCGGATTGCGATGCGCCTTGCCAATATTAAAATGGATGCTGATGTCATTTCTGCTGCAATCTTGCACGACACTCTTGAGGACACAAACCTAGATCCCGCCATAATTAAAAAGAAAATTGGCTCGGATGTGCTCGATTTGGTTAAATCTGTTACAAAACTTAGCAAAGTACAGATAAGCAAGAGTTGGTTTCCTTTTAGCCGCGTTCAAGAAACCCAACTGCCAGAATTTGAGAGGCAGGTGGAAAACCTAAGGAGAATGTTGGTTGCTATTTCAAATGATGCAAGGGTAGTTGTCATAAAACTTGCAGATAAAATCGACAACATGGAAACGCTATATTATTTACCGAAAGAAAAACAAGAAAAAATTGCAAAAGAGGTAATTGAGATTTATGCGCCTATCGCTCAGCGTCTCGGAATCGGGGAGTGGAAGGGAATGCTAGAGGATCTTGCCTTCCCGTACCTATATCCGAAAGAGTATGAATACATCAAAAAACTTTCAATTCCAAAGGTTAAAGACCGCGAACAGTATCTAAAAAATATTTCAAAGAAAGTAAAAAGGGTTCTAAGGCAAAATGGCATTGACGCACAAATCGATTCCAGAGCAAAAAAGTTATACAGCTTATACAAGAAGCTCGAAAAATACGATAATGATATGGGCAAAATTTATGACCTAGTCGCAATCAGAATTACCGTTTCGGACGTCGAGGAGTGCTATAAAACACTGGGAACTATCCACGGTTTGTGGAAACCATTATTCTCTAGAATTAAAGATTATATCTCACTGCCTAAACCAAACGGATATCAATCTATTCACACGACAGTTTTTTGCGATGGAGGTCAGATTGTAGAATTTCAAATCAGAACCTTTAAAATGCACTATCAGGCCGAATTCGGTATTGCTTCGCACTGGATCTATGAGAGCAAAAAGCTTTCCCGCCTGCCGAGCAAATCAGAACTCCAATGGCTTAGAGATTTTTTTCGCCTGCAAAAAAACACATCGTCACCACAAGAACTTGAAGGGACCTTTAAACGCGATTACTTCAAAAATAGAATTTTTGTCTTTACTCCCAAGGGTGATGTCAAGGATTTGCCTTTTGATGCCACGCCAGTAGATTTTGCCTATGCAGTCCACTCCGGAATCGGAAATCGTTGTGCCGGAGCAAAGGTAAATGCAAAAATTGCTCCGCTTGACTCGCAGTTGGAGAATGGCGATATCGTTGAAATTTTAATAAAGAAATCGTCTAAGCCAAAAGCCGATTGGTTAAACTTTGCCAAAACCCATTTGGCTCGCTCGAACATCAGGCGCAACCTCAAAGGATTGTAAAAAGGGGGCTCTGTTGATAGAATAACCGTATGGAAATCATAAAACCACGCGGCACCATCGACCTGATGGGCGAACCGCAGAGAAAAAAATCCAGAGTTATAAAAATTTTCGGCACACTGTGTCGATCTTTAGGTTTTGAAGAAATTTCGACACCGATGTTTGAGCAGAAAGATCTTTACGTCCGCTCAGTAGGTGATAACACGGACATTGTCGAAAAAGAACTCTTCACCTTAGAGAATAAATCAGAAAGCACATACGCCTTAAGACCCGAATTGACAGCCGGTATTGTTAGGGCGTTGATTGAGAGCGGTATAAGAGGACGGGTACTGCCGATAATGTATTATTCTGTGGGTGAATTTTTCAGATACGACAAACCCCAGAAGGGGCGTTTTAGACAAGCAAGCCAGCTCGATGTAGAGATTTTTGGTCTCTCGGACATTGCATCAGATATAATGCTCATTAACTCGATTGCTTTATTTTTTAAAAAGCTAAATGTAAAAGATAAAATCGTTTTCAACATAAATACACTCGGAAGCGTCGAGACAAAGAAGGCCTTTGGTGAAAAGTTGGTCAAATATCTTAAGGAAAATAAGGACTATCTCTGTAGCGATTGCCAAAGACGGATAGAAAAAAATCCATTGAGGGCGCTTGATTGCAAGGAGGAACAGTGCAAGAGGATAACGGTTGCTGGTCCAGCAATTTACGATTCACTAAGCGATCAGGAAAAGAATGATTTTAAAGAGGTAATTGGAAATCTTGAAAAACTCAAGGTCCCGTTTAATGTTGATCAGAATTTAGTCAGGGGTTTGGATTACTACACCGGACTAATTTTTGAGGTAAATCTGGCTTACGACCCAGAGAGAAAACTATCTTTGGGTGGTGGTGGAAGATATGACCGTTTGGTTGAAGAACTAGGTGGCGGCACTCTACCTGCTTGCGGATATGCATTGGGAGTTGAAAGAATAATTGATCTGATGGATTTCGAAGCTGACAAAAAAGAGGATCAAAATCGTAAAATAATAGTTATACCAACCAGCACCAAGCAGAAGGGGAGGGTGTTATTAGCTCAGAATAAAATTCTGGAAAATTCAGATGTGCAAACCCTTGCTTATTTAAAGGGTTCGTCGCTAAGTGATGCGCTGGGTTTTGCATCAAAAAACAACTTTAATTTTGCCGTAATTGCCGGAGATGAAGAAGCGACCCAAAACAAATATATCCTTAAAGATTTAACTAAAAGCTCACAACAAATTCTCGATCTCAAAGAGATTGTAAGTATTGTTTCAAAATAAATAGTTTTTTGGTCGAAACGCTGGTACTTGACCCCCACACCAAACTGCCAAAAATTTATCATTGACCATATAATATTGAATTTGGTGTGGGGGTTGACACGTTCGTATTTTGTTTGGTAATCTAAAAACATGAAGCAGCAGTTACCATTAACCAAAAGACAGCACGAAATTTTGTCTTTTATCAAAAGCTTTATCGATGAAAATAGCTACGCACCAAGTTATCGGGAAATCGCAAAAGCACTTCAGCTCTCCTCCGTCGCGACCGTTGCAGAATATGTGAGTGTTATAGAACAAAAGGGGCATCTTTCCAAACAAGAAGGAAGTGCCCGGTCTATTCAGTTAACTCCCGCATGGGACGAACGCTCATTTGAGGCCCCGCTCGTCGGCATAATCGCGGCCGGACGACCGATTGAAGCCATAAGAACAAGCGAAACGATAGATATTCCGCGAGACATGATGGGACCAAATGTCTTTGCACTGAAAGTTAGCGGCGACTCCATGACTGAAGACGGCATAATGGATGGTGATTACGTCATCATCGAGAAAACGAATACGCCCAAAAACGGCGATATTGTTGTAGCTTTAATCGATCACGACAATATAACCCTTAAGAAATTTTACCGCGAAAAAACAAGGATCCGCCTGCAGCCGGCAAACCGGTCATATAAACCAATATTTACCAGAAAAGCTCTCATACAAGGCAGGGTAAAGGGCGTGGTTCGCAAATTTGCGTAAGGATTTCAATTCCTTCCTCGGCGAAGTGTATTTTACTTTGTGGCCCTCAAGATTCCGAATAGCATGGTTTCTGCCTTAGTAGAAGAATGAGAGCAAGGTTGAGCGCGATTTTCACGCCACTTCGGGGCACCTTGGGTGCTGGGAAAACCGACGCGGGCCGAAAAGTAAAGATACCCTACCACTGCTTGACCGCATCCCAACCACTTGTGATATAATATATTTGATGGCTAAATCATTAGATATTATTAACCCAAAGCACGAGCTCAAGGACGAGGAACCCGAATCTGAGAATTCGAACGATGACTTTGGAATGAAAACCCCGAATAAGAATGAGGGTGGTGGGGTCTTTTATCTGGTGCTCGGAATTATTGCGATTGTTGTTGCAACTGGCGCCGCATTATATATCTTATACAAAGATTATTTGCCAAATAAGAAAAGTGAATCTGTGCTTTCAACGCAAACTCCCACCGCCTCTACGGTTGCGGGAAGTGTGAGCGCAACCACTACGTCCTCGGCTGTGTCAACGGCGACTAGTTTTAAATACACAAACGAGAGAATCAGGGTTGTAAACGGGAATGGTATTTCAGGTGAAGGTGCAAAAGTTCAAAAAGAACTTGAATCTAAAGGTTTCACTGTTGAATCAGTTGGCAATGCCTCAAAAAACTACTCAGAAACGATTGTTTATTATAAAACCGGACAGGAAAAATTAGCCGAGGCCTTAAAAGAAGCGATTTCTTCACTGTATAGCGCTACGATTGAGAACTCCGACACCGTAACCGGTAACTACGATGCTGTCATTGCCTTGGGCTCAAAATAACTCTTTAATTTTTTTTATCCTCCTAGTCGCAGCAATCTATTTTTTGAAGGAATTGTTAATTTTACAGCTTAGGCGTAAAAGGTTTCTTTTTTATGCTCTATTGTACCCTGGGGTTATCCTGCATGAACTCGGCCACTTAGTGGGATGCAAATTAAGCGGAGCAAAAGTTTGTTCAGTAAAATTCGTAAGCTCTCAAGGCGGTGAGGTCGTTCACGAAAATTCAAAAATTCCCGTAGTTGGCAATTTTATTATTTCTGTTTTTCCCCTCGCTTTCGGCATCATATTAATTTATTTTATCGTTCTTCTCGTTAAATCAAATTTCCCTGACTTATCGGGGATGGCTTCTTGGACTGTAAAAATATTGGGCTACTATTTAATTATCGCGATACTTTTAACAATGTTCCCCAGTTTTCAGGATATTAAAAATGCCTTGCTTATTTATCTCCTTATTATTGCCGGGACAATTTTGATTGTTATAAAGACAAACTGGGGGATTCCGCTCTTTCTAAATATAACCTTATATTTTTGCGCGTT
Organism: uncultured Candidatus Saccharibacteria bacterium; assembly: GCA_964473025.1. Taxonomy (GTDB): domain Bacteria; phylum Patescibacteriota; class UBA1384; order UBA1384; family DTJR01; genus CAYYMZ01. The sequence continues at coordinate 17,671 of CAYYMZ010000004.1, forward strand.
CTGCCTAGTCGTGGTAAATTTAATTATGTTAATATCGCTAACGCTTCAAAGAAAAAAGTATTGATATGGATATATTGAGATTAAAAAGGGGCGATCCGGTAATTAAAACGCTTGAGAGCAAAATAAAAAGTATGCGTAGCGGGCAGGTAATAGGACTTGGTGCCCTCTCGTGGGTGCGTCTCAAGGTTTATGATTTGGAAAAAAAAGAATATAATGAGATAAAGATCGATGGTCCGATGGAGCTGGTGAGTTTTACGGCCGTGATCGCGCAAACAACCGAGGGTAAAACCGGCTTACATGCCCATGCAGTTGTGTCGTTAGCGGACTTTTCAACTAAAGGGGGACATCTAGAAGAAGCCGAGGTTGCAGCTACTTTCGAAGCCATCATTATAGAATCAGAAAAAAAAGTTCAACGTTACTTCGACAGGGATATTGGCTTAAATCTAATTAAAAGTTAAACTTTAAATTAAAGGAGGCCAGGTAGTAGAAATTTGACAAAAAAATATTTTTTAAATAACTCTATAAAATAATAATTGGTTTTACGAATTTTTAAACAGAAGAATAAAATAATAAGTGTAGTGAAAAAATAGTCAAATTTTCACTACCTGGGAGGGGCAGTGATGAAGTTAAAGGCTTTGTTTGGTGAAAAGAAATATAGGACTTTATTTATAATTTTAGGCGTATTGGCGGTTTTTATCGTCGTTGGCGCGATTGCCGCCGTCAAATACGGGCAAAAACCAGTTAAAACGGCTAATAAGTCGGACCAAAAAACCACGCTGGAGGTCTGCCTGTTGGATGGAGCGAGCTACAGTCCGGATCACGCCAAGAGACACCCCTTGGCCGTTTCGGTTGAAAATCACCCCGATGCAAGACCTCAGTCGGGATTAATCAAGGCAAGTATTGTCTACGAGGCAATTACGGAAGGCGGAATCACTAGATACTTGGCAATTTATGGCCCTCAGGACTCTACCGAGATTGGTCCGATTAGGTCGGCACGTTTGTTTTTTATGGACTGGTTAAAAGAATATGACGCATTTTTTGCTCACGCTGGTGGAAATGAGGATGCCTTGGCAAATATCGATAAATACCAGATAAAAAATCTGGACGATGCAAAGGGTTATTTTTACCGAGACAGCAAAGGTAAAAACGTTGCCTCGGAACATACCCTGTTTTCCTCAACAGAAAAACTGTATGAATATGCCAAGTCCAAGAACTTCGATATAGCCACTTCAAACTTCACCCCCTTTATCTTCAAAAAGGACGGCCCTGCTCTTGAGGTGGGTGGAAAAGGAGTCGCGATTGATTTTTCAGGTAGTCCGACCTATGCGGTACGCTGGAACTATGACCCAAAGGCAAACTCTTACTTAAGGTTCTTATCTGGAACGGAACACAAAGACAGAACGACCGGAGACCAGATTACGGCTAAAAACATCATAATTCAGACGGTTGAGAGAACCTTTCAGCCTACGGGTAGCTACGGCAGTCAAAATTACGTGTTCAAGACAATAGGTGAAGGCAAGGCAACGGTTTTGCGTGACGGGCAGGTTATCCCTGCAACCTGGAAAAAGGACTCTTTGACCTCTAGAACAAAGTTCTATGATGATACGAACAAAGAAATACAGTTTAACCCCGGACCGACCTGGTATGAAATTATTAATCCGGACGCCGGTTCTGCTCCTGAATACATATAAATAGCCACACATTACAAAAACCCCCAAATTGGGGGTTTTTGCGTTTATACAGTTCTCTTAGATCGAGTTCATGATCGACTTGACCAAATTAACATATGAGGTTGAGTGGTTATAGTTAAAGAGGGCAGAGTCGATATCGCCTCTGTCGGCACCACCGTTTGCAAGCAGATTAGCGCCTGCAAATACGGCGTCACGCAAGTTACAGATGTCACCACCATCAGAATAAGCTCTGAAGGTTGAAGGTATAAACTGCATCGGTCCGGTAGCGCCGGAAGGGTTTCTTACACAACCAGAACCCGACTTACCAGTTTCAACCTGGTGAACCGCTTCAATTAGCTTCCAGTCAATACCATATCTGGCTGCAGCCTCCTGATACAGGGCTCTTAAAGAGGCAAGGTCGGTCGTTTCGGGAGTACTTGTTTGCCTTTCACGAACAACAACGTCTCTTGTGCTAACAGCAGATCTGTTGGCATTGTCGCGCTTGGTTGATTCAGATTCGCCAGGAACAATCTCTACCTTTGGTAAATCTCTCTTAATGACAAGGTAAGGGTAAACCGTTAACTTAATTGGTTTGACCTGGTCGCTTTGAGCATGCCCGACCCCGGCCGTTAAAGCCAAGGTGGCAACTAGGATCAGCCATAAGCTGATCAACCCATATATGTTTTTCATTAATTTTCTTTCTCCCTTTATGTCGGGTTTTATTGGTATTTACTCCAATAAAAAAACCCGATTTACGGGAAGTTCGTATTATAGCACATTTTATTGATTTGTCAAGGGTATTATGGTAACATTCTCGTATGGAAGACATATTTTGCCGGATGGTAAAAGGTGAAATACCGGCAAAAAAGATTTACGAGAACAAGAACATTTTGGTGATTGAGGATATTAATCCAAAGGCAAAAATTCACCTTCTGATATTCCCCAAGCGACACACTGCCTCCTCGATCAATCAAAACGCCGCAGACCAGGCAGTTGGAGAGGTTTTTGCTGCAACAAGAACTTTAGCTCGAAAATTCAAGGTTGAAAAATCTGGTTACAGGGTCGTTGTGAACCACGGATCCGATGCGGGACAGAGCGTAAGTCATATTCATTTTCATTTTTTAGCAGGAGAAAAATTAAAAGACATATAGCAGAAAGAGGTGAAAGTTTTGATCAAGAGATCCGAAAGTCCAGATGTAACTATCAGAAGATTTTTCAGAGAAGTACAATTAAGCGGTATCCTCACTGAAGCCAAAAAGAGAAGATATCGCGAAAAAGAACCTTCGAGGCAGAAGAAAAGAGATGCTGCCAAGAGAAAGGCAATTAGAAATGAGTTCAAGCGAGGCTGGTAAAATCAATCGTATTTTAGCGGTTCTGATTTACGTTGCTGCAATAGTTGCTATTGCAGCAGTAGTTTATTATCTTACGCGACAAAACGTCTCTACGTTTTCAATTAGCATGTAAAAATATGATTATAGACAAAATCAATTCTCAAATAATTGACGACTACAAAAGCGGAAACAGTGATCGCAGGGTTCTTCTTCAAACCTTAAAGGCATCGCTTCTAAACCGTCAAAAAGAGCTAAAGGACGGCTACACCAAGGAGGAAGAGGTTAAGGTCCTTAAGAACGAGCTGAAACAGCGCCAGGAGGCGCTAGAGCAGTTCGAGAGCGCCGCGCGTGATGATCTGGCACGAAAGAACCAGGCGGAAATAGACGTTATATCTCAGATGCTACCAGAGCTTATGAGCGAAGAAGAGATCGACAAAGTTGTTCGGGAGAAAGTCGCTTCCCTTCAAGATAAGTCCTTTGGCAATGCAATGAAAGAAACGATGCAAGAGCTAAAAGGAAGGGCTGACGGAAAGATCGTCTCTGAATTGGTGAAAAAGTATTTGGTGTAAAAAGTGAAAGAGCGAAGATTACTTAGAAACATATTTTTGACGGTATTCGTGGTTTTAGTTTTAACGAATATTGTCTTTTTGGCAATTATTTCCGCAATCGAAAGCACCACTTGGCTCACCCTTTTTCTTTCGATAATGTTTGCCTTACTCGAGACGACCATCATAGTTGTTTTAAACACCTACTATAACGATCTTTTAAAAATCGTTGGAAGAAATACGGTCAGGACGATACGACTCGAGAACTTAAATCACCCACTGCTCTTGAAGCTTTCAAACACCGCGCCGGGTACTTATAATCACTCTTTAAACGTAGCGCAACTCTCAACAAAAGCCGCTAGAAGCATTTCTCTTGATGAAGGTTTTATTAGAATCGGGGCATATTTCCACGATATTGGAAAATTGAAAAACCCGAGAATTTTTAATGAAAACGCGCCCGGAAATGACTTGAAGACGGATGATCTAAAGAAAATCTCAAGACAGATTATCGATCACGTTACGTACGGCCAAAAACTCGCTCGAGAATATAACCTACCTGACGAGGTAATCGAATATATCGGTCAGCACCATGGCAGCTCGGAGATTTACTCCTTGAGAAACAAATTAAACGCTGATAATTTTAACGCCCAATATCCGGGCCCCAAGCCGCTAACACGCCAAAGTGCAATTTTAATGTTGGCCGATTCTATCGAAGCGCGAGTTAAGGGTTTGAAAGCGATTACAGGCGAGAATATTACCCGTGCAATCGAGAGTGAATTTGCAAATAAACTTGGCGGGGGACAGCTTGATTACTCTGGTCTATCGGGGCAGGAAATCAAAAAAATCAAAGAATCGTTTAAAAGCACGATGAATGCAATTTATCACAGTAGAAAAATAAAAAAATGATAAATTTCCTAGTTAAATCCAAAATAAGCAAACCCGTTTTGAGCATTAAGGAGATTGGTACTGAAATTAGCAAGCACCTTAAGAGCCGCAAGGTCAAGAACGCATTTGTTGAGGTTGAGATTGTAGGTGGCAGAGCGATGAGGGTTTTGAATTTACATTTTATGAAAAAAGATTATCCGACGGACGTCTTAAGCTTCCCACTCGTTGAAATTCCAGGGGAAATTTGCTCTAAAGCAAAACATATTGGCACAATTGTATTATGTAATGATATAATAAAATCAAACGCGAAAAAAAATGCGAGATTAGAGCGCGATGAATTTATTTTCGTGTTGAAGCACGGTTTAGATCATTTGTTAGGAATTCACCATAACTAGAGGAGGTTTCGTGGAGGTAAGACCAATCGTTGGTTTAGACATCGGAACGACAAAGGTAACTGCTGTTGCTGGTCAAGTGCAGGAAGGCATGATTCAGATAATGGGAATCGGCAGCGCATCAAACTCAGGACTAAGAAAAGGTGCTGTTGTTGATATCGAAGAAACGGTTTCCTCCATATCTTCCGCAGTTGAGGAAGCAGAAAGATCCAGTGGTATTCCCATTGAGACCTGCTACGCCTCGATCTCGGGAAATCAACTGATTTCTCTTGATTCAAAGGGAATAATTGCTGTCTCCCGCGCTGACGGAGAGATTGCTGACTCTGACGTCGAAAGGGTCCTGGAGGCGGCTAAATCCGTTGCCCTTCCCCCTAATAATGAAATAATACATATTGTTCCTAAGATGTACGTTGTCGATGGCCAGGCGGGCATAAAAGACCCAACTGGCATGTCCGGAATCCGACTTGAGGTACAAGCTCACGTTATTGGCATCTTGACACCGGCATTAAAAAATTTGAGCAAGGCAATCACCCAGGCCGGATTGGACATTGACGGGATTGTTTATAGCGGGGCGGCCTCTGCTAAAGGGTATTTAAGCAAAAAACAGAAGGAAATAGGTGTAATTTTAATTGATATCGGCGCTTCAAATACTTCGATCGTTGTTTACGAGGAAGGAACATTAATTCACTCTAAGGTTATTCCGGTCGGAGCAAACCATATCACCAATGATATTGCCATTGGACTAAAGATCGGATTAGAAGCTGCCGAGAAAATTAAGCTTCGTGAGATTAGCGCAGAAATTGATGAAATCAAAGAAACAGAAAAGGTTGACTTGTCTAAATATGATAAGAATGAAAAAGAAAAGCCAAACCGACGCTATGTCTGCGAAATTGCCGAAGCGCGCTTAAACGAGCTGTTTGGGATGATTAAGGATGAATTAAAATTGATTGAACGTGATGAAATGCTGCCGGCCGGTGCGGTTCTAGTCGGTGGCGGCGCCAAGTTGAACGGTCTCCCCCAATATGTTAAAAAAACCCTAGGATTACCCGCACAAATCGGGCATCTCGTCTTTGAAGTTTCAGGCATTGTTGACAAAATAGATGATCCCGAGTACGCTTGTGCCGTTGGCTTAATGTTGTGGGGTATTGACGAAAGTCAAAACATAATGTCTAATAAGGGCAGGCCTAAGATAAGCTTAGGGAAAGTAGGGGGGGTATTAGATAGAGTCAAAGAAGTATTTAAAAATCTGATCCCTTAAAATGATTAAAGAAGACCTAGAAACATTTGCGACTATCCGAGTCGTCGGAGTTGGCGGCTCAGGTGGAAACTCAATAGAGCGCATGATTCAAGCCAAGTTAAAGGGCGTTGAATTCATTGCGGTGAATACTGACGCCCAAGCATTGGTCAATAACTCGGCTCCGGTTAAGATTCAAATCGGCAAAGAAACAACCAGAGGGCTCGGAGCCGGTTCAAGCGTTGAGGTTGGCAGGAAATCTGTTGAGGAGAATAAAGAAGAAATTTACGAGGCCCTTAAGGGGTCTGATATGGTTTTTGTCGGCTATGGTGCCGGTGGCGGAACCGGAACAGGTGCTGGACCAGTTGTAGCATCAATTGCTAAAGAGCTGGGTGCTCTAACCGTTGGTATTGCAACCAAGCCATTTAGCTTTGAAGGTATCAGGCGCCGGAAGGTGGCAGAAGAAGGAATTGAGGAACTTCGCGAAAAGGTTGATACCTTAATTGTCATTCCAAACGACCGTCTTTTACAGGTAATTGATAAAAAAACGTCCTTAACCGATGCATTCTCGGTTGTTGACGACATTTTGAGACAAGGTGTTCAGGGTATTTCCGACTTGATCACTTTACATGGTATTATCAACGTTGACTTTGCCGACGTTAAAACAATCATGGCTGATGCCGGATCGGCTTTAATGGGAATCGGCCGCGGATCGGGAGATAACAGGGCTATCGAAGCCGCAAGAGCAGCTATTGAATCGCCGCTACTCGAACTCTCAATTGACGGTGCTAAGGGAATATTGTTTAACATCACCGGCGGACCGGATCTTTCAATGTACGAAATTGACGAAGCGGCTAAAATCATCACGGAGGCCGCTGATCCTGGGGCAAATATTATTTTCGGATCTATTATTGATGAATCGATGGCAGGAGAGGTAAAAATTACTGTCATTGCCACTGGATTTGATGAGGGTATCGAACAAAAAAAGATTTCCAAACCACAACCCGTTGAAAACCCCGTTTCACAGCCAAGCTACGTCCGTCCCGAACCAACCGACTATTCGGCATTTATTGAAAAAGAAGAGCAATCCCAGCCAATGCAACAAGAAGGGGCAGAAGTCGCTGATGCCGATGAGCTTGAAGTACCAGCTTTTATCCGCCGAAAATTAAAGTAGGCAAAAAAAACCAAATGACCAAAAACACCCCGATAGGGGGTGTTTTAGTTCGATAATTGATATTGTCTGTCAAACTCTTTAATATTGAACTAAAAGAGGAATAAATGGTTGAACAATTAACGCGCACTCCAGAAGAAGAGCACGGTGATGTCCCCAAAGAGGACAGTCGGACGCCAGATCAAAAAAGAGCTGCCTTAGCTGGTTATAGAATTTTATATCACAACACCGATAAACTTTCGCCGAGTAACTACAGCGACTACATAGCCTTACTAGTAGAAGAACAGAGGGATTTTCAAGCAAGCGGGCCACTAACGAGTAGTGAATGGGAGGATTATTTAGAGGTATCAAAAAAATCTTCGGGTGGAACAGCGGACGAAAATGAGATTAAGAAGTTTGTAACACTGCACAGCAGATTAGAAAAATTTGGAAAGGCCGATAGTTAAATCAATTATCCTACCAGCCCCCTCCGCCGCCGCCTCCGCCGCCGCCGCCTGAGAACCCCCCTCCGCCACTGCCGGAGCTTGACGGGGATGATGAGATCGTAGATGACATATGCTGCGACATTCCCGTCACCATTGTATTAAACGAACTCTCGTTAAAAGATGAAATTGCGCCCACGTACCATATAGGATGATATGTGGCAAAGTATTTTTCACCGTAGATGTCTTTCATTTTTTTAATCCAAAGCTCGGTCATGCCAAACATCATGGCATAAGGTAAAAATTTTTCAAATAGATTTTCTTTTTCAAAAAATCTTTGCCTGTATTTTTCGGCAGTATTTAGATATAGCTTAAAACCCAAAACCCGATAGTAGAATTTTCCCCCTTTAAGCGACCTCTTTGGCATTAAGAATGAAAATATAATAAAGATGGCAGACGAAAGAAATGCATTTAGAGCCAAATATCCCGAAATAACAAAAGAAATAAAAATACCCATAAAAAGCAAAACCCCTGCAACGATGAAGAGAATCTGTCCAACACGGCTATAAGGCATCAGGTAATCTTTCTCCACCAGGTCGCGTTTAACCATAGATCCCAATCCCGCAATGTTTTTATAAAAATTATTTTTTAAATCTGACATCATAATCTCGTCTTTTGCACCAAACAAATCTCCTAGAAGCTTTTCCTCGTCAGCCGTTATGCCCTTTGTTTTGCCTTTGAGACGCGATAGTTTAAAATCTTTTGAGGTAAACACACCTTTATTATCAATTTCCTCGATTTTTAAAGCATTCTTAACCGCTAGATCAATTATTGACGCGGAAATATATTGTGTTTTTAGAATTCCATCTGAATAAACCATACCCAGTGACATTGGGGAGAGTTTATCTGGAACATCAAATTCCGGGGCAATAGTTGGGTTAACTTTTGGGTCACGGCCAAATTTGCGCCAGATGATGTAACAAAATGCGAAGACAAAAATCGTAATCAGAAAATAAAAATACTTCCCGTATATTTCAAAAAACGAGGGCTGATAGGCGGTTACGATACCCTTTGGGAAGGTGGCAGAAAGGGTTATGCCTTCCCTAGCTTTTAATCTTTCGATAGATTTTACCTGAATTGTCTGGTCGTCGATCCATTTTAATGTCGCGTTACTTGATGACTGGCTCCCAAGCAAACCGGAATACAGAGAAGTATTAATATTATTTTGTTTTATACCGTCGGGAAAAGTAATATTAGACGTGAAATTATCAGTTTCAATATCCCAATAATTTCCGTTCAGGTTCCAATAAAACTCATCAAAATCCGGGTTATTCGTACGGATACCGTTTGTAATCGAATACTTTATTTCGTAGTTGTTTACGCCTTGCACGATTTTGTTGGGATCGCCGATTTTCCATGTAATCGTCTTGTTAATCCGGTCGTTTGAGGCCGTATATTTATAGGATTTACCGTTAAAATCGGTGATGCTTAAAAGTTTAATGTGAATATCTGTTTGTTTACCGGCTTCAGGAGAGTAAAAGGTAGGCAGAATCCTGAAAATTCCGTGTTTTTCAACGCATAGCCCGCAATCGGCCTCTATCTTTTCGTCAATCGTTAAAGATGAATCTCGATTAACCGTTATGTTTGAATCAAAGTTCTTAATATACCAATAATCGACACTTTCACGGGCAAATGATTTTAAAGGCAGAAAGAGCGCAAATAGAAACAAAATTAGCAATATCTTTTTCATACCTTTATATTAGCACTACCTCAAAAATTTTGTGATAGAATCAAAAAACGAAAAGCAATCTATTGCGAGAAAGAAAAAATTGCAATCATTTACGAAAAAGGTGACTATCGGATTATGACCTCGTATGATCCGGATTCAAAAGGCGTAAATTTAACCGTCAAAAATAAGCTCTAAACCTCTTTAAAAAGCACAAGGGCCGACGCAAGCGTCGGCCCAGGGCAATTCCTCTATCCCGAGGAGGGGTGCGACAGATTTTTCTGCGTCTAGATCTCGTCTCAGCGACGGAGACCGAGGTGGTTCGCGAGGCGCGCGTGGGCGATGCAGGCAGGCAGTGTCTGCCCGCCGCTGGTAAGTTCGACGTGAACCACGCCATCCCTCTCCACCGCCATCTGCAGGTCCGAAATACTGCGCCCGACTGGAGCACCCTTGTCGAACAGTGCCTTTACTGCCGACCCGACGCTCCTGTGCGTCGACGCAACCCGACCATTCAGCGCGAACAACATCTCTGCTGCCATTTCTGTAAACCCTCCCGTGGATCTGATTACTCGACCGTCCTCTACAACTTGGACAGTTCGAAACATCATAACACAAATTTTAGCAAAAGTCAAGATTCAAAGCAAAAACATCTGTGTTTTTTAGCTAAAATGTTAAAACACTTGACAGCACTATATTGTGGTTTATAGTTAAATAAGCACAAGATATGGTGTTTTTTAATTTACGCTCAAAATATGCTTTGTCCCAGATGTAAAAGTAAAAAAGTTCAGGTTATCGACTCGCGCGACGTTGACGACAGAACCATCAGACGCCGACGTGAGTGCGACGAATGCAAGCATCGCTTTACTTCATATGAGCATTTTGAGCAACCAAAGGTTCAGGTTGAAAAACGAGATGGGACGACAGAACCGTTTGACAGGGAAAAAATAATCCAAGGCGTAATGATCGCTTCAAACGGCAGAATTACGGACGATAAAATATTTGACATTGCCGACGAAATAGAGCAAAAAGTAATAGAGTCCGCCGAAGCACAAATTGCCAGCCGTAAGATTGGCAATATGGTTATTGCTCGTCTAAAAAAGCTAGATAAAGTATCATATATCAGATTTGCCTCAGTTTATAAAAATTTCGAGAATCTTGATTCTTTTGAAGAAGAACTGGTAAAACTAAAGAAATAATTTGGAGGCCAGGCAGTAGAAATTTGACAAAATATTTATTTTTAAAACGAAGAAAAAACATTATCAGAGATTTTATAAAATAAGCAAAACGAAAACAACAATAATTCTAGTGAAAAATAGTCAAATTTTCACTACCTGGGAGGGGAAAAATGCCACGAGCCAGTGCAAAACAAGTGATTGCCAAATCATCTGTCGGGAAAAAACAGGGGGTCTTAAAAAGTAAAAAGGTGAAACGGGGTCTGGAAATTAAACGGCACTTTACGGCCGCGGGCAAAGACCCACTCAGCGATGTTTTATATGAATCCCGTTCTTGTAAGATTGTAAACCCTGACGGCACGGTGGTTTTTGAGGCAAAAGATGTTGAGGTCCCAAAAAACTGGTCGCGCGTAGCAACGGACATTTTAATTTCCAAATATTTACGCAAAAGTGGTGTACCACAATTTGATAGCCACGGCGTTTTAATTAAAGAAAAGGACGGCAAGGCACATCTGGGAGGAGAAAAATCCGTGAAACAGGTGGTAAACCGTTTGGCAAAATGTTGGCGGTGGTGGGGAGAAAAATATAAATATTTTGCTACCAAGGCGGATGCACAAAATTTTGAGGACGAACTTAAATTTATGCTCGTCAACCAATATGCCGCACCGAATTCACCTCAATGGTTTAATACCGGATTGGCTATCTCTTACGGGATTAAAGGTTCGCCGCAGGGACACTGGTACGCGGATCCCAAAACTGGAAAACTAAAACAGTCCGAAGATTCATATACCCATCCTCAACCGCATGCATGCTTTATCCAATCGGTTAAAGATGACCTTGTAAATCAGGGTGGAATTTTTGATCTTGTAACGCGCGAAGCGAGGATTTTTAAATACGGGTCCGGCTCGGGTTCTAACTTTTCATCGCTTCGAGGCAAAGGGGAGCCATTATCCGGCGGTGGCACATCCTCTGGACTGATGAGCTGGCTTTATATTTTTGACCGTTCTGCCGGAGCAATTAAGTCAGGCGGAACGACCAGACGCGCTTCGAAGATGGTAATTTTAAATATTGATCATCCCGATATCGAAGAATTTATCAATTGGAAATACCGTGAAGAACAAAAAGCGGCGGCACTAATCGCCGCCGGTTACAACGGCTCCTACGAAGGAGAGGCTTATCAAACCGTGTCAGGGCAGAATTCCAACAATACGGTGCGTGTTGACGATCCATTTATGGAAGCGGTAGAGGCAGACGATGATTGGCACCTGCGCTGGAGAACAGATATGAATCATATCGGCAAAACAATTAAGGCAAGGTACCTTTGGGATAAAATTGCCACCGCCGCTTACCACTGCGGCGACCCCGGACTTCAGTTTGACACAAACGTGAATAGTTGGAATACATGTCTTACGTCCGGACGCATAAACGGATCCAATCCCTGCAGTGAGTTTATGTTTTTGGATGACTCCTCTTGCAACTTAGCTTCGTTAAATCTCATGAAATTTTATGATTTAAAGGAGAAGAAATTTGATGTTGAGTCATTTTGCCACGCGACACGGCTATGGACAGCCGTGCTTGAAATCTCTGTTCTAATGGCACAATTTCCGTCATATGAAATCGCCAAAAAAAGTTATCTCTTCAGACCGCTGGGGCTGGGATATGCAAACCTCGGAGCACTATTGATGGTTATGGGACAACCATACGATTCGGATACAGGCAGAAATGCGGCGGCGTGCATTACCGCTATCATGACCGGGGAATCATACGCCACCTCGGCCGAGATGGCCAAAGCGCTTTCCCCCTTTAAAGAATATGAAAAAAACAAAAGCGATATGCTTCGTGTTATCAGAAACCATCGCCGCGCTGTATTTAATGCTGCTGACACAGAATTCGAAGATTTAAACATCATCCCCTACAAACTGGATGACAAATTATGCGATGATTATTTGCTTCAAGCGGCAAGGCACGCGTGGGACAAAGCATTAGTAGAGGGCGGACTTCACGGATTTAGAAATGCCCAAGTCACTCTTTTGGCACCAACCGGAACGATCGGTTTAACGATGGATTGCGATACCACTGGCGTCGAGCCGGATTACTCTATAGTAAAGTTCAAAAAGCTAGCAGGGGGAGGATTCTTCAAAATCATCAACCAATCGGTACCGATGGCTCTTGATCATCTCGGTTACACCAAAACCGAAGTTGCTGATATTATCCGCTACGTTATCGGAACGGGAAGCTTGGACTTATCACCCCACATCAACAGAGCGTCACTGGTAAAAAAAGGATTTGACGATGCAACGATAGAAAAAATCGAAAAAATCCTGCCCGGTGTTTTCGACTTGAGTCAAGCATTTAATCGGGAAAACGTCGGTGAAGAACTTTTGGATAAAATTGGGATAAAGAAAGAGAAATATAGCGGTCCGGCCTTCGACCTGCTGTCTGCCTTAGAATTTTCTCCCGAACAAATTGAAGAAGCAAAAAATCATATCTGCGGAATGATGACCGTAGAAGACGCACCGCGGCTTCACGATGAACACTTGCCAATTTTTGACTGCGCCAACAAGTGCGGCGCATACGGCAAGAGGTTTATCGAGGCCACGGGGCATGTTGGGATGATGTCCGCAATTCAACCCTACCTTTCAGGGGCAATCTCCAAAACGGTTAATGTTCCGTCTGACGCAAAAGTCGAGGATATTGAAAAAATTTACTTTGATTCTTGGAAAAAAGGCCTGAAGGCGGTTGCTATCTATCGCGACGGTTCCAAGATGGCCCAACCGTTAAGTTCACAGGAAGACAAAAAGACGAAGGAAAGAGAAAAGGAAATTGTCATTCAGTACAAACCATTAAGACGCAAAATGCCTAAAGAGAGAATGTCGATTACCCGTAAGGTGATTATCGGCGGGCACAAACTTTACCTAACGGTTGGATTATACGATGACGGGACACCGGGGGAAATATTTATCACTATGAACCAGCAGGGAAGCTTCACGGCCGGCATGATTGACTCGTTTGCCAAAATACTTTCAATCGGTTTGCAATACGGCGTTCCCGTGCAAACGATTGTTTCCCAACTACGGCATATGCGTTTTCAGCCAATGGGTTATACTGGTGATCAGGATATCTCCAACACTTCGTCGATTTCAGATTTTGTGGCGCAGTGGCTTGATAAAAAGTTTTTACAGGGCGGGGTTAAAACGATGATGCTTCCGTTTGAGGAAAACCCCGATAAAAAGAAGACCCCTGGCGAGAAAATAAAAAACGAAACAACTCCGGTAGCAGAGCAGACCCCGCTTGAAGGAATGGGCTCGATTGAAGAAGATCTGGAATCGAAGAACAAAGAACTCGGTTTTACCGGCGATACCTGCTCTGAGTGCGGGTCGGCAATGATGGTTCAAAACGGTAAATGCCTAAAGTGCGTTAATTGCGGGGCAACAACAGGGTGCTCATGAAGAAAAGTAAAAATTCAAAAGTAAAAAGTAAAAACTATAAATCAAAAATAAAAGAGCCGAGCAAGGGATTGGTAATTACGTATTATGGAAATGGGAAGGGGAAAACAACCGCCGCACTCGGACTTGCGCTTCGAGCGTCCGGATACAAGAAAAAAGTTTTAATTATCCAGTTTGTTAAAGGCGACTGGACCTCGGGGGAAGAAAAGGCAGTTGAAAATCTTAAAACCGTAAAGCTCGTAAAGTCAGGTGCTGGATTTGTCGGTATTTTAGACGACAAAAAACCAATAGGTATTCACCAAGAAGCTGCCCAAAAAGGTTTGAGTTTGGCTCAAAAATCACTATCTAATCATGAAGTAATAATTCTTGATGAAATCTTGGGAGCTGTAAAAGGCGGTTTGGTTTCGCAAAAGGATGTGCTAGAAATAATTGATCGCAAACCCCAAAACTCAATATTGGTTTTGACCGGAAGACCGAAAATTAACCCTGTCTTAAAAAAATCCGATTTAATCACCGAGATGCGCTGTATAAAACATCCTTTTGACCGCGACATAATGGCCATTAAGGGGATTGACTACTAACAATCTGCTATAATAAGTGTGATGAAAAGATCCGTATATTTGTTGATTTTGGCTCTCCCGCTTATGCTGGCTGGGTGTTCTTCAAAAAACACCACCAATACCACTCAGGTGACTCCTACGAGCTCAGGACAGGAAATAAGCGATATCGAGCCCACCCTAAAACAAACCGGCTTTGACAGGTTGCAATTAACTGATCCTATTTTATTTAGCTATCTTGAAGCAAGCAATAAGGGCAGCGGAAATTTTCTCTCCGCAAACAACGCAAGCCAGACAGAATTAGCAAAAATTGGAAAACAGGCCTCATTTGCCAAGAAGCAAAAATATAATATTTCAGGACTGGTTCAGATATTAAGTACAACGAAATTGGCGTTTAAATCTTTCTCGTACAACGGATCCTGCGGCACAATCACGATAAATCCAACAATTTCGACAAACATAAAGAACCCGTTTGCTCCGGTTTATTCAATCCAAGCACCTTTGTCTGGATCCAATTTTGAGGCCGATTTGCCTTCAAACTTGAATCTGCTCCAATTTGACTCGATCAGTATTTTTTGTTCTAATAAACCTGAAGAGCCCGTCTCTACAGCATTCTTTTAACCATATAATCTAAGATGATTTATCTACTTGCCGGCTTAGGTGTCATATCTAGGTTAATACCCCACTGGCCAAATTTTGTACCGATTGGGTCAATTGGCATATTTGCCTCAAACAAAAAAGGCATTTTGACATCGGCCCTAATCGTTTTGGCGGTTATGGTCATAACCGACATTTTCCTCGGGTTTTCATTCGTTTCTTTCTTCGTCTATACAGGTATGCTATCCTATGTTTTTTGGGGACAGCTCTCAAGACGGGGAACCCTTGGAATGCTTGGGGCGCCCATTGGGGGCTCGATTTCATTTTTTATTATTTCGAACTTGGGCGTTTGGCTTGGGCCGTGGTACACGCACGACCTGACAGGTTTTATCCGCTGTTTTACCTTGGCGATCCCATTTTATAAATTCACGTTATTTAGTGATATAATTTTCACGGCAGCAATCTTTGCAATTTATGCCTTGGTAGTCAAATATAAAACAGGTGGTTTGCGGGTGCAGCGCAAGCCTAACGAAAAGGAGATTCGATGGCACAGCAGATTACTGAAAGCCAGTTTGAACAAAAAGTAATCAAGGGGGATTTGCCCGTAATGGTTGATTTTTTTGCCGAGTGGTGTGGGCCATGTAAAATGATAGCTCCCATGATCAAGGAGATATCAAGTGAAGTTAAAGGGAAAGCGCGCGTTTTTAAAGTTGATATAGATAAGAATCCGGCACTGGCCAATAAATATCAGGTCATGTCCATTCCAACGATTGTGTTTTTTAAAGACGGAAAAGTTACCAATCAATTAGTTGGAACTGTAAGCAAAGAGGATTTGATAAAAAATCTAATATAAGTGAAAGATATTGATTCCCTTGACGATCTAAATTCTGAACAAAAAAAGGCAGTTACTCATAAAAACGGTCCGTTGCTTTTAATCGCCGGTGCGGGGACAGGAAAAACTACTGTTATCACCCGTAGGATTGTCCATATCATCTCAAAGAAATGGGCAAAGCCGTCGGAAATATTGGCGCTTACATTCACGGAGAAAGCTGCCGCTGAGATGGAACAGCGCGTCGATGTTCTGGTCCCTTACGGATATGTTGATATTCAAATTTCAACCTTTCACGCTTTTGGTGACCGCCTACTCCGTGACTACGCTATCAATCTGGGCTTACCCGCAAGTTTTAAGATTTTAACTCAAATTGAACAGGCAATTTTTATGCGGGAAAACATCTTCGCCTTCGATTTAAAACATTTTCGGCCAATTTCAAACCCACTGGGACACATAGAGGCCTTGCTCAAACATTTTTCACGCCTGAAAGACGAACTGGTCTCTCCCGAACATTACCTGCGCTGGGCTCAAACACAAAATTCAAAGCTAAAAACCAAAAAGAAGACTTCGCAAGAAGTTATTGAAGCAGAAAAAAAACTAGAGCTTGCCGGTGCTTACCAGCAATACAATGATTTGATGATTCAGGCGGGCAATCTGGATTTTGGCGATCAAATATTTTTAACCTATAAATTGCTAAAGGAAAACAAAAGTGTTTTGAGCGAATGCCGGAAGCGCTATAAATATATTTTGGTAGATGAATTTCAGGATACAAACTATGCTCAAAATGAAATTGTGAAATTACTTGCTACAAAAGAGGGAAATATAACTGTTGTCGGAGATGACGATCAATCAATTTACAGATTCCGGGGAGCGGCTATATCGAATATTCTTGATTTTAAAAAATACTATAAGCAGGTGTCAGAAATTGTACTGAAAAAGAATTACCGGTCAACTTGTGAAATTTTAAACGCAGCATATCAATTAATTCAAAGCAATAACCCCGACCGTCTTGAATATAGAAATCATATTGATAAAAAATTGACATCCACAAGGCGGGGGGAGAGCCCCGAGCTTTTGCATTGCGATACGTTATCGTGCGAGGCGGATTCGGTTACTGCCAAAATCCTCGAATTAAAAAAGCGGAAAAAGTATGGCAATAACGATTTTGCCATTTTGGTTAGGGCCAACAGCCACGCTGAACCTTTTATCCAATCACTGAAGGTCAATGGCTTGCCTTATGCTTTCTCCGGCGCGAGCGGTCTTTTTTCAACGGCTGAGATAAAAATGTTAGTCGCGTTTTTAAAAACGCTTGTTTACGACGATGACAATTTAAGCTTTTACTCCCTCGCAACCAGCGAACTTTATTCGATTCCGCATGCAGCAATGACGACCTTTTATACGAAAGCACAACGGTCTAACAGGTCTGTGCTCGAAATTGCCACCGCGGCGAAAGAAGAGGTTGGCCAATACCAAGAGAAGATAACCGAGATTGTTCAAGATATCGAAGAGTTCAGACAAAAAAAGAATGAACCGGTTGGCGAGGTGTTATATGAATATTTAGTACAAAAGAAATATCTAAAACAACTGTCTAAAAACGCAACAGTTGAAGATGAAATCAAAGTTTATAATATTGCTAAATTCTTTGACCGGATCAGCCAATTCAATCATTCAAGCGTCGACCGCGGCGTAATAGCATTCTTGAATGATTTGGAGCTGATTTTGCAATTAAGCGACGAAATTCAAACAAGCGATATCGATCCAGACCTCGACGCGATTAACGTATTGACTGTCCACGCCGCCAAGGGGCTCGAGTGGCCCGTGGTCTTTATCGCCAATTGTGTTTCAGACCGTTTTCCATCCAGAAACCAAAGCGAGCCAATACCGATTCCACAGGATCTCGTAAAAGAGCGTCTGCCCAAAGGGGATTTTCATCTGCAGGAAGAAAGGCGTTTATTTTACGTTGGGGCAACCCGAGCCAAAGATTTTCTGTATTTAAGCTCCGCTGATGATTATGGAGGAAAAAGGGTGAAGAAGCTTTCCTTATTTGCCTTAGAGCTATTAAATGAGCCGGATCAGGAAAAAATCAAACACCGCTTGTCGCCGATGCAAAAAATCGAACGGTTCAAAAAAATCAAAGAGGCAAAAATCAATTTATCAAATAGGTTTACAGGTGATATTCTAAAGCTCTCCCGCAATCAGATTGACGATTATTATTCCTGCCCCAAGAAATTTTATTTCGCCCACGTCGTTAAGATTCCGCTTTTAGAGAATCAAAATTTAATGTACGGTACAGCGATCCATGGCGCTCTTGATCACTATTTCGCCCGCAAAATAAGTGGGGAAAGGCCGGGTTTGAAACAAATTCTCGAAGATTATAATCAGGCCTTCAAAAACGTCGGGTTCATAACGAGGGAACAGGAAGAAAAAAGGCACGACGAAGGCATCAAAGTATTGACCAGATTTTTTGCCGAGGAAAGTCGGGATCCGCTTAAAGTGCAAAAAGTTGAGGAACGCTTCGAATTTTGCGAGGGTAAAGTTAAAATAACCGGCCGCTATGACCTTATTTGCAAGCATGGGGACTTAGATGAAATTGTTGATTTTAAAACATCAAAGGTAGATGCACAAAAAGATGCTGACAGAAGAATCAAGCAGTCGTCGCAGATGATGGTCTATGCTTTAGCATGGCGCTCTAAATACGGTAATATTCCCAAAACAACTCTTCATTTCATTGAGTCAGGATTAAAGGGCGAGATAATATTTAGCGAAAAAGATTTGATTAAAACCAAGGAAATGATCGGAAGCGTCGCGGCCGGTATAAGAGCCGCAGAGCTTAAGGCAACGCCTGGACGTTTTGAATGCAAGCAGTGTCCGTATAGGGATATTTGCCCGGATAGTGAAAAATCGGCTTAATAACAGAGTTGTTAAAACTTGATAAAAAAGCCAGTATTTATTTACAATTAGATTTCGGTTTCTCCTTAGCCAGCCAGATGGCTGCCGATTTTCTACTACCGGGTTTGTCCGGATGCAATTATCTAAAGCTTGATTTTGACTCCAATATAGCCCATAATTATAAATAATAAACCAACTAAAGGCGGTTTGTGGACGCAACGCAAACTTAAACCTTAACAAAAAAGGAGGTGGGATGGCGAATTTTGGTAGATGGGCTTTTGTGCTTGGGGTTCTAATCGCATTTTTAGCGGGCTTTGTCGAGTGGAGCTGGATGGTCTCCGCACTGGTTGGACTAGGATTGATTGTCGGTTTCTTGAATATCTCAACCGAAGAGAGCGAGCGTTTCTTGATCGCGACCGTAGCACTTTTGATTATCGGTACAGCGGGCATTAGTGCCTTGTTTTCAACCGGTTCATTGGCTGGAACAACACAGGCTATTCTGAATAATTTCGTTTCATTTGTTGCTGCCGCAGCGTTAGTTGTTGCCCTGAAAACAATTTTGACAATTCAATCTGACGGTAAGAAAAAATAGGGGGGAATCTGAGCCACAAAACAGGCGCCATTATTACGTGTTTAGTAATAGCATTTTTAATTGGGATGCTTGCTTTGTCTTATGTCAGATCAAATGCCCCCGTTTTAAGTTTTTCGCAAAGCAAAAAAACGTTTAATGATATTGCGCTTGGAATGTCATTTAAGTACCCGCAAAATTTTGAGGTAAGGGAAACGAGAGCGGGAAAAATTACATACATCGATGTTTTTCCGTCCTATCTTCGCAATGAGTTTGAACCGAAGTTCATCGAAATAATTGCGATGCCATCCTTGTCAAATGCTCCGCTTGGAGAGATACTACTGGATTCCTATCCGAATATCACAGAGCAGCAGATAACAAAATTATCTAAAAAGAATGCTGAGGGAGTGCGGATAACGGAAAAGAGTAATATAAATGAAAATTTTATTTTAAGTTATTTGAGATTCGATAAAAAATTATATCTAGCCAAATTCAACAAGAGCTATTACAATCCAGACAATCCTTTTGTTGCTGTAAACAATTCTTTTTTTGAAAATATCTATATGGGTGTTTTAAACTCCATCACCTTTACCCCTTCTCAATAATTTGCATGTTCGTGCTCTGTTCGGTACAATACAAAATAGAATTAAGAATTACGAATGATGAATCATGGATAGCCAAACATTAATTATTTTAATTGTCGCGGTAGGCCTTTTTGCCCTAATGGCAGGAGCAATTATTTTTTATATCAGCCGAAAAATTCAGGAGCTGAAAAATGATAGACAAAATGACCAGTCGATGCAGATGCTCAATCAAAATATGCAATCTCTACAGAGCACTTTTCAAGATAAACTCGACCGGACCAATTTGGCCATAAACGAGAGGTTGGACAACGCCGCCAAGGTAATCGGCCTTGTAAACCGCGAATTAGGTCAGATGTCGCAGATCGGACAGAGCTTACAAAACTTTCAGGAGTTTTTGAAAAGTCCTAAAATGCGAGGTGGTTTAGGGGAGCAGGGTTTAAAGGACATGCTGGCGCAAACCTTTCCAAGCGAGCTCTACCAGATGCAGTATAAATTTAGAAACGGGCAAACGGTTGATGCCGCAATTAAAATTGAAGCCGGTATTGTTCCCGTAGATGCAAAATTTCCGCTCGAAAATTTCAATCGCATCCTAAACGCTAAGACAGATGAAGAGAAGGCAGACGCAAGGAGAAAATTCAGATCTGATTTCCGCGTTCATGTTAATGCCATTGCTAAAAAATATATCCTGCCGGACGAAGGGACGGTTGATTTCGCTTTAATGTATATCCCGTCCGAAACTGTTTACTACGAGTTAATCTCAAACGAAACCGATCTTCATGATTATGCGGTAAAGGAAAAAATTATTCCAACTTCACCGAATACGTTTTTTTATTATTTGCGTTCGATTATGCTGGGGCTTCAAGGTAAAAAGATTTCAGAAATGTCAAGGCAGATTTTATCAACGTTAAAAATTATCCAGACCGAGACAAAAAAATTTGGTGAAGGACTGGGGGTTTTAAACCGCCATGTTACCAACGCCAAGTCAACAATGGATAAGGTAGATAGTGACTTTTCGCGTTTGTCGGGAAAAATAGAGCAGGTCAATTTATTAGAGTCCGAACAAAAAGAGCTTATCGAGGAAACAGTGGAGCCGGTTGTCGAAGATGATGGAAAAAATTAAGATTTTACACGAGACACCCGACTATCTGGTTATTTCAAAACCGGTAGGGATTTCGGTGCATCCGGGAGCGGGTGAGCGTGTTGAAACGATTTCTGATTGGCTGCAAGAGAAATATCCCGAAATCAAAAAACTGCCGTGGAAAACCACAGAGCGCATTGGCATTGTTCATCGTTTGGACAAAGATACATCGGGCATTTTGCTTTTGGCCAAGAATCCCGAGGCGCTTGATTTTTTTCAGGATCAATTTAAACAAAGAACTGTCGATAAACATTATCAAACTCTGGTAGTTGGCAAACCGCCACAGGAGAAGGGCTCAATCAACGCCCTGATTAGGCGCGACCCGAAAGACAGAGAGCGACAAAAGGTGGAGTTTATTGATTTCGGTTTAGATTCTGCCGAGCGCAAGGATTCAGCGACAAAATATAAAACAATTCAATCCTACGATTACAAAAATCAAATGCTGACATTGCTTGATATTAAATTAAATACCGGCAGAAAGCATCAAATCCGCGTTCACATGAAATACGAAGGTTGTCCGGTTTTAGGCGATCAAAAATATTTCACCAAACCTTCGAGACGACTATCGAAAGAGTTGGGACTCAATCGGCAATTCTTGCATGCTGTCAGCTTGAAATTCAAATCTTATCCGGACGGGAAGGATATTGAAATAAAAGATAAACTACCCGAAGATCTTAACGAGGTATTGAATAAAGTATCATGAAGTATGAATCAAGCATAATTCGTAATTCATAAATCATAATTCAAATGCAAAAATGGTTTGCGAAAATCAAAAAACCGATTATCGGTCTTTCGCCGATGCATCAAGTCACAGATTCCGCTTTTCGTTTAAAGTGCCGCAAAGCGGGAGCTGATGTTGTCTATTCTGAAATGATTGCAAGCGAAGCGATCATCCGCGATGTCCCGCAAGCAAAAGAGATGGCGAGCTTTGTTGAAGACGAGAGACCGGTTGTAATTCAAATATTCGGCTCAGACCCTAAGGTAATGGCGCAAGCAGCCAAAAAACTGGAAGATGAACTATCTCCTGACGGAATCGATATTAATTTTGGCTGTCCGGTACAGAAGGCGGCCAAACAAGGTTTTGGCGCTTGCCAGTTATTTGAACCGAAGAAGGCAGCCGAAATAGTTAAAGCGGTTAAAAAATCCCTAAAAAAAACACCCTTGAGTGCCAAATTGAGATTGGCAACCAAAGATGTCAATGACACAATCAAATTTATAAGAGCAATTAAAAAAGCGGGGGTTGATCTCATTTCGATTCATGCCCGTACCGCCACCCAAAAATACCGTGGCGAAGCGGACTGGAAAAAACTTTACGAAATCAAAGAAAAATTCCCTGATTTGTATATACTCGGCAACGGTGATATTAAATTTCCTGAAGATATTAAAAGCAAAATAGGCAATTTAGACGGAGTTCTCATCGGTCGCGCGGCCAAATTAAATCCAATAGTTTTTAAAGATCTTATTAAAATCAAATTTGACAGATAAAAAATTATCGGTAAAATAAAAATATGCTTAATTATTGTTCCGCCCAAGATATGATGATGGTCAAAATGATATTTTATCTGGCGGATTGATGATGTAGAAAAAAACCAAAACCAAAACTAAAATCAACAACTCCGCCGGATGGCGGAGATATTTGTTTGTAGCCCGGTCTAAGTTTACACAAGTTTGGACCAGAACTGTAAATAAACAAGGAGGGATTAAGATGAAGTGTGGCCCCATGCCGCAAGTGAAGGATGTAGGGGAAATCTCCGAAGTTCTAGTGGCAGGCGGGACCGCTGTGGTTGTCTGGATACACACCTATCTTGGACGCCAGTTCGACTGGTTCTGTGCCAACGACTGGCGAAATCAACTTGAGAGGAGAGCAAATGAGCTGACCATCCTCCACGGTTACCGGGCAATCTAGAGAGATAGCCCGAGGTTTGACCAGGCCGGTTCCCTACGGGGAGTCGGCCTTTTAACCTCCTTGTCTTAAACGAAAAAGAAGCAACTGTCAGATGAAGCGCTTGAAATCTATTGCTTTTTGTAAGCGAGGAATGTGTTCGGAGAATCAAATCTCTGGGCTTCGGATCCGCCGGTATTTTCACCATATGATAGGTTGTCTCCCCTAAAACCGTGCCCGAGATACAGCGTGCCGCCCGAAACCTGGTAAATATCATAAATTACCTGACCGGCAGGACCTAGCGCATCAGCCATCGTTCCTTCGCCGCTAACATATGTCAGATTAATTTTGCCTGCAGACGGAATAGTGTATTTGTAATTATCGTCATTGTCCTGTGCGATCGCGGCACAGGAATCACCGCTTGATCTTTTATGATTAGCGGTTCCGTCGCTTTTGAACGTGAAGGTGTGCTGTTCGGCCCAGGGACTATTGGGATCGGGAATCAAACAATCGGTTTTCCACGTACCCACAATTGCCGAATCGGAAGTTTCTTTGCCCGTGGCTTTATCTGAAACAGCAGTAGCTGATGCTAAATTTCCTGATTCTTTTTCTGTGGTCCTCAAAACCCATGCTAAACCAAAATACCCCCCAACAACCAAGATGATTAGTGCAACTGCTACAATAATTCCGATTACGAGACAGCTGGTATTTTTTTTCGGTGCTTCGGGTGGTTGATTTGATTCTTCCATTTTTCCCCCTTTTTATATTTGTAATATAATTATATACCATACGCATATATTAAACAGATGTACTCGCTATAGATTGACTTTTGTTTTAAAGAAGGATAATATTTCACTATTAAAATATTAAAAAAATATATGAAAAAATTTTTTGTTATATCAATATTGTTTGCTTTTTTGTCATGTTTGATACTTACTCCTTTTGCGACAAAAGCGGCTGACCCTCAATACGTTAATTATAGTTTTAAAAATTCGGACAATCTTAGCTATAACCAAACCAGTGTGACTTTTAGAAACGAGAAAGCACAATTGATCCCAAACGGCATACAGCTAGAATGGGCAAAAACATGGACGGATCTCGGACTAAACAACGCAT
This sequence comes from uncultured Candidatus Saccharibacteria bacterium, assembly GCA_964473025.1. Taxonomy (GTDB): domain Bacteria; phylum Patescibacteriota; class UBA1384; order UBA1384; family DTJR01; genus CAYYMZ01. The sequence goes on from CAYYMZ010000004.1 coordinate 41,828, forward strand.
GGCGCATTGCAACTGATTTTTCAGGTAACCTCTACACTAAAAGCCATGTCGGGGCAGATCCCCAGAGATTGTATGTGGCAAAATTAAACTCTTCTATGCAGAAGGTCTGGGAATATACTGATGATCCGGGCAGCCAGTACGATTACTATGAATACGGCCGGGTTTATGTTGATTCAAATAATAATGTTATCACCGGCGGGGTCCTCAAGGACATCAACAGCGGGCAGTGGTATTGGTATGTTATAAAACTCGACAATTCTGGCAACAAGATTGCCAGCGATATTAGAATATTACCCCAAATTGTCACCGTACCCGGTTATCAAACCGTCCAGTATGGAAGCGTCCCGTATTGGATTCAATACGGCGCTAATGCTTTTGGCGAAGATGCATCCGGCAATATTTACGCCATGGGAATTTCCGGAAATGAGGTCAACTCTTTACCATATAACCAGCACCTGCGGGTAATAAAATACGACGATAATTTAAATATTATTTGGGACAAGTCGGGTGAACAGGAATTAACCCTGCCTATCGAAATAGGTGATACTAACAATCCCCAAAGACAAATTTCAGGTGGCGGAGCATGGGACGGTAAGGTTGATATGCAAGGCAATATTTACACTACCGGTCCCGGTGTCCTGCTTCCTTGGGCAGGAAGGGGTGAGGATTATGTCACGACCAAAATCGATGACGACGGTAACTTGCAGTGGGCAAGAGCTTGGTCAAATATCGGCAATCAAATGGATCGGTCAGAAAGTATAACTTTGGATAAAGTTGGAAATGTTTATGTTGGCGGATTCGCAGACGGCGGCAGTTTGCCAATAACCGTGATGTATAATAATAACGGGGAGCAGATATGGGTAAAAAATGCGTTCAATACAAACTCAGATCTGGCAAGTACTAGCAAAGGTTCAATTTTGGGAGTTGTTACGGATTATATGGGTAATTATTTCGGCTATGGATATAATAACGACAATAGCAGCTTGATTGTTTCTTATGACAGCCATGGAAACCGCACTTATTTTGCCGGCGGCATCACATACCCTTCTGGCAGAAATTCTGGTTGGAATATCGCGGCAGCCAACGGCTATCTCTATATCACAACCGGTGCCGATGACAGTTTTAATTCCACCGACAGCATTATCAGATATAAATACACTTTTCCTCAATACAAAAAATTCAGTTTTACGGTTTCCGACCCGAATACTGCAGTCAGCTATCGCAATCTATATTCTTTTTCCGAGCAGGCGAACGGTCCTGGGCAGATTAAATATCAACTATCTTTCGACGGTAAAAAGTGGTATTGGTGGAATGGCAAAAAATGGGCGCTTAGCACCACTAAGAAATTTAACGAAGCCAATACTGCCGCTAAGATAAATAACCATATCAGTACTTTTCCGAGGCAAGTTAGCATCGGAAAGCTTTATGTACGCGTATTCCTTGATTATAGAAATTATTCGGACTTATCGGGTCTGACAATCGGCTACGATAACGTGCCAAGAAGCAGATAAGGTCTGTTCCCGATAATCTTCTCTCGGGGCAGAGGTTTCTGGTATAATAGGGTTACTCGTATAGTTAAGTGCGGGTCAGATAAGATGAAAATATTTAAAGGCGCTACGTTGTTTTTTGTGGTACTAATTGTTTTTCCTTGTACCATAACTCAAACCTTAGCATCTACGTCCACGGATTTTGTATTTGATCTTTCAAACGGAAGCGCATTTATCTACGACGCGAGTAATGTAACCTTTAGAAACCAAAGCGCTGAACTGATCCCGGATGGTGTAGAATATGACATGGGCAAATTATGGGACGATATCGGCATTGGCGCGTCGTGGCGTGTCACAACCGACCCCAACGGGTTTGTTTATGTTAAAGGAGGGTTGGGGACAACGCCAAAACGGCTTAATGTCACAAAGCTAGATTCTTCCTTAAGCCAAGTTTGGGCCTATATAGACGACCCGGGAGATAATTATGTTTATCATGATTACGGCCGGATTTATTTTGATCCCGTTACAACCAACATTTATACCGGCGGGGGCATTAAGGATATGGATACGGGGCAGTGGTATTGGTATGTCTTGGCGCTTGATAGCGACGGCAATAAACTTTGGGATGATATGGAAATCATGCCACTGATAGTAGGCGGAAAAGATTATAATTTCGACACACCGAGTTATATAGAATATGGTGCAAACGCTTTTGGCACCGATTCACAAGGGAATTTGTATGCATCCGGAATTTCCGGCAATATCGTAAGCTCTCTTTCGTACAATTCGCATTTGCGTGCTATAAAGTACGACAGTGAGGGGAATAAAATCTGGGACAATTCGGCCGAACAGGAATGGACTTTTGGCACAGAACCGGACGATACTAATGTCCCCAAAAGACAAATCTCGAGTGGAGGCGCTTGGGACGCTAAGGTTGACAGTGATGGCAATGTCTATACTACCGGACCCGGAGTTTTGCTGCCCTGGCCAGCGCGAGGCGAGGATTATGTCACGACAAAAATCGGCTCTGATGGAAGCCTGCTTTGGGCAAGAGCTTGGTCTGGCGCGGGTCAGAGGATGGATCGATCCGAAACGGTCAGTGTCGATGATTTAGGTAATGTATATGTCGGTGGATTTGCGAGTATTACCACCGGAAAACCAATTACTCTTATGTATGATAAAGATGGCAATACTGGTTGGGCCCGAAATGCCTATAACACCGACAGCACCTTAGAAAGTGCTGCAAACGGTTATGTTCTCGGAAGCGACCTTTGCTATACCGGCGATATTTTTATCGGTTTTGGATATTCTGCGGCAGGGGGATTATTTGTATGGTATGACAATGAGGGAAATCGCAAATTTGTATTGCAGGATTTTTGGTATCCTTCGACAACGACAGCGGGTGGTTGGAATATATCAGGACGGGAAGGTTACCTTTACCTGACTTCAGCCGAAGACGGTGGCAATCCAGCAACTGAAGGTATTTTTCGCTACAAATATACCTTTCCCCAACAATCTCAAGCCAGTTTAACATTATCTGATCATACCCAAGCCTTTGCGTTTAAACACTTAACTTCGTTTTCAGAACAATCTTCTGGTGGCGGGACGGCTAAATATCAGATCTCAAACAACGGAACGGATTGGTATTATTTTGATGGAAACCAATGGTCGGGTGCGACGGACGATTCAGCTTATTCAAATACTGCCTCAGTGGTTAATGATAATATCGCCGATTTTCCAAATCAAATTGGCATTGGTAATTTTTATTTTCGGGTTTATATGGATTCAAGCAACTTCGTTTCGTTGGGTGGCATTACTGTTGGTTACGATAATAATTCAGATTCCACCACATCAGACCAACCCCAAATTAGCATTTTGCCCGAGACAGGTAAAAATGGGAGTATGACATTATTGCAGATCATTATTAACTTTATTATAAAACCAGTGAGAGAGCTTTTTTAACAAATTAAAGAATTGTTAGATTGGGGTTTATGAATAAAAAAGATCTAAAATTGATTTTCAATCTGAGTATTTGGGGTGCGGTTTTCGCGGTCTTGTTTGGAACGGTTCTGCACTTTTTCTATGGGTGGAGCGGAAATAACTTCATCGTCGGACTTGTTGCACCAGTAAACGAGAGCCCTTGGGAACATATGAAATTAGTTTTTACCCCGCTGATCTTATTCGCATTTGTTGACTATGCGTTTCTTAAATCAAAAGTTAAAGATTATTGTTTTGCGCTGATGAAAGAGATTGGGATTGCAATCTTTTTTATTTTGGCTGTGTTTTATATTTACACCACTATTGTTGGACATAGTATACTGGCAATCGATATCTCTTCATTTGTAATCGGTATTATTTTGGCAAAATTGTTCGGTTATAGAATATTGACGGGAAAATACAAGAATTATGAATTTAATGGATTGAATACGATTGCGTCAATAATATTAGTGACACTCGCAATATTTTTTATTTCGGCAACAATTAATCCGCCGCGGGTTGGTTTATTCAAAGATCCGGTTACCGACACTTACGGAATATATCAAAACAATTAAATGGACAACGAGATATCCGAAAATTCGAATCAGTTGGGTAAACCGCCATCGTTTTTGAAAGCGGTAGGACCAAGTATTATCTTGCTAGGGCTCGGTCTTGGCTCGGGGGAGTTAATTTTGTGGCCTTACCTTGTCTCTAACTACGGTCTTGGCATTATCTGGGCGGCTGTAGTCGGCATTACCTTTCAATTTTTCATCAATATGGAGATTGAGAGATATTCTCTGTTATACGGCGAAAGTGTATTTGCTGGATTTTCAAAGCTATCCAGAAAGCTGCCGTATTGGTTTATCTTTTCAACATTCATTGCCTGGATGTGGCCGGGGATTATCGCCACCAGCGCCAAAGTTTTTGCCACTGTGTTTCACATCGCAAATTTCGAACTAGTGGCAATTATATTTTTGATCGTAATTGGAGCCATCTTGACCTTGGGTCCGCGCCTTTATAAAACAGTTGAGACCTTTCAAAAATATCTAATTTTAATTGGCGTGCCGATCATTGCCATAATCACTTTCTTGCTGGCCGAACCAGCTGATTTTTCCGCTTTGGCCCGCGGTTTGGTAGGAGTAGGCAACGGATATCTTTTCTTGCCGATTGGCATTCCGCTATTTACATTTTTAGGAGCGATTGCTTACTCGGGTGCTGGCGGCAATTTAAACTTAGCGCAGTCGTCTTACATTAAAGAAAAGGGTTACGGTATGTGCAAAGGGGCAAAAGGCATTACCAGTGTCCTAACCGGCACTGCCAACAAAGTTCAAGTTTACGGCACGGCGGCAGATTTCGACAGTGAAGAGAACTATAGCAATTTCAAAAAATGGTGGCGGCTGACAAACATAGAACATCTGACTGTTTTTTTGATAACGGGTGCTGTGACTATTCTTCTTTTGGCATTGCTGGCATATTCAACGACACTGGGCATTGCAGGAGGACAGGGGGTTGATTTTTTGATCGATGAATTTAGACAGATCTCAATGCTCGTAGCGCCTGCGGTTGGAATATTATTTTTGATTCTTGTTACCGCAATGCTTTTTGGAACGCAATTAACTGTCTTAGATTCCACCAGCCGCATAATTTCCGAAAACGTAGTTATTTTGCGTGAAAAATTCAATCTTTCAAAAATCTACTATTTTATTTTATGGCTTCAGATTGCAGCGGGAATAATTATATTTTTAGCCGGCTACACCGATCCGATCAGTTTGGTTGTTACCGGCGCCGTGTTAAATGCCCTTGCAATGTTTTTCCATATTGCGGTAACATATTTTTTAAACAAAAAATTTCTACCCGCCAGATATCAAATGGATTCATGGAGAAAAGCAATCATTTTGATTGCATGGCTCTTCTTCGGGGCCCTCTCCGTCATGGCAATTATTAGAATATTTTAAAATGAATAAAATAAACCCTGTTAAATATCTTTACGAGAAATATCGAGCATGGCCTTACAGCAACACGGGGATATTAGCTTTAAGTTTAATTTTACTCTATATCTTCGCGAGGTATCCATTCGTTCAAAGTTTTATTTCTTCAATCGGATCACTTGGCTATTTTGGAGCTTTTATAACGGGAATATTTTTTGTTTCTACATTTACCGTTGCACCAGCGGCCGTAATTTTATTTGATATCGCTAAAATACTGGATCCCGTCGCTGTAGCTATTTTAGCCGGTGTAGGCGCAGTCGTTGGTGATTATTTAATTTTCAGGTTTTTAAAAGACAATGTTTTTACCGAATTAAAACCCGTTTTCGAGAAAATGGGTGGTTCTCTTTTGAAAAAACTTTTCCTAACCCCATATTTCGCGTGGCTAATTCCAATCTTAGGAGCGGTTATAATTGCTTCACCGCTTCCAGATGAGGCTGGTGTTTCGCTAATGGGCCTTTCTAAGGTCAAAGGGTGGCAGTTCATGCTTGTATGCTTTGGTCTTAACGCTGTAGGTATCTTTATCCTCGTATCAATCGCCAGCGTTTATCGTTAGGTCGCCGGTTTAGAATATAGTATAATAAATAAGACAAATTATTTAACGGAGGAAAAATGAAATTTATAACAATTCTACTCGCACTATTTTTTCCGGTTGTTGCTTTAGCGGTCCAGAATCAATACGGACAGGCAACTCAAACTACGCAGGCACAAAATCAAAATACTAACCAAAACCAAGCACAAACAAACAATCCAGAAACAGGTGATATGGTTCAGACGCAGGATCAAACTCAAGCAAGGGTACAAAGTCCAACCGCCTCCGAAACGCCCCTGCAGGTCAAAGACCAGCTTTCGCAGCGCAGAGGAAACGCTGTTGCCGAAGCAGCTCAAAACCTCGTTCAAGCATCTTATAAAATTTCGAACACGGGTGTCGGTGATCAGATCAGGACAATCGCCCAAACACAACTTCAGGACACAAACAGAGTTAATCAGTCAATCGACAAAGCCGAGCAGCGAACTTCGTTTGCCAAGTTTTTCATCGGGCCAAACTATAAAGAGCTGAAGAATGCACGGCAGCTGAGGGAGCAGAACCGCCAGCAAATCATGCAATTAGAACAATTGGCGCTTCAGCTTACGAACGAATCCGAGGAAACAACAATCGTGAATGCAATTGCAACTCTGCAGGCAGAAAATTCATCACTTGGCGGCCAGATTGATGAATTAAGCAAAGGATTCTGCTTATTTGGATGGCTAAACCGCTGGATTAACGGTTATTAATTTCCCTCTATAGACCCAAGGACTCCTAGATTATCGGAAGCGAGAATATTCGCGGTGATTTAATGATGCAATTTTTTAATTCGACTTTCGCCTTGGAATGCATTGAATAAAACAGGCTTACGGAGTAAATTATAAAACAATGTATCGCGATTATAAAAACAAAATTAATAAGAAAATTATTTCCGAAGCACTCTCGGTCTATTTTGAAAATGCAAATTTTGCATACGAAAAAATCGAGGCAGGATACGAAAATGCTAGTTTCTATATCGTTTTAAATGGCCACAAATATGTTCTTCGTATCTATAATGCATTTCAATATGGCGTGCACCCACGGGATGAAGGCAATATCTTAACCGAACTTGATTTCATCGAGTTTTGCGGCGAAAAAAATATTCCCGTTCCCAAAATTCATAAAACTGTTAATGGAAATTTTTATACGAAAGTATTAATCAACGGCACTGCTCATTTTGCCATCCTGACAGATTTTATTGAAGGCAATCAAGTTAAAAAATTATCTCTGAAACAAGTTGAAAATATAGCCGAAATACAAGCCAAAATGCATCTTACGGCAATTGAATATGGGACGAAAAAAATCCGTCGCGTGGCCGGCCCGTTTGGTGTGCACAAGTGGATTAAAAGCGAGCTCAAAAAATATAAACCATCGGAAAACAAGAAAGATCTGATTAAGCATGCGATTGATGTCATTGATTTTTTGGGCACAAAAATTAATCCCTCAACGATTAAAAAATACCCACCAATTTTAATTCACGGCGATCTTCATTGTGAAAATTTAAAATTTATCGGGGACAAAATTTCGGGTGTTTTTGATTTTGATGATGTTAAAAAAAGCATTGCCGCAGACGATATCGGATCGTTTTTGATGGAAATTTTAAAAACCGGTGACAGTAAGCAACTAAGAGAGAAAGCAATTACTTATTTCGATCGGTATAAAAAAATACGTCCAATATCAAATGATGAAATCGAACTTTCGATATATTTCGCCGCCCGCAGACGGCTTGTGTTTAAATTGCTGGAGTTTATGGGGATTTGGGAAGATAGAAAAACGGATACGATACAAAACTTTAGGAAGGTTTTGGAGCAAGTAAGAAGAATTATTGATTTGGCTAAATCAATTTAAAATTAGATTTTGGCAAGCTTGGTGCTTGCCGAAATTTGTTAGGGGCAAAATTAATAAGCGAGCCCGCTGGCTCGCGTCTCATCGTAAGGGGTAGGGGCTTCAGTGTCTTGATGGCCAGCCCACCCCTTATAAACCCCACCCACGGCCGACGCTCAAAAGCACGGTTTTTTCTTTATTATTTAGGTTTGCGTTCCACCCGCAAACCGCGACATGTTTGCGAGGAACTCATATTTATAAGAAAAAACCGTCTTTTGTTAATGGAACCTTCTTGTCGCTTTTTACCACTTGGGCAAAAAGCGAAAACCAAGGCGAAAATAATATTTGAGCCGGTATAAATAAAACAATAATTTTTTCGGGGCAGTGAGTAGCGCTGCAAACTTGACAGGGAGAGACCTCGCTGGGAAGAAAAAATTTGAGCATTCATTGAAGCGAGCAGGGTAGTGGGTGTGCAGAGGGTAGGAGGGGCGCTTCAAGAGTAGGCCTTCCTACCCTCTGCAAAAAACGGCAGGATTCATCCTGCCTCACTCGGTAAGCCGCAGGCTTGCCTAAATCATAATATTCACCTTGCCCAAAGATATTGCTTGACTCTCATGCCTCAAATAGTATTATTGAATTAAAATAATTGACTGGGGGTCAAAATGAAAAAAGTACTATTCGCCCTAATCGGCTTTTTGTTTGTCTTTGGTATAGTTTTTGTAGGCGGCGCTGATTCGGCGACAGCCAAAAAAGACGACGTAAAACTTAAGGTCTTTATACATTATCCAAAGGATTACGGTAAGCCGGTCCGCTCATCAGGTTGCACCGTAACCGCAAACGATCAGATAAACGATTACGGATATGCCGGATGGCAGATGCCAACTGGTGGAATGGATTATAAGATAAATTACACAACCAAACCCGGAAACCTATCTGCCGCGGGTATTCAAAATGCTGTCGACTTAGGTTTTTCAGCTTGGAGTTCAGCCGACTCAAATCAAATATTCAACTACACCGGCACAACTTCGGCGACAGGCGCAAAATATGACGGCACCAACGCGGTTTTGTGGGGAAGGGTTTCCGGCAGCGCAATCGCCGTCACATATGTTTGGTATTACACTGCAAGTGAGCAGCTTGTTGAGGCAGATACGGTGTTCAACAAGAAACTCAAATGGTCTGTGTCTAATTCCACCCTTGGCGATTGTGGTGGTATAGCAACTTCTTATGATGTTCAAAACATCGGCACGCACGAATTCGGCCACTGGGTTGGTTTAGATGATCTCTACAACAGCGCAGATAAGGATTTGACGATGTACGGTTACGGCACGACGGGGGAGTTAAAAAAGGATTCTTTGGGACTCGGTGATATTAGCGGCGTAAACGCTATTGCGCCTTAGTCGAGAAAACCTCTTTTCTTGACACCCCAATCTCATCTGCTATCTTGACGGCAGAGCAGTTTGTGCTGAATCCACCCTAGGAGGCGAGTCCATTGATAGCAAGTTCGACAGTACCGAGGATCCCGTATGTCTGCGGCCCACTGACCGAACTCACACCTGAAGATCAGGCGTGGGTCAAGCCCTTCTACGAAGCCATCGCTGATGTCTGCGAGGAGGTCTTCGGGCAGAGGGCCTTCGTCCCGCACGAGCACTACGACCCGATCAAACATGCGGACTTCACCCCGCAAGACGTCGACACCAACGAACGCCATCAGGTCTGTGACCTGACCTCCGTCCTGATTGTCGTTGCCGTTGCGCCCTCGTGGGGCGGCGGCATCGAAGTAGAGATGTCCAACTGCAGTAAGGTGCCGGTCATCCTGCTCTGCGAGAAGATGAAGCTCATAGACCGCAAGATTTCGCGGCTGCTGCGGGGCAACCCCGCGGTCATGCGCGTCATTGTCTACGAGGACATAGAAGATGCCCTCAGCCAGCTCAAGAACGTGTTGCTGACTCTGAGGGCGATCTAACCTCCGTCCAGAGCCCCAGTTTCTGCCGAGCGCAGAGATTGGGGCTCTCTTTCATACCTCACAAAGATTTATCTTGCGCCAATATCTGCTAGAATACAATCATGGACGAAACATCGGAACCACAAACAGGAGATATGGGAGTTCCTATAGAGCCAAAAGAACCTGAATCCGATCCTAGTTTTAAAGCCAATATCGATTACTTTCCACAAGACCAACGGGATGAAGCGAGGTCTTACGATAGTATCAACGATAGGGTTATGGCTTCGTTTGAACAGGGCCTAGATGCTTACAACGCCATCACTAATTTTTCACATAACCTAATAGCTGAAAAAGGGAGGAGTTATGTCCAAAATTGCAAATTATTTCACATTTTAATTGGAAGCGGCCTGCCGAGACACAAATGGGAAAATATGCCAATGGATACACCCGACGGAGATTACAAAAGATTTATCGACGAAGAATTAATTCCATTGCTTGAAGCACTTGAAAAACGGGGTTTCAAAGAATGAAAAAAGAAAAATTTCCAAACTGCCCCAGTTGTGACAATCAGCACGACGAGGAGATTTTTATTAAATGTAAAACCTGTGGGTATACGGCAGAATCCACCAAACGTAAGTGGAAAGCGCCCAATATGGGCAAGCAGAGAAGTCAGCCCAAATGGATTACGGAAAGTAAGAACAAAAGTTCTAAATAAGATTTACCTTGCTCCCTTTTCTGCTACAATAAAACCAATCTTATGAAGATTATAAACGAAACAATTACCGTGGCCGAACTAGAACAAATGGCCAAAAATATGTTCGATGACTTGGTTAAAGCTGTTGTTGATATTGACAAGAAAATCATAGCCGTTGATGCGCCAATGCATTCGGACGAAGAAGCTGAATTGATTAAAAACGGATCGAAACAGGATAATCTATGGGGAATTAACCTGTACCCCAAAAAAGAGGGGGAGGAATTTATTGAATTTGATTCAATGATTAATCTTCGACCAAATCAGAATAACCGGAGCCGAGGTGTTGATGATCCAAGAATAAGAGAAAAAATTATTCAAATCGTTAACGAACGGGTTGCAAAATGAAAATTATTTTCCATCGCGGATTAACAGAGAAGCAATGGTTTGAAAAAAGCATTTTTGAACAAATGGCCAATATCGGTTCCGAAGTCGAGAGAACAATCAAATGGAGAGGCAAAGATTCAAAATATTCCAAAACAGCATTTGAGAGATGCTTGGAACTAATCGACCTGACCATCGAAGATCCAAAAAATAAAAACCGTTTAAAAGAAATTTTGCGTTCTCGGGAAGTTTTGGTTGACTATTTTAATGGCAGAAATATCTATCATTCAACTGACAAATTATGGCAAAATTATTTTTATAGCTTTAATTTTGCAGCAAGATTAAATCCCAAACCGACGTCATAAAAACACCAATAAGCGTTCTATTTGAGGCAAAAGCCGTGACCTGGATTTAGCTTTTTGCCACTTGGGCAAAAAGCAACAAAAAGATTCCATTAGCAAAAGACGGTTTTTTCTTATAAATATGAGTTCCTCGCAAACATGTCGCGGTTTG
>CAYYMZ010000005.1:0-9852 GCA_964473025.1 uncultured Candidatus Saccharibacteria bacterium
CTTACACTCTGGAGGTGAGTATATGCGACTGGAAGAGATAGTTGACGGGGTTACAGATGCTAAACCGCCAAGAAGAGTCAGCCTTCTTCTGGTTACGGTCGTTGGCCTTCTGCTCGTGACAGTTCTCGCCGTGGCTGGGTTTTGGCCGCAAGTGTTGGCGATAGCGAAGGTGGCGATCAAATGATGCCTTCTCGCGCTGGTCCTGGGCGGTGTCGGACTTACCCTCCGTCACCGCCCATTATTTTTATAAAAGAGTACCCTGTTTTTGTTTTGAATTTTTTTGCTCTGGGTTTACGATTTCAATTTTTTCTAATATCTTACGGTATTTACAATAATCGCAATCATCGGCGGCCTTGGGTATTTTTTCGCTTACCAAACATTTTCTTGCATCAATGATTGTTTTCTCAATCCAATCATCTTTACCGACGTGTGAAACGATTTCGATATTAAATTCCAATTTACCGTCAAATGCCTTCCTATCTTTGCGGCCGTTGCAATAAACAAAATAGCCGGTGTTTAAAACTTTAAATCCGTTTTGGCGCAGCAACCATTGATAAATTTCCATCTGCCTGAAATACGATTCCCATTTTTCATCTTTTGTGTCGGTAGCCCGCTCGGTGCTGGTGGCCTTGTAATCCACTACCATAAGCTCACCTTTCTTATTAATCCAAACATCGTCTACTGCGCCGGTGATTAATAAATTAGTTGGTTTATGCAGATATTGAACGCCGACAAAATTTTCGCGCCAGGTATTTAAGTTTTTGTTCTCAAGAGGGACAGCGTCAATGCCGTATTTTTCCATTAATGGATGGGTGGTTTTTTTCACACGGTGAATATCGAACTCCTTTTTTAAAAGCGTGTCGACGGCGCTGTTTAGGGTAAAAGGATATCCCGGCGGCTGGCTGATGCCAAAACGTTTGTCAAAATAAAAACAACGCGGACAGTTTGTAAATAATTCCAAACCGCTTCGCGATAGTCTGAATGATTCCTTTGATTTTGGATCAAAACAGTATTTTTTGGGTTTGGGTGGATTATAATTAAACATAATATCTTTACATCTTTATTTAAGGCCTATATTTTTCTGCAAGCACCTCGGAAGCGGAGGATGCGCTATGATTTCCCCAAAGTGCATCCGACGACCCGGACGTGCGAGCGGAAATAAGTAGGCCGCTACTCTTTGGCATATTTTCCCTCAATATCGCGCTTATCGTAAGGATTTTTTCTGGGAATCAGTCGGACAATAATTTTAAACTTTCTTTTCTCGCCGGTTTTATCGGCTATCTCATCGGTCTTTTTTTGCTGATAATAATCAACCAGTTCGGCCGAGAGAATTTCTTTAAGTGTTGATATTTCTTCGTTGTTGGCGCGAACGTCTTCAATCAGATTTTGGCTTTCGGCTAGTACCGTATCTTTAATGCGCCGCTTTTCCTTGAGCGCCTCTCTTGATTTCTGATTTGATTCTTGAAAGCTCTCGTCGTTTTCGAGCTGGTCCTTTATCAATTCCTTTGCCCTTCTATTTTCTTCCTCCAGCTCATCAATTTGCGACATCCTAGTTCGCATCATCCCTAGATCCATTGTTTATTCTCCATAATTTTGACAGATAAATGCTACCACAGTGCCCCGAAATCACAAAATGAGAAACAAGCTACACGATTAATGGAAAAAAATCAGCAACTTTTCCTTATAAAGGGGGCGGGGCTTGACAAGTAGGACTAATCAGCTAAAATTGGTTCTGCTATATGGATATTGATTCAGCGGAGCCTCCCTTGTCGGATCCGGATAAACGAACAAGCGACGAGGATTTGGCTCAACAAACAGGTTTAAAACACAAGCCCGCACTAAGCGGGTTTCACCATATTGAGGAGGTTTTAGTCCGCGCTAATGAATATCTGCATCAAAGAGAGCTATTTGTCGCACATAAAATAAAAGAGGTCTATTTTAAGATTGCAAGGGCCAACGGACTCAATAAATCGTTAGGTTATAGGATCGGGCTGCTGATGATTTTGGCTTTAACCCCATGGATCTCGCAAGCATCCGTAACACAGGAAGAGTATTCAGAATTAATGAAATACTCTGAACCTCTTGACCCAATTCAAGCTGGAAATTTTGAAAGAAACCTTTCGCAGTATTCTGCTCCGGAATTTTATGTTGATCCCGAAAAGATTATTCTCGCCGAGATGGAAAAAAATGAAGATATGCCTCTTCAGCAACAATTAGCAATTAATGCAAATAAGAACATCGAAGTACCCGAGAGACAAGCTCCGACGTATGAGCTACAAAACGGGGAAACCATCACCCAGATTGCCGAGAAATTTAACTTGCACGTTGGGACAATTCTGGATGCAAACAATTTAAAACCCGAAGATTTAAAAAGAATCAAACCAGGAACCGTTTTATCGATACCATCCTCGGATACAAATACCTCAAATTCTTGGTTGATCGCCATTAACGAAGCCGAAGAAAAAGCCCGGCAAGAAGCCTTGAAACAGCAACAGGCACAACAGGCAGCGAGACAACGGACAGCGAGTCGTGTTACGACCGGAGGTGTCTTTAGTTATACACAACGCGGCGGAGGTGGCAGCTCAAATGTTACGGTTATTGGCTGCTCTAGCCAGCAATGTTTGCCATGGGCACGTGCACAAACCGGCATACAGGTGCGCGGTTATGCCGGTAATGTAGGCGCAACGCAATCAGAGCCAGTTGTCGGTGGATTAGCCCTTGATCGTTTCTACGGGCATATTTCCGTTGTTGTCTCAGTTGGGGCCGATTACATTGTTGTTCACGAAGCCAACTATATTCCGGGTAGAATCACCGAGAGAACGGTTTCGAAGGCGGCCATCAGAGGGTACGTGTATTAAGATAAATCAAAAGTAAAAAGTCAAAAGTAAAAAGTTAAATTTAGAAAATCAAATCTCAAAATTAAAAGTCAAAAAATTAAAAATGAGCCACTATGGCTCTTTTTTAAAAATCCTGAGATTGTAGTTCGACATGCTCACTATCACAATCATGAGTTTATCGAATGGTCGAAGGATGGTTCCGGGACTTGGACTCGAACCAAGATTGACGGCTTCAAAGGCCGCTGTCCTGCCGTTAGACGATCCCGGATTACGCTTGTAATTATACCTTAAAACTTATTTTTTCTCAAGAGACGAGTGTTCTTTTGCTGCCCTGATAAATGCGGCAAAAAGAGGGTGAGGATTAAGAAAGCGCGATTTAAATTCTGGATGGAATTGTGTGCCGACCATAAAGGGATGATCTTTTATTTCAACTATTTCAACTAGATTTCTTTGCGGGTTGATTCCGGATACAACAAGACCGAGTTTCTCAAGTTGTTTGCGGTATTTATTGTTGAACTCATAGCGGTGGCGGTGGCGTTCGGATATCTTTGTCTCGCCGTAGGCCGCAAATGCGATTGTGCTGGCTTTTAAGGTGCAATCATAAGCCCCCAGACGCATGGAACCACCATATTCTTTGTTCTTCATTTTCTCTTTTTGTTCATCCATAATATGAATTACCGGGTGGGGAGTTTTAGGATTAATTTCTTCGGTGTGTGCTCCTTTTAGATTTGCCACATTTCTGGCGAACTCAATGGTAGCTATTTGCATGCCATAACATAAGCCGAAATAAGGAATTTTGTTTTCACGGCAAAATTTTGCAGATAGGATTTTACCCTCAATCCCGCGTGAACCGAACCCCCCAGGGACGATTATGCCGCCATACTCTTTCAATTTTTCTAAACTTTTTTCATCCTTTTCAAATTCCTCGCTGTTTAACCACTCAAAAATGGGACGCAGATTCTGGTGCCAGCACGCAATCTTAACTGATTCAATAATCGAAATGTATGAGTCGGAAAGGGTATAATCTCCTGTGGCAAAATACTTTCCGACTACGCCAATTTTTATTTTATTTTCGGCTGAAATCGCCTGCTTAACAGTATCCTCCCATTTCTTCAGACCGTCTTTCTTTGCCTTAAGTTTTAATTTTTTTTCAATCAACCCTCCCAATCCTTGCTGTTCAAAGATGATCGGTTCTTGATAAATTAATTTTAAATCGGGTGCGGAGATGGCGTATTCCGGTTCGATATTACAGAAGACAGCGAGCTTCTCGCGTCTTTTCGCATCAATTTCCCTTTCCGCACGGCAGATTATAAAATCGGCCTGGATGCCATATGAGTTTAAAGTCCTGGCGGCATATTGGGTCGGTTTTGTCTTCATTTCCCCTACCATGCCGGGGATCGGTAAGTAGCTGACGAGTACAAACGCTACGTCGTTTGGTTTGTCCATCTTCATCATTCTCGCAGCTTCCAAGAATAGAATGTTTTGATATTCCCCGACGGTTCCCCCAATTTCAACAAGAGTTATTTCCGCCTTATCTTTTTCTGCTGCCGCCTTTATTCTTTTTATAATTTCTTGGGGGATGTGGGGAACCGCCTCAACGCAACGGCCTTCAAACTCCAGATTTCTTTCCGCTTCAATAACCGAAAGATAGACCCGGCCTGCCGTCATATAATTATCTTTTGCCATATTTTGGTCCAAAAATCTTTCATAATTTCCCATATCCTGATCTGTCTCATCTCCGTCATCCGTAACAAAAACCTCCCCGTGCTCTGTTGGGTTCATTGTTCCTGCGTCAATATTAATATAGGGGTCGGCCTTGAGTGCCGTCACCCTATAACCCTTAGTTTTTAAAAGATAGGCAATTGAGGACGAAACTACACCCTTGCCTACCGAAGACATTACTCCGCCAATTACAAAAATGTATTTGTGCATTCACCCTCCTTTTTAATTATAATTAAACTTAGCAGTTGCATTGAATTTCGTCTAGTTTTATGTTAAACTTCTCGGGATCGAGATAATTATGAATAAATTACCCATCGTTTCTATTGTCGGGCGTCCGAATGTTGGCAAGTCAACTTTATTTAATCGTATAGTCGGATTTCGTCAAGCGATCGTTTCAAAAATCCCCGGTACTACCCGGGATAGAATTGTAGCAGAAGTTACGTGGGATAATAAAAAATTCATGTTAATTGATACCGCCGGTCTCTTGATTGATTACTTTGGATTTGAAAATAAGGAGATTGAAGAGGGAGCGCAGGGCCAAATTGATCTGGCGGTCAAAGAATCGGATTTAATTCTATTTCTTGTTGATGCCAAATCCGGCGTATCGGCTGAGGACAAAGCAGTCGCGAAAAAAATAAGGAAGGCGGGTAAGAGAGTCGTTCTTGTGGTAAATAAAGCCGATGTCCGCCACCAAGAGCAGGAGATCGATCAATTTACTTCTTTTGGTTTTGATGAATTGATAGCAATTTCTGCTGTAACCGGACGCCGTACGGGCGATCTGCTCAATTTAATCGCAAAAGATTTCCCCCAGAATTCTGAGGATTCACCATCTGGCGAAAAACTTCCCCGTCTTGCAATTGTCGGGCGTCCGAATGTCGGTAAATCGACCTTGTTTAATGATTTAACTGGAATGGAAAGGTCTATCGTGTCCGATGTTCCCGGGACAACGAGAGATAGTTTGAGATTTCAAATAAAAATCGGGGAGGGAAATAAAAGCACCAATTTGGAGCTGGTTGACACGGCCGGATTCCGCCGGAAAGGAAGAATTAAACAAGGAGTCGAGCGTTTTTCTGTAATCAGAACGATTGAATCAATTTATAAAAGCGACATCGTCTTGCTAGTTATTGATTCAAAAGAGGGGGTAACGAGAGGGGACGCTCATCTCGTGGAACTGGCTCTAGAAAATCGTAAAAAAGTAATCATCGTTTTAAACAAGATTGATTTAAGCGGCTCAGAAATCCACGATCTATTACGGTTTCCTTTTATAACGCGTCAGGTGAGAGTTGCAATTTCCGCCAAAAATAAAACCAACCTCGATCTTTTAACGGGTGAAATTATAAAAGCGGTTCAGGGGATTAAGAAGCGGTAAGGTAATTTACCGGAGAGAAAGTTCTAATTTTATTGAACGGGTACAGCCTAAACCAAACATGGCTGACAATATTTTGCCTCGGAATCGGACCAAGTTCTCTGGAGTCACGCGAATGATTCCGGTTGTCCCCTAAAACGTAAAACTGATTGGAATTCAGCGTAAGTGACGAATATGCCTGGTTGGGCACCAGGGTTCCTTCGTTTGAAGATAAATATGGTTCTATCAAACGCTGAGAGTTTATATATACGCCCCCATCTTTAATTTGGATATTATCTCCCGGAAGGCCAACAACCCTTTTGATGTAGTTTATATTTGAATCCTCTGGCGGGTGAAAAATTATCGCCTCTCCCCGGACCGGATTTTTGAAATGATAACTTACTTTTTCCGTGATGAGGTAATCGCGGTCGCTAAAGGCGGAACCCATCGATTGACCCTCCACGATAAATGGCTGGATCAGGAAAATCCAAATTATAAAATCCAAAATTACAATTAAGGCGATTGTTTTTAGAAAATTAAAAAAACTATAAAAGATCATCTTCACGTGCGATTTTCGCTTACCTTCAACCGAGCCCTTTTGGACCATTTCTTCCAAATTTTCTTCCATATCCGAATCGATTTTTTCAGTTTCCATATCTTATATTATACCTTAAATTTTTGAACTTAACGAACACCTAACTCATTTTATTGGTGCACATATCTGGATTCCTGCCCGCCAGCCCGCATTAGCTAAAGCAAAGCTTTTGCTGGCAGGCAATCGCTGAAGCGATAACTGCTAGAATCATTTTGGTGCGTCCAAGTGGACTCGAACCACTGACCTCATCGATGTGAACGATGCGCTCCCAGCCTCATCGGCTGGTCCACCGTAGAGGCGGATAACTTCACCCCGTTAAAATTATATAACGTTACGAGCTGGTGGCCGTTGTTGGATTCGAACCAACGACTTCTTCGATGTGAACGAAGCACTCTACCACTGAGTTAAACGGCCATACTTTGAACATTATGATTTAAGTTATGTTTTTATATGCCAATAATTTCGACGAACGATTTAACGGGGCAAGCTGAGCTATGGACGCTTATTTTTGGACGCACTCGTGCGAATGGCTCCAGTCTGTGCTCCCGAAGCGCTTGAATGTGAATCAAGTTCACAACCCAGAGCTATCCGTGCAAATCTGTTTTTTAATATTTTACACTCATAATACCATTATTTCACCTTAAACAGTTGACACGAGGGCAACTTAATATAATAATCCAAATTGAGAGGTTATATTATGATTAACGAAAAGTTTATCTTGCAACAGAAGAAGCTAATCGAGAAAGTTGTCAAACGCCTCGAGAGTGAGATAAAAAGTAACAAAAAATATCTGGAAATAGGATCCTCAAACGAGGATAATGCTTTGGAATTTGAAGCGTTTGAAGAGCGCTCTGCCTTGACAAAATCGGCGCAAAAAGATCTTAAAGAGCTCAAAGATGCCTTGAAGAGGATTGACGAAGGCAAGTACGGCGTTTGTGTTATCGGAGGCGAACAGATCGAATCGGGTCGCCTTAAGGCCTATCCTGCGGCCGCAACTTGCGTTACCCATGCAAAAAACCGCTAAATATTTTTTGATATTTACTCTTTTGGTAGTGCTTGATCAGCTGATCAAGCTATACTTTTTGGCTTTCCATCCAAGTGCCGTTTTGCTAAATTCCGGAGGGGCTTTTGGTTTGGCAAGCACTTTCATTTTTTATCAGTATTTTGTCGCTCTCGCCCTTCTTGTTCTAGCTATAGTATTGATTAAAATCAAGGTATTTGAAAAAAATCCTTTACCCGTGGTGTTAATCTACGCCGGGGCAATTTCGGACCTTATCGACAGATTTCGTTTACAGGGAGTGGTGGATTATATTGATATAAGAATCTGGCCGAGCTTTAACCTGGCCGATTGCTTAATAACGGTTGGGATCATTTGGCTTGCCGTACAACTCTTGAGACCCAGAGCTAACTCTTAACTCTTTCAACTAATTTTGTAAATTCCGCGGGTTCTTTTTGAGCGAGTTCCGATAGTACTTTCCTGCTGATTACGATCTTCTTTTCATCCATTAGGTGAATAAATTCAGAATATTTGATTCCATTTCCCCGGCACGCAGCGTTCAAGCGTATAATCCAAAGGGACCTAAAGTTTCTTTTTTTGAGTTTTCGGCCGATATAAGCATTTTGACCTGCGCGAATAGCGGCTTGCCGGGCTTGCTTAATAAGATTCTTGCGTCCATGTCTAAAACCCTTGGTTTGTGCATAAACCTTTTTATGGGTTGCTTTTGTGCTTGTGCCTCTTTTTACTCTTGCCATTTTTATTTTCCGATTAATTTCCTGATTTTTTTCTCATCAGCTGAGGTAAACCTAGTCATTTTCCCTGAGCTTTTTACCGTTCTTTTACTTTTTCGACGCACCAAATGTTGGGATAAAGTTTTCCGGTGGAATATTTTTCCCGTTCCGCTTATGCGGCTGACTCTTTTTACAGCTGTTTTATTAGTTTTAAGCTTTGGCATATCAATTCCTATTTTTTGGTTAAAATTGCACTAAATCTTGTGCCCAAACGTGTCGGGGCTTGTTCATATTCTAGGCCGAGTGTTTCTTTGGCTCGTGTCATTTGCGAAAGCGCTCGATCCGAATAAATATTTTCCCGTCCAGTCATCTTTACTGTTAACCGGATTTTATATCCCTTTTCAATGAATTTTCTTGCGTGTTCGATTTTGGTGTTAAAGTCATGTTCGTCTGTTTTGGTTCCAAGCTGTATTCCTTTGATTTCACCACTACGGCTTTTTGACTTTCCTTTCGTCTGCTTCTTTTCAAGCTCATACTTAAACTTGCCGAAATCGATAATTTTGGTGACAGGAGGGTTATTGTTGGGTGCAACCTCAACCAAATCAAGCCCTTTTTCCTGAGCCATTTGGATTGCAGCAGACGTGTCTACCTCGCCAAGGGGTTTTCCCTCGTCGTCAATCAGGAGTACGCGAGGTACCCTAATCTGGTAGTTAACTCTATATCCGTTTATCACCTTGTATTATCTGAAAGTTACTGTTTTAAATTTTTATTCTTTTCTATTTTCTCGGATTATTTTATCACGCTTTGTGATAATGTTCAAGGCGTTTAATTTGCGATAAATGTTTACCGGTGTTCTTGCGATCACCTGATCATCAATCACTACCGCTAAGGGTTCGGCCGAAGATATTTTAATTAATTTTGCTTTGAAAATCGATCTGTCAACACTATCCTCGGATTTACCAAGTAGCCAATTGACGGTTGATGAAACTACTCCGCTCGGTTTTAAATATCTCTCGAGCAGAATATAAAGATTTCCGGAGATTTCCGCTCGATCCACGACTGCTTCCGCCTGCCAACGGTCAACCTCTAACGTGATTCTGGTTGGTTTTTTTGGCTCAATTTTAATACTGGTTATGAAAAAGTAGTTTGGCTCCACCATTCCGACATTAAATCTTTCCAGTTTGCGGTATTTTAACATTTCACAGGCATCCTGAGGGTGTTTGAATCCCCAGCGCTCATAAAGCATTGATTCCGGATCGGTTGAAATTATGCCTAGTGATATTGGAGCTTGTGAGTTCAGATTAAGAACCGCACTGACGATTCTGTTGACGTGCGAGTCGTGGCCGATTGCAACAATCGTAGTGTAGTTTTTTTCAATCCCGATTTGGGTCAGCTCCTCTGGAGTTCTAGCTGGAGAGGCTTGCGTAATTTCTCCGGCAATACCAAAATCGCGAGCGAAGTCCCTTATCTTCTCGAAATACGTCCGCTCTTGAGAGGTCTTTGGAGCTTCAAAAATGTAATAATACATTTATTCCGGGCTCCCCACTCTATTCTTTCTCTTCCGTATCCTCGTCTTCTTCGCTTTCCTCATCTAGTTTAAAATCTTCCTTTTCCTCAGAAGCAAC
>CAYYMZ010000005.1:9952-45670 GCA_964473025.1 uncultured Candidatus Saccharibacteria bacterium
CCCACTATTGTTCCCACTTGCTGTTGCTGTTTCATTTCAATCTCCTTCTTCCCGTCATAGCGGGAATTTTATAAAAATTTCTTATGGCAACACTGTAACATAATATATTTAAATTTCAAAAGAGCTGAGATTATGCGTTCAACAGGTTAGATTAGCTATTTGGATAAAAAGCCAGTATTGATTTATATTGAGAAAGTGTTATAATCCCCCCTAGTTTAATGAAATTTTATGAAAAATATTAAGGTCATCGGAGCCAGGACTCATAACCTGAAAAATATCAACGTCGAGATTCCAAAAGAACAAATCTCGGTTATTTCGGGAATTTCTGGCTCGGGGAAATCTTCTTTGGCATTTGATACTATTTTTGCCGAAGGACAGAGGCGTTACGTAGACAACTTATCTTCGTATGCCAGACAGATCATCGGAATAATTGAAAAACCGGATGTTGATGCCATCGAAGGGATTCCACCAGCAATTTCTATCGATCAAAAGAGTGTCGCCAGATCTCCTAGATCAACGGTTGGAACGTTGACCGAAACGTACGATTATTTGCGCTTGGTGTATGCAAGGTTTGGAAAAATTTATTGTCCTACCTGTAATCAGGAAATTTTGGGAGGGGAGGAAAGAAAGATAGAACAGTACGCTTTTGATTTTTTGTCCTCACAACTAAGTGGCGATGAGAGCAAGAAAGTTAGAATTTTTTCTACGTTAGTCAGGGGCGTTCCAGGACAACACACCCTGCTTTTTAAAAGGTTTTCAAATTCTAAGTATAATGTTTTTCGTGTCGACTCTGCTGAGTATGGAAAAAGCGAACTGGATACTCTGCGGCTTGAAAAAAACGCAAACCACACCATCGAAGTTATGGTTTTTGAGAAAGATCTTAAAGTAAAAAATCTCAAAAATGATGAGGGGCAAATAAAGGGAGCGATCAGCTCTGCTATTAAGCTCTCAGACGTCAGCATTTCGATCGCGATCAATGGTGAATCAGAGGAATTTTCGCGGCAACCAACGTGTAGAAAATGCAAGACCGTCTTTCCTCCACTGCAGCCGCGCTTGTTTTCTTTTAATAGTCCGTATGGTGCCTGTATTAGGTGTCAGGGACTTGGCACAATCAAAAAGGTTCAGCCGGATTTAGTCATTCCAAACACAAAGCTAACGATCTCCGAAGGAGCAATACGTCCCTGGGCTCGTTTGGCGGGTCAGAACGGATGGTTGATGAAAACGCTCGCCGATCTGTCAAAGCGAAAAAATTTTAGTTTGGATGAGCCGGTTATGAACCTATCCCGCGAGGCCTTGCAAGCTATTTTGTACGGTGATTCTGAGTTTGAAGGTGTAATCGCAAACCTAGAACGCAAATACCGCGAAACTGATTCCGACTACTTGCGAGGAGAAATCGAGCAATATATGGTTGAAAGCGTTTGCTCTGAATGTAAGGGCGAGAGATTAAACCGCTTTGCGCTTTCAGTGAGGCTTTTTGATAAAAACATCTCCGAACTTGTCAACCTAGAAATATCAAACTTGATTGCATTGCTAAAAGGAAATATTTCATCAATTTCCTCTGAATCAAGCCAGGTCTTTCACGAACTAGTAAGACGTTTAAAAAATATTGATTCGGTCGGGTTAGGTTATCTGACGATGGCCAGATCGAGCGAATCTTTATCGGGCGGTGAAGCGCAGAGAATTCGCCTAGGGGTTCAATTCGATTCTTTTCTCAGCGGTGTTTTATATGTTCTGGATGAACCAACGATCAGTTTGCATAATTCCGATACGGAAAAACTGATCCAATCGTTTAAGAAGCTAAAAGCCGAGGGTAACACGGTCATCATTGTAGAACATGACAAAACGGTTTTAGAAGCGGCTGATTATATTTACGACATAGGCCCCGGCGCCGGCAAAAACGGCGGAATGTTGATTGCGTCTGGGACGCCCTCACAAATAAAGAAAGACCCAAATTCGATAACGGGTGCTTATTTATCAGGAAAAAAATCAATCAAGGTGCCGAAAACAAGACGTAAGGTCGGAGATGAAAAGCTTCAAATAATTGGCGCCGAGCATCACAATTTAAAGAAAATCGATGTTGTAATCCCCTTGGGATGTTTCGTTTGTGTCACAGGAGTTTCCGGCTCGGGTAAGTCATCGCTGGTCTATGACATTCTGGCGCGTGCCATTGCTAAAAAACTTTACCGGAGCCAGGACGAAGTTGGAAAATACAAACAACTCACCGGTCTTGAATATCTAGATAAAGTTATCCGTATCGATCAAAGTCCTATCGGAAGAACCCCAAGGAGCAATCTTGCGACATATACAGGTCTTTTTACCCCGATAAGAGAGCTTTTCGCGGCGACAGCTGAAGCGATTCTCAAGGGATTTAATGCCAGCCGGTTCAGCTTCAACTTAAAGGGTGGAAGATGTGAAACATGTAGAGGCGACGGGGTTATAAAAATAGAAATGTATTTTATGCCGGATGCCTACGTTACCTGTGAAGAGTGTTCGGGGAACCGCTATAATATGGAAACTCTTGAAATTAAACACAAAGGCAAGAACATTGCCGACGTCTTGCGTATGAGCGTTGATGAGGCGGGTGAATTTTTCGCCGGAGAAAGCGAAATAGTCGATAAATTAGCCGTTTTGCAAAAAGTTGGGCTGGGATATTTACCACTTGGGCAGAGCGCTACGACTTTGTCGGGAGGGGAGGCGCAGAGAATTAAACTTGCAACGGAGCTTTCCCGGCCTGCAACAGGAAAGACAATTTATATTCTAGACGAGCCTACAACAGGGCTCCATTTCGAGGATATCAACCGGCTTTTGATCATCCTGCAAGAATTAGTTGATCGCGGTAATACCGTTTTGGTCATTGAACACAACATGGACGTGATAAAGTGTGCGGATTGGGTTATTGACCTGGGACCGGGTGGAGGCGAAAAAGGTGGTGAAATTATTGCATCCGGCACTCCGGAAGAAGTCGCCCAAAATAAAAAATCCAAAACCGCGCCATATTTGGCCCAAGAGCTCTAAGCACTTGATTTTTACCTTGAAATATGGTACTATTCTTAGGCCTAACTATTAGAAGCAGGCGCCCCCAACACCCTTTTATAAAAGGGTGTTGGGAGAGGAAAGTCCGGGCACTAAAGAGCAGGGTATCCTGTACACCCTTCGTGCGAAGGGTGTTAGGACGGAAGTGATTTTAGGGATAGTGGCACAGAGACAATACCGCCGAATCCCTCACCCTTTAGCGAATTAGGTTGTAACAACGCTTTTATTGGTAATTCTAGGAGTAAGTGAATCCCGAAGAATTGTCCGCTAAAGGGTGAGGGATGGCAAGGGTGAAAAGAGTTGGGGTAAGAGCCCACAACGTCGCGATTGAAGTTGCGATGGTGCAAAACCCTACCTGGTGCAAGTTGGGTGGCCCCACACCCTTCGAGTGAAGAGGTATGAATTATTTCTTCCTAACGGAAGAAATGTTCTCCAAATTACTAACATTTGCTCGATGGGAAGGGTGTGTGGCCCAACGCATAGATAGATGCCTGCATAAACAGAACCCGGCTTATCTGATAGTTAGGCACTTCAATATTTTGCCTTTGATGAAATCGCAAACACGACGGTGTTGACAAAGCTAAAATATTGAGTAGAATAAAGTAAGAGATAAATTTTGGAAAGAAACGACTACGTGAAAAGAGCCTCTGAATAAAAACGAGGTCATTAGCTTGCGTTTGTGAGTCGTTTTAGTTTGTGCGATTTTAAAAATTTAAATCTATAGGATGGATATGCAAAAAGAGGTGGCTCAAAACAAGGCGGCAAAGAGAGTAAGTTTTTCAAAAGATCATGTAAAAGTCGAACTGCCAAATCTGATTGAAATCCAAAAAAATTCTTACGATTGGTTGTTCAAAGAAGGAATTAGGGAATTGATAGATGAAATCAGCCCTGTGGACGATTTTACTGGGGAGGCCTTGCGCTTAGAATTTGATAAATACGAACTTGGGGTACCCAAGGTTGACGAGTTTACGGCGAAAAACAAGAATTTAACCTATAAAGCCCCTCTGACCTGTGACGTAATTTTGTATAATAAGTTCACAAAGAAAAATAAGGCCTCACGCATTTTTCTTGGCGATTTTCCCGTTATGACCGACAGGGGTACCTTTATTATTAACGGAATTGAGCGCGTTGTTGTCTCGCAAATTGTTCGCTCCTACGGTGTTATTTTTGTCTCCGATGAGGTAGGTGCAAAAAAATATTTTGGGGCAAAATTGATTCCGAATCGTGGAGCATGGCTCGAATTTGAAACCTCAAATAAAGGAGTAATCTCGGTCAAGGTTGATCGCAAAAGAAAGATTCCGGTTACCACTTTCCTTAAAGCGATGGGCATGGTCTCGGAGGACAAAATCAAAAATGCATTCAGCATGGTTGATGATAATCCGGAGCTAAAGTACATCGAGCAAACGCTTGCCAAGGATCCCGCAAAAGACGAAAACACTGCACTAATTGAGGTTTACAAAAGGATCCGCCCGGGAGATTTAGCGAGCGCTGAGGCGGCTAAGGTTTTTCTTGAAGCCCTATTTTTTAATCCCAAGAGATATGACTTAGGTCGTGTCGGAAGATACAAGTTGAATAGACGACTGTCTCTTAAGGTAAAAGATAATTTGTCAGGCAGAGTCCTGCGTCTCGACGACATCGTTGAAATTATCCGTGAAATTATCCGTTTAAATAATGATCCTTCTGCTCAGCCTGACGATATAGACCATTTGAAAAACAGAAGAGTAAGGGCGGTTGGGGAGCTGGTTCAATCACGCTTAAGGGTTGGTTTCCTGCGCATGGAGCGCATTATTAAAGACAGAATGAGTGTTGTTGAAAGTGAGAATGCCCTTCCGTCACAATTGGTTAACTCCAGACCCATCGTGGCGGTTTTGCAAGAATTCTTTGCTTCATCTCAGATGTCGCAGTTTATGAACCAAACCAATCCACTGGCGGAGCTTGAACATAAAAGAACACTATCAGCAACTGGACCGGGAGGATTATCCCGTGAAAGAGCTGGATTTGAAGTCAGAGATGTTCACCAGTCGCACTATGGACGTATTTGCCCGATCGAGACACCCGAGGGTCCGAATATCGGGCTGGTAGGGTACTTGGCATGCTACGGGACCGTTAACGAATATGGTTTTATCGAAACGCCTTATTTGGTTGTAGAACAGAAGGGCTCCGTGTCGAGAGTAACAAAAAAAGTAGTTTATCTTGATGCTTCAGATGAAGAAAAGACAACCATTGCGCCTGCCTCGACACCTGTCGACGACAAAGGCGTAATAACAGTCAAAAAGGCGCCGGTGAGAAAGTATGGTTCACCATCAATCGAACCCACTGCCACAATCCAATATATGGATGTGTCTCCCAAACAAATTGCTTCGATCACAGCTGCACTTATTCCTTTTATCGAACACGACGATGCGGTTAGGGCAAACATGGGCTCTAATATGCAGCGTCAGGCTGTACCGGTCGTAAAGCCTGAATCGCCAGTTGTCGGAACGGGAATGGAAGAAGATGCTGCCGTTTCGTCGGGTCATGTTATTCGTGCCACAAAAGACGGAACAGTACATGAAGCATCGGGCGACAGAGTTGTAATCTCCGAAAAGGGCGGCGAAAAAAGGGTCTATCTTTTGAATAAGTTTGTTCGCTCAAACCAAGCAACTTGCATCAATCAAAAAATCCTTGTGAACCAGGGTGATAAGGTGAAGGCAGGCGATTTCCTAGCTGATGGTGCGGCAACGGACCAAGGAGAGCTGGCCCTGGGAAGAAATTTGCTTGTCGCCTTCATGAGCTTCGAAGGTTATAACTATGAGGATGCAATTGTCGTTTCCGAAAAATTAGTCAAGGACGACATCCTAACCTCCATACATATTGAAAAATATACGATTGAAGTCCGAGATACCAAACTCGGTCCCGAAATGATCACCCGCGACATTCCAAATGTGGGCGAGGAAGCCCTCTCAAACCTTGACGAAGAAGGAGTTATCAGAGTCGGAGCCGAGATTGAAGCGGGCGACATCCTAGTCGGCAAAATTTCGCCAAAAGGTGAAACCGAACTTTCGGTTGAGGAAAAACTGCTAAGAGCGATTTTCGGAGAAAAAGCCAAGGATGTAAAGGATTCATCTTTAAGACTGCCGCATGGTGAAAAAGGCAAGGTTATCGAGGTAAAATTATTCTCAAAAGACGCAGGCGATGAGCTTTCAGAGGGTGTTAGTCAAATGGTGGAAGTATCCGTTACCCAGCTTAGAAAGATCTCTGTTGGCGACAAACTTGCAGGCAGACA
Source organism: uncultured Candidatus Saccharibacteria bacterium (assembly GCA_964473025.1). Classification (GTDB taxonomy): domain Bacteria; phylum Patescibacteriota; class UBA1384; order UBA1384; family DTJR01; genus CAYYMZ01. Next base: position 16,251 of record CAYYMZ010000005.1, read on the forward strand.
CGGAAACAAAGGCGTAATCTCAGCAATTTTGCCTGAGGCAGATATGCCTTATCTGGAGGATGGGACACCGGTTGATATTGTCTTAAACCCACTAGGCGTTGTTTCCAGAATGAATTTGGGACAGATCCTAGAAACGCATCTTGGGCTGGCGGCATACCGGCTAGGCTACAAAATTGCAACACCAATTTTCGACGGTGTACAGGTAGATAGGATTAAAGCAGAGCTCAAAAAATCTGGGTTTGCCCAAGATGGGAAAATGACTCTTTACAACGGGAAAACCGGGGAGCCATTTGATTGTAAGGTTACAGTCGGAATTATTTATATATTAAAGCTGGCGCACCTTGTCGATGACAAAATGCACGCTCGTTCAGTAGGACCATACTCAATGGTTACACAACAGCCCCTTGGCGGAAAAGCACAATTTGGCGGACAGAGATTTGGAGAAATGGAAGTTTGGGCCCTTGAGGCGTATGGTGCTGCGCACACCCTTCAGGAGATGTTAACCATTAAGTCGGATGACGTTATCGGACGGTCAAAGGCATACGAAGCCATTATTAGAAATGAAGAAATTGAAAAACCGTCAGTCCCGGCATCATTTAACGTTCTCGTTCGTGAGCTGCAAAGCTTAGGTCTTTCGGTTGAAATGGTTGGTTCTAGGATGGAGGAAAAAGAAGACGCGGAACAAACTCTCCCAAGGCGCGGCCAAGAGATAAAATTAAATGAAATAAAAGCACCGGAAACTGCTGCGGGCGAAGAGGTTGAGGACAAGAAACTAACCGAAATATTTGCGAATCAAGAAGAAAATCCTCCGCAAGAAAATGAATTGGAGGTAAATGCAAAATAAGGACTCAGGAATCATGCCAAACACAAGAGAAATGCAACTCAAGGATTTTAACGCGATACAGCTATCAATTGCAAGTCCGGAAGAAATTTCGCAATGGTCATTTGGTGAAATTACCAAGCCAGAGACCATTAATTATCGTACGCAAAAACCCGAAAGAGATGGGTTATTCGACGAGCGTGTATTTGGACCAATAAAGGACTGGGAATGTTATTGTGGCAAATACAAAAAGATACGATACAAGGGAGTTATTTGCGACCGTTGTGGCGTTGAAGTAACGAGGAGTTCTGTAAGAAGAGAGCGTTTGGGCCATATCGATCTGGTTGTTCCCGTTGTTCACGTCTGGTACCTGCGCGGTGGCGGCGGGGCCATTGCTTCGCTTCTCGACATGTCAATTTCCGACGTCGAATCAGTCGTCTATTTTGCTTCTTACGTCATCTTAGAAGTTGAAGAAGATTTAAAAGAAAGTGCCCTCTCGCAACTTCAAAAAGAATATGAAGAGGCGAAGAAGAACCCGAAAGTAAAAAATAACCCCTTGGCAATCCAACGCCTTGAGGCGTCCTTTAAGGCCTCAAAGTCGGAATTGGGTGCACTTAAGGTAAGGAAGATACTAAGTGAAACAGAGTTCAATAATATATCTTTGAAATATGGGCAAATCGTCCGGGTTGGAATTGGTGCAGAGGCGATATTGGAATTACTCAAATCGCTTAATCTGGAAAGTGCAATCAAGGAAGTTTCGTCGAAAATAGACACACAAGTTATTTCAAATAGAAAAAAGATCCTTAAAAAGCTGAAACTTTTCAAGGATATGAAGAAAGCAAAAATTCTTCCTGAGTGGGTTGTAATGGTCAGAATTCCGGTAATTCCGCCTGATTTGCGTCCGATGGTTCAACTTGATGGTGGAAGGTTTGCCGCATCTGATTTAAACGATCTGTATCGCAGGGTTTTAAATAGAAACAACCGTCTTAAGAAACTTATCACTGCAGGAGCACCTGAGGTTATCTGTCGCAATGAAAAGAGAATGCTTCAAGAGGCTGTTGACGCCTTAATCGACAATAGTGCAAGACGTGGAAAAGCAGCCGTAACCGGCGGCCAGAGAAAATTACGCTCACTGTCTGATATACTACGAGGAAAACAAGGACGATTCCGCCAAAACCTGCTTGGAAAAAGAGTGGATTATTCCGGTCGTTCAGTTATCGTGATCGGACCTGATCTTGCCCTAAGCCAATGCGGTATTCCAAAAGTCATGGCTTTAGAGCTCTTTAAAACGTTTGTAATCGCTAAATTAATTTCTGACGGGCATGTTTACAATGTGAAGAATGCCACCAAAATGATCGAGAAAAAGGATCCTATTATTTGGGATATCCTGGAAGAAATTACAAAAAAACATCCGGTCATGTTAAACAGAGCCCCCACCCTCCACAGGTTGGGAATTCAGGCGTTTATGCCTGTTTTGATTGAAGGTAAAGCAATTCAGATTCATCCCTTAGTTTGCCAGGCCTTCAACGCGGACTTTGACGGAGACCAAATGGCTGTTCATGTGCCGCTTAGCGAAAAATCTAGGTTGGAAGCTGCGGAAATTATGCTTTCCGCTAAGAATTTGCTTAAACCCGCATCGGGAGATCCAATCGTTACGCCGAGATTCGATATGATTTTAGGTTGTTATTACATCACCAAAATCGAGGGCGATCCTAAAAGAGTCAGGATTTTCTCAAGTAAGAACGAAGCGATCATGGCCTGTCAAACCGGTGACATTAATCTTAAAACTAAAATTAAAATCAGGGTAACTGACGATATTAAAGAATCTGACACAGAGGTTGATGAGCGTCACGAATCGAAGATCATCGAAACATGCGTAGGGCGTGTAATTTTTAACAACGTCTTGCCTGACGAATTAAGGTTTATAAACTCAACAATTGATGCCAGGAATATGGCTAAGATCGTAGCCCGGGTTTTCAAGGACTTCGGTTCCGATGTAACAGCCCAGGTTTTAGATAAAATTAAAACACTCGGTTTCGAATATGCAACTATGTCCGGTCTTTCTATAGGAATTGACGATATTAGTATTCCAAAAGAAAAACGGGAAATTATTGATGACGCCCAAATTAAGATAGATGAAATAGAGGCGCAGCTTCGACGTGGTCTTATTACAAATGAGGAAAAAAGCTTAAAAACCATCGACCTTTGGAACAATGCCAGAAACCGGATTGAAAAAAAGATGCTCGACGAATATTCACAAGATAATCCGGTTTTGACCTACGTTCAATCCGGAACGAGAGGTTCCGTCGCTCAACTTATTCAGATGGCGGGTATGAAGGGATTGGTGGTTAACCCTGCCGGTGAAATTATCGAAATCCCGATAATCTCTAATTACAAAGAAGGTCTGACGGTTTTCGAGTATTTCATTTCGTCTCACGGCTCCAGAAAAGGTAGATCAGACACATCTCTTAGAACCTCAGATGCTGGCTATTTAACACGGCGCTTAGTGGATGTTTCCCAAGACGTTATCATCACCGACGAGGATTGTAAAACAAAAGAAGGAATCCTAATTAAAAGAGATGAATCGGAATCATTTAACGAAACATTTGCTGAAAGATTAGATGGGAGGGTCGTTCTGCATGCCGTACAAGAAGGTAAGAAAATTCTGGTAAAAGCCGGTGAAGAAATAAGCCGTGAAAAATCTATTGAAATTGAAAATAGCAAGATTGAAGAAGTAAAGGTAAGGTCCGTGACATACTGCGAATTTGAGGATGGCGTTTGCCAGAAGTGCTACGGACGCGACCTTGGTACTGGAAAAATAATTGAACTTGGTGTGGCCGCTGGAATCGTTGCCGCCCAAGCTATTGGAGAGCCCGGTACACAGCTAACGATGAAAACATTCCACCTTGGAGGTGTTTTCGGAGAAGACATTACCTCTGGCTTGCCGCGGGTTGAAGAGCTTTTTGAAGCAAGAAAGCCAAAATATGAAGCTCCGATCACCGAAATAGACGGTCTGGTTCAAATTAATAAATCAAAAGACGAGACAACAGCCCTAATAATTTCGGACGAAATGCTATGCCAGGAAATTGATGTTCCGGAAGGTTACGAGCTAGCCGTAAAAAATAATGAACAAGTTGTTGCGAAAAAAGCGGTTGCAGTCAGCACTGACAAAAAAGCTTTGAGAACTCAGATTGCCGGAACAGTTGAAATAACAGGTAATAAAGTGGTTATCCACTCAAAAGAAAAAAAGGAAATTGAATACGAAATATCGCCCGGTATGCCGCTTCTGGTTAAAAACGGCGATAAAATTACAAAAGGTACTGTTTTAGCGGAAGGTCACTTGAATTTATCTTCAGCACTTAAATTAATGGGCAAAGAGGAAACGATCAAGTATATCATCCGCGAGACAAAGTCAATTTACTCTTCACAGGGACAGTCAATCAATGACAAGCACCTTGAGGTTATAATCCGCCAAATGTTATGCAAGGTCAAAATCATCGATGAAGGTGGAAGCGAATTCGTGCCGGGACAAATTGTAGACAAGGACGAGTTTGAGCACGTCTGCGAGACATTGAAAGAAAAGAAAAAGGTATTGCCCACGGCAGAATCAATTATTATGGGAATAACTCGCGTGGCATTAAAGACCGGAAGTTTCCTATCAGCCGCATCATTTCAGGAAACGACCAGCGTCTTAATCAATGCCGCCATAAAGGGTTCAATAGATCCGCTTAAGGGCTTGAAGGAGAACGTTATTATTGGTAAACTGATTCCTGCTGGATCAGGGTTTAAATCCAGAAAAAAAAGATAATGCCTACAATTAACCAATTAATCAAGGTTGGGCGAAAAAAACCAATCAAAAAAAGTAAAACTCCGGCGTTGGGTCGTAATTTTAATTACCTAAAAAATAAGCCAACCCAGGTCGCCCAGTCCAATCCGTTCAAGAGGGGTGTGTGTACCAAGGTGACAACGATGACCCCTAAAAAGCCAAACTCGGCCTTGCGAAAAATTGCCAAGGTCCGCCTGACTAACGGACAGGAAGTTACGGCTTATATTGGTGGCGAAGGGCATAATCTGCAAGAACACTCTGTTGTGTTAATCCGCGGAGGCAGGGTAAAGGACCTTCCGGGCGTAAGATATCATATCGTCAGAGGTAAACTGGATACGCTGGGTGTCGAAAAACGCAGACAGGGACGTTCAAAGTATGGCGCCAAAGCACCGAAAGGAAACTAGTGAGAGGAAAATCAAAATTTAAAAAGAAAATAATTTCCCCGGACGAAAAATTCGGGTCTACGACTGTGGCCAAATTTATCAATAAAGTGATGCAACAGGGAAAAAAAAGCATTGCTCGGCAAATCGTTTACAGTTCCCTTGATATGGCCTCGAAAGATTTAAAAAAAGAACCCCTCGAGGTTTTTAACGATGCAGTTCTAGCAGTTGCTCCCTCTGTAGAGGTTAGATCGAGACGTATTGGTGGCGCGAATTACCAAATTCCTATGGAGGTTAGGGAGCCGCGCCGAACCGCCCTCGCGATGCGCTGGCTAATTGATGCTGCCAAAGCCAGAAAAGGGGCAAAGATGGCTGAAAAACTTTCCCTTGAATTTAAAGATGCGATTGCCGGTGCAGGTCTAGCAGTCAAGAAAAAAACAGATACTCATAAGATGGCTGAGGCAAACAGAGCCTTTGCCCACTTCGCGAAAATAAGATAATAAAAGGCTGCCGGGGGTATTTTTAAGGTTTAAAATGGCAAGACAATACACGTTCGAAAGAACAAGAAATATCGGAATAATTGCTCATATTGATGCTGGAAAAACCACAGTGACCGAGCGGGTTCTTTTCTATACAGGCAAAAAACACAAAATTGGTGAAGTTCATGAGGGTGAAGCCGAAATGGACTGGATGGAGCAGGAGAAAGAGAGAGGCATTACAATTACCTCAGCCGCAACAACCTGCTTTTGGGCCCCAAGATCCGAAAAAGACAAGATGACCCGGATCAATATTATAGATACTCCAGGGCACGTTGACTTTACTGTCGAAGTTGAAAGATCACTGAGGGTTTTAGATGGCGGCGTAGTTGTTTTCGATGGTGTTGCCGGAGTTGAACCGCAATCCGAAACCGTTTGGCGCCAAGCTGACAAATATCACGTTCCGCGGATGTGTTTTATTAATAAACTAGACCGTACCGGAGCTGATTTTGAAAAATCATATCAATCGATTCTCGACCGTCTCGGCGCTAACGCAGTCCCGATTCAGTTACCTATTGGTTTAGAAGGCAAATTTAGAGGCATTATCGATTTGATCAAAATGAAATCGTTCATCTTTAAAGATGATTTAGGGAAGGATATTTCAGAAGAGGATATCCCAGCGGACCAAATCGACCAGGCAAAAAAGTGGAGAGCGATTCTCGAAGAGAACGTTGCTGAAAATGACGAGACGCTCCTTGATAAATATTTTGCGACAAATTCTTTGTCTGAAGATGAAATAAGATCCGGGTTGAGATCCGCCACGATAAAAAATGAAATTGTTCCGGTTTTAGTTGGATCTGCATTAAAAAACAAAGGCATTCAGCTATTACTCGATGCAGTTGTTGATTTTCTGCCCAATCCACTTGACGTTCCACCCGTTACGGGAATACTAGTTAAAAACGAGGAAGAAGTTGAAATTAAAACCGCAGACGAGGAACCATTTTGTGCCTTAGCTTTTAAAATTGCTACCGATCCATTTGTAGGACGAATCAGTTTTATTAGAGTCTATTCAGGGGTTTTACAGGCCGGAAGCTACGTTGTAAACGCGACAAATGGTGAAAAGGAGCGCGTGGGAAGAATTTTATTGATGCACTCAAATCATCGTGAAGACATCGACGCTGTCCATTCGGGAGAAATTGCGGCGATAGTTGGCCTTAAAGCGACTACAACGGGAGATACTCTCTGCGACGTGCGAAGACCCGTTCGACTCGAATCAATTACTTTCCCAGAACCGGTTATTGAAATTGCGATTGAACCTAAAACAAAAGCCGATCAAGCCAGAATGGGCTTGGCCTTGAGCAAACTTTCAGAGGAAGACCCGACATTTAGAGTAAAGACAGATCAGGAATCAAACCAAACATTAATTGCCGGTATGGGAGAATTACACCTTGAAATCATCGTTGACCGCCTTAAAAGAGAATTTAAAGTTGAGGCCAATGTCGGTGCTCCGCAGGTTGCTTATCGTGAAACCATAACCCGCCCGACAAAAGCTGAAGGTAAATTTGTGCGCCAATCTGGCGGCCGGGGTCAGTATGGCCATGTATTTTTGGATCTTGTGCCCCGAGAAAGAGGTGCGGGTAACGAATTTGTAAATAAGGTTTTTGGCGGATCCATCCCCAAGGAGTTTATTCCTGCGGTTGAAGATGGTGTTAATGCAGCCTTGGATAAGGGTGTGATCGCTAATTTCCCGATTGTTGACACCTCTATAACGCTAACCGATGGTTCTTATCACGAGGTTGACTCGTCAGAGTTAGCATTCCAGATCGCCGGCTCTATGGCGCTCCAGGAGGGGGTTAAGAATGCTGACCCCGTTATTCTCGAACCAATTATGAAGGTTGAAGTTGTAACCCCTGAGGATTTTCTGGGTGATGTATTGGGAGACTTAAACTCCAAGAGAGCGCAAATCGGCGCTGTTGAGAACCGAGGCAATGCCAAAACCGTTCCTGCTGAGGTCCCACTTGGGGCAATGTTTGGATATTCAACCTCCCTTAGGTCATTAACCCAAGGTCGCGCTTCTTACACGATGGAGTTTCTAAAATATGAAATTGTGCCGAAAAACGTAGCCAACGGCCTGATCGAGGGCCGTGTCGGTAAAACAGGCACAAGAAAATAGCTTAAATTGGTTGACATTTAAGATAAAAAAAGCTAAACTACATATAGCAAAAATAAAATTATAAGGTTAAAGAAAAGGAGAAAATATGGCAGAGAAATTCGATAGATCAAAACCACACGTCAATGTTGGTACCATCGGTCATGTTGACCACGGTAAGACAACCTTAACGGCTGCAATTACCCAAGTATTATCAAAAAAGGGTTTAGCGCAAGCCAAAAAGTTTGAAGATATTGACAACGCTCCAGAAGAAAAGGAGCGCGGTATTACGATTGCTACCTCCCATCAGGAGTATGAATCGGAAAAAAGACACTATGCACACGTTGACTGTCCCGGACACGCCGACTACGTTAAGAATATGATTACCGGTGCCGCTCAAATGGATGCTGCGATCCTGGTTGTTTCCGCTGCCGACGGTCCAATGCCGCAAACCAGAGAGCACATTCTTTTGGCTCACCAGGTAGGTGTCCCAACAATTGTTGTCTATCTTAACAAAGTAGATCAAGTAACGGATAAAGAATTATTAGATCTTGTTGAAATTGAAGTAAGAGATTTACTTAAGAAATACAAATACCCAGGCGATGAAATTCCTGTGATTAAGGGATCCGCTCTTAAGGCGCTAGAAGGTGATGCTGAAGCAGAGCAATCCATCCTTGACTTGGTTAAAGCCTTGGATGATTTTGTCCCAGAGCCCAAGAGAGATGTCGACAAGCCGTTTTTGATGCCGGTAGAAGACGTTTTCTCCATCAAGGGCCGCGGTACGGTTGCAACCGGACGTGTCGAAAGAGGTATTGTCAAGGTTAACGATGAAGTTGAAATCGTTGGTATTAAACCAACGAAAAAAGTTATTGTAACTGGTGTTGAGATGTTTAGAAAACTGTTAGATCAAGGCCAAGCCGGAGATAATGTCGGAGTACTGCTTCGCGGAATCGAACGTGAAGATATCGAAAGAGGCCAGGTTTTATCAAAACCAGGATCGGTTACCCCGCACACAGAATTTGAGGCCGAGGCTTATATCTTAAGTAAGGATGAAGGCGGACGACACAGTGCGTTCACCAAGGGTTACAAGCCGCAATTCTATATCAGAACAACGGATGTGACCGGCGAAGTTACAGAAATCCCAGCCGGTGCGGAAATGGTAATGCCGGGAGATACAGTTAACATTAAAGTTAAGCTTATTGTACCTGTTGCCATGGAAGATCAGATGAAGTTTGCCATTCGCGAGGGTGGTAAAACTGTCGGGGCAGGAGTTGTAACGAAGATTGTCAAGTAAAAATAACGCAAATTGCACATTGACCAAAATGCCACGCGCGGAATCAAAACAGAAGATCAGAATCAAAATTAACGGCTACGATTACCGAATTCTTGATAAGTCGGTGAAAAATATCATTGAAACCGTCGAAAGATCGGGAGCAAAAGTAATCGGCCCGATTCCTCTACCGACAGAAATCAAGAAAACGACCGTCTTAAAATCAACGTTTAAGCACAAGGATGCGCGAGACCAATACGAAATCCGGATCCACAAAAGATTGCTTGACGTAGTTGATTTAACCAGCCGCACAATTGACTTACTTATGAACATCGAGCTTCCCGCCGGCGTAGACATTGAAATCAAAACTTAAAAGATAGCTAGGCAGCCCGGCACGTCTTTGGGTGTTGGGTGCGTGTCTATCTTATAAGAAGAAACAGACATTCCTGAATAATTATTCAAAATTGGATAATTTCGGGGCAAGGTTGAAGTATGCAAAGTTACGCAAAAAAATTAGGGATGACCCATTATTGGGACGAGAACGGGACACAGAGAGTCGCGACTGTTTTGGAATTGTTAAGCACGGTTTATGCAGGAAAGAGAACGCAAGATGAGAATGGTTACGATGCATCTATTTACGCTTTAATTTCAGATAAAGCAAAAACGAATAAATCACTATCTGGCCAGTTCAAGGGCGTATCAAATATAAAAAAAGTAAAAGAGCAAAAAATTAAACCAGGAGATGGTTTTAAAATTGGTACAGAGGTCAAAATCGACCAATTTAAAGTAAGTGATGAAATTTGCATTTACGGCACATCAAAAGGAAAGGGATTTGCCGGAACGGTAAAAAGGCATGGTTTTAATACAGGGCCTAAAACGCACGGCTCAAACAACTATCGTCAACCTGGGTCAATCGGTGATACGGGTGCATCCCACGTCGTAAAAGGCAAAAAAATGAGTGGTCATATGGGAAGTACTCGAGTTAAAATTAAAAAAGTAAAAATTGCCAAAATAGAGGTAGGAAAAAACAGAATTTGGCTAAATTCTCCTATTCCAGGCGCGAACAAGTCATTAATTTTAATCGAAAAAAATGATTAAGCTTCCCGTTTATAATATTTCCGGTGAAAAAGTTGAAGATCTTGTTCTCGCAGGCGACAAGAAAGATTTGAAATTTAATGATAATTTGGTTGCACAAGCTATCAGGGTTGAGCAAAATCGAATACAGGTAGAAAGTGCCAAGACAAAAACACGAGCCGAGGTTAAAGGTGGAGGTAGGAAGCCGTGGCGTCAGAAAGGGACTGGCCGTGCAAGAGCGGGATCACTCAGATCACCATTGTTTAAGGGTGGTGGTGTTACGTTTGGACCAACCGGCCTCAAAAGAAAACTCGTACTGCCCTCAAAGATGCGCCGAGCCGCTTATTTGATGCTATTAGCGAAGAAGGTTTCTGAAAAAGAAGCTATTGTGCTTGCTGACATTAAAATCGTTGACAAAAAGACAAAATCAGCCGAAAAAGCAGTGTCATCATTAAGAATAGTGAATCAAATTCTGCTTATAGTCACTCCAGGGGACAGGGAGAATATTGCTCCGTGGAGAAATCTGGGATTAGTTGAGGTAACTCAGTCGAGCAATTTACATCTTGGTGATTTTTTAACAAACAAAATTTTTGTTTATTCACGTAACGCCGCAGACGCTTTAGACAAAAAAGGTAAAAATGATTGATATCAGGCCGTATATCACGGAAAAAACAGTTAAAGAGGCAAAAGCGGGTAGATTTACTCTGCTGGTTTCGGGTTCAAGCTCGAAGCCGCAGATTTCGCTTAAAATTAAACAATACTTTAAAGTAAACCCATTATCCGTTAAAATCATCAATCAAAAAGAGGTAATATCAAAAAACGCGAAAGGTGTTAAAAAAACATCACGAGGTTTTAAAAAGGCAATTATTGAGCTGAAGAAAGGGGAGTCAATCCCCGGATACGCCCCCTTTACAGAGGTTAAGGAAAAAGACAAAAAGGAAAAAGGAAAGTCATGAAAACAAGAAAAAGAATGACATCCGGGTATTTTTCCGAGAGCTTCACCGACAGAAGCGATCTTTCGGCTTCCAACCCACCGAGGTCTTTAAAACGTCGCCGAGTATCGAAGTCTGGACGTGATATTTTGGGCCATATCTCGGTTCGTCATCAAGGCGGGGGAAGCAAGAGACAACACCGTTTGGTTTCAACCCTAGATCAGATAGCTGGGGAAGAGGCCAAAGTTTTAGAGATTCAATACGATCCAAACAGAAGCGCAAGGTTGGCGCTTATCGAGTTGACCAGTGGTCAAAAAAAATATATAATTGCACAGCACAATCTTAAGGTTGGTCAAATCTTGAAAGTAAGCGAAAAAGTCGCGGTTAAAACAGGAAACCGCATGATGCTGAAGAACGTCCCTGTAGGTGTGGCGGTTAGCGATATTCAGATTTATCCAGAGTCGAAGAAATATATCGCCCGCTCAGCTGGGACACAAACATCGCTCATGGCCGTTGACGGTGATTACGCCCTTCTCAAAATGCCATCAGGTGAACTTAGAAAAATTCACGCAAACTGTTTTGCAACCATTGGGCAAATTTCAAATATTGAGCATTCAAATATAAAATTTGGAAATGCGGGCAGACGTCGTCGGATGGGAATCAGGCCAAGTGTCCGAGGTAAGGTTATGAGTCCGAAGGCACACCCGCACGGAGGCGGTGAAGGTGTCAACCCTATTGGGCTAAAATACCCTAAAACACCGTGGGGTAAGATTGCAATCGGTAAGAAAACAAGACGCTCAAAATCATCAGACAAGTTTATTGTAAGAAAAAGGAATGGTAAATAATCATGGGAAGATCACTTAAAAAAGGACCGTTTATCGACGAGAGGCTTTTAAAAAAGCTCGAAGCATCGGCTAAAAATACCGTTGTAAAAACGTGGTCAAGAAACTGCACAATTGTCCCAGATATGGTTGGCTATAAAATCGGCGTTCATAACGGAAAAGAGCATATCGAAGTCAGGGTTATCGAGGAAATGGTAGGCCATAAGTTAGGTGAATTTTCACCAAGCAGGAAATTCAGACGCCACGGCGGGAGAATAGCTAGACAGCAAGAACAAATGGATGCGGGTCGGGCAACAAAGCCAGTGACACCTGCTAAGGAATAAAAATGACCGATATAATTACAGTATCAGCTAGGAATCAACGCATCAGCCCGAAAAAGGCCCGTCTTGTGATGAATTTAATCCGTCAAAAAAGCGTCCAACAAGCTGGAATGCAAACTAAATTTCTGGATAAGAAAGCCGCAAAGATGATCACCTACTTGTTAAATAGTGCAATTGATGCGGCCAAAAACAAGGACTTTAAGGCAGAAGATCTACAAATTTCCCAAGCTATTTGTAACGAAGGCAGAAAGCTGAAAAGAAATCACCCAAATGCAAGGGGGAGGGTAAATGTTTTCCAAAAAAGAATGTCGCATCTTAGGATTTCGCTTAGTGAAATTAAAGTGGATAAAAATATTGAGGACAAAAAACTAAAAAGAACAAAGGGAGCAAAATCGGACGTTAACTTATCTTCAAAAAACGACGGAAAGGAAAAGAATGGGTCAGAAAGTTAATCCAATAGCATTTAGAGTCGGTATCCAAAACACCTGGAAAAGCAGATGGTTTGCTAAGGGTGCGGATTTTGCCAAGAATGTTGGCGAAGATAATATGATACGTGAAATTATAACCAAATTCTCAGGACCTCAAGCCGCTATTTCAAGTGTTGAAATTGAACGTGGCATTGGACGACTTAGTATTATTATCAACTCTGCCAAACCCGGAATTATTATTGGTCGCGGTGGTAAGCAGTTGGATTTACTCCGCCAGGAATTAGCAAAGAAAATAAATAAAAAATTTAAATTAGATATTATCGAAATTAAAAAAGGCGATCTTGATGCCGCTATCGTCGCTCAATCAATCGGTACACAGATTTCCAAAAGAATGCCGTTCAGACGGGCCGCTAAAATGACTCTGCAGAGAGTATCTTCAGCGGGCGCGAAGGGCGTGAGAATAACAATTTCCGGTCGCCTGGATGGTGCCGAAATAGCCAGACGCGAGACATTCTCAGACGGATCTGTTCCCCTATCAACACTTAGAAATGATATTGATTTTGCTGTTTATCACGCTCCGACCACCTACGGCATCGTGGGTATAAAAGTTTGGGTTAACAGAGGAGAAAAGGTATAAAATATGCTCATCCCAAGAAAGTTAAAACACAGGAAACAGTTTAGGGGCAAGATGCGCGGGGTTGATATACGCGGCAGTCAGATTAGTTTTGGCAAATTTGCCCTGAAATGCGTGGAGCGCGGATGGGTTACCTCAAGGCAAATCGAAGCTGCTCGCCGGGCGATGACCAGATACGTCAAAAGAGGTGGAAAAATCTGGATTAGAATTTTTCCCGACCGCGTTGTAACGAAAACTGCAGATGAGGTGGGAATGGGTGGTGGAAAAGGAGCGCCAGATCATTTCGTGGCGACAGTTAAACCCGGGAGGATTTTGTTCGAGATGGATGGTGTAGATGCAAAAACAGCACAGGCAGCGATGACTTTGGGTGCCAGCAAACTACCAATGCAAACCGTATTTCTCGTTAAGGATTAAAATGAAAAACAAGAAAAAAACTGAAGATTTAAGGAAGATGAATACAGCTGACCTGATCCGGGAACGGGATGGAGTGAAGGTTAAGATGATTGAAAAAGCTGCAGCCCTTGCGGAGTCGGGACAAAAAAATTCCACCGAGATAAGGCAAATTCGCCGGAATATTGCAAGGTTGGAGACTTTAATATTCGAAAAACTAGATGAGACTGTAAATGAAAAAAGGACAGAGAATGAATAATAAATCCATGACTGGAATCGTAGTTTCGCTAAGTAGCAAGACAATTTCGGTTCGAATTGAAAGACAAATCAAGAACCGGATTTATCGGAAAATTACGAAAGTGCATAAAAACACCCTTGCTCACGATGAACGCCAAGAAGCAAATATTGGAAATACCGTTGAAATTATCGAAACAAGGCCAATTTCAAAAAAGAAATCGTGGAAGTTGAATAAAATATTGAAATGATACAGGAATATACAAGGTTAAATGTTGCGGATAACACTGGTGCCAAAGAGGTGATGTGCATCAAGGTTTTGGGTCGTAGCTTAAAGAGAACGGCAGAAATTGGCGATATCATTGTTGTTTCGGTAAAATCGGCCACACCGCGCGGACAGGTTAAGAAAAAAGAAGTGCTCCGCGGCATCATCGTGCGACAGACAAAGCCGTTCGGGAGAGCTGACGGATCTACATTGAGATTTGACGATAACGCAGTTGTTCTGTTAAATGCAGACAAAACACCTAGGGGGACACGCGTTTTTGGACCAATTGCTAGAGAGTTAAGAGACGGTGGACACATGAAGATTATTTCTATGGCACAGGAGGTCGTATAATGGAAAAATTAAAAGTCCAAAAAAATGACCTCGTCATTATTATTGGTGGCAAGGACAAGGGGAAAACCGGCAAGGTAATGAACGTGAATAGCCAAAACGCCAAAGCAGCCGTCGAAGGTTTAAATGTTTATAAAAAAAGTGTTAAACCATCAAAAAAATATCCGCAGGGTGGAATTATTGATATTAATGCCCCAATCCAGATATCCAATCTTATGGTTATTTGCCCTGCGTGCAAAAAAGCAACAAGGATCGGCGTTAAAAACGCTGGAAAAGAAAAACGAAGGATTTGCAAGAAATGCTCCGAGGTGATCCAATGACGCTAAAAGAGAGAATGAATAAAGAAATTGTACCGGAACTTTGCAAGCAATGGTCAGTTCCCGCTTTGGCGTTGCCTTGCATTAAAAAGGTTACTGTAAACACTGGAGTTGGGAGAATCAAGGAGAGTAAAGAAGAGTTGGAGAATATTGTCCGCGAATTAACAAAAATAACCGGTCAAAAACCAAAATCTAACGCCGCAAAGAAATCAATTTCAACATTTAAGTTAAGAAAAGGACAGGTTGTAGGTTATTCGGTGACTTTGCGCGGTAATAGAATGTACGATTTTCTTGAGCGTTTGATCAATATTGTTCTGCCAAGATCACGTGAATTCGAGGGAATACGCTATAAAAGCTTTGATCGCAGCAACAACCTGACTATCGCTCTTAAAGAGCAGAATATTTTCCCCGAAATCAGAGCGGACGATATTAAACAGGCATGGGGAATGAGTATCACGGTATCTATAAATAATGCAAAAAACCGAGAAAATGTTGTTGAGTACCTGCGTAAAATCGGCTTTGTTTTTGAAAAGGAGCAATAATGGCAAGAAAAGCATTAATCGAAAAAGCAAAAAGAAAACCAAAATATTCCAGCAGAATAATCCGGCGCTGTGGTCGATGTGGCCGTTCACGTGGATATTTAAGAACATTTGGTTTGTGCAGAATCTGCTTTAGGGAGCTGGCCTGCAAGGGTGAAATTCCCGGTGTAACAAAATCATCTTGGTAATTTATTATGAATGACCCAATCGCAGATCTTTTAAATAGAATAAATAACGCAAAAGGTGCCGGTAAGGAGCAGGTTGAAATTCCCTATTCAAGCGTCAAAGAGAACGTGCTTAAGGTTTTGCGTTCTGAGGGATATGTCGGCGGATACACTCCAGAGAAGGACACGGCCATGTTAATAGTAGATTTAAAGTCGGCCAATAAATCATTCAAAAATATGGTAAGATATTCGAGACCTGGACGCAGAGTTTATGTTACAAGTAGACGAATTCCACGGCCCAAAAGCGGATTTGGAATGGTTGTTTTGTCGACGCCTCTTGGAGTTTTAAGCGGACAGAATGCGCGTAAATCTGGTGTCGGCGGAGAAGTAATTTGTGAGGTTTTCTAATGAGTAAAATTGGAAGAAAAGCAATCCTGATTCCCGAAGGCGTCAAGGTTACGATTGAAGACGCTATCTTAAATGCGACCGGCCCAGCCGGTACTTTGAGTGTTCCGATTGCAAATAGAATCAAAGTAAAAGAAGAAGATAATAAAATCATTGTCGAGCGGACAACGGCCGACAAGAGTTCGAAAGCACCCCACGGACTAACCAGGGCTTTAATCGCCAATGCTCTCACAGGCGTAAAAGACGGCTATGAAAAATCGCTCGAGATTATTGGTGTCGGCTATAGGGCGGCGGTTGAGGGTGATACTTTAACGCTTAAAGTTGGTTTCTCGCATGATGTTGAAATTAAGGCGCCAGAAGGAATTATATTGGAAGTAAAAAAGAATATTATTTCGGTCAAAGGGATTGATAAACAGCTTGTTGGACAGGTGGCGGCCAATATCCGCGAGGTGAAAAAACCAGAACCATATAAGGGCAAGGGGATAAAATATGTCGGAGAGAAGATACTTAGAAAAGTCGGGAAAGCAGTAAAGGGTGCAACCGGGGCTTAAAATGCAAAACACAAGATCAAAAGTAAAAATCTACCGAAGCAACACTGGAATTAGCGTCCAGTTAATTGATGGTGGAAAAACCGTCATTGGTCAGGTTTATAAATTCTCAAATGGTGTAAGTCCGGTCGATCAAGCAAATAAATTCGGCCAGGATTTCGGAAAGAAAATAATCAAGAATGGTAATGAAAAAATAACATACGATCGCGGCCGATTCTTATATCACGGAAGATTAGAATCATTTGCCAATGGAATGAGGTCGGCGGGCGTCAAATTTTAGGATATTATGCAAGAATTACGAGATAAGAGATTTGAAGAAAAGGTAATCACGATTGACAGGGTGTCGAGAACTGTTAAGGGTGGGAAAAGAATCAGCTTTAGAGCGTTGGTCATTATTGGCGACAGGGCTGGACAAGTTGGAATTGGGCTGGGTAAAGCAGCGGAAGTTGCTACCGCAATTCGCAAGGCCGCCAATAATGCCAGAAAGAACCAGGTTTCGATTAATATAACAGATAGCGGATCTATTAGAAAGGAAGTATTGTCAAAATTAGGTTCTGCCACAATTCTTCTCAAACCAGCTCCTAAGGGTACCTCGATAATTGCAGGTGGAGTGGTTAGGGCTGTTGCCGAGCTTTCTGGAATTAAGAATCTGGTGGCAAAATCATATGGAACAAACAACAAGATCAACGTAGCAAAAGCGGCACAAAAAGGTTTGATCGAAGCAGGTGAAAATGAAAATATTACTTAAACCTCTCAAGAAGAGTAAAACGAGGGTGGGTCGCGGAATGAGTTCCGGGCATGGCAAGACCTCTACGCGTGGAATGAATGGTCAGAAATCAAGAACTGGTTCTTCGACCAAATTTTTTGAGGGTGGACAAACAAAGCTAATTAATCGCATTCCTAAGGCCCGTGGCTTTAAATCTGTTACGAAAAAAAATCTAACCTTAACAACTGATGATATTGCAAAAATTTTTAAATCGGGAGATATTGTGTCTTACGATAAAATAACTGAGAAGCTCCGACTTAGAAGCACAGATTTGTCTCGAATAAAAGGATTTAAGATTATCAAAGGAAAAAATACTCTAAACAATGTCAGTTTTTCATGCGATATTATTTTGAGTAAATCGATAAAGCAATAAAATGAATAAGATCCTGGACACATTGAAAAGGATCGTTCATCTGAGAGATCTCAGAGATAAATTAATAGTTACATTTGCCCTCTTAGTGGTTTTTAGAATTGTCGCACACATTCCACTACCGGGAGTGGATACAGCCGGATTAGCGAACTTTTTTCAGAATAATCAGGCTCTAGGATTATTAGACCTTTTTTCGGGCGGGTCAGTCAGCAGGTTTTCGCTTGCGATGCTCGGCGTCGGACCCTATATTACCGCATCAATCGTTATCCAGCTTTTGACGGTAGCGGTTCCGTCTCTTGGAGAACTCCAGAAGGAGGGTGAATATGGAAGGCAGAAAATTAATCAATATACCCGGTATTTATCCATACCGCTGGCTTTGATTGAGTCGTACGGACTGGTTCGTCTTCTGCAGAGTCAAAATGTCATAAGTGTCTCAGATATTTCCTCGATGGCATTAATTTTAATTACAGCGACCGCTGGCACAGTGCTTTTGATGTGGTTGGGTGAAATTATTTCTGAACGCGGCATCGGCAACGGTATCTCTATGATAATCTCCGCTGGAATCATCGCCGGGCTTCCATCACAAATTGCCGCAACGGGAGAAGTGATTTCAAATAAAGTATTGGTTGGCGGTGAGTTGGTTGCTATTTTTGTGGCTATGATTGCTTTTATCGTTTGGGTGAACGAGGCGGAAAGAAGGATTCCGGTAAGTTACGCAAGACGTATTAGGGCCGGCCATACCGTCAGCTCAATCCAATCTTATCTTCCCATCAAGGCGAATGCCGCTGGCGTAATCCCGATAATCTTTGCGACCAGCATATTAGTAATTCCCGGGGTTTTAGCCCAGTACCTTCAAGCTTCATCTTCGGAATCAGTTAAAAATTTTGCAATCTCGATGAATACTTTTTTCTCCAACAATACTTACCACGCCATATTATTCTTTCTTCTTGTTTTTTTCTTTACCTTTTTCTATACGTCGATTATTTTTCAGCCCAAAAACATTGCAGAAAACCTTCAAAAACAGGGAGGGTTTGTTCCGGGGGTTAGGCCGGGAAATATGACCGCGCAATATCTGGGGTCAATTATTTATAAAATTACTTTCGCCGGGGCTTTCTTCTTATCAATCGTTGCTGTATTTCCATTTGCCCTGCAATCCTTAACAGGTATCAGAACCTTGGCGATTGGTGGTACTGGTATTCTGATTATTGTTTCCGTTACACTCGACTTCGTACGCCAAATCAAAGCTCAACTTGCTATGCGTTCGTATGACGAGATCAAATTCAGATGATAAAAAAGAAAAACAAAGAACAGATAAGGATGATCCGGAAATCAGGGCTTATCGCAAAATTTACCCTAAAGGAAATCCTTTGCGCAGCTAGACCGGGTGTAAGCCGACTCGAATTAGAGAAAGTCGCGAACCGCTTAATTGCTGCTCGCGGGGCAAAACCCTCCTTTCTGGGTTATCGGGGCTATAAATTTGCCACCTGCATCTCGATTAACGATGAGGTAGTTCATGGGATGCCCAGCGAGAGACGAATTAAAGAAGGCGACGTTGTCTCGATCGATGTCGGGGTGAATTATAATGGGTATTTTTCCGACACAGCGGCAACGGTTATCGTTGGTTTGGCGAGCAGGGAGGTCGAAAAACTCGTTTGGGCAACTCAAAGAGCACTGATGGATGCTATCTCAATTGTTGAGCCAGGGGTTAGGGTAGGGAAGATTGAAAATACAACCGGAGAAGTGTTAAGGGGGAATAAACTTAAGCCAATTCTTGCCCTGTCCGGTCATGGCGTAGGATTTGCGGTACACGAAGAGCCGTCAATAAAAAGCGACGGCGAAGTAGGCGGTGGTGAGGTTCTGCAGGAAGGTATGGTAATTGCAATTGAACCAATGGCGACGCTGGGGACCGGAGAGGTGTATACCGACAACGATGGATGGACGATTAAAACCGTAGATGGAAAGCCGGCCGCTCACTTTGAACATACTATTGTGGTCACAAAAAACGGATATAAAATGTTGACAGCTTGATTAAAAAATGTTAATATTGGATGTGGCTAACGTATGAGTTGAGGATGAATGCCAAATAACGATTTAATAGAAATAGAAGGGGAAATTATCGAGGCATTACCTAATGCCTTATTTAAGTTGAAGCTAGATTCCGGTCAGGAAATTATCGGGCATCTGTCAGGAAAAATGCGCATCCACTATATCAGGGTTGTTCCAGGGGATCGGGTGAAGGTTGAAATGACTCCCTACGATTTATCAAAAGGGAGAATTGTAACGAGGTTGAAATGAAAGTACGTCCATCGGTTAAAAAAATTTGTAATAAATGTAAAATTGTTCGCCGTCGGGGTAAAACCGGTAAGATTAAGATTTATGTAACGTGTGTAAACCCAAGGCACAAACAAAGACAGGGATAAAAATGATTAGAATTGCGGGCGTTAATATTTCGGAAAACAAAAGAGCTGTAATCGCCCTTACTTATGTGCAGGGTATCGGAATTGCATCCTCTAAGAAAATTTTAAAACAGGTGAAAATTTCCGAGGATGAACATCTCGGTAAAGTTTCTGAGTCAGATATAGAGACAATACGAAGGATCGTTGAGAAAGAACATACGGTCGAGGGAGATTTACGCTCAGAAGTCCAGCGCAACATTAAAAGATTGAAAGAAATCGGCTCATACCGCGGCTCAAGACATGCTAAAAGTTTGCCGTCCAGGGGACAGAGGACCAAGACAAACGCACGGACAAAAAGAGGAAGAAAAATTACGGTTGGTTCGGGGCGAAAAAAATCAGCTGAAAAAACCTAAAAAAATATGAAAAAATCGAAACTTGCAAAACAGATCACTAAAGCTAAGGTGTTTATCAAATCCTCCTTCAACAACACCCTGCTTTCAGCAACCGACGAACAGGGTAACGTATTCGCTTGGTCATCTACTGGAAGAGCAGGATTTAAAGGAAGCCGAAAAGCAACGCCTTTCGCCGCAACGCAAGCGGCTAAAATAGTGATCGAGAAAATGCACGAAGCGCAAACAGAAGAGATCTCCGTTTTTGTTGCGGGAGTTTCTTCGGGACGAGATGCTGCTATAAGAGCATTTGGATCGGCTGGGTTTCGAATCGGAAAGATATCCGACATCACACCAATACCGCACAATGGTTGCCGTGCCAAAAAACCGAGGAGAGTTTAATGAAAAAAAACGATAAATGTAGGATTTGTAGAAGAGTTGGTGAAAAACTATTCCTCAAGGGCGAAAAGTGTAATTCACCGAAGTGTGTTTTTAATAAGAAGAGTTACGCTCCCGGGTTAGCTGGTCCGAAAGTTAGAATGAGGCGCGGATCGGATTATTCAACACAGCTTAGAGAAAAACAAAAAGCCCGCGCTATTTATGGGGTCTCGGAAAAGCAAATGCAGAACTATTTCAAGGAGGCCCGTAAAGATAGATCCGCAACAGGTGAGATTTTAATTCAACTTCTAGAAAGACGATTGGACAACGTTGTTTTTCGAGCCGGATTCGGAGTATCCCGTAATGAGGCACGGCAGATGGTAAGCCACGGTAAAATACTTCTAAATGGCAAGAGAGCGAAGACACCATCACAGCTCATCGGTCTAAATGATGTTATAAAAACAACAAAGCTTCCTGAAAAACCGCTATCTCAAAAGGAAATGCCTCAATGGCTAAACCTTATGGGTACGGGCGAAGTAGGGGTTTCTGCTCTGCCGGTTAAGGAAGAGTTATCGCTTATCAACGAACAATTAATAATTGAATTTTATTCAAAATAAAAGGAGTATATATGAGTTATATCTTAAACGATTTGAATCTTCTCGAAATTAAATCGCAAGGCCTAGAGGACAATAAATCCACTCAGTTTATCATCGAACCGTTATCACCAGGATATGGCGTTACCGTTGGAAATACTTTGCGGAGAATATTGCTCTCATCACTTGAAGGAGCTGCTATAAAGTCAGTAAAGATAGTGGGAGCAAGCCACGAATTTTCCACCCTTAAAGGAATAAAGGAAGACGTTGTTGATTTAATCCTAAATCTTAAGACCACAAGGTTTAAATTGACGGGCGAAGGTCCGGTAATGCTGGAATTGTCGATTAAAGGGCCCAAAAAAGTGACTGCCGCGGATTTTAAGAAAAATTCACAGATTGAAATCGTTGATCCCGATCATTACATTGCGTCAGTAGAAAAAGCAGGAAAACTAGACCTTGAAGTTGAAATTGATCGCGGACGCGGTTATATCCCCGTCGAAAAAAAAATAGACGAGAAATTGCCGCTCGGGACAATTATGGTGGACAGCATTTATACCCCAGTGAAAAAAGTTAAGTTTGACGTTGAAAACACCCGTGTTGGCGGAATGACCGACTACAACCGGCTTATCATAGAAATTACGACCGATGGAACTATCAGCCCCTCAGATGCTCTAAAAACAGCCGCACAAATCATGAATGAACACCTGCAGGCGGTAATTGACTCCTGCACAGTTGCACCGAAATCCGCTAAATCCGAGAAGAAATCAACCAAAAAGAAAAAGAAAAACGAGGAATAATGTCGAGAGTGTCGAAAATAAAAAAACCAATATTAAGGCTGGCGAAAAATCAGCTTTCGTCCTTGATTTTAGCTGAAAGATTAGTCACGACCCAATCAAAAGCAAAGACCTTAAAACAACAGGCTCAAGCTTTAATATCGCTTCTTGTCACGTCTAAAGACAAGCTGGCCCTTAGGCGAAAATTAAACAATATGCTTTACGGCAAGGCGATTGACAAGGCACTCGATGAAGGAAGATCATACAAATCAGTTTCAATCTTCAAGACCAAAAAACGCTCGGGGGATTCGGCTTCAATGTCAATCGTGAGTTTGAATCTGGTAAAACAGGAAAAAGAATCAAATAAGAAGGCTTAGGATGAAAGAAGTTAAATACGACGCAACAAATAAAGCACTGGGAAGGATTTCTTCGGAAATAGCCCGCATCTTAATGGATAAAGACAACGTTAATTTTGCCCCAAACGTTGTTTTCGACGGTACGGTCGAGGTTTTAAATCTAGAAAAGGTTCAACTTAGTGAAAAAAAACTGGTCGACTCAAAGTATTATCGCCACAGCGGTTACATCGGTAATTTAAAGGAAAGTACAATGAAGGAGTTATGGGAGAAGGACTACAAAAAATTCTTCATAAATATGGTAAAAAACATGCTTCCTAATAACAAATTGAGAAGCATTAGATTAAAAAAGATTAAGATTAAATAATGGTTACAGTAAAATACTTTTTTGGAACAGGTAGGAGAAAGACAGCTATTGCCCAGGTACGCCTTTTTGCGGGTTCTGGAAAGGTTAAGTATGCGGACCAAAGCGACGTTAAGGATGAGTTGCTAATGGAACATGCAAAGAAACCTCTTTTACTGGTGTCGCTGGATAATAAATATGATATCACGGTTTCGCTCTCCGGCGGCGGATTATCCTCACAGCGGGGAGCAACCCTGTTGGCAGTTTCGCGTGCTCTTGCAAAAGTAGATCCCGAAATAGAAAAAACATTAAAAAAAGAGGATTACTTAACGCGGGATCCAAGAGAGAAAGAACGTAAAAAACCAGGCTTGAAACGTGCACGAAGGGCGCCACAGTGGGCGAAAAGATAATATCAAATACAGGGGACAACCAAAAAAAACAAATGGTTGTCGAGTCAATTCGCAAAGGTGTTGAGACCTATCTTTCACAAAATATTGACAGATATGGCTTTATATCGGTTGATCTGCTTATGATATCAGAAGATTTAAGGTCGGCAACGATTTACATCAAAACACAAGAGCCAACAAAATCTGATGCGCTGATTTCGATGCTAAACGGTAGCAAGAAAGATGTTACGCAACACGTCAAACGTTTCATGGACACAAGATACTTTCCTAAAATCGATTTTAGAGAAGGGGATGATGAGAACTTGGTATTTTAGTTTAATTTCAATTGCTTTAATTTCAATCGGCATATTGGCGGTTATATTTTTTAATATTAACCCTTATAAATCGGGAACTGTTCCGCTTTTTGGATTCTTCTTTACCCTATCTTTGGCTGTTTTTTCAATTCTTACCGTTTGCGCTAGTTTAATAAACACTTATAGGAAACAAAGCATACCTAAAACCAGAAGATCGATAATCTTGCGCAGGTGCGTCATTATTACATGTGCCATCGTGGGCTTACTGTTATTTTCGGCTCTTAAGGTATTAAATTTCCTGTCGGCTATAAACTTTGTTTTGGCACTAGCGCTTCTTGAAATATTTTTTATTAACAGGACAAGAGAGGGGTCAAAGTGACCAGGAGAAATTTAATTCTAATTATTCTTGTTGTTCTACTGATTGGCGTAGGGTCTATTATTTATTTTGGGAAATCACCATCGCAAGGAAGTGTGTTTGGAACCTCTATAAACTCCTTTTACTCACAAAAAATCTCAAAAATAGATCCGCCGCCGACAAGAAAGCCATCGGCAAGCGATCCAAGGATAAACGCGCAGTCGGCGATTTTAATGCACGAAGCATCAATGTACCCGCTTTACTCAAAAAACGCCGACTATCAGATACCTGTTGCTTCAATCACAAAAATAATGACAGCTGTGGTTGCGCTTGAAAACTATAAACTTGACGATGTGATTGAGGTTAGCGCAGATAGTGTGAACGTTACTCCATCTGTTATGAACCTATCCACGGGAGAAAAGATAACCGTCCGGAACCTTCTTTACGGCCTCCTTCTCCAGTCGGGAAATGATGCCGCTTTGGCCTTGGCATCAGGTAAGATGCCCATGGAGAAATTTATAAACCTAATGAATCAAAAGGCGAGTGAGTTGGGACTTGAAAAAACAAAATTCGAGGACCCTGCCGGTTTAGACGACCAAGGGCATTCGAGTGCGATCGATGTTGCAATCCTTTTTTCCTACGCCCTAAGGAACCCGGAAATTGAAAAAATAATCTCAACACCCGAAATAGAAGTCACAAGCGTTGACCAGTCGATTGTTCATCAACTAAAAAATTCAAATAGGTTGACCACGGGCGAGATACCTCTCGACGGTGTGATGGGTGGTAAAACCGGATATACTCCGGACGCTGGTCACACGCTTGTAAGTGCCGCAACAAGAGACGGGCAAACCTTGATTAGCGTAGTTTTAAAGACCTACTCAAATGCCGCTTCCGCAAGCGCAGAAGAATCTAGGAACTTATTGGTCTGGGGCTTTGGGTCGTATAATTTTTGAACTAACTTGACGAACGTATATCGTGTGCTACAGTATTAACGAATTTTATTATGGAAATTTCACCACTTTATCAAATCTTGATTTACCTTGAGGACAAAGGATCCGCAACTTTAGACGAAATAAAAAGTTGGGGGATAGCCGTCTCCAGGGGTGTTTTGGGAAAAATGGAGGCGATGCTGCTGGTTGAGAAACAAGACACAGATCAAAAGGTGGTCTTCAGATTATCAAGAAAGGGTTATGAGTTCTTAAATTCAATCCTAGATCAAATTCACAAGGAAACACAACACTGGGATGGTAAGTGGCGAATGATTTGGTTTTCAGTTCCCGAACGTGACCGCTCAAAACGTGATAAATTCAGAAGATTTTTAGAAGCTTTGGGTCTAAAGCCCGTCTTAAATAGTTTGTGGGTAACCCCAGTGCCGGTTAGAGATAAAATATTACACTACATCGCGAAAAATAACTTGAATGAAATGGTGATGTTCGTAGAAAGCGATAATGTTATTGGTTTAAGTTCACAAAAAATGCTCTCGGTGTGGAATTTCGACCGCTTTCGAGTGTTTTATAACGACTTTATGAAAAAAGCAGACGAAATCCTGAATTCGCCCAAAAGAGATCGCTTTGAGCTTAAGAAACTGATTTTCGAATACGCTACAATATTAAATTGCGAACCCAACCTTCCGATTGAATTGATGCCTAAGGACTGGCCAAGATTTAGAGCAAATTTATACTATAAGAGAGTGAAGAGAGCGATCAGTTAAAGAGAACTTTTAGCGCTTCTTCAGCCGCCTTTTGTTCGGCAATATTTTTAGAACTTCCTTCGGCCTTTGCAATCAATTTTTCATTGATATAAACACCTGAAATAAATATTTTGTCGTGGTCGGGACCGCTTTGCTCTAATACCGAATAACGCGGGGTAACTTTAAATCTTTCCTGTACCTTCTCTTGAAATTCACTTTTTGCATCAATATAAAGTTTTTCCTCGATTATTTTTTTTATATTCGTTCTAATTATGTTTTGAGTGATAAACTCGTCCGCCTTATCAAAACCTAGATCTAGATATATCGCACCAATTAATGCTTCGAGCGTATTGGCTAAGATCAGGCTACGGGCTTTTTCTGTTGCGTTTTTTTCGCCCGTACTTAACATCAGGTTGTCTATTAGTCCAAGGCCTGATGCGATGTCGGATAAGTTTTTGCCACGCACCAGAGCGCTCC
Organism: uncultured Candidatus Saccharibacteria bacterium; assembly: GCA_964473025.1. Lineage (GTDB taxonomy): Bacteria > Patescibacteriota > UBA1384 > UBA1384 > DTJR01 > CAYYMZ01. The sequence continues at coordinate 42,195 of CAYYMZ010000005.1, forward strand.
TGAGAGCTGTTAATTCACCCTCGGGCTTGTCGCAGTATTTTCCGAACAAATATTTAGTAACAGACAGCTCCAAGACAGCATCACCCAGAAATTCCAGTCGTTCGTTGTTTTCAAGGGAAAAGCCTGGATTTTCATTGAGGTATGACCTGTGAACGAATGCGCTAAAATATAGATTGAGTTTTCCCGGTTTGATTGAGATTTTATTCAGAAAACTTTCTATCTTTTTATTAATGTCGTCTACGCTTTCTTTTTTTGAATTATTCAACCCTGGGGTCTTCTTCACTTGGCTCCTTTTCTTCCTCTTTAAATTTATCGCTTTGGCGATACACAGTTCCCAAAACGCCGTTTATAAACTTCGAGGAATGTTCGGCGCCAAAGGTTTTTGCCAGTTCAATTGCCTCGTTAATTACGACTTTGGGTGGAGTATCACAGTATTTGAGTTCACAAATCGACATCCGTAGAATATTTCTATCAATGATCGCGACCTGTTCGATTGGCCATTCGGGCGCTACTTTTTCGATTAGCTCATCTGTTTCACTTTTCTTTTTACCTGTTTTTTCAATAAGCATCCTGGCAAACTCAACGTTCTCACCATCCTCGCCAATGTTTTTCACGTGCCGTGAGAATATTTTTTCAACATCAGAAGTTTCCGAATCCCTGAAATCGTTTTCGTACAGTGACTGGAGAGCAATAATTCGGGCGTAATGTCTATTCATCCTTGAGCTCTTCTTTTTCCTTTCGAGTTTTTTTCTTATCAGGTCCAATATCCAATACTTTCTTCCCCTTATAATAACCACAGTTCTGGCAAATTGAATGTCCGGCCACTCTCTGCTTACAGTTTGAGCAACTTCCATACGAACTTGCTTTCAGCGCATCGTGGCTTTGTCTGTTACCGCTTCTAGTTGACGTTAATCTCTTTTTTGGTTCAGCCATTATTTCCTTTCGTAAACTTATCGTACGACAAAATTTATTAACTTGTTTTTTACAAACACGACCCTTTTAACCTTGTCTGCCCCGATGACATTCTTGACCGACTCTAAATCAAGAGATAGTTCTGCTATCCTGTCCTCATCCAAGCCAGCAGGTGCTTCAATTTCTCCTCTTTTTTTACCATTTACCTGCACAATATACAAGGGAGATGATGAAATCATTGTTTCACTTTTTGGCCATGATGATCTAAAGATCGATCCTTCCCCCTCATTTCTCTGCCACAGATATTCGCAGATGTGCGGAGCAAAAGGTGCGAGTATTTGGAGGAATCTTTTCCTGTCGTCGATAGTTAATTTCTGAAGATCAACTTCGTTTATGATCTTCATAAAGTCAGATACGGCTGTGTTAAATTGAAACGTTTCAATTTTTAAAGTTATAGAATTTATCAACAGATCTAATTTTTCAACAACCTTAACCTCTGATTCCGAATTGTTTGGAAGTTTTTGAAAAACATCTAATATTTTATCTAGAAATTTTTTAGTTCCAGATATTCCGTTGGTAGACCACACCGCCGGTTGATCAAATGGCCCAATAAACATTTCATATAACCGCAGTGCATCTGCGCCATATTTATCTATGAGGGCTTCCGGATTTATTACGTTTCCTCTTGATTTAGACATTTTTTGCCGGTCAGGGCCTAAAATCAATCCGACATTTCTAAGCTGGTCAAACGGTTCGTTTGTTGAAACATACCCCTCGTCGTAGAGAAATTTGTGCCAAAAACGGGCGTACAAAAGGTGTAAAACAGCGTGTTCGGCACCACCAACATATAAATCGACGGGCATAAAATATTTTTCATCAACACTCGGTACCAGTTTTTCTGAACACTTATTGTCAATATATCTCAAATAGTACCAGCAGGATCCAGCCCACTGTGGCATGGTGTTTGTCTCGCGTCGAGCTGTCCCGCCACACTTAGGACAGGTTGTGTTGACCCAGGATGTGATATTAGCAAGAGGGGATTCACCCGTACCTGTTGGCTCATATTTATCAATTTCGGGTAAAAGCACAGGCAAATCTTTTTCCGGTATGCCGACTGCCTTGCATTTGGGACAGTGGACAATCGGTATCGGTTCACCCCAGTATCTCTGGCGGGAAAAAATCCAATCACGAAGTTTATAGTTTACGGCAAAATCCGCTTTTTTTAGAATTCTGAGATCATCAATAATTTTCCGTCCGGCTCGAGCGGATTCTTCCTGGTCAAATTTGCCAGAGTTAACTAATATCCCCACCCCCTCATACGCCTCTTTACTTATATCGGAACCTACGCCTTTTATCACTTCTATAATCTCTAGGCCGTATTTTTTTGCAAAGTCAAAATCTCTTTGGTCGTGGGCCGGAACAGCCATAACCGCGCCTGTCCCGTAGTTTTTTAACACATAGTCGGCAATCCAAATCGGGATTTCCTTATTGTTAATCGGGTTGATGGCAGATGCTCCAGTAAAGACACCTGTTTTATCTTTTTCAAGATCGGTTCTTTCCAGGTCCGATTTATTTTGAATACTTTTTACATATTCTTTTACTTCGAGTTCATGTTCTTTTGTCGCAATTTTTGAAACCAATTCATGCTCCGGAGCTAAAACCATGTACGTTGCCCCAAATAAGGTATCGGCTCGCGTGGTGAAGACCTTTATTTTTTTCTCCCCGTTTTTGATCTCAAAATCAATCTCAGCACCTTCCGACCTACCAATCCAGTTTCTTTGCATTTCAATAATAGGTTGCGGCCAATTTAGCTTGTCTAAATCAAAGTAGAGCTTTTCGGCATAATCAGTTATTTTCAATACCCATTGTCTAATTTCCTTTTTGACAACCTCGGTTGAACACCTCTGGCATTTGCTGTTCAGAACTTCCTCGTTTGCCAGCCCTGTTTTGCATGAGGGGCAAAAATTTATTGGGGCCATAGTTTCATAAGCCAAGCCACGGCTGAACATTTTAAGAAATATCCACTGGGTCCATTTATAATATTCGGGGTCGGTTGTGTTTATTTCCCGAGACCAATCATAGGATAGGCCCAGACTTTGCATCTGATTTTTAAAATTGCTAATATTTTTTTTCACTGTTTCCTCGGGATGGCGTCCTACCTTAATCGCGTAGTTCTCTGCGGGAAGCCCAAATGCGTCCCAACCCATCGGATGCAAAACATTGAAACCATTCATTCTCTTAAAGTGAGCGATTGCATCAGTCGCAAAGTAGCCTTTTACATGTCCAACGTGGAGCCCGTCACCTGAGGGATATGGAAACATGTCCAGTACATAGAATTTTTTCTCTTTCGATTTTTGGTCAGTTTTAAAAACACTCTCCTTCTCCCAGAGTGACTGACTTTCTCTGTCTATTTTTGAATAATCGTCAGACATAATCTATGAACTATATTTGTCCAACTTCGTTTTAAGCTACGCTGGACATTCCGCATAGCCCTTCGGGCGACGTGGGATGGTGGACCCGACTGGATTTGAACCAGCGACCCTCTGCATGCCATGCAGATGCTC
>CAYYMZ010000006.1:0-39345 GCA_964473025.1 uncultured Candidatus Saccharibacteria bacterium
TATACACCCCTTAAAATGAAGGTGCCAACCTCGTTTGTTTTGATTGACGGTTTGGGTGTCGGCGATGTTGGAAACATCGTGCTTCGCGACCGCCAAGCCATGGCGGAGGGCGGAATTTTCGTCATCATTCTGACCATTGATCACAAAACAATGCAGATTATAACGAGCCCTGATATCATCTCGCGCGGATTTGTTTACATGCGCGCCGCGGAGGATTTAATCCGCCGCTCAAGGCAGGAAATTAAAAACATTTTCCGCCGTCACATTGCCCGCGAACAGGTAGATTTGGCCTACGTCAAAACTATTTTGCGCGAAGAACTAGGCGAGTTTCTGTTTAACGAAACCAAACGTCGCCCGATGATTATTCCGGTAATAATCGAGGTCTAAAACCAAAGCCATCATTCTTCCCATACATCCTCGATTGTGATAAATTAAGTATGCGGGTTAATTTAGGAGGTAGTTCTTGGCAAAGCGAGGAAGAAAACCGAAAAACCCAGGTTTTGGTGATTTAGTTGACCCAAAAGTTGCGAGGGAGGTCTTCGGGTTTTTGGTTGGTATTTTGGCGATCATTTTAATTTTGGCCGAATTTGGCGCGGCTGGAAGTTTGGGTAAGACATTATTTGACGCGCTCAAAAGTTTAATCGGCCCCATGGCCTACTTTTTTACATTTTGGCTGGCTTTCGCCAGCATTTATTCGTTGGCGCCGCATCTGATGCGGCGCAGTAAAGCAATTTTCTGGGGACTACTTGTTTTCTTCTTTTTGTTTGCTGCCTCAATCGCGCCATTTAGTAACTCGGGCGGTTCAATCGGCGGCGCCATCTACTCGGTAATCTCATCGTTGGTCGGGCAAATCGCCGCCTTGGTTATTTTAATGGGAGCGGCTCTAGCCACATTAATTCTGACATTTAATATTTCAATCTCCGATGTCTTAAAAAACATTTCGGAGGGTACCCACCGACTTTATCCTATGCGCGGTTCGAGCGACGGCCGTGTTTCGGTTTTTAAAACTTTCCGCCGTAGAATAGGAATGGGCGGCAAAGAAGACAAGTCCGCCGCGCCAGTGATGATTGCACCGGACGGGGTCTGGGAATTTCCCTCGACCGAGCTTTTAGAGGAATCATCAGGCAAAGCCCAACCGGGTAACATTGCTAAAAATGTTGATATTTTGATTAAAACCCTGTCTGACTTTGGCGTTGAAACAACGGCCGGACAAGTTAATGTCGGACCAACCGTAACACAATATGAACTCAAGCCGTCCGAAGGGGTTAAATTAAACAATATCAAGGCCCGCGCCGACGATTTGGCTTTAGCTTTAGCCGCGCATCCGGTCCGGGTTGAAGCACCGATTCCCGGCAAATCAGCGGTTGGTGTTGAAGTGCCGAATAAAACTCTGGCGAGGGTTTCTCTTCGAGAACTTTTGGAGTCAGAATCATTTAAAAAAAGAGGTTCAAATCTTTCACTGCCGTTAGGAATTGATGTTGCCGGCAACGTCATTTCGGCCGACTTGGCTAAAATGCCGCACCTTTTGGTGGCGGGCGCGACGGGCTCGGGAAAATCCGTCGGTTTAAACTCGATTTTATTGAGCTTACTTTATCAAAATTCTCCCAGAGATCTGCGTGTTTTATTAGTTGATCCAAAACGGGTTGAATTCACATCTTATAACGGCATTCCGCATCTTTTAATTCCGGTTGTGGTTGAAGTTGATAAAACGGTCAATCTTTTGCGCTGGGCGATTGCGGAGATGGAACGTAGATTTAAGCTTTTTCAATCGATCGGCAGCCGCGACATTGTTTCTTATAACGACAAAACCAAAAAACCGATTACGGGCGAAGACGGTACTAATCACGAAAAACTGCCTTATATTGTCATTGTTATTGATGAGTTGGCGGATTTGATGGCACAGGCCTCAAACGAGGTCGAAGCAGCAATTGTCCGCTTGGCACAATTAGCCCGCGCGACCGGCATTCATTTGATTGTTGCAACGCAAAGGCCTTCCGTTGATGTCATTACCGGTTTAATTAAAGCAAATATTACCTCCAGAGTCGCTTTTGCCGTCGCTTCACAGATTGATTCGAGAACAATTATCGACCAAGCCGGCGCCGAAAAATTGCTTGGCAACGGCGACATGCTTTTTATAGGTGGTGAGTATACTAAACCAAAACGTATTCAGGGCGCATTCGTGGCGGAAAAAGACGTTAAAAGCGTTACTGATTTTCTAAAGACCGGAGGGCCGGCGCGCTATGACGAAACAATTACCGATTACCGCGAAGTTGCTGGCATTAAAAGTACACGCCGCGGCGATTTTGTAACTGAAGGAGACGAGCTTTTGGGCGAAGCAAAAAAGTTAGTTGTTGAATCCAATACTGCCTCGGCATCTTTCTTACAGAGAAGGATGAAGGTGGGTTATGCGCGTGCGGCGAGATTGCTTGATTTGATGGAAGAACAGGGTATAGTAGGACCCAGCCAAGGAGCTAAGCCAAGAGATATTTTAGTAGATTCAATCGATGAAGGTGAGGGAGCTGAAGTTCCTGAAGACGGGCCTCGGGAATATGACGACCGCACACCCTACCGGTAGGGATAAAATATAGAGTTGTGAATAACGAATAATGAATTATGGCATAATTCATTATTCATATTTCATAATTTAGGTTTTAAATGATTTTCAAACGCAAAAAAATTGCCTCGGGCACTACTTTGGGGGGACGGCTTTACGGTGCCCGCAAAAGAAAAAGAATTACGCTAGGGAAAGTCGAGCAGATCACTCATATTCGCATTAAATACCTAGAAGCGCTCGAAAAAGACGATCTCAATGCTTTTCCGAGCCGTATCTACGCTTTGGGGTATGCCCGCCGGTACGGTGAATTCTTGGGCTTTGAAACAAAAAAAATAGACGACGATTTTAGGGATGAATTTGGTTCGGCCAGTACCTTTACACCCAAGGGACACCAGAGGAAAACTTTTTTGCCGCGCTTGCTTTTAACGCCGCGGCTTATTATAGGGATAGTTATTTTTTTGGTAGTGGCGGGGATTATCGGTTATATCGGCATCTCGATTTCACGTCTTTCTCAACCGCCCAATATCGAAATTACTTCTCCAAGCGAAGAAGCGGTTGCAATCCCACTGGTTAAGATAGAGGGCAAAACTTCAGATACTGCCGTTGTCGAGATTAACGGCCAACTGGTCAGCGTTGATAATAATGGTCAGTTTTCACAGCAAGTTGAGCTGGTCTCCGGTGTGAACACATTTGAAATTTCCGCTAAAAACCGCCTCGGCAGAGAATCGCGCGAGACATTAAAAATTCTTTACAATAAGAAAGATTCTGGCACAATCAAATAGCAAAAAAATTTATAATTTAAAATAAATTGAAAATTTAGAAATAAAAATTTTAATCTAGGGAGGATTTATGCCTAAAAAACCAGAGAAGAAAGAAAAGCCAAAGGCAGAAAAAAAAGTTTCCGAATCAGCTAATGCCGGCAAGCGGCGCGCTCTAGATGCGGCCATTTCGGTAATTGAAAAACAGTTTGGCACCGGCTCGATTATGAAAATGGGCGAGCGCAAACTGACGGATATCAGTGTCGTCCCAACCGGTTCAATTGCACTTGATTTAGCCCTTGGTGTTGGTGGGATTCCGCGCGGCAGAGTAACCGAAATTTACGGTCCCGAAGCATCCGGTAAGACCTCCTTAGCTTTATCGGTTGTGGCTGAGGCGCAAAAGACCGGTGGAATGTGTGCTTTTGTCGATGCCGAGCACGCTTTTGATCCTGATTATGCCAAAAAAATTGGCGTTGATGTTGACTCGCTTTTGATTTCCCAGCCGGATACCGGCGAGCAGGGACTCGAAATTACCGAAACCCTAATCCGCTCGAATGCTTTAGATGTGGTTGTAATTGACTCGGTGGCGGCCTTAGTGCCTCGCGCCGAAATTGAGGGCGAAATGGGCGATTCAGTCATGGGTGTTCACGCGCGGTTGATGAGCCAGGCGTTGCGCAAGATTACCGGTGCGGTTTCAAAATCAAAAACAGCGGTTATCTTTATCAACCAGCTTCGCATGAAAATTGGGGTGATGTTTGGCAATCCCGAAACAACGACAGGAGGGATGGCGCTCAAATTTTATTCCTCGGTACGGCTTGATGTCCGACGCATTGAGCAGTTGAAAAGAGGCGATCAGCCAGTTGGCAACCGCGTCAGGGTTAAAGTCGTTAAAAATAAGGTTGCTGCGCCATTTCGCACCGCCGAATTTGAAATGCTCTATTCGCAGGGGATTTCAAAAGCGGGCGAGGCGTTGGATTTGGGCATTAAATATGACCTGATCACCAAGGCCGGTGCGTGGTTAACCCTAAACAATCCAAAAGAGTTTGGTGCTGAATCGGATAAAATCGGCCAAGGCAGAGAATCGGCACGGGCGTTCTTGGGGAAAAATCCTAAAATTTTGGATAAATTAATTGAGGTTATCCGTGAGAAAGCAGCCGAAGAGCCAGAGGAACTAGATTAATTATAGAATTATTTTTCGAGTCCCGTTGACTCGAATTAGATGTCAAAACCAAAGGGGCCTAATTGCGAAGCGGCCCCTATGGTTTTAACGATTCCTTACCCTGCACGCCGTATGGTCTATGAAAATTTTATTCTTTCTGATTCAAGAAACGTCAACATGTTTGTGACACTTGAATCGAAGCGATAAAATTTTCATCTGATTTGGTCACGGCTCAAATATCATTTTCGCCTTGCCTCGCTTTTCGTCGTTGCACGAAAAGCGATAAAAAGAATCCATTAACAAAAGACGATTCTTCGCCTCTAGATGAGTTCTGCGCAAACGTGTCGCTGGAGTGCTCATGTGAAAGAAGAATCGTGCTTTTGAGCGTCGGCCGGGTTGGGAGGTTGTGGAGGGTAAGGGCTGGCCATCAAGACACTGAAGCCCTTATCCTCCACGATTAGATGCGAGCTAGTAAGCTCGCAAATTAGTTTGAATTGTTATAAGTTTTAATCATGACCGATGACAGTCAGAAAAAAGCGCTTGAGCTCGCGTTATGGTATCTCTCAAAAAGTGCCAGAACAGTTTCTGAAATCGAAGTAAGATTGGCCCGCAAAGAATACAGCGCGGTGGATATTGACTATGTGGTCAAAAGGTTAAAAGATCTCAATTTTCTAAATGATGCGGAATATGCCAAAAATTATATTCGTAACGCCAAACTCGGTAAACCTAAGGGCAAACATCGAATACGGATAGAATTAATCAAAAAAGGTGTTGATAAGGAGCTAATTTCCAGTGCGCTGGAGGAGGGTTTTGCCGAAGGAGAGCAAGAAGAATTAATTGATTCTGCCGCTAAAACATATTTAAAAAAAACACACGGTTTGCCCCGGGAAAAGGTCTATAACAGATTGACGGGGTATCTCCTCCGGAGGGGGTTTGATTATGGGAAGGTTTCTACAAAGGTTAAAGAACTTTTGGCAAGGTAAACCTTGCCGATTCTTTAGTATTTTCTGTGTTTTTTTCATTAAAAATTAAAAATTTTCTGGTTGCCAAATCCTCGAGGATTTGCTAACCTGAACCTATGATCACAAAAATTAAAAAAATGCTTGGGAAAAACTTGCCACCGAGGAAAACCAAAATTATCTGCACTATCGGACCGGCAACGGCCAAGGAATCGGATTTAAAAAAACTAATTAACGAAGGCATGGATTTTGCCCGTTTCAATTTTTCGCACGGGTCGTTCGAAGAATTTAAAAAATGGGCCGACACAATCCGCCGTTTGGCTAAAAAAGCGGGACGCAAAGTCGAAATTATCCAAGATTTGCAGGGGCCGAGAATCAGAATCGGCAAGTTGGGCCACGAAGGCCGCCACATCGATGCCGGTAGCACGGTTCATTTGGTTTTTGATGAAAAATCAGAACATCGAAATGATATTTTAATTCAAAAGGATGTTGACCTTACCCTTAAACGCGGGGATAAAATTCTGATGGATAAGGGTTTAATCGAACTTGAAGTACGCAAAGTTGAGGGGATACGGGTAACCTGCCGCGCTTTAACCGGTGGGCTTATTTTCTCGGGCAAAGGAATTAATTTGCCGAACACCGAATCAGAAGAATGCATAACCACCAAAGACCTAGAAGCTATAAAGCATGGACAGGAAATTGGTGTCGAATGGGTGGCAATGTCTTTCGTTGAGGAGAAAAAGGACATTTTAGAACTAAAAGAAAAAATTGGCGATAAAACTAAAATTATTGCCAAAATTGAACGCCCCCAAGCAATTCATAATTACGAAGAAATTCTCGATGCCTCCGATGCGGTGATGATTGCGAGAGGCGATCTAGGCATAGAAATACCATTTTGGAAACTGCCTGTTATCCAAAAACGGGCGATCAGACGCGCCGTTAACGCAGGCAAACCCTCGATTGTGGCCACCGATATGCTCGCTTCGATGACCCTGTCGCGCCGGCCCACCCGCGCCGAGGTTTTAGATGTTGCCAATGCCGTTTTAGACGGTGCGGCCGCAGTGATGTTATCAGACGAAACAGCGGTCGGAAAATACCCCGTTGACGCTTTAATTGCCATGCGTCAAACTGTTGAAGAAACCGAGCGATTTGCCCATATGCACTCGCTTAAGAGTTTGCTGGAATAGTTGCTTTTTTCTCAAAATTTTTTATAATCAAAACTACAACAAGAGGGGTGAGTCAGGACTGACCCCGCCAGCATTTCTTCCCGCAAAAGGGATTTCATCCTCTACTTGCTGGAGCGAAATCTGCAAGGGTCTGCGCCCAGCGATAAGGTACGCTGGACTTGACTTTCGCCCCTGGTTGTGGTATAGTAACAAATTCGGTGAATCTGTTGTTTGAAAACTAGAACAAGGGGGTGTCGCAGATGCGCAGGTTTCTACGCCGTGTTTGTGACATCTTCTGTTGGGTGGCATTGGTCGCCATCCTTTTCACCTTCGGCTTTGCTCTGGCTTACATGGTATTAAAAGCTCTGAACCGTCTGTAGCAGTACAACTCGCAGAAAGGACAAGAGAACACATGAAACGCAGCACACTCGTAGTAGTAGTTGTGGGCCTACTGGTCCTGATTCTCCCGATCATCGGGGTAAACAGGGATCAGAAGGTTCTCGAGTGCCAGGCCGTTGAGTTCGGCCTGAACACAGAGGGGGCGCACTGGTACGCGACTCAAGCCCTCACCGACGAGAGGTACGGCCGGGAGGTCCAGACCATGGCCAACTTTGCCCGGGAGTACCCGAGTACGGTCATCCAGGGCACGCCCGCCTGGAACGCTTTGACCGCAAAGCAGAAGAAGACCTGGTCAGTTAGGCACCCGAACTGGCGGTAAGACATCGGCTTCACCCCCGCCCTAGGCGGGTATAATCCAAAGGGAGGCGATAGAAGATGGGAAAGGTGCCGTGTCCTGACTGCGTTGCTTGCATGTGTCTGGTGCACTCCGAGGTGGAGTGGTATCAGGCGATGAAGGCGGAGGGCAGAAACTCCCACCGCAAGAAGCGGCGCAGTAACGGCGAGAGCGGCTCTCGGAGCCGCGAGTCCCAACAGGCCGCCCAGCCGGCGGCCTAGCCGAACCGAGGAGACAGGGGCCGGATGTGGGGGATTTCGATCCTTTCGCATCCGGCCCTCCATTTTGTCCAAAATAGAAAGGAGGTCGCCCTGATGTGGAGTCAGTTCACTTTTCCGCCTCACTGGCGGGAGCACATCCGTTCTCGGCAGGGCGCGTACATCGTGCTCGCTGTGATGGCGGGGCTGTGGATTTGGCTCGCCATTGAGGTAACCTTCAGTGACCTGTGAAAGGAGGAAATCGCATGGCCGATGGACAGCATCTTGATTGGCACGAGGTGAAAAGTCGTCTCCCGCACGGTAATGACTTCCGCTTCATCGCCAAGGCCGATGTGTCACAAGAGCGGATCATAGCTCGGTTTTACATGGTGCCGCTGCATCAGATCCTCGAAGCTCACTTCCCGGATGATCCTATTGTACCTGGTGTGTTCATCCTTGAGGCGATGGCCCAGGCGGCCGGCCTGTGGCTTTCGATCAACGTCGAGGATGCCGGAAACAAGAAGTGGGACTTCTCTGGACTCGCTGGGGGCGTCCGGTGGAGGCGGAAAGTGAGACCCGGGGATATCCTGGAAATCACAGCGCGTCTCGAGAAGGTCCGAAGCGATTTCTACTACTTTGTTGCCGAAGCCAAGGTTGGCGACGAGCTCGCCTGCGAGGCGAAGCCGATCGTGGCTCTGCGGTAACTGCCGGCACAAACCCAGGAAGAATAGTCAGCGTCAACTTCCTGGCACATTTCACGACGCCAACGGGCAGGGTTCTCACGGACCCTGCCCTTTCTCTTGAGAAAACAGGTTAAATTTGCTAATCTAAGCTTACGGTAGGGTCGCAAAGCCCCAACGGGGACCCTTCGGGTTTGGTCTAGTCAATATGAAATATTTTGTTTATATACTGGAGAATACTAGCAAAAGACATTATATTGGCATAACGACTGATGTTGACAGGCGCTTGATTGAACACAACGGTGGTTCTACACGGTCAACAAGGCCTTTTCGACCATGGAAATTAATTTACTTTGAAAAATTTGCAACAAGAACGGAGGCATGTAAAAAAGAGTGGCACCTTAAACACCCCAAGGGTTATAAAGAAAAATTAGAGATCATTAACAGGTATGGTGGGATCGCATAGTTGGTCTAGTGCGCGCGCTTGGAAAGCGCGTAGGCCTGCAAGGGTCTCCAGGGTTCGAATCCCTGTCCCACCGCCATCATTTTTACAATTTATCACAAGGGTAAAAAACGTCTCTCTCGGTTGACTTTTTCGCAAAAAAGTGTATAGTTAAATCGTAGGTTTTCTCCGTAAGGAGGAAGGTCGACTTACGTAAATATGGAATTTTAGGAAGTAGAATGGCTAAGAGATTATATGTAGGCGGTTTAAGCTACAATACCACAGAAGATGGCCTCAAAGAGGCCTTCGCTCAAGCTGGTAAGGTAGAATCCGCTTCAATCATCATTAACAAGATGACTGGCCACTCCAAGGGGTTTGGATTCATTGAAATGTCCACCGACGAGGAAGCTGATAAAGCTGTCGAGACATGGAATGGAAAAGAACTTGATGGACGTTCCTTAACCGTAAATGAAGCTCGCCCAATGAAGGAAAGAACTGACTTCAATCGTGGCGGTGGTTCTGGTGGTTCTGGCGGTTATGGTGGTGGTCAAGGTAAGAGTTGGTAAGTCGACTTTTATTTTGTTAAAGAAACTAAAAACGGTCCCTCGGGACCGTTTTTAGGTGCAAAATTGAAATTTGATATTGACAGAGGGGCGTGATTTAGGGTTAATTAAGTTAGGTCAAAATAAGCACATGGGGAGCCAGGTAGTAGAAATTTGACAAATAAAATTTATTTTTTTGGGTTATTACTTGGCTATATAAAAGCTTTTTAAAGTAAATTGAGAGTTGGGTCGATCAAATAATTGTAGTGAAAAAATGGTCAAATTTTCACTACCTGGGGAGGTGCTATGTCAAAGTCAGTCCTAATAATTGTCGGTATTCTCATCCTTGTGATGGGAGTGTTGGGGTTATTTGTCGTCTGGTTTGGCGTCAAGGACCCGGTTTGGCACGCGGTTGCCAAAATCGTAGTTGGCTTAATCGCTATCTACGTTGGCGCCACCGATAAGGCCTAGAGTTTTATAATCGGACAAAAAGCCCCTTCTAAGGGGCTTTTTGTTTTTCCTCCTTGCGGGGCGGGCAGGTATTCGGAATTAATAAATAGATTTGACTTTAAGTTATTCTCGTGTTGAATTAAGGTTATGGATCAAGTTGACGAGATAAAAAAGCGACTCGATATCATTGAGTTTATCGGGCAGTATTTACAGCTAAAAAAAGCGGGTATAAATTATTCCGCTTGCTGTCCATTCCACAGCGAAAAAACCCCGTCGTTTATGGTTTCGCCCGAGCGACAAACTTTTAAGTGTTTCGGCTGCGGCGAAGGTGGGGATGTTTTTACTTTTGTTGAAAAAATGGAAGGACTTTCTTTCCCCGAAACATTGAGAATTCTGGGAGAGAGAACGGGAGTGCAAGTCGAAATGCGCCCCATAGGGGAGCTAAGGAAAGAAAAATCGCAGAAAGACCGTCTTTATAAAGTAAATTTACTCTCGGCTAAATTTTTTAAGGCGATGTTGTGGTCCAAGACGGGTAAGCTGGTTCTAGATTACCTTAAGGGTCGAGGGTTGTCCGACGAAACAATCAAAAAACTTAAAATCGGTTATGCTCCAGATGGGTTTGAGCTGGAAAAGTATTTTAAAAAATTCGATCTCACCCCAAACGATGCATCGCAAGCAGGCAACCCGCAGAGGTTTAGATATCGCATCATGTTCCCCATTTTTTCAACCTTTGATCAAGTGGTTGGATTTTCGGGAAGAATACTAGAGAGTGTCTTGCCAAAAGGGGTTCCGGGCAATCCAAAATATTTAAATACTCCCGAAACGGCGATTTTTCATAAGTCGAAAGTTTTATATGGCTTAAACTTTGCCAAACAGGCGATTCGCGAGAAAAAACGGGCGGTGGTGGTTGAGGGGCAGATGGATGTGGCCGCGGCGCACGAAGCAGGGGTGGAAGAAGTGGTAGCGACCTCGGGAACGGCCTTAACTTACGATCATCTGCAGGTTTTGGGGCGTTACACGCCAAACGTTATTTTTGCATTTGATGAGGATGAGGCAGGGCAGAAAACCGCTAAACAAGCGGCTCAGATGGCTTATGAATTAGGGCTCGACCCCCGCATGACGATTGTCGAGGGAGCAAAAGATATCGGAGAGCTGGTCCAAAATGATAAAGCAAAACTCGAGAAAGTCCTTACCTTAGCGCTTTCACCAGTTGAATGGGCGATTAAAAAGGCGAAAATATTATCTCAAGGCAAAGAATTTTCTGGTAAAGAAAAAAAAGAATTGGTTTCGCTTTGTCTTTCCTTTGTCATTAGAATGCAAAACGAAGTTGAGAAATTTCATTTTATCTCTTTGATTTCAAAGTCGGTGGGAATACCGCAAGTCACAATCGAAAAAGCGCTTAATCAGGTCAAGGCAAAGAAAACACTGCCACAAAACCAGCCGGAGGAAATAAAACGCGATTTGGAGGCAGAATTTCTTTCTTTTATTTTACATTTTCCGAAAATTGCCTGCGAGGTAACTCTGGAGGAGAAATTAGAATTTCAAAACTCCCGCTTTAACGACATTTACAACCAAGTCATCAAGTGTTATAATCTGACAAAAGATGCCGGTAATTGTCTTAAGGATGTCTTGCGTGGATTAGATCACGAAACGCAGGAATTGTTTAGTGTTTGTGCCCTTGTTTGGGACAAGTTGATAGAGGAAGATAGAGATATCGCTGTACGGGATTTTGTTGCACTGAAAGCTAAATTGTTATCGAAAACCCGTGAGGATATAAAACGGGTCTTCGCCTCAAAAATAGCCCAAGCCGAGGCGCGAGGCGATCTGCCGGGAGTACGCCGGTTGATGGAAGATTTGCAAAAAAATTTAGGAAAGTAAATTTACAACTTGTGATATTCTGTAGCACGTACGGGTCTTTGGATGCGCAATAAATTATTTTAGGGCATCTTTAGCTTCCGAGGTGCCACCCAGAGGTTCTACCCGGAGGGTGCATCGACAGAAATAGTACAAGTTGAATAAACGAAGAAAGAAGGAACTATATGGCAAAAAGAGCAATTAAAATGCCGGTCGACTTACGCGAAAGAATGTCGGTGGATTTAGAAGTTCTTATTTCAAAAGGTGCTCGTCATGGATTCGTTACCGAGCAGGAAATTTTGCAGGTTTTACCCGATCCGGAAAATCATATTGATCTTCTGGATGAGTTCTATGATGTTTTTTCACAAAAAGGCATTCAGGTTACACAACACAAACGTTTAATTAATATTGATGAATTGGTACAAGAGGAAAAAGCAACTCCCCTAAAGCAAGGCGAGCTTTCCGAAATATCAGATGACTCGGTCAGAATGTATCTTCGCGAAATTGGCAAAGTATCTCTTTTGTCCGCCGAGGAGGAAACCCAGCTTGCCAAACGCGTAGTGGCGGGAGACATCGTTGCCAAGAAACGTCTAGCCGAGGCAAATTTGCGCTTGGTTGTTTCAATTGCCAAAAAATATATTGGTCGAGGACTTTCGCTTTTAGATTTAATCCAAGAAGGCAACACGGGGTTGCTTCGTGCCGTTGAGAAGTTTGATTACCGCAAGGGTTATAAATTTTCAACCTATGCCACTTGGTGGATTCGCCAAGCAATAACCCGTGCCATTGCCGACCATGCCAGAACAATTAGAATTCCGGTACACATGGTTGAAACAATTAATAAAATGATCCGTGTCCAGCGCCAACTTGTTCAGGAATTAGGCCGCGAACCAACTATTGACGAAGTGGCCAAGGAAATGGGCGTATTGCGTGAAAAAGTCGAACACATCATGAAGATTTCCCAAGAAACCGTTTCGCTTGAATCACCGGTCGGCGAAGAAGAGGACTCGAAGCTCGGCGATTTTATCGAAGACAAAGAGTCGTTATCTCCCGAAGAAATCACCATCCGCTCGATGATGCGCGGCGACGTTGATACCTTCCTGCAGTTTTTGTCTCCGCGCGAGCAAAAGATTCTCAAAATGAGGTTTGGTTTAGAGTCCGGCCGCACTCATACGCTTGAAGAAGTCGGCAAAGAATTTGGCGTAACGCGCGAAAGAATTAGACAGATTGAAGCAAAGGCTTTGCAAAAACTCAAAAAACACGAGGCTTCACAAAGACTTAAAGATTACTTGGGCTAAAACTTATCGAAATTATCCGGACAAATTGCTAAAATGAGTTAAGGAGGGAAAATAGAATTTAGTTTATTTGGGGAGCTTACTCTTTTAGTTGGGCTGACAGTTATAGTTTCAATATTAATGAAACTACTCAGACAGCCCATGATAATCGGCTATATTATCGTCGGAATTATTCTTGGGCCGTACGCTTTTAATATTATTGAAATAAACGAAGCATTCGAAGTTTTTTCGAAAATTGGCATAGCACTCTTGTTGTTTGTTGTTGGACTTGGGCTAAGCCCTAACTTAATTAAAGGTATGGGCAAAGTTTCATTGGTTACGGGGTTTGGGCAAATCATATTCACATCATTTTTTGGTTATTTAATTTCAAGGAGTTTTGGATTTGATGCGGTGACATCACTGTACATTGCTATTGCTCTCACATTCTCGAGTACTATTATTATAATGAAGTTGTTGTCAGATAAAAACGAGGTCGAAAGTCTACACGGCAGAATCTCGATTGGTTTTCTTCTTGTTCAGGATGTTGTAGCGGTTGCTATCTTGATCGGACTATCGTCGTTTGCCGGACAAGGAGAAATCAGTGCTTTTTCGATTTTTATGATATTCGCATTGGTAAGTGCTTTGATCGTTGCTCTTATGTTTGTCAGTAAAACTCTTTTAAAAAGAATGGTTGACCATATCGCAAAATCACAAGAATTACTTTTAATTTTTTCAATCGGTTGGTGTTTGGCAATATCTTTTCTCTTTTATTCATTAAATTTTTCCCTAGAAATTGGCGCTCTCTTATCTGGAGTTGCCTTATCTTACTCTAAATTCAGGTACGAAATTATCTCGAAAATGAAGCCGCTTCGAGATTTTTTTATTATTATATTTTTTATTTTCTTGGGTACTCAAATGATATTAGTCGATGTGAGTTCAATGTTTGTTCCGATTGTTATTTTCTCACTTTTTATTTTGATCGGAAATCCTCTCATTGTCGTTATTTTGATGGGTTTATTGGGATACCGCAAGAAAACAAGTTTTCTCTCCGGTCTAACTGTTGCGCAAATCAGCGAATTTTCACTTATTTTGGTGGCAATGGGTTCGCAGGTTGGCCATCTAACCCAAGAGATTGTATCCATGGTTACTTATATAGGGGTAATTACTATTGCAGGATCGAGCTATTTTATAATTTACTCCAATAAAATTTACCCGTTAATTTCTAAGTTCTTAACTATTTTTGAAAAAAAGAGCGGTAAAATTATTAAACTTACTCGTGTGCCCCTGGACAAGCCGGAGATCGTTCTGTTTGGATTCAACAGAATTGGCGGTGAAGTTATAAAGAGTATAGAAAAAATTAGTGATAATGTGCTGATAGTTGACTACAATCCCGATGTTGTGCGGGGATTGTCCGACAAGGGCTATCACAGTGTTTATGGTGATGCTAGTGATAGCGAGTTTTTATCGGAAATTGACTTTTCCAACACAAAGTTGGTTGTATCTACCATTAACGAATTCGAAACCAACGCGCTTTTGGTTGACAAAGTGATCAAACAAAAGAAAGATTCACTTGTTATTGTAAATTCGGAAAATATTGAAGATGCTGTCAAGCTATATGATCGTGGCGCTGTTTATGTTATCCTCCCTCACTTGATTGGCGGGCATCATGTCGCATCTATTATTGAAAAGCATGGTTTTGATAAAGAGAAATTTTATAAAGAGAAAAAATCCCATATTGAATATTTGGGAGAGAGAACTGCATAAAGTCGAAAATCTTTCTTAATTTTAAAAAGATTCGTTCTTGCCTTGCTACGGAACCTCCGATTTCAAGAAGTCGGCGAGGGTTTAGTTTAAGCCCGATTAAAACACCGGCAATAACATAAGCCAAAATTAACGGCTGCTTCAAAAGACGGGTGATTATCCCGAGTCCGGCTGCAACCACCAAAATTATCCCAAACTCAACCAAAAACGCTTGGTTCATTAATTTAAGTATATCTTATTTAGTATTTGCGGTCGAAAAAGGTTTCGTTTTATCTTTTGTCTTGATTGCTGGTATAATGATATGCGATAGCGGAATTTTAAGTTACATCGTAATTAGCAGGTAAAAAAAGGAGGAATATGGGACTTAAAGAGTTCCTGAAGGGGACAATCGAGGGGACGGGGGAGGTCACCGAGGCGTTGATGAAAGCCACCACTAGTGTGGTCAAAGAAGGCACGCATGACATTTCCGATATTTTCGGGGCAGTTATTGAGCTGGGCAAGGAAGGCGCGCTTGATGTAGCGGCTGGTGTCAAAGGCGTTTTTATTGGTTCGGTTAATGCCTTAAAAGATTCTGGTAAAACCACCGAGGATGCGGTCTCTGAAGTTTCGACTCATGCCGAACGGGCGATTGGTGATATCGGCGTCGAGGGAGAAGATGCGGTTGGGAGAGCGGCGAAGAAAGGCATTGAAGAAGCAAAGGGAATAGTCAAAGCACCTTTCGAGAAATAGCACAGACAAAGTCTCGACCGACAATCGTTTAATTTTTACTTTTTTCCTGAGGATTTTCTCAAAAGGATTGGCTCGAACCGCGTTTTGCTTTCGCAAAAGGTGGCGATTGAACCCAAAAAATCTTGGCAAATACTATACAATCTGCCTGCCAACCCCGCCGTGGCGGGGGAGGAAAACTCGCACCATACAGTTTGGCTCCGGGGGCCGGTATCCTTCGCTATCTAGCTTCGGAATACTTTTTCGACCTCCTCGCAGAGATATCTTCCGATAAAGCTACGTATACTAAGCGTTTATATGCAAATGCTTTTCCAGCTCCAGATTTGAGATATCTCTCGAAATCGCAAGCTTCTTGTTTCGTTTGAAATCCTGCAAACCAAACAAGCCTCCAT
Organism: uncultured Candidatus Saccharibacteria bacterium; assembly: GCA_964473025.1. GTDB lineage: Bacteria > Patescibacteriota > UBA1384 > UBA1384 > DTJR01 > CAYYMZ01. The sequence goes on from CAYYMZ010000006.1 coordinate 15,645, forward strand.
GGCAAATGCGGTTTGGTCGCTGGAACTTTACCAGCATTATGAAGTTCTATTCTCCTCTTGATGTCTTCAGTCGATCCATAATAGAAGATATGCGATTTCGAACTAATGAGTATATAACAAAAATGGCTCGCCATCAGATATATTTTATCATTTTGGCTCGCCATTCTGTAGCTTTAGCGAAAGATGGCTCCGGGGGCCGGATTCGAACCGGCAACCTTGAAGTTAACAGCTTCCTGCTCTGCCATTGAGCTACCCCGGAATATTTTCACAAACTAAAGCAAATAATACCTAAAATCAGAGATTTTTCAAGATAAGAATCGTAAATTGTCGCCGAAGGTTAAATTGAATTTACAAGCTATTTACGGTATTTTTAATAAGAAAGGATTCAAGCTATGACTCCGGACACATATCAGGAGCCGATTAAGGAATACATTATTAAGCTGCCTCAGCACACAAATTTTGAAATAAAAAATTTCAACGAATTTTTTAGAACCTTGTCTAGAATTCTAAAAAACGTACCATTCTCTTTTACCTTAAGTATGGTCAATAAAAGGATATTTTACGGTTTTCAACTGCCCGAGCGATATTATTCGGTGATGGAAAACCAGCTTTACTCCGTTTTCCCGAAAATCGAAATCGAAGAAGTGAGCCGTAAGTGGGATCAGGGCAATATTGACAAAGCGGCCAAGGCCGCACTTTGGCTCAAGCTTGGCGATCATTATCCCTTTTTGCACTACGAGCAGCTGGAAGGTTCGTTTTTGGCTGACTTTTTTAACCAGTTCAACCGTCTGACCGCTCAAGATACTTTTTATTTTCAAATTAAAATAAAACCGCTCGATCCAGACAGGACTCTTTTTACGTTTAAGCGATCGGTTGATTTGACACTAAAAAACGCCAAAGACAGGTTTAATGTTGTCCAAAATCTTTTGAATAAAAAATATTCCGGAGATGTGAGACGGCGGGGGATTGAACACGCGCAAACCAAAAACAAGCAGCCGCTTTTTACGACCGAAATCAACCTTGTTTTATTTTCCGATAATTACGATTTGGCAAGGTCAAAACTTGAACCAATTGCACAGGTTTTTTCAAAACTTGAAAGCGAGTTTAACGAATTTTCATATAGAGTCCGCCCGATGAATGAAATGGATATGGACGATTTGACCTCGCTTACTTTTTCAAAAAGCTCGATGTATTTAACTGCCGAAGAACTTTCCACCTTCTTTCACTTTCCGGTTGATAGTGATGCTGTACCAAATCTATATAAAATTTTGGCGCCGAAAGCGGAACCACCGCTGGGGTTGCCAACGGCCGATAATACGCCGGCGGAGGAGATTTGTTTATTTGGCAAAACCAACTATCGCAACATCCGCGAGGAATTTGGCATTAAGCGGCACGATCGGGTCAGGCACATGTACTTTATTGGAAAATCTGGTGTTGGAAAATCCAAAATGCAGGAGTTGCTGATTAAGAATGATATTGAATCGGGCGCCGGTGTTTGCGTTATTGATCCACATGGCGACTTAATTGAAAACATTATTCCGTTTGTTCCCGAATCGCGTATAAAAGATGTAATCTATTTTAATCCGCCGGACGAGCAATACCCGATTGCTTTTAACCCGATCGAAAAGGTTGATGCCGCTTATCGCCAGCAGGTGGCAACTGGATTAATTGAAGTTTTCAAAAAAATCTTTGGCGCTAACTGGTCGCCGCGATTGGAGCATGTTTTGCGTATGACGATTCTGGCTTTGCTTGATGCGCCCAAAGCGTCGATCATGTCAATTCTACTTCTTTTAACCGACCGCGATTACCGCCAAGAAGTGATTAAAACGATTGACGATCAAGTGGTTAAAAATTTCTGGACAAACGAGTTTGCCTCGTGGAGTGAAAAATTTGATTCCGAAGCAATTATGCCTGTCTTAAATAAAATCGGTCAATTTGTTTCAAACACTATCATCCGCAACATTGTGGGGCAGGCGGAAAACAAAGTTGTTTTGCCTGACATTATGAACAATCGCAAAATCCTTTTGGTGAAATTGCCAAAGGGAATTTTGGGCGAAGAAAATACCTCGCTTTTAGGAGCGATGTTGATTACTAAAATTTATCAGGCGGCCTTGGCGCGCGCTGATACGCCGGAAAACGAGCGCATTCCTTTTTATTTGTACGTTGACGAGTTTCAAAATTTTGCGACTGACACTTTTGCCAATATTCTCTCCGAATCGCGCAAATATAAACTGTCCCTGACTCTCGCACACCAATATGTGGCGCAGTTATCAGACGTGGTTCGAAAAACGGTTTTTGGAAATGTCGGCTCGATTGTTGCCTTCCGTCTTGGCCCCGAGGATGCCAATATGCTAGAGCAGGAATTTGAGCCGCGCTTTAAAGCAACAGATATCACCAACCTTGGTGTGCGCGAAATTTATCTGAAATTATCAATTGACGACGAAACAAAAGAAGCGTTTTCAGCTAGAACTCTTGATGTCCCGCCCGCCACAACAAACTTTAAAGAACAGATAGTTGCTTACACCCGTGAAAATTTCTGCCGATCGCGCGACGTTGCTGAAAACGAACTGCAAAAAGAAAAATCTAAAGAAATGGAAGTTCTCGAAAAACTCAAGGACGAAAACTTCTCGGCTCCGATTCTCTAGTTTGTAAGTCGCCGACCCCTTTATTTCTTCATAGATTTGTGGGAAACTTAGGTCGAAATGGAGAAGAAAACGGCCGAAAATTTAAAAGTCGAAAAATTTTTTCTGGAAGCGGTCAGAAACAAAACTGCCAAAGAAAAAATTAAAATTGTAGGTAGTTTTTATATGTGTGCCAAAAAACTTAATCCGCAGTTTTTTGTATGTCAAAAACAATTGAAAATCCGGAAGAGCTATTAATTTTAATTTCTAAAATTTTAGACGAGCTAAACATTGATTTTTATGTAAGTGGAGGATTTGCCGTAAGCGTTTGGGGTCGGCCGCGATTTACTGCTGATATTGATTTGATCATCAATTTGGAAGAAAAAAATATCGATCAGCTTGCCAAGAAGTTAAAAGAAGAACTACCCGAAGCGTATATTGACAAGTTGCAGATGGAGAAAGCCCTCGCAAATTTAGGAGAATTCAACGTTATCGAGCCATCGATCGGCATGAAAATTGACTTTTGGGTTTTAAAAAATGATGAATACGGCAAACTGTCACTTCGGAGGTCTGTCAAACAAGATATCGGCCGTAAAGTCCGCTTTGTCTCTCCGGAAGATTTGGTAATTTCCAAACTGATTTGGTACAAAAAGGATAGTTCCTCCCGCCACCTTGAAGACATTCGTTCGGTTCTTGATATTTCAACGGTGGATAGGAAATATGTTAAAGAATGGGTCAAAAAGTTTAATCTTGAGAAGGGATATAAGGAAATCTGATGTCAGAGCAAAAAACTTGTAAACAATGTCAAAAAGAATTTGAGGTCTCAGATGAGGATCTAGAATTTTATAAGAAAATTTCCCCGACTTTTGACGGAAAGTTATTTGAGTAGTCATCACCGACTCTTTGTCCTGATTGTCGCGCTATGCGAAGGCAGATTTGGCGTAATGAGAGGCATTTATATAAAAGAAAGTCCGATAAATCCGGCCAAGACATAATTTCAATATACGCTCCCGAAAAGACAGATTATAAAATTTACTCAACTAGTGAATGGTGGGCAGATGACTGGGACGCAACCCAATACGGCCTTGACTGGGATTCAAACAAAAGTTTTTTTGAACAATTTGAAGTGTTGTTAAAAAGTGTTCCCCGTCTCACTCTTTATAGTGCAAAGACCGAGGGTTGCGAGTTCTCGAATTATATTGCCGAATGCAAAAACTGCTACATGACAACAGTTACGTTTTATAAGACAGAGAACACTCATTACTCGTATTTTGCCTACCAATCAAAAGACAACGTTGATATTAGTTTTTGTAACCACGCAGAAGTGTCATATGAACTGACAGACGGCAATAATTGTTATAATTGCCGTTATTCCAACCGCTTGCAGGATTGTCGGAACTGCTTCTTCGGCCAGGATTTAATCGGATGCAGCGACTGTATCCTCTGTAATAATTTAAACCGGAAACAATACTGTATTGAAAATCAACAACTATCCAAGGAAGAATACGAACAGAAATTAAAAGAAATGGATTTTGGTTCTAAAAAATTTGTTGATGAATATTTGGCAAAGTATAAAACGATGCGCGATAATAGCATTGTCAAATATGTCAACACGGTTAAATGTGAAAATTGTCAGGGTGACAACCTTAGGGAATGCAAAAATGTAAAAAAATGTTTTTCATCTCTGCGGATGGAAAATTCTAGATTTTGCTTAGATCAGGAAGAAGGCAGGAATACATATGATTCCGAGGGCGGAACTTACGAATGGGCACTAGAGGTAAACCACACCGGGTTTGGATCGAACTTTATTGCCGACTCTAGTGTTTTTTATTCAAGTTTTATGTACTACTGTGAAAATAGCTACAACTGCCGCGATTGTTTCGGTTGTGTTGGGCTTCGCAATAAGCAATATTATATTTTTAATAAAGAGTACACCAAAGAAGAATACGAAAAGAAGGTGGCACAAATTATTGAAAAGATGAAAATAGATGGTGAGTGGGGTGAATATTTTCCGTATTCCATGTCTCCATTTGGCTATAATGAAACGCTGGCAAACGACCACTTTCCCAAAACCAAAGAAGAGGCGACAGCATTTGGTGCAAAATGGCAAGAAGACGATCATACCCTTAAATATGATGGACCTTTTTATGAGCCGGAAGGTAATATTTCTGCGTACCAAAACGATGAAGTAAAGGCAAAAGAACTGTTGTCTGGAATTATAAAATGTGAAGTATCTGGAAAACCGTTCAAGATAATGCCCCAAGAACTCGTGTTTTACTTGAAAAATGGAATCCCCATTCCGTGCAAGCACTACGATGTAAGATTCTACGAACGCTTCAATACCCGAAATCCGAAAAAATTCTATAATCGTCAATGCATGTGCGAGGAAACGGGTCACGGTCACGAAGGAAGATGCAAGAACGAGTTTGAGACCACCTATGCCCCGGAGAGGCCAGAGAAAGTTTATTGCGAAGAGTGTTATCAAAAAAGCGTAATTTAGAGAGGTGAATAAATGGCGGAACTGAAAACATGCAAACAGTGTGGCGAGCAATTTACGGTTGCAGATGACGACTTAGCTTTCTTGGAAAAAATTTCTCCGGAGGTTGGTGGACAAAAATATTTAATTTCTGCCCCGACATTTTGTCCGGTCTGCCGCGAAATTAAAAGAATGCTTCTTAGGAATGAACGGGTGATTTATAAAAGAAAATCGGATTACTCGGGGGAGGAGCTGACATCAATCTTTGCACCCGATAAAACTGATTATAAAATTTTTTCGCCAACAGAATGGTATTCTGATGCTTGGAATCCATTTGAATTTGGCCGTGATTTTGATCCCAGCCGATCTTTCTTTGAACAATTTAACGAATTAATTCACGATGTTCCGCGACCGGCAAATAATCTAATCAGCGTTGAAAACTGTGATTTTTGCAATCAAGTTTGGCATTCGAAAAATTGCTATTTATGCTTTAACGCAATTGACAGCGAAAATTGTATGTATTGTAGCGAAACCCATCATGCGAAAAACTGCTTAGATTGTTTTGACACTCAAAATTGTGAATTGTGCTATGGATGTTATAACTGCGCAAAGTGCTATAACTCCAGATATTTGGAATACTGCAAAGAATGTTCCGAAAGTTATTTTCTCTACGACTGCAGTTCGTGCAAGAATGTTATGATGTCAAATGCACAGCATAATAAACAATATGTTTTTAGAAACCAACAACTTACAAAAGAAGAATACGAATCGAAAATAAAAGAATATGATTTTGGAAAAAGGTCCGTAATAGAAGAGCTGAAGAAAGAATTTTCAGAACTTAAAAGTTTGGCAATCCATAAGTATGCGAATATTTTAAACAGTGAAAATTGTACGGGCGACGATCTGATTGACTGTAAAAATTGCGAGAACTGCTTCAACATGCTAAAAGGCGAGAACTGCAAAAACATCATAAGTACTGAAGACAAAGCACTGGAAAGCAGAGAAATTTGTTTTACCGCTCACCCCGAACTCTGTTATGAGGGCGCGATGATGGTTGGATTCAAACATGCTTTTGGCATGATGGTAATCGAGGGAAGTGGAATTTATTACAGCCAATTTTGTGAAAACTGCAAAGATTGTTTTGGATGTGTTGGATTAAGACAAAAACAATATTGTGCTTTTAACAAACAGTACTCAAAAGAGCAATATGAAGAGCTGGTGCCTAAAATCATTGAGCATATGCAAAAAACGGGTGAGTGGGGAGAGTATTTCCCTGCCGAAATTTCGCCTTATGGTTATAATGAAACTGTTGCCCAACTTTATCATCCAAAATCTAAGGAAGAGGCAATCGCCATTGGGGCAAAATGGCAGGATAACGATTATTCATTAAAGTTTGACGGGGCTTTTTATGAGCCCGAAGATGATATTAAAAAATATGACGACGAAAACGAAGAGGGAGAAAGAAAGGCGCTACTTTCCGGTGTTCTAAAGTGCGAAGTCTCCGCCAAACCATTTAAAATCCTGCCAAACGAACTGGCTTTTTATATTGAGAATAACATTCCTGTTCCGACAAAGCATTCGGAGGTCAGATATATGGAATTATTCAATATGCGCAATCCTCATGTTTTGCATCGCCGCCAATGCATGTGTGAAGAAACTGGTCATGGCCACGATGGGCGCTGTAAAGAGGAGTTTGAGACAACGTTTGAACCAAAGCGTCCCGTGAAAGTTTATTGCAATACCTGCTATTATAAATCTCTGAAGTAAATAAAATGGAAAATAAAATCTGCAAGCAGTGTTCCAACCAATTCGTCGTGGAAGACGAGGACTTAGCATTTTATAAAAAGATGTCGCCTGAATTTGACGGGAAAGTATTTCAATATCCTGTCCCTACTCTCTGCCCGACTTGCCGCGAAAGAAGACGGCTTTCATGGCGGAACGAAAGAACGGTCTATAAGAGAAAGTGTAGTAAGAGCGGTCAAGAAATTATTTCTATGTATTCTCCGGACACAAAGGATGTCACTGTGTACTCATCTGCAGAGTGGTGGAAAGACAATTGGGATTCGATGAGTTTTGGCCGCGATTTTGATTTTAATCGTCCATTTTTTGATCAGTATGACGAGTTAAATCACGCCGTTCCAAAATTTGCAATGAATAACCCCCGCACCGAAGGCTGCGAATATTCTAATAACTGCGGCGATTGCAAAAATTGCTATCTGTCATCAATAGTTTTTTACGATTGTGAAAATACCCATTACTCATACTGGTGTTACAAGGCAAAGGATAATTGCGACATTGCATTTACCGACCAGTGCGAGAAATGCTACGAATTAACACTTTCTGACAATTGCTACAATTGCGACTTTTCAAGTCGGCTGAGAAGCTGTCGGGATTGCAAGTTTTGTTTTAACCTCGAAAGCTGTTCGAATTGTTTATTTTGCACCAACCTCGACCACAAACAGTATTGTATCGATAACAAGCAGTTATCGAAAGAAGAGTACGAGAAAAAAATGACCGAATATAATTTCGGATCGTCAGAAAAAATTGAAGAGTATTGGCGCAAGTATAAATCGATGATGGATGGTCTCGTCGTAAAATATGCAAACAACATTAATTGCGAAAATTGTTTGGGTGATGATCTGCGAAATTGCAAAAACGTTAAATTGAACTTCTCTGCAGTTGAGGTAGAGGACTGCAAGTATTCATTGGGTCACGAACATGCCAAGAATGTTTATGATTCACTCGGCGGAAGTTACGAATGGGCGATCGAGGGAATCAATTCTGGTTTCGGCACATATATGTGGCATACGTCAGCTGTTCAAAAGTCACATCACATTCTTTATAGCCAGTTTTGCTTTAACTGCCACGATTGTTTCGGTTGCGATGGTTTGAGAAACAAGTCTTACTGCATTTTAAATAAACAGTATTCACAAGAAGAATACGAAAAGATGATGGCGAAGATTTTGGAGCACATGCAAAAAACCGGCGAATGGGGCGAATATTTCCCATCAAAAAACTCCTTTTTCGGTTATAACGAAACGGTCGCAAACTCATATTTTCCACTGACCAAAGAGGACGCTTTTAAAAAGGGCTTTAAATGGCAGGATGATTTAAACATGACCGAATATTCCGGCGAAACGTATGTACCCAAAGACGATATTGCTGATTACATAAATGATGAAGTGGAGAGAACGAAACTTTTGGCTGGTATTTTGAAATGTGAAGAAACTTCGAGACCATTCAAAATCATGCCCCAAGAATTGGCATTTTATTTGGACAAGAGACTTCCAATCCCTCGGTTGCATTACGATGTACGTTATCAGGAAAAGTTTGGCCGAAGAAACCCACCGGTCCTATATCACCGCCAATGCATGTGCGAGGAGACCGATCACGGCCACGAAGGACGTTGTAAGAACGAGTTTGAGACCACCTACGCTCCGGAGAGACCCGAAAAAGTTTATTGTGAGGATTGCTACCAGAAGAGTGTGATCTAATCTCTTTTTGGGTTTGAATTAATAACCGGCGAGAGCCGGTTTTTTGATTGTCTGGCGATGTTATCAACAGTTTGCTGTGAGCTATCCACCCCGCACCACGACTTACCGCAAAAGGGACTGCGTCCTCTACTTGCAGTGTGCCGGGTAGCGGGGCAGGCAGGGATAGTTTGACGCGTTATCAACAACTTGTGGTGAGTTATGCACATCCCGTTAAATCATCCCGAACACGGTTTTTGGGTGGAACAAAAACCTACTTCAATGACCGAACTAAGTTATATAGAATTTTAGAATGTTATGTATGTTATATAACATCTAAAAAAGTTATATAAAAAACGCAACGGGTTACCCGATGCGCATCAAGATCGAACCCGACCCCAATCTTAGCTCTGCTGATATAGGCCGGTTAGTGTCGTTTCTTCTAATATTTTTCCTTCCATTGCGTCTTCCAAATCATCCCTTGAGGATTTTTCTTTGAGATTAAGCACTTGGTTGAGCGCATACAGGTGAAAAATATACCGGTGTGTTCCGGAGGGGGGACAGGGACCGATATAACCGGGTTTTCCCGATCCGTTTACCCCTTCAATTACCCCAGATGGGAGTGCGGATGAATTTAACTCTGATGTATCTGGAGGAATATTCCAAATTATCCAATGGGTAAAATTATTTGAGGGAGCATCTGGGTCGTCTAAAATCAGAACAAATGACTTGGTTTGAGCTGAAACGCCTTCAATTTTTAAGACAGGACTGACATTCTCGCCATTGCACGAGAATTGGGCAGGTATTTGGCCATTTTCTTCGAAATCGGGGCTTGATATTTTCATGTTTAACTTTATGTTTTTAGGGCTTTTATAACTTCGCTGTCCGAAACTTGTTCAAATTGATTATAATATGCCCCGATAGCTCCCGCAAATATTTCGGGAATCTCAACAGCGATAAATTCATCAACTTCTTTCGTTATTTTTTCCGCAGTATCGCGCGGTGAGACGGGGACAGCTACGATTATTTTTTTGGGTTTCATTTTTTTAAGTTCACGGATAGCAGCAAGCATTGAAAATCCAGTGGCCAAACCGTCATCCACAATGATAGCGACTTTTCCATGAGGGTTAATTGATTTTCTGTTTGTAAGATATACCTTATGACGGCGTTTGGCTTCTTCCTGCTGCTCTTTGGATTTTTGCTTTAAATAATTTTCATCGATATTTTGAAGTTCAAGCTCATCAAAAATTGCCTCTCCGCTTTCAGAGATTGCACCGATCGCATATTCCTCATTTTGTGGGTGCCCGATTTTACGAACTATGACAAGGTCGATTGGCCATCCGAATTTTTTGGCTAGTTCTCGGGCAATAATCACTCCGCCGCGCGGTAGAGCATAAACTACAACATTTTCAGCCCTGAATTTTTTGAGAAGCTTGGCGAGTTTTTGGCCGGCGTGAGATCTATTTCTAAAGATTATTTCTTCGTTCATCAACCCTTAACCCCCGAGTTGAGATTCGATATACATCGACTGCATCATCGGGAAGTAGGCGACTAGTAGAACGATTATGACGATAATAATTACGGCTACAAAAGCGGCGGCGCAGCAACAAACAATCCAAGTCGTGTTCGATTTCGCCGGTTGTGCTTGTACTGGCTGAGCGGCTGGTTTCTCTGGTGCCGGTTCGGCGGGCTTGGTTTCCTCTGTTTTTACTTTCTCTTCTGCAGGTTTATCTTTGACCTCAGCTTTTTCCTCTTTCCTTGGCCCTTCTTTGACCACTTCTTTTTCTTGTTTTTCTTCTTTCACTTCTTCTTTTTCGACTTTTTTATCTGCCATAGAAACCCCCACTTCGAGTTCCCTCACACCCTTTGAAAAAGGGTGTTGGGACCCGAAAGCCCTGACACTATCCGCTACGTGCCGTTCCCGCACACCCTTTTGTTAAAGGGTGTTGGGACGACCGTAAGGATCAGTGTTATGGGCAATTATTTTATTACTTCTTTTATCATACACCAAATTTTGCAGAAATTTCTGACAATCCTTGGTATAATGTATTTGTTATGCGCAAAACGAATATTTTAGAAAAAGCTTTTCCTTCGATCATCAATGTCGTGGTTGTTTTCTTGGTTTCCCAGTTATTTTTACCATTCACCGCTGATTTAATCGGCGATAAATGGACATTTATTACGGTCTTTTTTCTTTATAATATCGTCTTTCTTTTTCTGGATGACGGCCGCGATCTTGGAATGATTGTTTTTGATACCCGCTGGGCGAAGGATTATTCTACCTTGAATAAGGTCATTTATGCTGTTCTCGCAACCGCCAGCTTTTCAACGTTACTATTTAAAATATGGTTTACGCTCGATTTATTTTTGATTAATATGATTGTTTTACAACTTCCGACAGTAATTAAAACAGGCACAACCTTGCATGGCTTGCTTGCCGGAGGAATGCTAACCGAGACAAAATCTTAATTTTGTTTTATAAATTTAGCGCTCACAACCAATCGATTGTCAATTGACCCCGGAGGCCAGCAGGTGATAAGGGTCACTTTTTTATCATTTGTTTGACGGGTCACCTCAACATCGTCGGGGCTAACTATTTCTGACGATGTTACTTCGTAAACCAAGGTGCGATAATTACTCTCCAGGGTTATTCGATCCCCCTTTTCCAGGTGGTCTAAGGTTTTAAAAACGGTTTTATAATCACCGGGGGACGTGTCGTAAAAACTTGAATGTCCAAAAATAACCGTGTTGCCGTGTCCCGGCAGGGCCGTGCCTTGCATTTGCGCCACACCGCCCTCCAGCGCCTTAAAATAGGCATCCTTGTCGCCAGCGTTGACATTTAAAACAACCGGGGCGCTCACATCTATCTTGGGAATTTCAATCACCCAATCAGCTTCTTGAATCGCGGTTGCTGTCTTTGGCGGAACGGGCGGAGGGCTAATCTCGTTTTTAAAAAAGAAAACCCTCGTTGAACAAAGAATGACTGCAACTAAAATCAAAATTGCCGCTACCGATAAGAAGATGGCGCTCTTCGATTTAAATTTACACTGTTTCCAGAGTTTTTTTATTTTATTCATCGGTTAAGAACTATGGTCGGCAAATTGTACTGCGATTTTAAAAAATCCTTTCCAAATCAGCTCTTATAACCAAGCGGCGCAAGTTGGTGCCGACAGGAACGCAGGTTAGAAGATACAAGTTTCTTTTATTTGCCCCGCCAATCGAAAGAGCTAGGTCGTCAGAAGCACCAATTTCAAAAACGTCGGCTACTCTATAGCCATAAGAAACATTATTTTTCTTGACTACAATTTCGTCTCTGATCTTGGCATCAACCAGAGTTGCAAAGATATCTTTATAAGAACCTTCGGCCCACCAATAATAAGAACTATGTCCAGAAATTAACATATCACCGTTTCCAGCGGGCTCAGCAGTGCCCGAAAGGTGAGTGAGATAATTTATCATCTCGCCGTTTACATTGTCCTTCGCTACATTCCATTCCACGGCGCCTTCGATGTTTAATCTCGGGTAATAAAACCAGTCGTTTTTGAAGTAACCTGATGAATCGGCGGCGACCGTGAAATTTCTGTATTTTGGCGATTTGTTGCTTTTGTCTTCCTCAAAGATATCGATATTATGCAGCGCATCGAGCCGGTCCTGATTTTCGGTTGTCGTTCCGGATTCCTTATTTTGAACCAGTTTTAAGATTGTCGGCCAATTGGCAATGCCGAAGATAACATAAAACACAACGATTAGAACTATTAACGATTTAACAATCTTAATTGCTTTTCTCAACACCCCGCCTTATTTATTCAGCTTTGAGGATCCGGAATATTATCACACCGCTGATTAAGAGAACGCCTGCGATGATGAGATAGAATGAAAGTCCGGATTTAATGCCATTGACCAAAAATCCTGCGGCGCTTCCCGACGGTGTGTTAAACAGCGAGCTGACAGTGGTGACTGTTGGGGTTGCGCTTTGTCCTGCGACACATGTTTGAAGCGAACAGATACCGCCGTTGGCTTGGACCGTTGTCGTTGTTGTAGCTATGGCGTTTGGCGGGGTGCAGGTTATTGGGCGCTCGGCGTCACACGGAACTGGGGGGTTAGGGACGGATGAAGTAGTGGTAACGGTGGCTGATTCTGTTGAAGTCGAGGTGGTTGAAGGTCCGGGAGTGGGAGTAACCGATTCAATACATTTTAGGGTAATTGCATAATCAACTGGTCCGCCACCATTGTCTTTAATGTTTATCTTAAATGGTGCTGTAGAGCTGCTTAGAGTTACGTATTCCGTTTTACCACTGCCCCCAAGGACTTCTACCTTTGACAATTCGACTTTTTTACAACCTGCCAAGCTGCCCGTTACAGTTCCAAGTGGTTCTTTATTAATACAGTTTGAATGTTTGCCGATAGCGTTATAAGTATAGCTTAAAATCTTTACGGCCACATCATTGGGATCAGCACCAAACTGGAGGTTTGCCGCTCCATCAACACACGCGTTCCACGTAAATACCGAAGGAGTTGTGCTTGCTGACGCTGTTGCGGTAATACTTGAACCACTTGTGGAGCTTGTGCTACCCGTAACGGTTGTGCTTGTCGTTGGCCCGACAACCGCGGCACTTAATACTTTGGGCGTATCGGTTTGATTACACGACCGAAGTGTTATAACATATTTGATATAGCGTGCCTGAATCGGCTGGTCGTAAGCAACCGTGTCGCTACTGCCGGAGGTTTTCTCATTGCTCCAATTGACATTATCTGTTGAGAGCGAAGATGTAAGATCGGTTTTGGAACATGTGGCATTAACGGATCCGGCTAGGGAATAGGCCTTAAACTTCGTCACATTTTTGACGGCCCCAAGGTCGAATGTTCCAGAAATCGTTCCTTGTCGGACAGAACCGGAGGAGCTTGGGCTTACGCCATTGCAGTAGAAATATATGGCCACGCCGTCTATATCTGAGTCATCGTTATTCGCTGTAAAATGTAGCGTTACAGTGTTGGTGGCGGTATCAATAGAGTGGGTATCTCCGGCTTCGAGTGGATCCTTGTTGACTAGTTTAATCGATTGATCGTTAAGCGTTGCTCCGGTGAATTTAATTGTCACATCCAAAGGAGTATTGTTTCCCGGAATGGATTTGACCCGCAAAAAAGTATTTTGGCGGCTTAACCATAACCCGGGTGAAGCATAGGTCAGAGAGTCCAGAACCTGGTCTTTAGTGCCAAAATTAATTTCGTTTGTTCCCGATACGGTTCTTGCAAGACCAAGGTGAAACGGCGATCCGTTGATTGTTGCCTTAACATCACTGGGGATCGTACAACCATTACTCGGTGTTGTCGTACTCGTGGCAGAAGCGGTAGCGGTAGCGGTAACCGAAGAAGTTGTGGTTGCGGTTGCCGAGGCGCTAGAGCCGGTTAGACCAATGTATTTTTGGTTAGTTGCGACGTCTGTCCCACCACTAACGTTTACTAAAGTGTCTTTTAAAAGCCCTGTGTTATTGGCGTATTTGACGGCAAGGTTGGTCTCTCCTGTAACGACAGCGCCAATTCCCAGAGTTCCCAAAATATAAGATCTAAAAATAAATAAACCCGCGACCACCAATAAGGTTATTAGAACCACTAACATAACCCTAGGGGTCTTTTTTGTTTTTTTCATTGGCCCTTCCTTATTTAATTACTAATGATATTTTGACATTTGCTAAACCTATTGTCAAATCGAGAACCCCTCACCCAATTTCTTTAAAAATTTATATTATTGTTAGGTTTATAATCTTTCGGTTTACAGACATGTATTACTAATTTTGGGTGAGTGGGTAGGGAATTTGACATATTCAAATCGATTTGATTAGGTATTTTAGCACCCTAAAAATAAAACTACTTGCGCAAACCCCTTATCCTTGTTTACAAGGATAAGGGGGGGAAGTGCGGTGTGATTCCGCGACAGTCCCGCTACTGTAATCTCTTAATAACTTGGAAGTTTACCCCGAGTTTGCGAGGGGAGTCAGAAAACCAGCAAGTAGTTAATTAATTCCCGCGGAGGAACAATGGAAAACACTGGTTTTAAAAGATCTTTTTTAAAGGTCTTTTTTATTTTTGCTCTACTGACGGCTATATTGTTGCCGGCCGGCTCCTTAGCCGCAGCAGATGATATCAATAGCTCTTTGGACTATATCTCATCGTTTCAAACTTTAGATGGGGGGATTAAAGAAAGCGGAACAAGCTCTTCATCATTCTTGACCTCTTCGTGGTCAGCTCTTGCTTATGCTGCCTTGGGTTACGATATTGCAACGGTTAAAACCGGAGATTCACTGTCACTGCTTGAATACCTTAAAACAAGTGCATGTACCTTAACTTCTACAACTGATATTGAAAAAGGGATAATGGCTCTGTCTTCCGCCAACCAGGATCCCAGGACTTTTGCTGGTTGCGATCTCCTTGCTCGGCTTAATGCAAATTTTGATCCGACGTCTGGCAAAATCGGACCTGACCTAGTCAGCACTGTTTTTGGCCTTATTGCCTTAGAGAGTGCAAGAGCCGGTGTTGATCCGCTGACAGTGGGTTTTATTAAGTCGAGCCAATCCACAGATGGAGGTTGGGAATCGGGATGGGGGACAGAAGCAAACTTTACAGCACAGACAATCCAGGGTTTAACTAGCGCTGGCGTTGATCCAACCGATCCAGTTATCGGTGCGGCTAAAATTTATATCAAAGGGTTGCAAACACCAAGTGGGGGGATAAAATATGATGCAAATGCTTGGACAACTGAGCCAGATGCATTTTCGGACGCCTATGCCTTGCAAGCTATCTATGCTCTGGGTGAAAAACCAACTGATATTTTCTGGGCAAATTCAGGTAAAACGGTACTCGATGATTTAGAGTCATTGAGAAACTTGGATGGGTCCTATAACTTCTCGAAAACATATGGCAAGATGAATCCTGTTTGGACGACCGCAATTGTCCTGCCTGCTCTTAAAGCTACGCCATATCCGATTATGGGGGTTGAGTTAACTTCTTATTCTAAATCAGTTATTGTTACTCCGCTGCCAAATGCTAAACTGAGTCCAAATTCAAGCCAAACAGATTTTTTGTCTGAGGAAGACACTGCAGCTGTTTCGACATCAACAGTCGATCCTCCCTCGATTTTGACAGAACCAAAAAAACTAAGCCAAACAACAGAAAGCACAAATTATGCGCCGACCGTGAAAACGCAAACCGCCTTAGATCAAGGCAGCAGGTCTCAAGAAAAAGTTTTGGGCATTCAAGATGCTCAACTACAAAGCGAAAGCCCAAATTACCTTAAGATTTCAATTATTGCATTTTTTATTGGAATCATTCTATCTTTTCTGCCAGCAGTATTAAGGAAATTTAATCACCGCAAATTCAATATAACAATATATATAACATTTGTCTTAGCTGGTTCGGTCGCGCTTTTTTTTCCGCAGAGTTCGTGGGCGGCGAATCGTGCTGGTGTAGTCGTGCGCCATAGTGATGGCAGTGTGACCAAGCGTTGTGTTGAATTTAATCAAGATTCTATCTCAGGACTCGACCTTTTAAGTCAGGCGAAACTTAATCCTGTTGTTGATAGGGGTTTTTTAGTTGAAATAGACGGAGAGGAGGCAAAGTCGGCTTGGGAGGCGGGGGCAAGTTCCGATTACTGGTCTTACTGGCTTTTTAAAGCTAGTAATTGGGTATATTCGGTGAGTGGTGTCCAGTCGGCAAGAGTTGTAAATGGCGATATCAATGGCTGGCAAAAAGGAACCGGTGGTCTTCTTCTTCAAAAAACAAGCTTTGGCAATGTTTGTCCAGAAGACGATCAATTACAGAAAAGTACTACTACGATTCAAGAACAAGCCGCGCTAACATATCAACAAGAAGCAGATGTTAAAAATAATGCAGTTGCTACAAATCAGAATTCTGATTTGAACACCGTATTTTCTCCAGAGAATACAACGTCCAAGCCGCCCCAAAATCAACCGCAGGTTTTGGGTGCAAGTATAGATAAAAACCCAAATTATAAATATCTTGTTCTTGTCGTCTTTCTTGTACTTGGGCTTGCCTGCGGCTTTGTTGCTCAGAGAATTTATTTCAAAAAAAAGAACATCCTCAAAAAGTTTTAATGAATGAGACACTTGTGGTATTATTTCGATTATGGAACGCAAAACAAAGTATCAAGTTGGTTTCTGGATAGTTCTAGTCGCCGCAATTGCGGCAGTAGCCGTTTTTTATTTTCTGAATAGACAGCAAAAAACCCAAAACGAGGCAGTACCGACACCGATGGCAAATCCCAGCGACACCGCCTCACCCAAAGCCGGTACAACGATTGTTCAATCCGAAAAGACGGACGATTGGCGCGCCTATAATAACAGTGATTTTGGTTTCAGGATTAATTTTTCAGAAATTTGGAAGGGATATGAAGTTAAAACAACGCTCGCACCCAAAAGTGAAGTTGATGCCCAGATCGAATTTACCCTGCCTACTTCCGACCCGAAATATTCCGCAACCGGCCGCGCGACAGCACTAACAGTTTATGTTTATAAAGATAGTAATTGGAACGAAACAGCGAAAACACTGTTTCCGCAGACCGAAGTTTCTTCCTGCAAGGGCTTCACGTTTACATATTCAACGTGGGAAGAAGCCCCACAGGACTTACAAGGCTTAACCGAAAAAGAAATAGCAGATACCCTGAAGGGATTTCAAACAAGTTGTAAATAAATAAAGTGGAGGAAAGATGTCGAAATTAGTCCTTAAAATCGTTTCTCTAATCTTGATTATTCTTGGAATAATCGCTCTCGTCCCGACGTGGACTTGGTTTGGATCTGTGGCTGAGTGGGTAGGTGTTGTCGAAGTTGCAATAGGTGTTATCGGTTTCGCGATTGCATATTCCGACAGGTCTTAATTTAAACTAAAAAACTATTTAGTATGGTCGCCGTTTTTCTTCTTGAAAGCTTTCTCAATTAGCAACCAAGGAATAATAATAAACGGAGGTTTCTTTAACCGGCTCGGTTTTTTGGTTTCCTTGGACTGAATATAATCAATTTGACCGGCAGCCTCAATCTTTTTAGAGACGGATAAAATAACCTCATTTTTGTGTGGATGATAATCTTTTACATATTTCCAGTTTATAACTGTCTCAACAAACGATTTGCCAAAACCCTTATCTAATAGTTCGATTGGAATTTCAAGCCCGAGTTTTGCGACAATTCCGACAATCCCAACGCTTAAGCCGAAAATTTCGAGTTCCTGTCCCACCTCGAACAAAACCACATCATTAACCCTGCCGATTGATTGTCCGCCGGAGGTGACAATTACACAATCAATTAAATCGCGCTTGACTAGAATCTCGTCCTTCGCCATATATCTTGAATGCAGTTCTTCCTCTTTGAGTCGGAGTTTGACCTTGGAGGGCGAAAATATTATTTGGGAAAAAGGAACGATCAGCTTTATATTGCTTGCTTTTTCGATTAATGGTGTCTCACCGATAAAGGATATTTGATCAAATTTAATAACAACCGAATTAACTTTCGGATAATTGCCGCGCGTGGAAACGATTAAATCATCTATTTTCCCGGCAAGACGGTTTGAATGATCGTAAACTTTTAGGCCAACAATGTTTTCTGTAAATCTCATAATCTTTAAGTTATTTTCCCAGAAATGTGAAGAGAATTAAAGAGACGGTTAAAATAATTACTCCAGTGGTGGTGATAACCGTAATGACATTTTGCGTTTTTGTGTTAACGTGACTGCCCATAACCGATTCGCGGTTTATGATAATCAGCATTAGAATCAAAATGACCGGCAAAAGCATGCCGTTTATGGTTTGGGAAAAAAGCATAATTTTAATGAGGTTCAAGTTTGGCAAAAGAATAACCGCCGCACTGATAACGATAAGAGAAATCAGGATGATGTAAAATTGCTTCGCCTCATGGAATTTTTTGTTAAGCCCAGCGCCCCACCCGAAACCCTCGGAAATTGAAAAAGCGGTCGAAATTGGAAGAACCATGGCGGCCATAAATCCTGCCGAAACAAGCCCGAAGGCAAAAAGAGTTCCGGCGAAACGTCCGGCCAAGGGAATTAGGGCGCGGGCGGCATCGGCAGCGGTTTCAATCACAATCCCATTTTTGTAAAGTGTTGCGGCGGTGGCTAAAACAATAAAAAATGCCACAAACTCAGTGATAAGCACACCCGCATAAGTGTCCCAAACCTCATAGCGGTATTCTTTAATCAAGATTTTTTTCTCCGCTACCGCAGATTGCTGATAAAACTGCATCCAAGGGGCAATTGTCGTACCGATAATGGTTACTATCATGGTAACCAAGCCCACGTCTTTCAAATTGATCGTCGGCATAATAGTTCCAACCAAGGCGCTGTGCCAATCGGGATGAGCTAGAAATCCGGTTACAACATAAGAAATATAAAACAAGCAAAACAAAAGCAGTATTTTTTCCACCTTACGAGAACTGTTTTTCAAAATGAGGAAAATAAGAAGAATTACCGCAATCGGAACCGTAATAAACTTAGAAATTCCGAATATTTCGCCACCGGCTGCAATACCGGCAAATTCAGCAATGATATTTGCAAAGTTTGCAATCAAAAGAGCGATTAAGGCGTAAGAAGTAATCTTTAAGCCAAAGTTTTCGCGGATCAATGCTGCCAACCCTTTTCCGGTTACCGCACCCATTCTGGCATTCATTTCCTGAATCACGGCCAAAGGAATTATGGCGAGAACAACTACCCACAAAAGCGTATAGCCGTATGATGCGCCAGCCGAAGAATATGTTGCAATGCCGCCGATGTCGTTGTCAACTGCGCCGGTAATGATGCCGGGACCAAGAACTATCAAAAAGAGTCCGAGGTGAAACCATCTCGGCGTAATTCTGACCGTTTTTAATTTATCGCGCAATTTAAAACGCGCTAGAAAAAAACGCATTTTCCGCCTCCTTTGTGTCTAAATGTATTATATCTTTTTTTAGGCCACTGTTGCTAACCGCGATATGGCAACCAGATAAGCTGCCTCACGGAGAGTGCACTTTTTTTCCTTACTCACCCTCTCAACTTCTTTATAAGCACTTTGCATTTTGCGAACAAGTTCTTCCTTTGCTACCTTGTAAGAAAGTTTTTGACCGTTTACATTCTCGTTCCATTCGAAGTAACTTGCCAGAACCCCGCCGGCATTAGCAAGTATATCCGGAACAATTAGTACATTCTTTTTCTCAAGTATTTTTTGCGCTTCCTCATCAATAGGGTGATTTGCCATTTCGATAATAATCTTTGCCCGAATCTTGTCTACGTTACGAGCTGTGATTTGATCGCCAACGGCGGCCGGGATCAGAATATCAACTTCATTCTCCAAGATTTCTTTTGCCCCAACATTGCAGCAATCTTTTGATTCGCCATGCAAGGAACAGAAGCATAATTTTTTTAGCGGTTCCCCATCACGCAATTTTTTGTATATCTTATGATAATCCAGTCCGTCCTCGTGTGTTACTCCGCCGTCAACATCGGCAATAGCGACGATTTTAAACCCCATATGATCGAGGTGGTGGGCGAGATGGGCGCCGACATTGCCGAAACCCTGGATTGCCACCGTTAGATCTTGGGGTTTGCGTCCCATTGTTTTAGCCACTTCAAGCGCGATTGCAGCCCCGCCTAGACCGGTTGCCTCATCGCGCACTTTAATGCCGCCATCTTTCTCGGCTTTGCCGGTAATAAGTCCCGGTTCCTTTCGATGGGTTTCCTTTTCAAATGAATCCTTAAACCATTTCATGATCTGGGGGTTTGTATTAACATCGGGAGCGGGTATGTCTTTGGATTCTCCAATAAAGTCGGATATTGCCTTTGCGTATGCGTATGTTAGACGTTTAAGCTCTCCGGAGGATAAGCTTTTGGGATCAACCTTAACGGCGCCTTTACCGCCGCCAAACGGGATGTCAACCACTGCTGTTTTTAAGCTCATCAGTGCAGATAAAATTTTTACCTCTTCGAGATCAACTTGCGGGTGGTATCTTATTCCGCCTTTATACGGGCCACGAAAATTGTTGTGCTGAACGCGGTATCCTTTGAAAATTTGCGTCTTTTTTGAATCCATTTTAACTGGAAAATTCACTTCGATGACACGTTGGGGCTCGCGCAGTTGCTCAATCAAATTATCGGAAAGTTTAAGTTTTTTTCCTGTTTTCTCGATCAGATTTTCGATATGATTTAGGACCATGCCACTCCTTTTTATTAAGTTACATATTATCTTAAGCCGATATGCTCATTTTTTGCAAGAAAACCGAAATTTCTCTAAGGTACTATATTGACAGATTGTAAAGTTTGCTTTACAATTTTACCTGAAATGAATACAGATAAAAACCTAGCGAGTTATTTAAGACAGTACCGCGAAAAAGCTGATTTAACCCAAGGTGAGTTGGCGGAAAAGTTAGGAATCTCGAGGCAATCGGTGATTGCTCTTGAATCTAGTAAGTGTATTCCGTCAGTCGCCCTGGCAATTAGAATTGCTCATTTTTTTGAAATGCCAGTCGAGTTTATTTTCCGGTCGTTTGACGAGGGGTTCAAGTCCGTTTTTAATCAGATAACTGATGGGTTAGACGAAGAGATTGAAGAAAATCAAGACGAGGAAACTTCAGAAAATAGAAAAATAATTAAGAAGGGAGGCGATATGCCTAAAGGTTTATTGCCATGGTCTCCTTGGCGGGAAATGATGAATATGCGCGAGGAAATTGACAGGTTTTTTGAAGAGCCGCAATCGGCTCGAGATGGCGCTTATCATCCTTCGGTTTCGGTTCGTGAAACACAAAAGGAACTGGTGATTGAAGCTGATGTCCCAGGTGTCAAAGAAGAAGATGTTGACATCGAGATTGAAGAAAATAAAGTAATCATCCGCGGGGAGAGAAAATCAAGAGAAGAATCAAAGGGCAAGAATTACTATCATGTTGAAAGCTCCTACGGTTCTTTCTCTCGTATTATTGCTCTGCCTCCATATGCCGATGCTAATCGGGCTGAGGCGCAAATTAAGGAAGGGATTCTCGAAATTAAAGTTCCAAAGGTTGAACCAAAAAAAGTCAAAAAGATTTCACTTAAGAAAATCCAAGATAAGGGAACGGTTAAGCGGGTAAAAAAATAAGTTTCAAAAAACGGCCACCAGGCCGTTTTTGGTTGCACTAGTTATCTGTGAATGTAAACCGGCGTGTCAATATCGGTCCAACTGTAGACCGTTTCTGCTGCGCCGCGTCCTAATCTCACGCAACCGTGCGAAACCGGCGTACCAAGGTGTCCCTCGCCCTCCTTGGTACCATCGGGCCACTCTGGAAGCTCGTGAATACCATATTGCGAGCCGATAAAGGCCATCCAGTATGGCATATATAAATTGTATTCTTGGGAGTAGGCCCTTGGATCCTTGTTGTTAATTGAATATTCGCCGATGGGTGTCGGCATTGACCACTTTCCAGTCGAAACCTTAAATGACCCGACATTATTTGTTCCTTCCATCAGATATAGCATTTGATCGCTTAAATTGATTTCAATAAATTTGCCCGGATATTTACCCGGGGTGAAACCCGGGCCGACAAACTCTTCCTCGATGGGGGTTGTTTTCGCGGTTAGCTCAACCTGGGTGCTTTTGTCGGTTAGGGCCTTTTTGATCGCTTCGCGGCTTATTTTAATATCTAATGTGACGCCTTCCTGCCCCTCGTCAATTATTGAGTTATCATAAGTGGAAATAACTTTGTTTTTTCCTTTTTTATTGATCTTGCCAGATATATCGGATAAATAATCGTCAATTATCTGATCATTGTAGGCAATTTTCTGTTCTAAAACGACTCTTTCTGGATCCACAAATGAGATCAGGTCTTCACCTGTTGGGCGGATGCTTCTGCTATCATATTTTAAAACAATCTTTAAATTGGCTATTTCGTCAAACTGTCCTTTGAATGGCTCCAGATCACCCTCGGTAACATTACTGCGCAGCGCGACCTTCTTGCCAGTAATTTGATCGCAGGATGCCTTGAGGTAACATATTTCAAGATCATCGCTTAAGGTTTGAATGTTGTATGTGAAGCCATTTTTTTCTTTTTCGATATTGACCACATTATCTGAGTAGATTAGTTTTGGGTTCTGAGCATCTTGCTTTTTGCCAATCACCATCTCGGAGATTTGCTTGGTCGCGTTGGCATTCCAGGAGGTTAAGGGCTGAACCTTAAGCGTCCCGGTTGCAGTTGCGAAAATATATTGAGGAGAAGGAAAAATTCCCTTAATTTTCCCAAAGTTATAGATTTTTTCAACACTTTGATTGATGTTTAAATCCAATCCCACGTCGTTGAATGTTTTTGTTTCTTGACTGTCCTCAAAATCGATTGTTACTTTCTGGTCTTTTCTTTGTTCGGCAACCTTTTTTACCACCATGAATATCTCTGCCTTGGTTTTACTCCCGACGCTCGTTCCAACTAAGTTTAGCTGTGGCAATGACTTGCCGGAAGAGGCGATTGTTAGTGCGGCGTAAGAAATAAGCAATAATAAAAATAAAGCCAAAAAAACAATCAAGACCATCTTTCCCAAGGGTTTCCTTACCTTGGTTGAGTTTTTTGCTTGATTTTGGCTTGACACCCCTGCTTGAGAGCTTCCTTCCTTTTTCTCTTGCATTAAAATATTTTTTACGACTAATGATATTAAATATCAATCCATCTTGAAAATCAACACATCTTCGGTATATTATAACAGAAGCGGCCTGTAGCTCAGTGGTAGAGCGACGCTCTTATAAGGCGTATGTCGCAGGTTCGATCCCTGCCAGGCCGACCAGGGAAAAAATTTACCCAATTTGGGTAAATTTTTATTTCAATAAAAACTACCCTACCAATATTTGACCCCGCCAGAATGTCTTTTCCAAAAAGGGACTTTGTCCTCTAATTTGAGAAAGATATCTGCATGGGTCTGCGCCCAGCACCATGATACTGGGCTTGACATTTGTTATATAACATGGTATATTAAATATAGCAAGGGTACGTTCGTGAATTAGGAGGGGAAGTGAATAACAGGTTAAAAAATATTCTAAAGATCTCAGTTTTCAGCGGATTTGTTATTGTTGTCGTTATTCTAACCGGCCAAATAAGAAGTGCTTCGGCCGAGAGTATTTCAAGTACTGATAATTT
>CAYYMZ010000007.1:0-37022 GCA_964473025.1 uncultured Candidatus Saccharibacteria bacterium
CGCCGATCTGTAAAACGTTAATGATAAGACGTGAGAGGATTTCGGCAACAATAAATTTCCAGGTTTTTAGAGGCGTTGTCGTGATTCTCTTTAAAATTTTATCTTCTCGATATCTTGACATGCTGACCGAGATGCCGATAACCGATGAGTTCATAAGCGCTAACCCCAAAATTCCCGCGAGCACGAAGTCGAAATAACTTAATGTACGATCGCTTGTTTTCTCTTCATCGACATTAAATACCGGTTTTGCTCCCTGTATTTGAAAACTTGCTTGGGTTAGATAACTTTGGACATAACCAGTTATAACCGAATTGGCCTGTGCGTTTCCCGGATCAACAATAACTTTTACTGATTTTGGTGAATCGGGAGACAAATTGCCGAAACCCTCCGGAATTACAATTCCGGCTGAGATCTTGCTTTTCTTTATCTCGTTTTTTATGTCATTTTCAGCAATGTTTTTGTCGACTCTAAACAAGGTACTGTCCGAGATCGATTTATCTAAATTTTGGGCAAGTTGCGTACTTGAATCGTTAACCAGTGCTACCGATCCAACGGAAGTATTTTCCCCAAAAAAGAAACCGAAGATAATCGTGAATAGGACAGGAAACATAAAAGCCCAAAACAGCGATTGCTTGTTTCTAAACAACATTTTTATGTCAGTTGTGAATAATCTCCAAAACATATTAATCCTCTAAAATTGTCCGTCCCGTTAATTCGATAAAAACATCCTCAAGTGTGGCACTGCCGACAATCAGGTTTTCAGGGTTTAATTTTTGTACATACGCGAGAGCGTGATTGACATCCCCTTGCTTTTTGAGCCGAAGTTCAAAAAGCTTCTCTTTGCCAAAGACGTTACTCATCTCACCGTACGAAGATATTTTTTTGAAAATTTGTTTGTTAATGTTTTTGGCAATAAACTTAATGACATATGGGTTTCTGGCTTTTTCGATTAATTTATGAGTTTCGTCTATGGCCAGGATTTTACCTTTTTCCATAATAGCAACGTGGTCACATAAAACTTCCGCTTCTTCCATGTAATGCGTAGTCAAAATGATCGTTTTTTTCTGCGCTTTAATTTTAGAAATAATTCCCCAGAGATTTCGGCGGGCGAGAGGATCCAAACCGGTCGTTGGCTCATCTAAGAAAACAATTTCAGGATCATTAACTAAACTGGCAATGATCGAAAAACGCTGGCGTTGTCCACCCGAAAGGTTGTTAACAAATGCATTGGCTTTGTCGGTTAGGTCAACCATTTCGAGCAAATCTTTTGGTTTTACGCACGTAGGATAAAAAGAGCAGAACAGGCTAAGTATTTCGTTTAAGGTCAGAAAACTATAATATGCCGATGATTGAAGTTGAACGCCAATTTTTTGCTTAATCGAGTTGATTCCGTGTTTGATGTCGTGCCCTAAAACGGATATTTTACCCGATGTCGGCTTGCGCAGCCCCTCAATAACTTCCAAGGTGGTTGTTTTACCCGCACCATTTTCGCCAAGTAATCCAAATACTTCTCCCTTTTGGACAACAAAAGAAATATTGTTGACAGCTGATAGCTTACCGTACTTTTTAACTAACTTTTTTACTTCAATTACATTTTTCATCGGCTCTAGGATAACAAAAATACGGATGAGGTTCAATTATGTCTTCGGTGTGTTCTAAAAAACTTACGATATTTTTCAATGTCGAGATGATACCCAAATTGGTCAATTAATTGAAAGTACTCAATCTTGAATGTGTCTACCTTGCTTGTTTTGCCATAACATTTGTAAAAAAGCCCGATCCACTCTTTGCCGAAATTTCTCGTAATGCTGCCTTCGATAGCTGAAAAGTCCTTATACGGATCACTAGGGCCACAATCGCCAACATCAAGAAACCCATAACTATCTTTGGCAATCAAAATATTTGGCAAACAGTAATCACTATGCACAATTACGCTGTCAGAAATTTTCCCTTTTACTCGCTTAAGATAAGAAAATATTTCTTCGGGCGTCTTGCCATTGTTAGCTTTTTGGAAATCCTTTATTTTTATTAGACCAAACTTGAGACATGTTTGAATATGTATTAAGTCGTCGTCAAGGGTTCTTAATTTTCCGCTTCCACTCATGCTAATTGAGTGAAACTGTTTTAACGCCGTGGCGACAATGCGAAGTATCTCTTTTCTGTCCATGTTTGTGATTTTATGAACTGCCAAACCATCAAGGGCTGACAACAGTAAATATTTCGTTCCATCACTTCTATCCACAAAATAATTTAAAACTTTCGGGACATTGACCCCCTTATTTTTTAGCCACTCTAAGGCATTTTTCTCTCTGGCTAAAGATTCAGCGGCAACTCCTTCGCCTATCTTCAAAAAGACTACCTCACCATTTTTGCTTTCAAATTTTAAATTTTTGCCCCCGAGTCGGCTCGAACTTTTTTCGACTAAACTATGGTTTTCTAATCCCATTTTTTTAATTACAAGTGCAGTTATCATGTCTTATATTTTTATTAATCTTTCGGGGATATTGATTGATTTTTCGATCATTTTATATAGAGATTTTTTTTCCTTGCTCCAAAAAACATGGCCATAAGGCACGATTTTACAATTGAATCCCGAATAATAATAATCGACTTTTTGCAGAAGCGAACCCTCGAAATCAAATTTCTTTAAATGTTTTTTCTTCAGTGCCCAGTTAGCTCCTTCGACTATCAGTGCGCTCGTGGTACCGCGAGGAGCAACATTAGACTGCCATGAATGCATCATATAAGCCGTATCGGAATCAGTCGCTATAAATATGCCTGCGCATGGCTTTTTGTCTTGGTATGCAGAAATGGTTTTTGCATGACCATTTTTGATTAGGTTAACTGATGATTTTTGTCTGGCAGATCTTTCCTCTTTTGATCCTTTTATTGCTTGGTCAAAATCAAATTTTGAATAATCAGCACCGATTTCTATTCGTATTAGTTTCTTCGCATTTTTAATGTGATTTCTCAGTTTGCTTGACATTTTTCCATACTCAAGCGGTCTTTCTAAAATATGTGTGTGCCTCCATTCTACAAATGCTCCTAGGCTTTGAATCGGAGCAAATTCTTTAAATTCAGGATCGAATGGAAGGTTGATATCATCACAATTATTTGTTAAATATTCCAATAGTTTATAGGCAACTTCTCTTCTTTTTAGGTTATTTTTTTCAAATAAATAAGGTGACGAGTAGGGGAGGAATCTATATTCTCGACGAGCTGTTTTTCTTTCTCCGGCATCAGCCAGAGGAACAGCCCATATTCCAGCTAAACTATTTCCCCTGAAAGCCGAGAGAAGAATTTTATTTTTATAACACATAGTCAATTCAGGTATGAGCCACAAAGGAATATTCCTCGCATTTTTAATTAATGCATCATATTTTTTTTGGCTCAACTTTTTTACTCGTACGCTCATTTTAATTAGACGATAAGTCTTAATTTGTGTAAAGTTTTTATTTCTTTAACAATTTTTTTCAAATCGTTACCCGATAATGTTGGTGGAATCGAAAGGAAAACCAATCTTTTTGAAATATCTTCCGCATTCTTGCAAATAAATGATCCTAAATACCTTGGCGTCATTTCCATTTTTTCAAAAATTCCATGCTTATAATAAGGTCTATCCCATAAATATCTAAATTCAATTTTGCTATTTTTTGCGTGTGATATTATGTCGACTGTTTTTTTTACAGATGCAGCGAGAAACAAAATATTCATACAGGTTTCGCCTTTAACATCCGAGCTATTTATAATAGAAGTTATTTTAAGATTACTCACACCACCTAGAATGAAATCTCGATTCTTCTTTTGCGTGGCTATCATAACGGGCAACTTGCCAATCTGCACATTCAGAATTGCGGCGCGAAGGTTGTCCATCCTTAAGTTATCGCCAATTATTGCCTCATCTGTGTCCCACGATCTAAGCTCTCTCACTATTCCGTGGTCTGAATAAATTTTCGTTTTTCTATAATAATCTCTGTTATTTGTAATAATCATCCCACCTTCCCCTGATGAAATTTGTTTATATTGCTGAAAGCTAAAAACGCCCATATCCCCAAAACAACCGGCAGGTGTGTGACCATATTTAGCTCCAAATGCCTGGCAGGCATCCTCAATGACGGGGATATTTTTTTTGTGAGCTAATTTAATGATCGGGCTTATATTGAATGTTCTGCCTTGAAGATGTACGGGAATGATTGCGACGCAACCCTTATTAATCTCGGTTTTTAACTGAAACAAATCCATACCTGTATCTAAGTTGAGATCGATTGGTATTGGTATGGCACCAAGACTGATTACTGCGGCGGGGGTGGCAATAAATGTGTATGCACTTATTAATACTCGGTCGCCAGGCTTAATTTCAAGCGCCCTTAGGCTAGCTTTTAGGGCACTTGTTCCACTGTTCAGTCCGTGAGCGTATTTTACGCCAAGGTATCTTTTAACTTTATTTTCAAAAATATCTGTCGGAGATGGTTTTTTGCCTGAATAACGGAAGATCTTACCATCCAAAAGAACGCAAGATATCGCATCTAACTCCTTGCGGTCGTAAAGTAAATCGCCGAATTCATTGGGATTTATTCTAGTGTTTCTTTTAATTCTTTTACCCATGATTTTATATTCTTTAGCGTGTTTCTAGCCGTAAACAAATCAACTCTGCGTCCTGTTCTTGTACCGTTATCTATAACAAGACTATTATACTTTAAGGCCATTGGTATTTTACTTAGTTCTGATTTATGAGGCAATTCATAAAGAACGTGATGCTTATCTGCCAGAAATAAGGCACTGTCGAAAGTTTTCTTCGAATCAATAAAAATCGGAAACTTGTACCAGTTTGCCACATCGCCTTTTTGAAGATTCCAGATTCTAATTTTCAGAGAGTCTAATTCTTTTCTAAGTAAGTTTGCAATACGGACCGAACTGCGAAAACTTAAATCACCCTTGGTTACAAGTTTTTTGATATCAATCTCAGTCGTCTGAGGAAAAGTATATGGCAAAATCGCCTCCGAATTTTCCCTGGAAGCTTTGTTATTAAAATCCAGATACTTTTTAAATGAACTGCTGTTCGAAAATAGAGCTCCGCCAATACCTAAACCAAGGGGTTTCATCATACCAAAAGAAGTAATAACGTAATTACTATGACCGCCAATATGAAAGCCGGAATATTTTAATCTCCATGCTTGGGCAGCATCTTCTATAATCACGGTGTCTCCTGGTAGTAATTCCCTGAAAGATTTTACATCAACCGGTATTCCCATGTTATGAACCAGAATCACCGCTTTTATCTTATATTTTGCCAAAATAGGCTTAATATCATCAACGGTCAGGATAATGCCATTTTGAGGAGTAATTATTATTGGTTTAGCCTGAACTCTGACTACGCTGAGTAAAATGCGATAACAGACGCTGTCGGGAAGTACCACATAATCACCCTTTTTTATCCCAGCTGAATATAAAGCGCTTTCAATTGCAAGCGTGCCTGAATAGACGATTTCGCCGTATTTCTTTTGAAAATACCTGGCCAATCTGTCCCCATCCGATCGTTGCTTTGGTAAGTTTTTCATCAGAACGAAAAAATGTCATCCTCTAAGATGTCTGGGTGTTCACCAAGAAAAGCATTTATTGGCTCGCAACCTTTACAAATCCTCGACCCATTGTTATTTAAATAAGTTACCAGGGGCTGTATTGTTCCGTCATTTAATCCTTCTAGGGTCACGTTATTATTAAAATCTACGTCCCTTAATCTCCATGGCACACAATTACAAGCTGCCAGTTTGTCTGATTGCGGGATATAAAACCTAACTTTTTTCACTAATTCACACTTACTTTTAGGGGTATATGGGATTCCCTCGGTAAAATATCTGACTGTTTCGCTTTTGTTGCGTCCAGCCCATTGTTTTGAGTATCCCAATAATTTCGGCTTATCAATTTTTCTTACCAATATCTTAAAATCTTCATAGATTTTTAACCAGTTACTGAGTTTTCTGTTCTGCCATAAGTTACCCGGGCCTTTTATTGGAATTAACGACCATTGGTCTACGCCTAGCTTTGATAAAAGATTCAACATCTTCCCAAGATCACCGATATTATGATGACTTACAACGGTGTTGACGCGAATAATGACGTTTTTATTTGATAATTTAATATCCCTAATACCTTTCGTAGCATTTAAAAAAATTCCTGGTAAATTCCTGAGTTTATCGTGTATCTCAGGTGTGCTTCCGTCAAGACTCAAAACCACCTGATCAAGACCCTTTTTAGCAAGTGAAGCTGCATGTAATGGCAGTAAATAACCATTAGTAATTATGGAAGTTTTAAATCCCTGCTTGTGAAGGTATTCGATATAATCCGGGGTATTTGAATCAAGAAGAGGCTCCCCTCCCGTAAATCTGATTAGTTTGATCCCCGACTTCTTTGCTGCCGTAGCAATTTTTTTTACCTGGTCTTTATTCAAAAAAGGCTTACCATGCCTCTTCGCATAGTCGCACATAAAACATCCTGCGTTGCAGTTTTCAGTTGATCGGACAAACATTATTATAGGTCTGTTTCTTTTGAAATTATTCATAAGGATGAACTATAGCAAATTTAATCAAGGTTAAAAAGGTTTTTGATACCAAAGTTCTTTTCATAATTATTTCTAACCCTAGAATCATAAGCTATCTTCCCTCTGGAAAATTGTTTAACTTCTTTTCGATGATCCGAGAAAATAACATCAACCCTCTTTATTTCATCGGTTTTAACCAGTGCTTTTAAACTATCTAGACTGCCGTATAAATCTATATATTTATATTTAGTGTCCCCGTATCTTCTAGGCAGATCCACAGTAAGCAGATAAAATCCTGGGGAATACTTCTTGAAATGATCGTCATAAGACCACTTCAGTACATACAATATTTTATTTATTTCAACGTTTATCATAAAAGCAACAGGCAAATCGGTTTTGTTACAGGCAAAAACAATCTCGGCAAGACCTGATTTTACCAAATTATTGTAATAATCTATTTGATTATCTCGCGAGAACATATCCTGTTTATAAATCCGCTTCCAAGAATTTGATTCCACATTTGAAATCATGTCTTTAACGTCATTACCGCTAAATGTTTTGGTATGAAGATCCTTCTCAAATTTGGACTTTTGTTTGTCAGCCCTACTCCCGTATCTTTTTCTAACCCTTTTCCAGATTTCTTCTTGGTCAAACGGAGGCTTAATAATTTGATTTGACAGTCTTTCGTAAATATAAAACTGATCCTTATTTTGGAATGTAGACAAAATCCTACTAGTACGATATACGAGCGGAAAATATAGGGTGTTTGCGCCTAGGATCGATTTTATTTCTTTGACAAACCCCTCAATTTTATTCTGATCGATATTATTTGTTGTAAGTAAGGGGAACCCTTTGAAGAAACATTCCCAGGTATCGGATGATTTTCTACCAAATGCCGAAACGATTGAATTTTTTATGTCTATTGCGACATAAAAATCGTTGTGTTTATTTTGAATTAAAGCCGATTCGATTCCATAATAATGATGGAAATGGGTTTGCCCGTATTTAGTGAAGAGTCCATTAATAAATGAGCGGAATTTTTTAAGCTCGATGGTTTTATTAATTAATATCATAGAGTGATCTTTCTAGGTTAGATTCCATTTTTTTTCAAGTGCGTCAAATATATTTTTCGCCCCCGTAGATCCCAAGCCCTTCAGAATCTTTGGTAGTTCTGTGTTCTTGCCTTGAGATAGCATTTGCAAAAAATCCCTCCGTAGTAATGATAATTTTTTCTTATCCTCTAAAATTGATTTTGATGCGGCGTCGTAATATCCCAAGGCACGTTTCTCGGAGTACGAAAAAAGGTTTGAAGGCGGTTTTATATATTTGCTCCAACTTAGTGCGGGATAATCTTTATTCTCCAGCAATACCTTATTTATGAGTGATTCCTGACTTAAATTCATTGGCAATAAAAAGCTGATCGGAGTATTGAGGGCTGCCGCTTCACTAGCCGCAGTTTGTCCTCCGTTAGTTATAAAAAGCTCAGGTCCGGCAATTCTTTTTATAAAATCTGTGTGGCTGGATATTTTTATTTTCTTACTAACGGTCGGGTATTTTTTCAAATATTCTTGGGACTTACGGTCCGTCGAGATACCGTTTACAAGTGATTTTGCTATTGCGAGATTTAGCAGGTTTGCAGATAAATCTAAATAGTGGCGAGGAATTGGTGCCAATGGATTTTTGCATCCCCCGAGATAGAATTCAATTCCATTGCGCTTAATTAGATTAGATTTTTTTACATCTTCCGTGATCCCACCTACCAATATTATTTTATTTTTTTGGCTTGCCGGAATCTTGTTTTTTATTCCTGGATAATTAATCCAGAAAATTATATCGGCAAGAAAATGTTCTTCCGGTATTTCCCTCCAAAACCAAGAGAGTCCATCGAGAAAAGCCGAGGGGATATTACATTTTTTAGCAGATCTTATGGCAAATCTGTTTTGCGAGCTAACAACATATTTTCTACCAGATATAGAATTTAATACCTCCGTAATAGAATTTTCGTCTCGGTCATCGATCTCCCTGAAGTCAAATTTACCACTTGCAATGCTACGCAAGTGCTTACTACCGCAAATGACAATATTTATTTTTGAAGAATGATCAGATAAATATTCAGCAATGCTTATGGCTTTCCCGCTAGGACCATATCCGAACGGATTCGAAAAAATAAGTACATTTTTCATACGGACCGTTTTTATATTTTACTTGGAATTACAATCCTCCCTTTTCTTTTGTTTGTGGTAATGAGATTTAATAGCTTGTCGAGATCTATTAACTTTGCATTTCCCTTGCTTTTGCCCATAATATTACCGTCCGTACCAAGAATCGATTGTGTATAAAGAATCATCGGCAAAGGCTTGTCTATTCCATACGCCTTGAACAACTTTTTCCTTACAACAAAATCGCCTTCTTCATAATGAGTTGATCCCGTGATGCACAAATCTACGTCAAAGGCTTCAATGCGGGGCAAGGCAAGGGGTTTGTGATATAGCCAATAGTCAAAATCCTTATATTTTCCAGAGCTTTTTTTACCACAGATGCTGCATTCGTGTACTATCGTTCGTTTATTAACCACTTCCGTTTTGCCTCTGGCTGCATGACATAAAGGGCATACTGCCGAGGAGAAGATAATTGGTAAATCCAAAACCTTTTTATCAGTATTTTCCCTAAGAATGTTAAACATAATATTTGGATTCTCAATTGTTTTTAGTATGCACCTTCGCATTTCTGGCTTATTTTTCATTTGAGAATTCTTTTGTGAAACAATTTTGACTTCAGGGAAATAATGGCTGATAATTTTTACATTATTAACAATAATTGTTTCCCAGTAATCAACAATCGATCTGTTGCAG
Organism: uncultured Candidatus Saccharibacteria bacterium; assembly: GCA_964473025.1. GTDB lineage: Bacteria > Patescibacteriota > UBA1384 > UBA1384 > DTJR01 > CAYYMZ01. Next base: position 9,391 of record CAYYMZ010000007.1, read on the forward strand.
TCAATAGGATCTTTCATGTATTGCCATGTAGTAAACTTCGGTAAAATATTAAAAGGGTATAATTTCGGGTTAGGACCGTCTAAAGAATCCTGTTCCCAATCATTTAGAAAGACGTAAAAAGTAAACTTTGGAGTTTTACCCAATTTCTCTAGCTTCCGGCACAGGAGAATCGGATAAGCGACCATTGTCGCGGCATTTCCTGCGTGGAAACCATAAGGCCTGATTCCGAGATATATTCTTTCATTTCCCTTGAGAATTGAGGCTAATTTACGAACGCCTTCATAATAGAAAAATGGTTTCATTTTTAATCTGAAAACATACGATTAGCTAACTTACATGCTTCTTGCAGTGAATAACACCTTGCATGAGAGTGATAATTTAAAAAGTAATCCTGGTCATGCGCCCTGCCAAACAAAATAATAGGTATATGGTTTTCAAATGCAAGCAAAACCTCCATTGATGTTCCAATCATACTGACATCTTCAAATGTATCATTGACAATCAGAATATCGCTTTTTAAGACATCATATTTATCTCTTGCCACAGCTGAGCGCGAATCCAAAAATGTTTCTTTTTCTTCACGTCCTCGGTAGGCATGTTTGACAATAAAATTACTCGAAAGAAGTTCGGTTGCTTTATTTCTCCAGTTAAGACCGTTCTTTCTCTTAATCCCTTTCATTGGACCGCATAAGAAAACAGTTTTTTTCATATTCTTCTCAAATCTGATCTAATTTTACTTATGAAATTTTTAAATTTTCTACATTAACTCGTTTAAGAAAGTCGGCCTGCCGGAGTTGCGAGACAACTCCGGCAGGCTAGGTTGAGAGGGGTGAAATTGCTTTCACTTTTCCACCCCCACGTGGTCGAGGTAGTCGGACAGGTTGCCGGGCTCGATACGGATCCTGCCGTCCCTCAGAACCCAGAGTTTCTGGGCGATAGCGTCTATGAACTCACGGTCGTGAGTTATAGCCAACACCGTCCCAGGGTATTCCGTGATCGCTTCGACGATTGCTTCCCACGTCGGGGGATCGACATGGTTTGTCGGCTCGTCGAGGATCAGGAATTCTGGTTCTTGGGCGAAGGTAAGGGCAAGTTTGAAGCGAGCCCGTTGACCGCCACTCAACACCTCCAGTGGTTGTGTGACAAGGTCGGCACCTATCCCGTATTGGGCTAAGCGCGATCTGCACCTATTTTCCGGCCACTTTAGGATGAACCGGAGGACGTCTAGGGCAGACCAAGTGGAGTCGATGCCTTCAAGATGTTCTTGGGACATGAACTGCCACCTTACGTTGACGCCGATTCGGGCGGAACCACTTTGAGGAGACAGCTCACCCGTGATGAGCTTGACGAGGGTTGACTTACCGGAGCCGTTCGGTCCGAACAAGACAACCTTCTCTCCGAACCTGAGTTCAGCGGTAGCGTCGCTAAGAACCATCATTGACCCGTAAGCGAAACTCACATGGTCAACTGAGGCAATTAGTTTGCTTGACTTACGTTCCAGGTCGGCAGAGAGCTTAACCTTCGGCCTTTTGGGTTCAGCCGAAGGTCTTCGGTCATCGTGGCCTTCTTCCAGCACTTGGAGTCGGCGCTTCGTTTGTCGGTAAGTGCCCACGGTATCGGAGCTAACCCTGATCCTTTCCTTCATCATCTCCAGGGTTTCGTGGAGCCGTGCGATCGTTTTGCCTTCGTTCATCCAGCTTCTTGCCAGGCCACCGACTTGGCGCTCCTTCTCTGCCAAGTACTCGCCATACTTCATCGCGTACACGGTGACCTTGCCATCATCCAGCTCGAGGATTGTGTCCGAAAGCTGGTCGATGAAAAACTGGTTGTGTGAGACAAAAACCAAACCGCCACGGAACTTGGTCAGGATGCCTATCAGCCACTCGAGGGTTTGATAGTCGAGGTGGTTTTCAGGCTCGTCCATCGCGACAAACAGCGATTCGCTTCCAAGTCCTGCCGCGATTTCCAGCTTCTTCTTCTCTCCTCCCGAGAGATCGGCGCACTTGACCTGCCGAAGCCTGACCTCATTGTCGCCGAGATCGAAGCCGGACTGGTCAAGTAGCCGTGTTGCCTTGTGGACAGATGGGACGCGCCGAGTCAGAAATTCGTAAGGCGTTTCGTTGTCGTGGCCCGAAAAATCCTGCGCTATGTACGTGCAGCCATTCTCCAGACCGAAGACCTCACCGCCATCTGGCTTGAGATTCCCGGTAATGATCTTAAGCAGCGTTGACTTCCCGCTGCCGTTTTCGCCGATGAGGGCGAGCCGTTTGCCTTCAGCCAATACGAAATTCACCCCTGCAAGAACAGTCTTGCTGTTGAATGATTTCCGTATTGCTTTTGCAGTGATGTTTCGCATGGCTTCACTTCCTTTCTTCCTTCTAGTCTACCCCAAAGGGTCCGTCTATGTAAAAGAGCGGCTGATTTCAACCGTTACTCGGATTCTAGCATCAACAGACCAAACTAACACATATAACTGTCAAAATCAACAGAGAAATCTACCGAGTATTTATTCGCTAGTCTTTCCGTCGAATTCAGGGCTGTCAGCTTCTGCTTCGGCCTTGGTTTTGCGAACAACCCCGTCTTGATGATGAGCGGGTGAGTATATTGTATAAAGTTTTAGATCATCTGAATCGGAAGTATTGATGATATTATGTTGGGCGTCCGATGGGACAATAATTACCGAACCGTCCGTGATCTCGTATTCATTGCCATCAATAATGGCTTTGCCCAGTCCTTTCTCGAAGCGGAAAAACTGGTCATTCTCTTCGTGCACTTCCATCCCAATTTCTTCATTTGGTTTCAAGCTCATCAGCACCAGTTGACTGTGCTTTCCGGTATAAAGAACTTTACGGAAATTATCGTTTGCCAAAGTATCTTTTTCGATATTCGTATTAAATCCCTTCATGTTTTCTCCTTCTCGAGTTCCGCCTCTGGCGGACCCGAAAACCCTGACACCAGCCGCTACTTGTCATAACAGGACGAAGTCCGTTTGACAGTAAGGATCGGTGTTATGGGCTATATTATTTTTCTCTCGGTTGAATTATAGCATATTTACCCTGGTCAAAACTATTATATGGTACCGCATCGTAGAGGATGTTAGAAATATTTTTGTAAACTCAACCGAGAGTATCTATATTCCCGACCTATCACCGAATGCGTGATTTTATCCTATCAAAATTTACCCTACAGGTCTACTCACTATATCCGTTGAAACCAGACCCTCTATCAGGTATGATTTGGTCGTTATGGAAAACGAGAGAAAACCCAAAAGAGCTATTGCCTGCGATAATTGTAAGCAAGAATTTGTTATTTCCGATGATGAGAAGAAATTCTTTGAAAAAGTAAAAGTTCCTTATCCGAAACTTTGTTCGCAGTGCCGTTCACAGAGACGCTGGGCCGTGCGAAATCAGAACAAACTTTATAAAAGAAAGTGTGACTTCACGGGTAAGTCGATGATTTCTCTTTATTCTCCAGACTCAAAGCATAAGGTGTATGCCGAAGGTATATGGTGGGGAGACAAATGGAATCCTATGGATTACGGACGTAATTTTGATTTTACAAGACCATTTTTTGAGCAATTTAGAGAGCTACAGCTAGATGTTCCAAGGCGAGGCATGCACCAAGATGGAACAAATGAAAACTGTGAATATACTACATTCGGGATGAGCAATAAGGACTGTTATTTAGCATTTGCCTGCTTCTTTAGCGAAAACTGTTATTATTCTTCGCTTCTCATCAAGGGCAAAGAATGCATTGATTGCCTGATCGTAAACGAAGGAGAGTTGCTATACGGCTGCGTCGATAGCAGTCGATGTTACCACAGTTTTTATCTTCAGGATTGTAATGACTGCTTGGATTGTTATCTGCTTAAAAGCTGTAACAATTGTAAAAATTGTATCGGATGTGCGAATCTTTCAAACAAAAGTTACTACATCTATAACGAGAAGGCATCGAAGCAGGAATATCAAGAACTTAAAGAAAAACTCGAGAAAGGCGAACTCGAAAAGGAACGGGAAAAATTTAACAAGTGGGTTGTCGGGCAACCACAGCGATATGCTCATATGGTATCGTCAGAAAATAGTGAAGGGGATTATCTTTACAACTGCAAAAACTGCTATGACTGTTTCAGTTTGTTGAACGGCGCCGAAGACAGCCGGCATTGTCAGCTGGGCGGATTACAGGCCAAGGATATGGTCGACTGCACTATGTCAGGTCAGCAAATCGAGCTTATCTATGAAATGCAGGCGACAACCGGTGCATATATGAGTGCTTTCACAAACTTCTGCCGTTTTTCTAAAAATGTTTACTATTGTGATTCGATTAGTTCATGTACTGACTGCTTTGGATGCATAGGCCTAAATAATAAAAGCAATTGTATTTTTAATAAGCAGTATTCAAAAGAGGAATATCAACATCTTTTGCCGAAGATAATTGAACATATGAAGGGAACCGGTGAGTGGGGAGAAAACTTTCCTATCAAAAACTCCCCCTTTCCATACAACGACACGCTTGCTCAGGAATACTATCCTTTGACAGAAGAAGCGGCGCGAAGTAGAGGCTACCAGTGGAAGAAAGAAGGTAAAAAGCCGGAATTAGAACAAAAATTCGTTATCAATAAAGATATCGATTTAGTTTCGGATAAGGTTCTTAGTGAAGTTCTTGTATGTGAAAAATGTGGAAATGGTTATAGGATAATTCCACAAGAATTTCGTCTTTATAAAATTCTAAAAGTTTCAATTCCAACGCTATGTCCCGACTGCAGACATTCGAAGAGAATGGCCCAAAGAAATCCGATGAAGCTTTATAGCCGCCAATGTATGTGTGAAGAGTCAGGCCACGACCATGCGGGAAGATGCAAAAATGAATTTGAAACCACCTATACACCAGAAAGACCGGAAAAGGTTTACTGCGAGAGCTGTTATCAAAAATCAGTAATTTAAATAATAAAAATAACCTGATTTCTCAGGTTTTAGTTCTAACTCTTGGGTGGGGTGTCTAAATTAACAGGTTCAAAATTGATGGTACCCCCGATAGGAATCGGACCTATATCTAGGGCTTAGGAGTCCCTTGTTCTATCCATTGAACTACGGGGGCACATAATCTCAATCGCTCTTTCTTTCACCGAATTGAACTCTTTAAGCAACTGTCCACTTTTCCTTACTCTTACTCTACACATTCCATACTTTAATTTACCCTTTTTTGACCCAAAAAGCACGTTAATTGAGGTATTTTCGCCTAAAGATAGTCCTATAATATTTGACCAAAACCTTCGACACTCCAATTCATCTAAATCTTCGTAAAGCCTTAGGGATATTTTTAGATCATCATTCCTTATACCATATACTTCTCTTAAAATAAAGACAAAGACCTTAACCATTTCTGGGTCTGTATTTGTAAAGGTAAAATCTTTCTTTGCACCCTCTGCCCAGTAAAGGATAGATGCAATTATAATCAGATCCTTTCTTTCAATCGATCTAATCTCCCTCTTAGCCACCTTCCGAGATAAAACAATATTGCGCTCGCGCAAAATCTGGCTTCCTTTCATCCGAGCCTTAAGTTTCTCCATTGATTTCGGTGGGATTTTTACAGATTTAAGATGATAATAAACCGTTGATTTCGAAATTTTAAGTTTATCGCTAATTTGAGGCAAACTGTTTCCCCGCCTGCGTAACTTCTTAATTTGTTTAATTAATGTTTTTCCTAATCTCATGATGATATTATAACCGAAAGAGCCATGTCATACAAGGACGGCAAGCACAGTTCTAATTTTCAAGCACTTATCTTTAATTTTTTCCATATTCTGCTAATATTTCTGTGTTAGATTTTTTTCGGGGTGTGGCCTAATTGGTAAGGCGCAGGATTCGGGTTCCTGAGATTCCGGGTTCAAGTCCCGGCACCCCGACCAGAAGTTTTTTAAATATAAAGTATAATAGAGGTATGGCGAATCCATTCCGGTCGGAAAAATTTAGAAAAATCTTTATCGGCAATATAGCCCTTGCTTTAGCGGTTATCGGATTAGGGGTCGGTACATTTTTGGCATGGCAATATAACGATAAATTACCGCAAGTTATTACTCCAGCGGTCCCATATCTTTCTTTACAGGAAATGGAGAGCACGTTAGAGGGGGAACAGAGGACCTTAAAACAGCAAATCGCGAAAACCGATGATCAAATTAACGCCCTAGCAGATAAAGTAAAAATCAGACAATCGGGGATGAAGGGTTTAATCGACGCCGCTGATCGTCTTAAGGCACAGGCGGGTATTACACAGGCGAAAGGTTCAGGCATAAAGATTATTCTTGCCGATTCGGACTCCCCATTGAATGTGACAAATGCGATTGCTCATGCTTCCGACCTTCGGGACTTGATTAATCAGCTCTGGCAAAATGGTGCCGAAGCCATTTCGATAAGCGGAGCGGGCAGTATGGAGGAACGGGTTGGGCCCCTAACCTCAATTGATTGTATTGTTAATACGGTTTTAATAAATGGAACGAAAACTGTGCCTCCGTTTGAAATTAAGGTTTTAGGCGATCGCGATAGATTAATAAGCGCAATTAACGATAGAACAGCCCTAAAGTCGATTTACGATCGTGTGGATAAAGAAGGCCTGAAATTCACAATTGATGACAATGTCAAAGAGGTCGATATAGCAAGTTTCACCGGCAATATAATTACCGAACATGTCAAAATTAAATAGATTAATGCTAATTTTACGCAGAGTCGCCTGGCTACTTCTGTTTTTAATTGTTGGAATTATGCTGACGAATCAATATATTATCTACACCAAGATCGGTTCAATTAGGTCAGCACAAGACCCTCAAATGATGGCGGTTAGGGTATCCCAGCTTTATTTTGATAATGCAAAGTTAAAGGCCCAGCTCGTCGAGAGGATAAACCACGAAACAAGCTTAGAAAATTCAGCGACAAATAATTTGGAAACACAGAGGATTTTAGAAAAGGAAAGAGAAAAATACAAAATCATTCTAGGGCAAACCGAAGTCGTTGGACCGGGCGTTTTGCTTTCGGTGAATCACACGCTGGTTACCACTCAAATTATCGATCTTGTTAATGCCCTTAGAAATAGTGGTGCGGAAGCGATGTCTATTAATGAAAAAAGGGTTCTAACCAATACACCAATGAATCAGTTTAATGAGCAGCCGAACTTTGTAATTAAGGCGATAGGGGATAAAGACGTTTTGTACGATAGCTTGACCCGCCCCGGAGGAATTCTGGACTTAATCACTAACGGACAGGCTGAGCGCCAAGACGAAATAGTATTGCCGAAAGCGGCGTTATAAGGCATAATATCCATATGGAAGAACCGAAAAAAGTTATCTACGAAATCTCAATCCCGTCAGTTTTGAAGGTTATTTTGCTATTTATTGTAATTTGGATGTTGTATCTCGTAAGAGATGTTCTAATAATTTTGTTGGTGGTTCTTATTATTTCTATTGCTCTCGAACCAATTGTTTCGCGTTTGGCAGAACATGGGATTCCAAAGGGTTTGAGTATCATAATCATATATCTGGCATTGATTGTTGTTTTGGGTCTTGCGGTATATTTAATAATTCCACCTGTTGCAACCCAGATCAGAGAACTGACATTTAACCTTCCTGACAAATTAAGTCAATTCGATTTTAGTAAAACCTCAGCCTCCCTAGGTGGCATTTTAGATAATATTTCAAACCAACTCTCATCAGCTGGTGGCACGTTTATAAACGCAATTTTCTCGATATTTGGCGGTGTTGTTTCGGCGGTAACGGTTTTTGCGCTGACTTATTATTTTCTTGTTGAAAAAAACGGTGTTAAAGACACCCTGACTGGATTAATCCCTGTTCACCAAAAGGAACGCTTAAGATCAACGTTTCAAAAAGTGAGTACCAAGTTGAGTTACTGGCTGAGGGGACAGTTAACCCTTATGTTAATTGTCGGCGTTTGCGATGGGTTGGCGCTTTGGGCGCTGGGTATTCCTTTTGCCCTAACGCTTGGAGTTTTATCTGGCCTTATTGAGGTCATTCCGATTATTGGTCCAATCTTGGCGGGAACAACAGCCGTCTTTATTGCTTTTGTTTCTGGAGTTCCGTTCTGGAAGTTAATTGCGATTATTGTTGTTTACGTTTTAGTCCAACAGCTTGAAAATCAAATTCTGGTTCCGAAGATTATGCAGAAATCAATCGGAATGTCGCCCGTAATCGTTATCGTTGCATTACTTATTGGAATGAAATTGTTGGGAATCGGTGGAGCAGTTTTGGCCGTTCCAGTTGCAGCTGGAATCTCGGTATTCCTAGCGGAATACGGAGTATTCAAAAGGGCCTAAACTGTTTAAAAAAAAAGCACCCCGAAGGGTGTTTTTTACGTGGTGCGTCCAAGGGGACTCGAACCTCTGACCTCGTCGATGTCAACGACGCGCTCTAACCAACTGAGCTATGGACGCAAATTAAATGTTGAGTTGCAAACTAGCAAAATTATACCAAACGGGTTCACATTTATCAATCCGTGATATGATAAAACCATGAACAAGTTTCTCAAAGGTTTTCTTATAGGTGCCTTGGCATTTATAGTTGCTTATTTTCTATTTATTTATATACCCACGGCATTCAGAGGTCAAATTATACCCGACCCAAATTTCATTTTGATCAGAACATTTACGATTAAATGGTATGGGTTTTTGATCGCTTGTGCAGTTTTAATTGCCTATTTCCTAGCTGATAAAGAGATGATAAAAAATTCAATTAAATCAACTTCTGCCGAAGCAATCCCGATCTACGTAATCGCATTTGGTTTTATCGGGGCAAGGCTGGGGTTTGTTGTGCAAAACATTCCTTATTTTTCAAAAAACCTTTTGGAGGTTGTCAGGATTTGGGATGGCGGCCTTTCCATCCATGGCGCAATTCTGGGAGGTTTGATTGGAATTTGGATTGCCGCATCGATTTATCGTGAGAAATTCTTGAAAATTGCAAATTTAATTGCCCCGACGATTTTTTTGGCAGGGGCAATCGGACGATTTGGTAATTTTTTTAATCAGGAAATAATCGGCCAGCCGACAGATGTTTGGTGGAAGATGTATATCGCGCCCCAAAACAGACCAGCGGGATATGAAAACTTTGATTTTTTCCACCCTGTTTTTCTTTACGAGTCAATTCTATTCGTATTTTTTTATCTTATATATCTGTGTCTTTCAAAAAAATATGGAAGCAGGTTCGGCTTTGCTTATACTTTGATTTTCTATTCTGTCACAAGAATCATTGTCGAATTTTGGCGTATTGACTATAAACCGACTTTAGGGCCGTTTGATCTGGCGCAATTAGTCAGTTTTGGTATTATATTAATTGGACTGATTGTAGCGGTTATGACGTTGACAAAAGGGAAAAAATAAGGTATACTTCCATGCATGGGACAGTACGGATTCGACGGGAAGACCTTTGAGATATGTGGCAAGCCGAGTATGTATCGTATCCTCGTAAAACGTTCGATGCAAAAATTTAAGTGCTAAAACACTTACTGAGAGAGTAAAATCCGCTTTTGCGGGTCTAACTTTTTCACCTGCTATCGCTTAACAAAGCAGTAGCTGTCTCACCAGCTCTTTGATCTGGAGGGCTGAATGAGGCACAACCAATCAGATCTGCGGCCGCTAAGATTGTCCTGGTAAGCGGTCTAAGTAAAACTAGGACTCCAATAAGCTTGTGATCCCACATCCTCAATCGCTTTTCGGACGGGGGTTCGATTCCCCCCTGTTCCACCACACAGAAGCCACATTAGTGGCTTTTTTGTGTGGTGGTCCTGTGGTGGAATCGAAAGGCGCAGGCCGACGGGCCGAGCCGGGGTCGCACAAAAAATCAGCAGATTTTTATGGGTGACCGATTCCCCCCTGTATTTTCCGATTCCCCCCTGCCTTGCTTTATGAAACATGGAGGTTTGCAATCGCGGGAATGAAGCCCGTGAATAATTCCTTATTGCTAATCATCAGGGTAAAAACGAAGCGTCCTCCCTCCGTAATCTAGCACAATATTTCTATTAGTAGACCAAGAAAATACTTGAATAAAGTTAGCATTTCAGCTAATATTCAGGTAAGGCTGTGGGGGTAAATATGGCTTTAGCAAAGATTAATATGAAATTTAAGGAGACCTCGTTTCGGGGTCTGTTTTTTATGGATAAAACCGTCCGGATGTCATCATGAGAGGATGTTGTTTATTTATTGTTATGCTTGGTTTGATTGTTGGCATTTTGTTGATTCTATTTGCAAACATTTTCGGGCTTAGCTTCAACTGGAATGATTGGTTAATTTATTTAGCTGTCGCCGTTGTGGCTTATTTGGTTATTCTGATAATCGGTAATTCATTAAATAAACAATTTTCGGGTCTAATAGACAATTTTATTATCGGACAGAAAGAAAAGCTGATTGATCGGGGTCCTTTTAGCGTTTTTGGATTCCTTCTCTTTGTATTATTGCCTTACCTGGTCTACTTAATGTTATTTAGCTTCTATTCGGCTGTTACCCTTGGGGTATATGGTTTTTGGTTAATGTCTGGTGCTTCAAGGATTCCAGTTGTCATTCCAATTGCTTTAATCGTAATTGTATTCGGAACTGGTATAGCAGTATTAGTGGGTTTCTTTTATTTATTATTTCCGCCCAAGAAAAAACCTTTTGGGATAGAACTAAAAAAGAGCGACGAGCCTAAGCTTTGGTCTCTTGTCTGCGAGGTAGCCAAGTCCGCTGGATCGACAGCAGTCGATAGAATATACGCTTCGCCTTTTCCCGGAATTGGAGTGTATACAAACGGGAGTGTTATTGGCTCTGTTTTTGGCACAGGGCAAAAGGTTCTTGAGGTAGGTTTACCGTCCATTTATAACATGAAAATAGGCGAGTTCAAAGCAATATTGGCTCATGAATATGGCCATTTCAGCAACAAAGATACACGATGGGGTTCTTTTACTTACACAATGGAAAATTCACTCATCTCGACGCTAAGAGCTATGCCGGGACCCTCAGAAAATGCACAGGACGGAACTTTATCTGCCTTACTATCTTACAATCCAGCCTATTGGATTTTATACTTTTTTGTCAAACTTTTCTCTAAGGTAACGAATGGATTTTCTAGGATCAGAGAAGTTTTAGCCGATAAAAGATCATGCGAGCTTTTTGGAGGTAATAATTTTTCCAATGGCCTAAGCCGTGTCGCTCTAAACGACAAAGTTTTTTTCGAAATTGTGGAAAGTAAATATGTGCCCGAGTTACTAAAAGAGAACCAGGTTTTCACTAGTTTCGGAAAAGCTATGGAGATAGCCTACGGCAAAGACAATAAAAAAGTTATTGAAGAGTTAAAGAACGACATTTTAAATTTTCAGGGAGACGAAAACTATTCTACACATCCCAAACTCAAAGTTAGGATAGAATATTCGAAGAGATTTGGGGATAAAACAGAAAAAAAAGACAAGGAGCCTACTGGTAAGCTGTTCGAAGACTGGCAAGCGAGAAGCCAGGAAATCACAAATATATACAATTACATCATCATGCTAAGGGCTGGATTGATAAATCCGGATGGATCAGTAAAGGAAAAATGAATAAACCCGAGTTCAAAGTATCAGAGGAAAACAAACAGCGCTTGCAAGAAAATTACGGCGTTGATTTAGATAAGCTAGATGATGCAACTCGCAATTCATTGCTTGGAATGTATGATCCGAGTAAATCATCTCCGGTGGCTAAAATTTGCGAATATCTAGGGTATTTTTTCTTTTTAATTTCCATATTTGCCCTTTTTAGGCTGCACTGGATCACTCTTATTATCTCTGCGCTAATTGGGCTACTATTTACAGTCGCACGCTTTCTCATCCAGCATTATTCGATAACTAAAAAACTCAAAGCTCTTAGTAATATCGGCCCTCTTCTTTCAAAAGCGAGAAATACTGCACTAACTGAAGGGTATGCTAGCCCTGCACTATTTCAGAGGAAATTAAAGATTCCGTATTCAATTGCTGCCCATCTAGTCGAACTATTGGAAGGAGAAGGGCTAATTGGACCACCCGACGGTGCTAAACCAAGACCCATCTTGTCTAAAAAAATTCTTCTAGCTAAATCCATTCTTAAAGAAGCCGAAGATGAATATCCACGCCCAGCATTCGATCTGATTCATGAGGAAATAAACAGCAGATTATTCAAATTTTCAAAACAATTTGATGAGGCTGCAAAAGATACGAAAATTGAGCAGATAGTCTACGCTACAATTGGAGAGATCGCTGGGGATTTAGCAGAAAGTGGCCGATTCCATATTTACCGTGGCGTTTTTGATCCGAGTACCGGAATCGGAGAAGATTTACTAAAAATTTATGACGATTCGGCAGACAAGTTAGTTCAGATGGGAGCAATCGATAAGGATTTTGCAAAACGACAAAAAAGCACTTTAAGAAATAGGATCAAACAAGTAGGGTGAATAGTTACAGATGCGCAAGGCCTGCAATGCTTTTCCCTGATAAAAATCCACTAAGACGCCAAATTCATGTCAAATGTCTGTGTTTGTCTGTGCTAGTCCTACTCTGTGAGCTGCCTATCGTTTACCTCTGCCTTGTCCACTGCCTATAAATAAAAAGAGTTCTCATAAAGAGTGGTATTTTCTTATCTGCCCGCGGGCCTGAGGCCTAAAATATCTATTACTGTAGATAGAAATTTGTGCCGAACATTATAATCGGGGTATTCCAACTGCCTATAACTCTTAATTGTCTCATCATATGCTGTCAGACGGGCTCCAAGGCCCTCAGAGATCAATGTAGCGATAGTTTCGGCATTGATGTTATGATCAGCTAGTTCTCGCTCTATTTTATCCCTGATGAGCTGATTGTTGCAGTTACTATCAGCAATCTTAGAGGCCGTCTTGTAGCTAGTTGTATTATATGCCCTAAGAGCTGCTTGCACTTTATTTCCGCCATTAGACAATAACTCAACAATGAACACGGATTGTTTGACTGTTAAATTCTTTCTCATATTTACAATATATATTACGCAAAATTTTTGGCAAACACCCAAAAAATTTTTGGTAAAATTTGAAAATAATGCGCAGGTGAAAGAAAGGGGTAATAATCGATACTTTTTTAGAAAAAGGGGTGGGGTGGGGGTTGGAAGTCCGATTTTTCGATTTTTGAAAATGAATTGCCCTTCACCCCGTTAAGCGCTACTATCTACTTAAGTTGAAAACTTAACTTAAGAACGGTTAATAGATCATGCAAGACATTGATTCGAAGATATTAAATAAGTTAATTGCAGTTAAGGTCTTACTTAATGATGCGCTAAAATCAGTAAATGAGTCAGGGGTTCAGAGAGCGTTCGCTATTTTACATACTCACAATGCATTAGATTGGATGTTTCAGATTGCCTATAGCGGAACTGTAGGAGCAAAGAAAAATGAAAAGATGTACATTGAATATTATGCTCGCGAAGTAAACAAATCCATTCCAAAACTTATTGATATTGGAAATCTCTCGAGGGTTAATACTCTTCGAAAAAATTTCAAACATGACTTTATTTTCCCTGATCCAGAACTGACAAAAGAACTAATTAGTTGGGCAGAAAATCAAATCAATACCATCTGTCAGCGTATTTTCCATATATCACTTGCAGAAATAGATTTAGTCATTGCAATAGCGTCTCCAGAAATAAAGGAGCAGATAACTAAGGCAGATGATGTATTTTCCGGAGGGAAAGTACCTGAAGCATTCTGTGAACTAGCAATCGCTTTTGCGATGGTAAAATATGATTTGCAAGAGAGGATCGAGAAGCTAACAGACCGGAATGCAATTTTCGAAACAGACTTTACCTTTTCTAATTCATTCTTTCTACACATTCGAGATATGGGAAACCTTGTGGGAGAGGGATATAAGATCGCAGAAACATGGGATCAAATTATTAAAAGTACCGAATATTTGATAAATATGTCTTTTATTAATTTTTTGGGGATAGGAATGTATGAATTCTTCCAATTTCAGGCTATAACCCCTAAACCGTTGCGGACTATGAATGGTAAATATCACTGCAGTATAAACGAGAGGCTAGCGGTAAAAATGCGTGCATCGGAATACAGTAAATGTCGCAACTTTGTCATAGAGGGTGCGCTTAAGGCGCAAAGTAAAGTGTTGTAATATGGATAAAACGAGATCATTACATCATTTTGTTCCGCAGTTTTACTTAAGAAATTTCGAATCTCGATCAGTCGGGCAGAATCATTATATCTTTCTATATCAGCGTACCAGAGAAATTACAGAACCAAATATAAGAAGCGTTGGGTCGGAAAAGAGTTTTTATACAGTTCAAGAAAAATCTACCCTGAAAGATTCTTCAATGATTGAGGATATGTTTGATAAAATCGAGGGCAAAACTGCACCTATTTTCAAGAAAATCATTGATAAAGACAGTATTTATTTATCCGAAGAGGAAAAAGCGGAACTAGATTATTTTCTTGCTCTGCTCTATGTAAGAACGCCCGGATTTAGAAAAGTTCAAACCGATGGCTATAAAATAGCTCTCAAACACTATTTGAGAACAATGGCAGCAAATAGGGATTACTTCAGAAAAAGCATGATGGAAGTTACAGAAACTAAAAGCAATCTAGAAATTGACGATTTGAGAGAAAAGGCATACAACTTTGACAAGTATTTTACCCTTGAAGCAGAAGGGGGCGAGAGCGGACTGCTGAAACTTGCCCTTGAGGACTCTAAGGCTATTGCACCGTGTTTTTATATGAAAACCCTTCATCTCATTACATCAATAGGCAAAGCCGTTTTTATAACTTCTGATAATCCCGTTGTGCTCATTCCGCAGGATAGGTTATACGGTAAGGGGCCGATACATTCAACAATTATTCTGCCTATATCTCCCAAAAAATGCATTCTTTATCACAACGAAAAGAAAAAGGACAAAATTTTTATTAGCGAGGAGCAAGTAAGAAAAATCAACCAGTGTGTTATGTCATCTTCTAATAACTTTATCTATTCTAACCTCGTCTCAAAAAAGATACTCAAGGCTTTTACTATTACTCCTCACGGAGACAGGTTGGCTTCGAGATCCATGTTTAGCGCTTCGGGATCACTGCTGATTTCTTCGATTGACCCCGGACCTTATTTAGAGAAAGATATTTTCGGAGATAGATTTTAGTCTCACGGGTTATGCCCCTTGATATTTATCTGTGGACTTATAATCACTTGGAATTTTTCGGTCCTTTATTCGGACATTGTGCATTATTGTCAGAGTTAGTTCTGCCAAAATTTTTGTTTAATACAGGAAATGACCAGCGACTATCATCCCCATCTTGACTTTTTGTTAATATTTCCCAAATGTTAGGTGTGTGTTCTTTGGATGTATCAATAGCTGTTTCCACGGGATTGCGACTATTTATAGCTTGCTCTTTAAGTATACAATTACTTTCCAACATCCTGTACCTCCTTAAGATAGCCAAGGGCAGTAATCCTACCGATATTTTTTAATATCACATCCATGATACCATATTTATCAGCAGGAAATGTTTCTGTGCTTAAGCCAAGAGACATTGCTTCGTCGCGATCTATCATAAAACCATGTTCTGGATATTTCTCAACAAGTTTTCTAGCTATATCTCTTGATTCATCTATGGAATATTTTGACCGGAGTAAACGAGTTGCATATTCCTCAGCAACCTTCAAAACTCTCGATCTCTCTGTATACCTTACAGCATCAACTTTTTCGAATAGTGGCCTAACTAATTCTGAAACAAAATGCATAGCCATCGGCAATACGGTCTCTAATTTTTTACCTGAGTTTTGCAAAAGAAAAATAGTGGTCTTATCCAATGCCTCAAGTGAGAATGCATGAAGGCGTTCAAGTGATTGGACTTCGTTCAGAGCCGAACTGTATTCCTCCCGTTCTCGGTCAATGAATTGTGCATCTAGCGGACCCAACTCTGCACAATCACCCATGATAATTTCGTCAGCTCCCAACGAGAGAAGGGTGGCGGCACTTTTAGCTCGTCTGGGAATTACTACCTTATAGCTACCGCAATGTTTTCGCAAAAAGTCAGCGATTTGGTATGCACATTTCGCATACCCACCCAGAGAATCAACTAATAACGCAACAGGCTGGTTCTTGGCTAAATGATCTTTCATGAGATAAATCGCTTCCCACAGTTCATCGGATATTGAGCCAAACGGGCTATCGTCATTTTGGATTAACAAAATTACCGGCATATCTAGTATTTGTTGAAGTTCCAATACAGAAGAGGAAAGAGCAAAGGGTAAATATGACGATGGACCGTTATAACAGCTTGCCGCAAAAAGCTTCGGCGGTGACTCGCCCAATTTCTCCTCTGTTTTTTTTAGGTGCTTTACTCACAGTATTTTTCTTCTTTTCTGATCCACCATTTTTTTCCATATTCCTCCATGCTTAGAAAATAACCTTAAACACATCGGGAGTCAAGCATAAACATTAGCAGATAAAGAACTTATTGTAGAATTTAGAGAAGGGGTTCTATCGCAATATTGTAAGATATTTTGCCACTCCTTCAGTTCGTTTATTAACCGGTTCCAGTCAAATTTCCTGAGTTCCACCAAACTTCGCCACAATAAATTGTGGCTTCGCTTGGCGAGCCGCTATCATAAAGAAAAGGAGTTTGTCCAGCGTAGCCTTCGGGCGAAGTTGGACATTTTGATTTCAGTAGAAAATTATTTGTGACCGATTTCCCCCCTGTTCCACCATTAAAAAACCACCCTAACTGGGTGGTTTTTTGAAAAGGCTGCTATCCGGGAAGATGGACAACAGCCTTGGGTATCGAGGACAGGCTAGGGTTACTTCTCGCGCGGTCAGGAACGAACTGTCTTCGTGGTTTGACTCCGTTGGATAAGAGCCTCGAAGACCGGCACCCAGCGGATATCCAGAATCTTATATGCGCGGTGATCACTAGAGTGTCGGGGAGTGAGACACACCCACGATGTAGTTGGACCGCCAATGTCCAGGCGTGCATCATGGTTAAGTGCAATCTCTCTCAAGCACACTTCGATACTAATGTCATCACCAGGATACCAACCGCCCTTCGGCGCGTTACCGACCTCCTGCTGCCAACCAAGCCGTTTGCTGATCTCTATAATCTCGTTCAGATCGAGACCCTTGGGTGTATGAGGTATAGCCGAGATGAGCTCGCTCATACGCCCTTCGTCAGTTGTCTTAGAAGGATCCATCTGTTACACCTCCGGTTTCAGTATTCTCATGCGAGATCACATGAGAATAGAGGATATCATGTCATTTATTGTAAAACAAGATATTTATCGTTGCAGTTGGCTCATAAGCAATTTAAAATTTCAGACCGTACCGTTCCACCACTAAAAAATCACCCTAAACGGGTGGTTTTTTAGTTATTATTTCTTACCCGACGTCGCCGCAAAAAGAAAAAACAAAAGAGATAATATGACAAAAATGACACCAATCAAAAATACGACACTATATGCTTTGGTCGCAACCGTGATGCCGGTAGCTAGATCTGCTTGAACATTAGTTTGCCAATACGAAACACTCATCAAAACACCGCCAAATACCAGAACCCCCAGCCCCATCTTGAAATTTTTTCTCATACACCCCTCCCTTTTAGAAGATTTTTACTACCTGGCTCCTCTTTGAGCCCGCTCTAAATCACGTTTTTTAATTACTTCTCTTTTATCATAAAGCTTTTTTCCCTGTCCTACCGCCAGCTCGATTTTTGCGTGTCCTCCTTTGAGATAAATCGATAAGGGAACTAATGTCAAGCCCTGTTCATGGACCAGGCCAATTAACTTTCTAATCTCGCGACGGTTTAAAAGTAGCTTTCTTGTTCTGTATGGGTCGACTGTTGATGAATAAAAATGCGAACCGACCAGATAAACTTCAGGGCGGGATTTTGTGGAATATAATATCTTTGCGTATGAGCCCTTTAAATTAACACGGCCAGACCTTATCGCCTTAATTTCATCACCTTGAAGTACAATTCCCGTTTCATATTTTTCGAGAACCTTATATTCATACGTTGCGTATCTATTTGATATTCTAGCATTCATCACTTTCATTTTACCCTCACACCTATCTGCTAGCAACTTATGCAAGAATTTTTGCAAAATAAATGCGGGGTAAACATGATTTTTACCTAAAAATTCACAAATTTGATTTTATCCGATTTCATTGTTACAGTGAGGTAAGTTTAACGGAGGTAAGATTATGATAATTGGCGTTGTTGGTTCTATCGCATCGGGAAAAGATACGGTTGCTGAATACTTTGAAAATAAAGGTTTTCAAGCAATATCTTTTTCGGGCATATTACGTGAAATTATGAAAAAAGAAGGTAAAGATATTTCCGTTAAAAATATGACTGAATATGGAAATGCTTTACGTGAAACGAAGGGTTATGATTATCTCGCGCGGCAAGCGTACAAAAAAATAAACAAAAAAGACGCTGTTTTAACGTCAATCAGACAGGTCGGTGAAATAGAATTTTTAAGAACAAAGCCCGATTTTCACCTCATAAGAGTTGATGCTCCAATAGAGCTTCGTCTCAAAAGATTGATAGACAGAAAAAGGTTAGATGACATCAAAAATCTCAAGGAGTTGAAAGAAATTGAAAAAAAGCAGGCGGATGGGCAGGGCGGAGGAATGAATATGAATAAGTGTTACAAGCTAGCTGACTATAAAATTATCAACAATGGCACGTTGGAAGAACTTCGAGAAAAGGTTGAGAAGTTTCTTGCCAAAATCAATAAATAATTCTTTCGAATTTAAAGCGAGGAGGCCAGGTAGTAGAAATTTGATAAATATAAATATTTTATTGAAAAAGCAAGAAATAATATTGGACAGAGCGGGATATATTTAAAAAGTTTAATCGGTGGTGAATAAATAAAATAATCAAATTTTCACTACCTGGGAGGAATGATGCCGGAGGGTCAAACAGATTACAAGCGGCCAAGTTGGGACTGTTATTTCGTAGAAATCATGGAAGCTATTGCCAGGCGCGCGACTTGCGCGCGCGGACGGTCTGGCTGCGTCATTGCAAAAGATAATCAAATTCTGGCGGCAGGGTACGTTGGTTCTGCTATTGGAGATGACCACTGCGATGAAGTCGGTCACCTAATGCAAAAAAGATACAATGCCGATGGTACATATTCAGAGCACTGCGTGAGAACGGTGCATGCAGAGCAAAATGCAATTTGTCAGGCGGCCAAAAGAGGGATTCCGATTAATGGTGCGACCATTTACGTCCGCATGACACCATGCCCGGTTTGCGCAAAGATGATAGCCAATTGCGGCATAAAAAGAGTTGTGTGTCAGAGAAAATACCACGATCGTGCGGAAGCGGAAAGAATTTTCAGCCGTAGCGGCATAGCATTAATTCATCAATCCGAAGAAGAGGAAAAATATTCAAACAAAACAACCGCAGAGAGAAAACCAAAAGAGCAAGAACTCCCACCGGAGCTTGCCAGCGAAGCCCTCGACGCGATTGTTGCTTCTGCGGATGAAGGACTTCGACCAATTGCTGAAGATATTGAGGCGATAGAAATAACAAACAAAAAAGAGGAGAAAAAAGATGAGCTTAAAAGCCGATGGTGAAATTTATAGATTAATTAAAGAAGAAGAAAAACGGCAAACCGAAGGGCTGGAGATGATTGCTTCGGAAAATTATGTATCCCGTGCAGTGCTTGAAGCAACGGGCTCTATTTTAACCAATAAATATGCCGAGGGTTACCCGGGACATAAATATTATGGTGGATGTGAAGTAATAGATCAAATCGAAAATTTAGCAATCGAGCGGTTAAAAAAACTTTTTAAATGCAAATTCGCCAACGTCCAACCGCACAGCGGTTCGCAGGCCAATATGGGAGCATATTTCGCGACTGCCAAACCGGGGGATGTAATTATCGGACAAAGCCTGGACGCAGGCGGGCATTTGACGCATGGTTCAAAAGTATCTTTTTCGGGGATGCTTTACGATGCTTATGGCTATGGTTTGAGTGAGAAAACAGGGCGATTGGATTATGATGAAATTCAAGCTCTTGCAAAAAAAGTTAAACCCAAAGTTATAATGTGCGGTTATTCCGCTTATCCGCGTGCACTCGACTTCAAAAAGTTTCGGAAAATTGCTGATTCGGTTGGAGCTTATTTGATCGCTGATATTGCCCATATCGCAGGATTGATTGCAACCGGCTTTCATCCGTCTCCAGTAGGTGTTGCCGATATCATTACTTCGACCACTCACAAAACTTTGCGCGGGCCACGCTCCGGAATTATCATGACCAATAACGAAGAGCTGGCCAAAAAAATTAATAAGTCAATTTTCCCGGCACTGCAAGGAGGACCACTGGAACATGTAATCGCCGCCAAAGCGGTTGCGTTCAAAGAAGCATCAAAACCGCAATTTAAAACTTACATCAAAAATGTGCTTGAAAATATGAAGGCGCTTTCCGACACGCTCTTGGCTTTTGATTTTGATCTCGTGACCGGAGGAACCGATAATCACCTGATCTTGGTAGATTTAAGAAACAAGAATCTAACCGGCAAAGATTTTGAGTCAGCTTTATGTGCTGCTGGTATTACCGTCAATAAAAATGCTGTACCCGCCGATCCGAATCCCCCGCAAGTAACTTCTGGAATACGCGTCGGGACAGCCGCATTAACAACCCGCGGAATGGGAAAGACTGAAATGAAAAGGATTGGGGAATTGATGAATCTGGTTTGTGAAAATGTTAACGATCAAAAAGTTCTTGAAAAAGTCAAAAAAGAAGTTAAGGCAATGACCAAAAATTTCCCCGTGCCCGGCTTGCCCCGTTAGAGATATAGGTATGTTTTATACATATGTTTTAAAGAGTAAAAAAGATAACCACTGGTATACTGGTTGCACGAAAGATTTACGGAAGCGCTTCACTCAGCACCTAAAGAGTCAGGTTTATCCAACTAGAGCAAGAGGTCCATTTGAGTTATATATTACGAGGCATGTATAAACCAAACCGACGCCTACACAAGAGAGAAATATTTAAAAAGTGGATATGGAAAGCGATATCTAAAAAATAGATTAAAGCGCTTCCTATCTCTAACGGGGTAAAATGAAGCAATATCTGCAACTTCTCGATAAAATTATGAAAGAAGGTACGGTCAAAGAAGACCGTACCGGGGTTGGCACAAAAAGCATATTCGGATATCAGATGCGCTTTGATCTCACGAAAGGGTTTCCGCTTTTGACGACCAAGAAAGTTTATATCAAAGCAATTATTTATGAATTACTTTGGTTCTTAAAGGGAGAAACTAACATCCAATATCTGGTTCAAAACGATGTTAAGATTTGGAATGAGTGGGCCTTTCAAGGATATCTGGAAAAAAATAATTTGGTTAAAAAGTTTCCACGTTACTCTGATATATGGGGGCAAAAGCTTGATGAGTTTGTTGCAAAGATGAAAACAAACAATGCGTTTGCAAAAAAGTATGGCGATCTAGGCCCGGTTTACGGTAAGCAGTGGCGCCGCTGGAAGGGTCCGCATGGCGAAGAAATAGATCAGATAAAAAATATTATTGATTTAATTAAAAAAGATCCGACTTCAAGAAGAATAATTGTTTCGGGTTGGAATGTGGGGGAGATTCAGGAATTAATTCGAGACCATCATCACGCACCGCCGCCCTGCCACACCCTGTTTCATTTCATGGTGGTAGACGGAAAATTATCCTGCCAACTTTATCAACGCAGCGCAGATGTGTTTTTGGGAGTTCCTTTTAATATTGCCTCCTATGCACTGCTAACGATGATGGTTGCGCAGGTAACGGGCTTAAAACCGGGTGAATTTATTCATACGTTTGGCGATGTTCATGTCTACAGAAATCACTATAAACAAGTAAGAGAGCAGTTATCTCGGAAACCAAGAAAGTTGCCAACAATGATTATAAATAAAAAAGTGAAAAGCATATTCCAATTCAAATACGATGATTTTAACTTAAAAGATTATAATCCTCATCCACCAATTAAAGCACCGATAGCGGTATAAACCAAAGTAAAAACGAAAAACTAAAAAGTAAAAATAAAATGACTAAAAGAACGAACCAAACCGTTTTATTAATTGCGGCAATCGGCAAAAATCGAGAACTTGGATTTAAGAATGACCTGATTTGGAAAATTCCCGAAGATATAGCATTTTTTAAAAAGACAACTTCTGGACATACTGTTGTAATGGGGCAGAGGACCTATGAGTCGATCGGCCATCCCTTGCCACACAGGCAAAATATTGTTTTAACGCGCGACGATAATTTTAAAGCGGCTGGTTGCTTAATCGCCCATTCAATTGACGAGGCGCTGGAGCTTGCGGGTGATGGAGAGATCTTTATAATCGGCGGAGGGCAGATTTATGCCCAGACAATTAAATTGGCCGATAAATTATACCTAACAATTATCGATAAAGACGCCCCGGCCGATACCTTCTTTCCAGAATTTTCGGATTTTAAAATTTCAAAAAAACTTGGAGGTGGTAGCTTTCGTGGCGTGAAATTTGAATTTCTGGAATTTAAAAAATCATGAGTAAAAAAACTCTCAATGTTCAGCTGCATTCCAAAGACGCGAAAGCGCCAGCTTATGCAAATTCTAATGATGCCGGGATGGACTTGTTCACGCCTAAAAAAATTGTTCTTAAGGCCAGAGGTAAAGTTATTATTGATACTCAAATTTCAATAGAGCTGCCAAAGAATACGGTTGCTCTGGTTTGGGACAAGGGTGGCCTGGGGTGTGTAAAGGGAATCAAGGTTCTAGGCGGTGTATTTGATGAAAACTTCCGCGGTACCTACACCGTTGGCCTTGCTAATTTAACCGACAAGGATTATCTTTTTGAAGCAGGAGATAAAATTTGCCAAGTCCTAATTCAGCCAATTGAATACGTTAATGTAAAGATTGTAGATAAGCTTTCGGGCAATACAACAAGGGGCGGAAAACGGTTTGGCTCAACAGGAAAAAAATGAGAAAAAACCCACACAAGGGACTGTTTATTGTTTTTGAAGGACTAGATGGCTCGGGTCAATCGACCCAAGCCAACCTTTTGAATTCCCGTCTTGTCGATGACGGTTACGCGACTCTATTGACCAAGGAGCCAACAAATAATATTATCGGCGGCCTGATCCGCGGACAGCTCACCCATGACTGGACGGCCAACATGGAATGTTTGCAGTTGCTTTTTGCGGCGGATCGCGCGCATCACCTATTCAGGGAAATATTACCAGCGCTCAAGGACTCGAGGATTGTAGTTTGCGACCGTTACTTTATGTCCACAGTTGCGTTTGGTTCGATAGAGCTGGAAAGAGATTGGCTCTTAGAACTAAACAAAAAATTTATTTATCCGGACGCAGTTTTTTTGCTTAAGGTTCCTCCGAAAATTTGTATTCAAAGAATGCAAGAAAGTAGATTCGAGATTGAATTATTCGAACGTGAAGAAAAGCTGAAAAAAGTTTGGAGTGGTTTTGAGTATTTAGCTCAAAAATTCACAAACGTTTATGTTATAGATGGCACCCAATCAAGAGCCCAAATTTCTGGAGAAATTTTAGAAATTACCAAAAAAATATTGAAGAAAAAAAATCTTGCCCAGAAAATTAATTTGTTTGATGAAAAAAACATACAATAAATTAATCCGTGATAAAATTCCCGAAATTATTCTGAAATCTGGTGAAAAGCCAGCTGTAAAAGTTTTAAACAGAAAACAATTCAAAGAAGAGCTTTTAAAAAAGCTGGTAGAGGAGGCCAAGGAATTAAGTTGTGCTCATGGGAAAAAAGAAATAACAAATGAGTTGGCTGACATATCCGAATTGATAGAATGGATCTGCCGAGAGTATAAAATAGAAAAAAAGACTTTACGAAATCGTAAGGCGGAAAAAAACCAAAAACGGGGGAGCTTTGGGGATAAGTTATTTCTTATTAAGACCGAATAATTTCTTTATTTTCTCTCCCTAAAGTGGTAAGATTTCATTAAATAATTTTTGTTTTATGGAAAAAGAAAATCTTGATATTGAGGTTGTAAGGCATTCTTTGTCGCACGTTCTTGCGGCAGCAGTTGTTGATATGTTCCCCGAAGCTAAACTCGGGATTGGACCGGCAGTTGAGAACGGATTTTATTATGACTTCGGCCTACCCAGAACCCTGATCCCAGAGGATTTAGCGTTGGTTGAAGAAAAAATGCACAAAATCATAGATGAGAATCTGCCATTTGAAAAAGTTGAAATTTCAACTGATGAGGCAATCTCTGATTTAAAAAAATCAGATCAAAAATATAAGCTGGAATTGGTTGAGGATTTAAAAGCGGAAAAAATAGAGAAAGTAACGCTTTATAAAACGGGGGCGTTTGTCGATCTTTGTAAGGGTCCGCACGTTGATTCCACCAGCGATTTAAAGAAAATTGCCTTCAAATTAGACACAATTGCCGGGGCTTACTGGAAAGGTAGTGAAAAAAATCCGATGCTACAGAGAATATATGCCCTGGCTTTTGGCTCCCAGGAAGAGTTAGGTGAGCATTTGAGAATTAGAGAAGAAGCAAAGGACCGCGATCACAAAAAACTAGGCAGAGAATTAGAACTTTTTATTTTTGATGGGTCTGCGCCCGGGATGCCTTACTGGCTGCCTAAGGGGTTAATTTTGTATAATCTTTTAATTGAATTTTGGCGCAAGGAGCATTCAGCGCGGGGATATCAAGAAATCAAATCGCCCCTTTTAAATAAAAAACAATTGTTTGAAACTTCGGGCCACTGGGATCATTATCGCGAGGAAATGTTTTTGAGCGAGACAGGCGAGAAAGAAATTTATGGCCTGAAACCGATGAACTGCCCTAACGCAATGGTTGTTTATGGATTGAAGCCGCGAAGCTGCAGGGATCTGCCCTTAAGATTCTCCGATTGTGATACCCTGCATCGCAACGAGCTATCCGGAGTGCTAAACGGGTTATTTAGAGCAAGGTCGTTTTCGCAAGACGATGCTCACATCTTTTTAGCTGAAGATCAGATTGAAAGCGAAATAAAAAATATTTTTGAAATTGTCGAAAAGTTCTATTCGGTTTTTGATCTTGATTATTCTTTTCGACTTGGCACCAGACCCGATAAATTTATGGGAGACGAAAAAACATGGAATCACGCTGAGGGTGTTTTGAGAAAAATTCTTGAAAAATCAGGTAAAAAATTTATTGTGCTAGATGGTGACGGCGCTTTCTACGGTCCCAAAATTGATATCCTGATGAAGGACTCTCTGGGACGCGAATGGCAGATGGGAACGATCCAACTCGATTTTCAGCTACCCCGTAATTTCAAATTGACTTATGCCGACAAGGACGGGTCCGACAAGACGCCCGTGACTATCCATAGGGTTATATACGGCTCGCTGGAGCGTTTTATCGGCATTTTGACCGAACACTACAGCGGTGCCTTTCCTGTATGGATAGCGCCGGTACAAGCAATAATCCTACCTATTTCCGAAAAGCAAATGGATTATGCTAAAATAGTTTTAGAAAAATTAAAAAAAGAGAATATTCGTGTTGAGGTAGATGCTCGAAACGAATCAATCGGCAAAAAAATCCGCGAGGCAGAACTGCAAAAGATCCCCTACATGTTAGTTGTCGGTGAAAGGGAAAAAGAGAGTGGGGGAGTGGCTGTGCGAAAATACTCAAAAGGGGACAAGGGGCAGGTAAAGATCTCGGATTTGATCAAAGAAATAAAAAAGTAGAAACTCTCTATAGGCTATGCTTTTGCATTGACGACCTTGTCTAGGACGTGCCATCTTCGCTGCTTTTCTGCCCACGAAATCGGATCGCCTAATTTATACGCGACAGTGCCAACACGCGGAGAGTATTTGTTTATATAAGCCAAAGAATATTTAACGCGTTTAAAAACCTCAACGGTCTTTTGAAAATCGGCCTCGGTCTCTCCGGGGAATCCAACTATTACATCGGTTGTAATTTTTATTTTAGGGTTTGCCTTGTGGATTTTATTGATGATATTTAGATATTGCTTGACACTATATGGACGATTCATCGCCTTTAAAATTTTATCCGACCCGGATTGCAACGGCAGATGAATCTCTTTTTTTATTTTTGGCAGTGTAGCAACCGCCGCGATAATGTCATCAGACATATCCTTAGGATGATTTGAAATAAAAGAAATAATAAAATTGCCGTCAAGGTCGTTTAGAGTTTGCATAAGTTTCGCAAAATCATATTTATAGGAGTTAACATTTTGGCCGAGAAGCATAATTTCACTGTGGCCTGTCGCGATTAAATTTTTCACATCATAAACTACGTCGTTAAACGATCTGGATCTTTCACGGCCGCGCGTGTAGGGTACAGCGCAGTATGAGCAGAAGTTATTACAGCCGTAGATTATCGGAACAAAAGCAGACGTCTCCTTTGCTTTTTGTAAATAGTTTTTAAATTTGTCCAGCTCATTAATACCAACTAACTTTACAAATTTTTCCACATTGTTGTCTGGGCAAACAAGCAACCCCCTTTTTTCAAATTTTTTCCGGTCTGACTCTAAAACGCACCCCAAAACAATTATTTTCTTTTTTTCCCAATCTTTAACCTTTCCAAGTATACGATCAATTGCTGTTTGCCTTACCGAACAGGCGAGAATGATCACCAAATCAGCATCGGTAATATCCACTCTTTCAAATCCAATTTTAGTAAGTGCAAAATCCAGACACTTTCCGTCGTGCTCATTTTGCTGACAACCTATTACCCAGAGATAATATTTATTCATGGACGATACGCAAAATGCCCCATCGTGGGGCATTTTGCGTTGAAAGTTTTTCTTATTTATCTTTTTTCTCTCCAGCTTGAGGGACTGCCGGAACTTCGCCTTCTGGTGTTTCGGTTACTTCACCTTCCTCACCCTCTACGGTTTCAGCTTTCGCTTCCTCTTCCATCTTCTCGAGTGCCTCTTTCTCCTCATCGGCTGCCGATTCCTCTAGTTCCGCCAACTCCTCCTCGCTTCTTGGTTCTTCAACGGAAGCAACTACTTCTTCCGCATCTGTTATGACTTCCAGAGCTGTTGGTACTTTCAAATCTTTAACACAAATAGAATCCTCAAACGTTTTAAGGGTGGAAATATCGACTTCAATATTTGGAATGAGGTCAGCAGGTAAACACTCAACCTCAACGTTGTCGCGGTTGGTAACCAAGCTGCCGTCGAGTTGAGTAACCGCTTCGGATTCCCCAATAAATTCAAGGGGAATTTCGGTTTTGATTTTTTCGTCCATTCTGACACGATAAAAATCTACATGAATGGACGCGCCTGTAACAGGATTAAGATCCGGCTCATGCGAGAGAACCTTAACCGCGGGCTTGTCGGATATGCTCAAATCAATCAAACTTGAGCTTCCAGCTTCGCCATATATTTTCGAAAATTCAATACTATTTAAAGTCAAAGATTGAGGTTTTTGGCCGCGACCATAAATAACGGCAGGAATTTCACCGTTTTTTCTCAACTTCTTAACCTTTTTGCCAGTAATTTCTCTTTCCTTGGCACAAATTTTGTATGATTTTTGTTCTGTCATCTTGTAATTAATTTATTGCAAAATAAAATATACCTTATTTTTACGATTAATTCAACACCTTAGCTCTCTTTATTTCACTGACTTTTGAAGATTGCTTTAAAGTTCCCAT
>CAYYMZ010000008.1:0-27539 GCA_964473025.1 uncultured Candidatus Saccharibacteria bacterium
ACCCTGCGCGGCCTCGTCGATGGCACCGATAAACGCCTGATCAATTACTTGCGCCTTGTGTCCTTTGTACCAAGTGTCGGAAATGTTTTTTTGTGCCGAGAAGGCCGAGAACTTGACCTTTTCCGAACCCTCTTTAAGCGCCGATGGAATCTTCATCGCGCTTAAATAGGGTTTTGATCCGGCCTTGCTGGTGGCGTAGATGATAAAACCCCACGAAGCGTTTTGGCGTGCCTTATCACCGCGCGAGGCGGTGGCGGTCTCAACCCACATCCTCGACATTGTCTTAATGGAACTTGTGCCACTTGCCGCCCCCGGATCGACAATTTGCGGTAGGGCGCTGACATCAATACTATTTTTGATTTGGGGCGCCTCGTTGATGATAAAGCGATAAGCGCTGGCATACTGAATCATCATCGCCACCTGCCCCGATTCAAACGCTTTGATTGATTCGGGCATCTTGCCGTTCCAAGTATAGAGTGGGTCTTGAGGGTTGGCGAAGCGAAGGTAAAAATCCAGTGACTTAAGTCCCAGATTCTGATCGGCGGTTGCGGTTGCTTGTCCCAGATTGAAGGTGGCGGTGTTTAAATCGCTTGAAGTCATCTGCGTACCGTTTTGTAGCATCATTGACTCTAAAATGTCGTACGATCTCTCGACATTACTGCCGGTGCCAAGCGCAATCGCCGACTTTGAAATATCACTGCCGCTTTTAACTGTCAGGTAGGGGACGATGGCGGCCAATTCCGTCCATGTTTTAGGCGCCGTCTGAATTTGTTTTTTAATCACATTCAACTGGGTTGGCGTAATGTTGGTTTCAACTTTATTATCTTGTTTTAACCGGTTAGCCGCGTCGTTTAACAACTGCGTGTTGCGATAGAGGGCGAGGTTGTCGATTGCCATTGGCAAACCGTAAACCAATCCCTGCGGGGCGTCTTGCCCGGCGAAGATAACCGATTTTGGGACTACCGGAACAAACAAGTCATTAACCATGTCGGCAACCGACTTGCCGGTTTTCTTTTTGGCCGCAAGTGCTTGATCGTAAATGTCGGTTGGAGCGGCAACCAGCTGGGGAATATAACGGGGTAAATCCTCGCCGCGTACAGAGAGGATGTCGGGAGCGTTGGTAACATTTTGCGCGCCAGCTAGGGCGGCCAACGCCTCCTGCTCAAAGGTTCTGGGGTCTTTGAGAACAACCTGAATTTTAATATTAGGATTATTTTGCTGAAAACCGCTGATAACGTCGGTGAGCGCCGCTTCCGGAGCATCTTCGGCGGATCTCCACCAGTAAAGCGTCATAGAAGCGCTCGAGCTTTGATTTTTATTTGAAGAACAGCCAGTCAAACTAAAAGCGATTGCGAAAATACTAAGCGCAAGAATCGGTTTTTTAAAATAATTCCACTTCACGGTCAGCCCTCCTTGATTGTTTGTAATTTTTTATTTAGGTTTGCGCTCTGCTCGCAAACCGCCTTTTATCTCAAACGCCGTAAAAATTTTCTTGAAGTGTGGCGGTTTTTAATCCCTCAGCATCGCTAAAAAATATCGTGTTCCCCGATACCGCAATGAAACTGCTATTTTGCAGTCCTGCTATTTCAGCATAATTTATCACGCTTCCCGTGTCAAAGTTGATCTTGACCGTTCCTCCATCGGTTTGGGCCACAACTTCATTTATAGAAACCCACGTTAAAGTGTTGTTTTGAACACTGATATTAGTGTCTTCGAGAGTGGAGTTTCTTAAAACGTATAACTCGCCGTCAGATTTTACGGCCACGGCATACTGGGCTTCCGGCCCCCAGCTGCCGGAAACAAACCCCATCTGATCGGAGATTCTTTCAAAACTTCTGGTCGGCAAGTCGTAAATGCCGGCCGTTCCTCCGAGCAGTAAAATCTGTCTGGTGTTTTGTCCCCAATCAACCGACATTGAGGTAAAAACCTTCGGGTCGATCTGCATCAAAATTTGGGATTGCTTGTGCTCGCTATCGGCAAGATATAAAAACCAATCGGTGTCGGTTTTAAAATCATAAACTATCTGCGAATTCGGTGGCCCAAAAGAATCACTTTGAAGGTCGTTTGTCGAAAACGAATGGATTTTAGACGGGTCGGGCGGCAAAATTGCCTCGAGTTGATCAACCAAATTTGTCTTCTTAAAATCGATAACTTTTAAGGCCTGCGCGTCAAGTACGAAAGCGAAGCCGTTATCCTGCCCGTAGATTAATTCCCTGATAGTCGTGTAAGTGCCAACCGAAAGGGGAGTAACAGCATAAGTTTTCCCTTGGCGTTGGATTGGAAATGTTTCCAAATGACCGTCGGAGGATGTGAAATTAACCTGCAATCCGTTGCCGGAGAGGACCGGATATGTCCCGCCGGATGCAACAACCTCCGGAGTAATTGCCTTTTCTAGTGTGAGATTGCCTAAATCCAACTTCTGGTTGATTTTGAAATTGCGGTTGAGATTTAAGCTGATATAACCGGTTTTTTTGACCGAAAGTGTATGCGGCCCAGGCATAACCTTCACTTTTCCAGGGGATATTTGCTTGCCATCTAGGGTAATAGTGTCGGCGGCGGGGGTTGGATTGATATTAATTGTTGCCCGGTAAAAAAACAGGAGGAATGTGCCTGCAAGCAGAAGAAGAGCGAGGACCAAGATGATAATAATTGTCCAGATGCGTCCTGCGCCACGTTGAATAACAGCGCCTTGGCCGATTCCGCCTTGGGGCAAAGCGACAGAAATTTTTTCCCTCGGTGGGGCATAACCTGGCGGCGGCGCAGGGGCTCGTGGCGGGACATAGTCCGGCGGCGGCGGTGGAGCGGTGGGCGGAGTTTGAGCCACTTTAATCTGCGGCTCGGGTTTTGGTGCTAGTGTTGGCGGAGTTGTCTGCAAAGGAGTTTGCTCTTCACCGGGGAGCGGTTCGGCCGCTAACGACTCAAGTGAAGGCGGGGTGTTGGTTGCCGGTGTTGGAGGGATGTTAGTTGCCGGAGGAACGGGTGAATTTTGTATTTTTTCCTGCGGTGGTGCACCCTGAACGTTATCGAGTTCGGTAATCGGCTTTATTTCTGACGATGGATCTATTTTGCTGTTATCCATAAGCTATCGGGCGATTCCCCCCACATTATTTGGTGGAGTTTGGGTATTCGGCGTGCTTGCTGGTGGCGGCTGAGCGGCTACATTTTGCGTTGGTGCTTGGGGTGGCGGAGTTTGTACTGGCGGCGTTTGAACGGCCGGCCTAACCACCAATGCTTGCGCTACCTGTGGCTTGGCGACCGGCGCGGCGGCTGGAGGCGTGGCAACCGGAGGTGCTTGAGGCGCGGCTTTGGCGGGAGATGTTTCATAGGTTGACGGGGTGGCTTCTATCGCTGGTCCCGATACGTCAGATTCATTTTCAGCTGATTCCTTTTCTAGCAACTCGCGTGGGTCGGTGGTGATAATCTGATCTTCGGCGTAGGAGGCGACGACTTTGATTGCCACGTGGGATGAACCGGCGAAGAAAAGACCCTCGCCGACATCCGACTCCAAAAGAAGAAATTTTTCACCTTCGGTTAGATGAAAAATCTCGGCTAGTTTTTCAACTGCGGCGGGGGATTGCTTAAGTAAGATCTGCATCGAAGAGTTATTTAAAACCGCTCGCCCTTGTTCGCTTGACAAAAAGTCCTCAACGTCTTGGGAAATAATGGTTAGTCCAAGATAATATTTGCGGGCACGTTTGGCTAGGGAGTAGAGATATTTAGCTGAATCGGGGTACTGCATCAGAATCCAGGCCTCGTCCACAATCAGCAGACGTTTACGCATGGCGTAGCGGATCTGGGCCCAGATGTAGTTTAA
Source organism: uncultured Candidatus Saccharibacteria bacterium (assembly GCA_964473025.1). Classification (GTDB taxonomy): domain Bacteria; phylum Patescibacteriota; class UBA1384; order UBA1384; family DTJR01; genus CAYYMZ01. Next base: position 3,815 of record CAYYMZ010000008.1, read on the forward strand.
GATTAAATACATTGCCAGCGGGCGCAATGCTTCCTCGAGGTTGCGAATCGAAAAAGCGATAAAGCCGCGGTCCAGCTCGAAGTTGGTTGGTTTATTAAACAATCCCGCAAAAGTTCCCTCGGTATATTTGCTTAAACGGCGTACTAAACTTTCCGCGCCGGTGGTGTTTTGCAAAACGCCCTGCAGGTCAGACAAAAGCGGCGGGGTGTTCTTGTGGGTTGCGACATCTTCGGTTATGTCGCGAAGCGCGTAAGTTTCATAAAGCGCTTTATCCAAAACAGCATCTTCTTCAGGCGTAACTCCGCCTACCATTAAAGCAAGCAGGCCTTTAATATCGGTGATCGCCGTTCTAAGCACGACATCACCGGTTTCGTCCTCGGTGGCGCGGGGCAAATCAAACGGGTTAATTCTTTTATCCGAGTTTAAGGAGAAATCAAAGAAACTGCCGCCGACCGCTTCGCAAAGCGACTGATATTCGTTTTCGGGGTCAATGACAATCACATCATCGCCAAACATCAGTGAGCGCAAGGCCTCAAGCTTAACCGCGTATGATTTACCGGCACCGGATTTGGCAAAAACAACTTGATTGGCATTTTCTAAGTCAAATCGGTCAAATAAAATAAGCGAATTATTGTGGCGGTTGATACCATATAAAACCCCTTTGTTTGAGGTTAGCTCCGCCGAAACAAACGGAAAGCTGGTCGAGAGCGAGTTGGTATCAAGATTTTTGGTAATTTGCAGTTCGTCCTCGGCTAAAGGCAGGGTTGAATGAAAGCCCTGCTCCATCTGAAAAACACTTTGCTTGGTATAAACCAGAAGGCCTCCTAAGGTTGAAATGAGCTGGTCGGTCGCTTCGTCTAATTCCTGCTGGTTTTTGGCATAAACGGTGAAATAAAGCCCGACTTTAAAGATTCTTTGCTGTCCGGTGGTCAAGCTGTCGCGCAACTCGTCAATGTCGCCGAGTGCGGAATCAAGCTGAGGATTACGCACCAGGCCTTTTTCCTGCTCGATCTGACGGGTTGACTCCAGCCGTCCTGCCTGTTTTCGCATTCTGTCTAAAAACAGATTGGAATCAAGCGGCATGATGTGCATGCCGACGTCCATCGAAAGATCAAAGTTAATAATCGGAGACAGCCAGTTGGCGTTTAAAAATCTGGGATATGAATAAACAAACATTGTCTTGCAGAATATTTCGTTGATTTGCAGATGATTTGGGGTAAGCGTATAGGAAGACGGGGCAATAAAATCAAGCATTGAAGCCGACTGCTTCTCGATTGTTTTTTCCATCTGTCTATTTGACGGCTGGTTAGCCATTTTTATTTTCTCCTTGAACTTCAACTTTGACGCCACCGGTTTTCGGCGCTGGCTTAATTTGTGCCTGAGGCGCTGGCATTGCCGCTGTCTGTGTTTCTACCCCCATCGGTTCGATGTCGCCCTGTAGTTTTTCGTGCAAGGCCTCCTCTTGGTTGTAGGTGCGATAATATAGCTCAATTAGCTGTTTTGTTGTCAGAATTTCCGAGGTGATACCCATCGAAGCGAGGCCAGAATTGACGACATTGACCCTTTGGCCTAATTCTTGCTTGATAGTTTCGAAACGCTTGAGCGGTACTCTCAAGTGCGCATGCGGACTGCCGAACAGGCCGCTCAGAAGTCCCTCTTTGGGCAACTCGGTCACAGGCACTTGGTAGGGGACGATAATGAAAAATTTCTTGTCCATGATGTTGGCGATCGAAATCAGTTTTTTGACGAAATCGGAGTACTCTTGAATCTGATAGCGGATGAGCTCGTTTGGTTCTTGTGCTACGCGGCCGTCTAAGTCCTTAAGATAAGCGGTTAAATCAAGCTGTTTTGAGTGCATAACGATTTCTATCGGGAAGGTCAAAGAGTTTAAAAAGCCCTGATACTGTTGGATGATGGCACCTTGCTCCTCCTCGCTTTTTAAGCCGAAGTTGACCGAATTTACCATCAGAATTTGGCAAAATTGACCGTTTTTTGAAACTGCCACGTCGTCATAAACGGCGGACAAAGGGATATTTTGTTGCGAAGATGGTTGGGCTTTAGCCATTTAAATTCCTTTTAAAAAATTTACGATTCCCTTCTTTTTGGGTTCGGCTGCTGGCGGTTCGGCTTTTGGTGCTGCCGCTACGGTTTTGGCCTGCACATCCTTCTTTTGCGCCTGAACTTGTGCTTTCGCGGCGCCCTCGACGTCCGTTACTGAAAGATTGAGCGGATTTTTGGTTTGCGAAACAGGATTTTTTCTGATTTTTGTCTGAGGCGCTTCTTCGGCCTTGAGTTTTTCGGTCTGATCCTCCAAACTCTTGGCCAGATCGTCCAAGCTTCCCGTATCCTTAGCCACCTTTTCTGCCTTTGGCGCCTCGGTTTTATCAACAATAATAACCGGTTCAGATTTAAAGCCCTCTTTCCACATCCGCTGCTTGGGGCTGACAATAAATCTTAGTAAATTTAAGAGAAACACCTCAAATGGCCGGTCGTTGACCTTGACCAAGGCCAAAGCCGCTCCGAGCAGTCCCACAGGTATGGCTACTAAAACGAACGTGATGGTATACGTGCCCTCGATGTAATTTGATGAAAGATAGCTCCACCAGCCGTAGATGATTGATCCCGAAACCAAAAGATAAATAAACTGCTTGAGCGTGAACGGCCCGACAATTTTATCTTCTAAATCAATATTTTGTGGAACCTTATACTGCAACTCTTTTCCCCTTCCTTCGCAACCCAAACACCAGCGGATCGCAATTTTTTTTAGCTCTTCCGCCTCCTTTTGCATTTTTATTATATCAAAAAAAGAAAGACAATATGTGAAATTCCTCCCCATTGGTTTTCAATCAGTCGTATCTTTTGCTTTAATAAACTCATGGAAATCGATTCGTTTGATGGTCAGAGAGACAACGAGGAAATCGTTGCCGCGTGGCGCCAGCATCCGATGGTTTTAGCCAAACCACTGGCGATTATTGTTTTGCTTGTTTTTCTAGGTTCAATCCCCGTCTTTACCTGGGCACCGAGCTGGCGGTACGATTTTTGGCTCCTTTTTATCGCCGCCGCGGGCGTTTACGGGCTACTTAGCTATTTTTTATGGTTAAATACGACTTATATCTTAACCAATGAGCGCATTTTCGCCATTTTTCAGCGCGCCTTTTTAATCCGCGCCAATACCGAAGTACCGCTTAAGAATATTCAAAACGTTGCTCATCTTAAAAAAGGGCTATTTCAGATGCTTTTTGATTATGGTTCGGTCGAGGTAGAAACGGCCGGAACTAAGACCGCGATGACAATTAAAAACGTCGAACATCCCTACGCGGTGCAACAGAAAATTCTTAGCTTTGAGGACAAAGCTAGAAAATAAATTCTAAATTCAAAATCACAAGATCCAAATAATAATTAAATTCAAAGCACCAATATTACCTTGATTTTTCGATAATTGCGGCGAAGATCTTGACCAATTGTGACGTTTCGTCTAGCAATGCTTCTATTTCACCCGCAGAACCAGGATTATTCTCAAGGAGAAGATTTAGCCAATAAATTGTTTCTTTCGCCTCCTTACGGCAAATTCTTATCCTAAAAGAGAAATCCCGCTTGGTCTCGGTTTCATTTGCTTCGCGATAATTGGCGCCGATTGAAGTTCCGGAACGCAGAAATTGATCCGCCAATCTTTTATTAATCGGATTTATCGGTAGGGATTTGATAAATTTAAGCGCTTTTTTACTAAATACAAGAGTTCGCTCCTCTAAATCATACCGTTTTGATTTTTGAACATTTGGCATTGATATTTATTTGGAACTTGGTGCTTTGGATTTATTATTTCTTGCCGTTAGGTCAAGTGCAATAAAGAGAAGAAGCGACAAGATAGTCAAGACGCCGATTAAATAAATTTTAATTTGCCCGCCGCTAACTAATCCCGCCAAGCCAAATAAAAGCGAAATAACAGAGATGATGATGAGGGTCGAGGCAGGGGAGAAGCCAGCGCGTAAAAAACGGTGATGAAGATGCGATTGATCGGGATTTGTCAGAGGATTTTTACCGCGGAATATGCGTTTCAGGATGACATAAATTGCGTCGAGGATAACTAAGCCGAAAACCAAAAGAACGGTGGCCAACTTGCCGCCCGAAATAACAGTTAAAACAGCCAGCATTAAGCCCAAAAACATACTTCCCGTATCCCCTAAAAATATCTTGGCGCGGGGCAGATTTAAGGGTAGAAATCCCGCGATAGCGCCGGCAAAAACTGCTGCCATGAGCGCCGTCGCCGGTTGGTTAACTTTTAAGCTTAAAAAGATTAAAATTACGGCCGCAATAAGCGAAATCGAACCCGCTAAGCCATCCAATCCGTCTATAAAATTAGTGGCATTGGTCATAATCACAACCCAAAGAATAAAGAGAAGGTCGGCCCAGAGGACAAAATGATAGATGCTGGCCCCAATCATAAACGGGATTTTTACCGTATCCAAGGCAATGACGAGGCCGAATGGGTTATTCAGATAGATAATTCCAATCCCGGCGCCGATTAAAATTACGGCGGATATGATCTGCGAGGCGAGCTTGAGATATGCGGGTACGCCTTTGAGATCATCAAACAGCATCACGACACTTAGAAAAACTGTGGCAATTAAAATGCCGAGTAACCGCTTGTCAATTGAAATACCCAAGATGGAGAAGGGGAAGCCAAAATCGGTGGCCGAAACGGGTAGGACTATGGCTATTAAGACCATAACAAGCAAAAACGAAGCGACGATTGCCGCGCCGCCGATTCGCGGAGTTGGGATTCGGTGCTGATCTCTATCTCTAAGAGGGGCAAGAGTAATTTTCCTTTTTAAGGAATAACTCTTTAGCCACCAGGTTAAGGCAAAGCTCAAAACGGCGGCTAAAATTCCCCAAAAAAGAAGCATTATTCCTCTCGCTCTTCGCTGTTATATACTTCGGCCCAATCAATTCTTTTGTACGGGAAAATTTCTCCATCTTCGAAAAACCTTTTAATTTCCGCTTCGGCGTTTTCGGCGGAGTCGGATGCGTGAATAATCGTATGGGACAAGCTCATCGAATAATCACCGCGGATCGTACCGGGAGCGGCTTCTATGCCGTAAGTAACACCAGTCATAAGACGTACAACGTCAACCGCCCTTATACCCTCTAGAATCATCATAATACTCGGAGAGTGCTTCATGAAATCAACTAATTCTTTAAAAAACGGTTTTTCTTTGTGATGGGCATAGTGCTCTGAGAGCTGCTCGTCTTTGAGATGCGCCATTTTCAACCCAACGATCAAAAGACCTTTTTGCTCAAACCGATCGATAATTTCCCCTACAATGTTGCGATTAACTGCGTCTGGTTTGATAATGACAAGCGTTCTTTCCATAATTACCCCTTTTTTAAAATAAATTTTCTAAATCTTTTTTATAATCTTTCGGGCCGATTAGGGCCAATCCCATTTTACCAGATTGGAAGACATCTTGGGCTACTTTTTTGACATCCTCGGCGGAAACCTTATTCCATTTCTCGATAATTTCTTCAGGTGATCGGACTTTTTTAAGATAAAAAATCTCATCAGCTAAAAATCCGGCAATCTCCATCGAGTCCTCAAGAGACAAGGCCAAATGTCCACGCAGATTCTTTTTCGCTCGCTCTAATTCCTCGCCATCAGGGCCATTTTTCTGCAAATCCTCGATTTCTTGCCTGATAATACCCATCACATCAGCAACTTTGTCCTGCATCAAGCCGCCATAAACCGAGAATGTTCCAGTGTCGTGGTAGGTTGAAATATCCGATCGCACATCGTATGCCCAGCCTTTCTCTTCGCGTATTTTGGTAAATAGGCGAGAGGAGCTTCCGCCAGCAAGGATTGTTACCAAAACAGCCAGGGCATAATTTCGCTCATCATTTCTTGGATAGGTTAAGGCCGAGAAAGAAAAGTGTGCTTGGTCAACTTTTTTGGTGACACTCACCAATTTTTTTGTTTCAACTTTTTTATAAGGAGTAAAGTTGGGTATGTCCTGGTGGACAAAGGATGAAAAAGTTTTTTCAACTGTCTTTTCCCAGTCAAAATTTTTCGGATTGCCACAGACGACAACGATTGAGGAAGAGGGTCTGTAGTGGGTTTGATAATACGAAACAATGTCCGAGTGCTCAAATTTTTTAATTGACGCGGGCTCTCCGGAAATATCCATACCGATCGGCTGCGAACCGAACATCCCTTTCTGCGCAATGACATGGATTAACCACTGAGGCATATCGTGGCGGTATTTGGCCTCTTCTAGGACAACTGCTTTTTCTTTTTCAAATTCATCTTCGGGAAAAAGAGGATTCAAAAACATATCCGAAAGCAGGGCAAATGATCTCTCGAAATCGTGCGCGTCTGACTGGATGTAAAAACCGGTATATTCACTTCCGGTGAAGGCGTTGTAATTTGCGCCAAGAGAGTCAAACTCCTTGTTGATAGTTGCCGCGTCAGGGAAATTTTTGCTCCCTTTAAAAAACAGATGCTCGACAAGGTGGGAAATGCCGTTTGATTTCTCGTTTTCAAACCGTCCTCCGACGCCGGTTAGAATAAAAACAGTTACTGCCTCGGAGGTCACAATCGGGGCGGTAATGATACGCAGGCCGTTATCTAATTTTTTTATTTTGTACGAAATCATACAAAGTCGGTTTAATTTATTCTAATTATTTTTAAACTTAAAGCTCAAATGACAAATGTCAAATGAAGCTCAAAGCCAAAATGACAAATATTCTTTGTGTTTTTGGTTTTGGATTTTATTTGTCCTTTGGGTTTTGACATTTTGGTTTGGATTCAAAAATTTATTTATTGACCCTTTCGACATATTCCCCGGTCTGGGTGTTAACGCGAATGATATCGCCGACTTTCATGAAAATCGGCACTAAAACTTTGGCACCAGTTTCCAAAATAGCCGGTTTGGTGACAGACCCCTGCGCTGTATTGCCGCGGATTCCTGGTTCTGTCTCGGCAATTTTTAGCTCTACTTTTATCGGCGGGTTGACATTAATTGCCTTAGAGTTCCAAGTTAAAAGATCAACGTTCTCGCCTTCTTTCAAAAAATTACCCGCTGTCCCCACCTGATCCTTGGAGAGTGTGAATTGCTCGAAACTTTGTCCTTCCATAAAGTGATAGCCCTCACCGTCTTTATAGGTGAATTGAGCTGTTTTTCTTGAAATGTCCGCATCCTCAACCTTGTCATTGCCCTTTAAAGTAACATCAATAATTGCCCCTGAAATTAAGTTTTTGATCTTAGTGCGCAAAATTGCTCCGCCTCGTCCAAGCTTAGAATGCTGCGAGAAAACAACCTGATGAGGTTGTTTGTTGTATGTTAAAAAAACACCTGGTTGTAGGTCGGAAATCGAAAGCATAAAATTGTTTTGTTAACCTCGAACGTAAGGTAGAAGAGCCAAGAACCTCGCTCTTTTAATTGCTTGAGACAGCGCCCGCTGGTGTTTGGAGCAAAGGCGTGTTTCGCGTCTGGTTTTGATTCTGGACCAGCTTGAAATAAACCGTTGTAATCCGGGGTCGTTGTGGTCAAAATCTATGACCGCGTTTTTACATGCATTACATCTGTGTGCCATATTACCTCAATTTAATTTATAATTTACAATTTTTAATCAATTTTCAATGATAAAATTTTTAAACATTTTAAATTCTGACATTTATTTTAAATTTAAAATTTAAAATTCTAAATTTCTGCCTAGAACGGAATGTCGTCGAGGTTTATCTCGTCGTTAGTTTCCGATTCTTCCTTTTTACTATCTTTTGCTTTACTATCTTCTGCTTTGGAAGCGGGTTTTTCCTGCGGCTCGTAGGTTGCGTCCGTGCTTTCCGTTACCTCGCCGCGGCTTGATAAACCAATGATATTGTCGGCAATAATTTCGGTTCTCTCGCGCCTTGCTCCGTCTTGGCCTTCCCACGTTCTGGTTTGGAGGCGCCCTTCAACATAAACTTTACTGCCTTTCTTGATGATTTGGGCGGCAATTTCGGCCAATTTCCCCCAAGCGACGATCTCATGAAACTGGACTTCGTCTTTTGTCTCCCCGCTTTGATCTTTCCAGCGACGGTTAGTTGCAACCGCAAAACCGGCGACTGATTTACCGTTTGGAGTCGTGCGCAATTCCGCGTCGCGCGTGGCGTTGCCCAAAACCATTGCCCGATTGAGATTTAACATGTTTGTCCTTTCGCTAACTTATGCTTTACCCCGTTAAATGCCTCTCGGCAATCTCGCCTTGACGGGATTATTTAATGGGGTTAATCTTCAACTAATTCTTCTAACTTCTTATCAAGTTCCGAAGCTGAAATCTTGACATTTTTTTCCGTTTTTTTGGCCTTGACCGCTTTAACCGGCTTTTTTTCCGGTTTAATGACGGCTGGTTTCTCGGTTTTAACTTCAGGAATTTCGGGTTTGGCAACTTCAACTTTTTCCGATGGCTCGGTTTCTACTACCTTAACAGCTTTAGTCGGTGGGGCTGTTTTAACTTCTTCGACAACGATTTGCGGTTTCTCGGTTTCTTCCGTCTTTTTCGCCGTTTCCCCCACTCTTTCTTTTCTCGGAGGTCTTAGAGCCGGAAAACGCAGAGCTTTAATGACTAAGAATCTGATGATTGACCCCTCGTGCTTTAATTCATCGTTTAATTTCTTCAAATTTTCGGCAGACGCCGCAAATTGAACAACAAAATAATGTCCGCCCCCAAGTTTTTTTATCGGATAGGCGAACTGTTTAATGCCTAGATCAGTTGTTTTAATAACTTGTGAACCTGAATCAGCAATTGTTTTCTCAACAGGTTCAATACTATCTTTCTCTTGAAGAATAACGGTAATCTCGTATTTTGTGGTTGTCTTGTCGATTTCGACTTCATCCATATTTTCCTTTCTGGTTCCCCCAGAGGGGATCCTGGCAAGCATTTGCCGCCGGGAAAAGTTATTTTCTTTGATTAGAATACCAGCATTTACCTTTTAAGTCAACCCGGTAGTAGAAAATCGACGGCCTATTGGCCCGAGTAAATATTCTAACTTTTGTTGGCAATTTAACAAAACGACTCTTTGTAGGTTTTTATTGGAAATAAAGTCGATTTTTCACAATCCGGGTCAATAAATAACCGTCGATTTTGGGTGGCTGGTATCCGTCAAAGCGCGCAGCGCGTCTCTCCCCGACCGAGGCCTTGCGCTGCGAGTAAACGTAGTCGTCTTGGAACTTATTTTAGAGCGAGTTTAACTAAGTGCTCGATTAAATCTTCAAAGCTAAATCCGGCGGCCTTGGCGGCTTTTGGAAGCAAGCTTTCTTGCGTTAGGCCAGGGATTGGGTTTGTGTCTAAAACTTGAGGGTTGCCTTTTTGATCAATAATGATATCGGTTCTCGAAAAATGGCGCATCCCGAGCGACTCATGGGCTGAAACGGCGATTTGCTGCAATTTTTCAGTTAATTGTTTGTCAATCTTTGCTGGTACAATTTCCTCCGTCGTGCCATCGTACTTGGCTTCAAGGTCAAAAAATTTCTTTTTCGGTTTGATTTCAATGACAGGCAAAGCTTTGGCTTGCCCGTTCTCGCCTTCCAGAACACCGACTGTGAATTCCTTGGTTCCCAAATACGGCTCAATTATTGCGTCTTTGTATTTTTCTAACGTATCTTTGATCGCAAATTTATAATCCGCTTCATTTTCACAGATCGAAATGCCGACGCTCGAACCTTCCTTAATCGGCTTAATGACCACGGGGAATTTGATGTTGAGTTTGTCATTTTCGTTTTTAATGAGCTGGAAGTCGGCTGTCGGGACACCTTCGGCGCGCATGATAATTTTGGCGAAGCGTTTGTCCTGTGCCACGGCGCAAGAAGCGGGCTCTGAGCCAACGTAATTGACCGAAATTTCCTCGAGCAGTGATTGCAGACCGCCGTCTTCGCCAAATTTCCCGTGCATGACAATGAAGATCAGCGAAAAATGTCTTTTGATGTCGGTTAATAGAAAGGTGGGAACAGCGACTATTTTCTTTGGATCAACTTCGAGGGCATCGAGTTCTGGAATTTGATGAAATTTTCCCGTTCCGACATCTAAAATATCAGTCGGATAGCCCCTTTTCTCCAGAGCTAGCGCAACTTGCTTTCCTGAGAGAATCGAAATTTTGCGTTCCGAAGAATGGCCGCCCAAAGCGACTAGAATACGTGGTTTTTTTGCGTCAAAACTCATAAATTTAGATTAAGATCTTGGGTTTAATAGTGTCTAAGTCGACGAAACGGTCTGTTTCTTCGATTAATTTTGATGAAGCGGTTTTCTTAAACGCCATCACTTCGGCACGGCAGCCGAGTGATTTAACGTGCTCGATCAAGTCCTTAAAGTCACCGTCTCCTGAAACCAAAACAATAACATCAACTTTCGGGGCTATGCGCATTACATCCATGGCAATCCCGACGTCCCAGTCGCCTTTTTTGGCTCCACCGAAGAAAACCTGCAAATCCTTAGCTCTTACTTCATATCCTTGTTTTTGCAAGGCCTCGAAAAAGGCCGCTTCGGGTTCAACGTCCGCTTTAATCACATACGCAACCGCCCTGATTAAATGGCGGTTTGACACGGCCTGTTTCATGATTTCGCCAAAATTGACTTTTTTGTTGTACAAATTCTTGGCGGAATAGTACATATTTTGAACGTCTACAAAAAGGGCTATTCTTTGAGATGGATTTATACTCATTTTTAAAACTCCTTGTTAAATTTTTAAATATCGACCTTGAGTTATTCTACCACAATTTCCCCTGAAATGGAAGGGTTGTCCTCAAGATGGAAGCCGAATTTACCTGCCTTGACGAAGACGTATGAGTACGTCTGGTCCTTAAAAATCGGGGTTGAATAAAGATTTTGCAGCTGATCGTGGGTCGGATGCGGGTCGGAGGCGATCGTGTGTGGTCCCTTGTCGAGGTTGGTAAAGGTTACTTTTGTGTTTCTGGGAACAATGATTTTTTTGGGCGAAAATCCATCAGCGCTGAACGTAACCTGGTTGGTGCGTTTTTGGGTTTCAGGGGTCGCCGAGTCGGTTAATTTGGCGATTTTAGGTAAATCGCAGCCCGTTAAGAAAATAGCCATCAACCCTAACAAGGGGAAAATAAGAATCTTTTTCATTATTTGGCCCACGCACATTCGTCTCAACACGTACGGGCCAACAGACGCGCTTTTAGAGGATTTTAGCGCATCTGTGCTTGGGAGGTGACATCGACAAAGACGCGTGGGCCATGTCTTCATATTAAAATTGCTTTTTCTTTCTTGAGAAGACGGACTTTTTCTTCAATGCCGCGGTTATAGCCGCCCAAAGCGCCATCGGAGCGCACCACGCGGTGGCAGGGGATTTTAGGATCAAAATTATCGGCCAGAATATTACCGACGGCACGGTAAGCGTGGGCAGAGCCGGCTTTTTCGGCCACTTGTTTATAGGTTAGGGTTCGCCCCCATTTAATTTTTGAAACAACCTTAAGGACTTTGTCGGCAAATTTCATAACATGCTCAATATAGCGCAAATACTAAATTTATAAAGAGCTTTTTAATTTGAGATCTATTTGGCGTTTTTACCGTCTTTGAGACGGATAATTTTTTTACAGGTGTTTGCCACTTCCATATTGTGGGTGACGATAAGAAATGTTTTGTTTTGTTCGCGATTTAATTTTATTAAAATATCCATAATTTCAAGCGAAGTTTTGGAGTCGAGTTCGCCCGTTGGCTCGTCGGCCAAAATTAAGGCCGGGTCGTTCATTAAGGCGCGGGCGATAGCAACACGCTGTTGCTGCCCACCGGATAATTCATTTGGCTTATGGTTCATTCTATCTTTCAGGCCTAAGATTTCAAGCAATTCTTTGGCACGGGATTTTCTTTCCGATCCTCTCAACCCGCCGTATTTACCGGCCAAAAGGACGTTTTCATAGGCGGTTAGGGTTGGGATTAGATTGAAGCCCTGAAAAATAAATCCGATTTTTTTAGCCCGCATACGGTACGCTTTTTTTTCTTTCAGCCGGCTCATGTCAACCCCGTCAATTTCTAAATGCCCTTCATCCGGGCGGTCCAACAGCCCCAAAATATGCATCAAGGTTGATTTGCCACACCCAGACGGGCCGACAATTGCCGAAAAATCGCCTTCCCTGATTTCAATATCAACGCCCTGAAGGGCGTGAACAATATTGCGCTTGCTCATCCGGTAGGATTTTTTTATTCCTTTGGCCCGTGCAACGATTTTTTCCATTATAATTCCCTGATAGCGTCAACCACTTTTAGTTTTGAGGCGCGAAGAGCCGGAATTACTCCGGCGATCATTCCGATGATAAAGGCGAAAACAACGACTTCGATAAAGAAATTCCGGTCAACCAAGAATATTTCGGCACCTTGAGACGCCATTCTGGCGTTAACAATCACGATCATAATATAACCCAACCCCAAGCCGACCAGCCCGCCAATTAGTCCGATTACACCTGCTTCAAAGGTGTATTCCCGCGCGATTGAGCCTGGCGAGGCGCCAATCGCTTTTTTAATGCCAATTTCCTTTGTCCTCTCGGAAATGGACATCACCATTGTATTAACGACAGAGAACAAGCCCACAATTAAGGCGAGAATTGCGCTACCGAAAATGACCGCGTTAAAAGTAGCCGAGGCCTTGTCGATCTGTTCACCCATCTTTTGCGGGGAAAGGACAATAACTTTATCGCCGAATTTATTCTTAATTTCCTGCGAAACCTTTTCGTTGTCGAAGCCATTTTTCCAGGAAACGCCGGCCATTGAGTTGATGTCTTCAACATTAAACATTTTTGCTTGTTTGATTTGGTCTCTTGTGGCGGCGGGCAGAGCGGCCAGAGAATCATCGGAAATTTGAGATGCTTTGTCGGCCTGCTCCTGCAGAGATTTTAAGAATGGGTTTGAGTCGATTAACATCTGCCGTGCCGGAGTGATGGCCATAAAAACGTAATCGTCCGGTCCGGTCATGGTTTTTTCTAGAATTCCTTTGACCTTGAAATCTTTGCCACGGATCGTCCAGGTATCTCCAACCTCGAGTTTTTTGTCGGTGGCGATATTGATTCCAACGGCAACGACATTGTCAGCATCGCCTTTGCCGACCATTTCACCCTCTTTCATATCCATCGTTTCCCAGTTGCGGTTTTTGTAGTCGGAGTTGTAATCCATGCCGTAAATCGTGGGCATTGGTCCCATTGAAAAGCTGGCTTCGTCCGGGTTTGGCTCCTCAACGTTAAGCTGAACCAAGGCGCCCACTTTATCAACGCCGTCCACATTGGCAATCTCGTTCATGGTATTTAACGGCAGAGTTGCGCTTCCCGCTCCACCGGTGTAAGAAGTACCTTTGGGCGAGATTGAAATCTGGCCGGTGATATAACGCTTGCCACCGTCAATCATTTTGTTAAACTTCAAGGCCATTGAACCCATGACGGTAAAGGCAAAAATGCCGATGGCAATGCCAAAAATTGTCAGAAAGCTTCTGAATTTCCTGCGCCACATATTACGGAATATTTCGATCATATTGTTTTGAAATTTTGCTATTTTACGATAGCAGAAACGGAGAACCTATCAAGAGTTTCTCCTTGAAGCGATTTAGAAAGGAATACCAAGAAAAAAATAAAAAATTGTCAGTATGCCAAAAATAGCATAAAATCTATATGGTGGTGAAAATATGACCTCAAGGTTGAAGACATTTTTTATAAAACATCAGAAGCCGCTTTTGATTATTCTGGCGGTGGTTTTTTATGTCTCAACCGCCTTGGCCGGAGCAAGCTGGTACTTGAATGAAAACAACGCAGATGCCAACGCAAACAAGGCCAAAACACCGGTTGCGGCAGCTAAATCTGCTACACCAACTGTCGCCGCGGCCAAAAAAGCGGTCAAAGACAATCCGCCCAAATACTCTTCAGGTGGTTCTTCGACCACTGAGAACGAGGATGGGTCTAAAACGACAACAGTTTCTGACGGAAGCACAGACGGGGCCAATACGTCAGCGGCCGCCGCCGCCGGCTCATCCGGGAGCTCTCCATCCTCAATTAACTACATCGATGAGACGGGACAAAACGGAGGGCTTGGAGTACAGCTGACAAGCTATATTGCCAGCAACTTGCTTTACTCAAGCGAGGTACCAGCCCTCTATGCAATAATCGTTGAGGATGCGGGAGACACCGGCTGGGCGGGTCTTTATTCCGCCTCCTACACCGAAGATCCAAGCGGGCGTATTACCTCAGCGTGGGGCTATATCACCTTGAATACCTATTATTACAAAAATTCGCCTTACTTTGTTGATTATATGAAACTTGTTTTGTCGCACGAATACGGACACCACTACACGCTTTATCATAAATGGCTTGCCTGGCAATCGCCGTTTGGGGAGAGGTTTCCGGATAGTTACTACAGCGTTAGACCTCTGACAAAGTCGGGAACGGCGGCGGACTATTCTCTTGGCTGGAGCAATTGCGACTGCGAAATTATAGCAGAGGATTATTCTTATTTGTATTCCGGATACGGATATCATGCGATGGCAGGAACCTACGGTTATCCTTCCGGGGGTACAAGGTCCTGGCTTATAAACGAGCCGTCGGGGTCTGGCGGAGAGAGTGCGCCCGAAGCAACACCGGCACCGGCTACTGCAACACCGACGTCAGTCGCCACCGCAACACCTACACCAGCTCCCGCCGATTCACAAAACCCAACCGTCAGCATAACCTCCCCGGCGACAAATCCTCATAACTGGGCGAGTGGCAATCTAGCTATTTCGGCTACGGCAACCGATAATGTGGCAGTTCAAAAAATAGAGCTATATGTAAATGATTATTTAGCAGCGACGCAAAACGGTTCTTCGATTAACCGGACTTGGATGCAGAATGGCACACCTACGGGAATATACACCCTTAAGGCCAAAGCATATGACACGTCGGGCAATACAGCAGAAGTGAGCATTACGGTCAATAAGACGTTTTAGTTGTATAGAATCGGCATTACTAAGTGCTAATAAAATCTTTGAAACAGGCCATTTGAATCTTTGTGCAAGTTGGTTTAGAATTTAACTTAAATATAAAGAGGGGGAAACAATGGACTATCAAGAAGAAAAAATTAAGCCCAAAGGGCTTGGCAGGGGACTCATAACTCTGATTGTTGTCTCGTCTGTTCTTTTTGTTGGAGCGTGCGCACTGGGGTATTTCGTCTGGCGGGATCACCAAAACTACAACAAACTGCTTTCGGACAAACAGTCCTTGGAATCACGCCTCGCTATTACAAAAACCATGACCACAACACCAACGGCCACAGTCGACAAGGAAAAAGTCGAGCTGAAAAAGGAGGTTGCTAGTTACAAGGCGGGAAGGGAAAAAATCACCGCCTACAATGATTTTTTCAAGTATATGAATCAAATTGTTGAGACCCACAACGGATTTTCCGGCTGGACAGATGCTGAATTTCAAACTGGCAAAAGTAAGGCCGAGGCAACGGGTGATACGGACTTTGTCTCTAAAGTTGACTGGGCATGGTATGAAACGTCCGTCGACCCGCTACAGCGCGCTTTGGGAGTTTGGAAGTCGATCGCTGACGGCATTGATCGCGGACTCAAGCAATAATTAAATCGCTTTTATTTAATTACCCAGAATTGTCAGCGGGTCAATCCAACTCGAGAGTTCGTTTCGTGATTGGACATAACCTTTAATATCGATTCGATCATCGGATAAAACTGCAAAATGCAGATGTCGGCGCTCCCCGCCGGCTTCGGATGAATATCCGGTGCCGAGGAGTCCTAACCGATCGCCTTTGTTAAATGTAGTGCCGTCTTTCGGCAAAGATGAGGGGCGGATATGGCCATAAAGTGCGGTATGTTGCGTGTCGTTTAAATTAAAACTGATCATAAAAACCCCTCCATAACCAGAAGCTGTTTCGGACAGGACCACTTTTCCGTCAGCGATGGCATAAACTGGCACGTCGTCAGTCACATCTTGATATTCAGCGTCGGCGCCGGTGTGATAACCTGTAAATCGCTCCGGTTGGACAGGGGAATTTTGGGGCGTGATATAAATTCCAAATGGTTTTTTAGTCACCCGCGACCTAAATTCCGCCACCGGCAAGGCATAGGCGCTTAATGAGGCGGTTGTTTGAGGGGTTGGCGATGAGGTCAAAGTTGCCGTTGCGGTAGCGGTTGCGCTTGAGGAGCTTTTAGGTCTTGCAATTTTAAGAAAATAATACGCGGTCATTGCGCCGGCTAAAAGCACGAAAATGAGAATATAAATTAAATAACGTATTTTCATCATTTTAAAACATAAAAACAGAATTTTCTATCAAGTGCTATAATACAAATGATGGAAAAGAAGAAGCGTTCTAAAGATAAAGTAGAATCCCCCCTGATCATAGAAGTTATAACAGGAATTTTGGTAGTGATGACGGTTATCACTTACGGTTTTGTCTATTTGTTCTCAGTCGTGCGGTAAACTAATTTTTCAAGGTTTAGATTTAATGGTTCCGAGACTTGGATCCTCGGCGACAATTATTTTTTTAAGGAATGTCGCCTTGCGCACCAAGATTAAGTGGCAAAGTTCCGAGACTAGGACTCGAACCTAGATTAGCAGATTCAGAGTCTGCTGTCCTGCCGTTAGACGATCTCGGAACTTTACCACTAATCCTGCCGTTAGACCCGCCTGCATCAACTAGTGCTGAAGCACTTGCGGGCAGGCGATCTCGGATTACGGCCAAATCTTACCATTTTTTACCCCGTTAGAGAAGACCTTCCATCTTCGGCGGTATAAACGTGTATCTCTGCATGGCAGTTTAATGCCGCCATGCTCAATCGCAAGGTGTCCGCTTCTCTAACGGGGTTTACCTTAAAAGTGAAGGCGGAGGATTGAATTTTTTTAATATAAGTGTATTATTTGAAAATCGGTAACACAGGTTCGTTGACAGATTCATATACATATCACTCGCAGGACTGCCGCTAGCCCTCCAATACATCGATAGAGGTGAGATTCAAATGTTGGAAAGAGCCATACTGTGTCACGGGATCATTTCCCGCGTGGACTTAGGCCGCGGGTTTGATTCCCTGCGGATCAAGTTTGACCACTCGCCTGGCCACCGCCAGGCGATCTGCGACGCAACCAGGGAAGCTCTCGAGGGGCTTCTGTCTCTACATAACTTTGGAGTGATCGAGGTGACGGATTCCAATCTCGACACAATGCGCCGCGTGGCAAACACCGGCCGCTGGGGTGCCACTAAGCCCGAGGTTACAGTGAAGATTACCGAGCGCTGCGACCTCGACACTTTGACCGAACATCTCGGAGGCCGCATTGAAATGGCACATGTTGTCCGGAGCAGGTAGCCGCAAAGGAGGTTATTCGGATGGCTGAACACGCCCAAAAAACGCTCCAGAAGAGGCGGTTCACTAGGCGGAAAATGGCAGTGGAGTTGACGGCCTTTTCGGCCATGCTTGGTGCCATGTTCCCTGACGGGGTCGGATATCAGGTTACTATCCGTGGTGGAAACCCTGATCCCTACATCACCGACTTCATAGCGACAGGAACGTGCGAACGTCTGCTTGTGAACTTTCGCCATGCGTGGAATCTGGCCTTGATCTCGCACAATCTGGGGGAAACCATCGAGGACATCCTAGAGATGATGACTGAGTCGAGGCGGATCGCCGGCATCGTCGATCAGTAGGGAAAACAGGGCTGGCTCTGCGCGTCTAACGCGCAGAGCCAGCCCCTTCTTTTTATAAGAGTTCTTTCGCTTCCTTTATTCTTTTCAAACTTTTTTCTTTACCTAAAACCTCGGCTAATTCTTCCGGAGGAGGGGATTTTTCGGCGCCAGAGAGCGCGTAGCGGACAGGCCAAAAAACATCGCCATTCGAAAGATTATTGATCGAGACAACCCGTTCTAAAATTTCTTTGATTTTGTCAGAGCTCCAATCTGAGAGCGAGGAAAGTTCCCTTTCAACCAACTCCAGCGCTTTTCCGGTGGTCTCGGCATTGGATTTTTTGAAAACCAAAAGATTCTTATCGATTTTGGGTTCGTGCAGAATAAAATCAACTGTTTTTTCAAAATCAGAAAGCGTTGTCATCCTGCCCTTGGCCATTTCAACGATTTTGACTAAATGTTCTTTGGGCAATTTATCGACGACGTCATTATCTAAAACGGGAATCAAATCTTCGGTAGGGGCAATTTGCAAATAATGCCTGTTAAAATGATTTAATTTCTCAACATCGAAAACTGCCGGGGATTTATTGACGCCGCTTAAATCAAAAAGCTCAAATAATTCGTCGTAAATTACTCCCTTTTTATCGAAAATCTCCCGATTGGTTTTGGGATTCCAGCCGAGTAAAACCATAAAGTTGATCATCGCTTGCCAGAGATAACCCTGGTTCCGGTATTCTAAAATGCCGGTCGCGCCGTGGCGCTTGGATAATTTTCCCTTGTCAGGACCTAAAATAACCGGCAGATGCGCGTACTTCGGGACGGGAAAGCCGAGAGCTTGGTTTAAAATAATGTGTTTTGGTGTTGACGGTAGCCACTCCTCGGCGCGGATAACGTGGGTAATACCCATCGCCTCGTCGTCAACCACGTGCGCCAAATGATAGGTCGGGAATCCATCCGATTTGATGATTATTTGATCGTCAACGGTGTCATTTCGAAATTCAACGTGACCGCGCACCAGATCATCAAAAGCGGTCACACCTGTTTCGGGGACTTTCATTCTGATAACGCATTTTTCCCCAAACGGCAGTTTTTTATCAAGGCAATGCCCGTCATAACCGGGAGGCAGGCCTTTTTCTGTCTGTGATTTTCGAATTTCTTCCAATCGCTCTTTGGAGCAGTTGCAGACATAAGCGAATCCGTCATCTACCAGTTTTAAAGCGGCCTTTTTGTAAATTTCCAATCGTTTTGACTGGATCATCGGCTCGTCAAAATTGTCAGGCATAATTTTAAGCCAAAGCAGGGCTTCTTTGATGATTTCGATTGATCTCTCATCATGGCGTTTCTGATCGGTGTCCTCAATACGCAGCAGAAATTCTCCCTTGTTGTGGTGCGCAAACAAAAACGCAAAAAGGGCGGAACGGATATTTCCGATGTGGGGATCGCCGGTGGGCGAGGGAGCGAATCTTGTTCTAATCATCTTCGACGGCTGATTTAAAATACTTAATTTCAGGTGGATTTTGAGATAAGTCGACCGAGACAACATCTATTCTGATCGTGGCCCGAGAGTAATCCTTTTGTAGCATTTTGGCAAGCTGGAGAAGCTTTCGGCGCTTGAAGTAATTGACCATCTCAAACCCTTCGCCAAAATCTGATCCTGATTTTGTCTTGACCTCAACTACCACTATATCAGATTTATCACGAGCCAAAATATCAATCTCGCCAATTTTGGTCGTTAAATTACGCTTCAAAATTTTAAACCGCTTTTGGCGCAGGTATTTTTCAGCCAGGTCTTCCCCTATATTACCGGATTCTTTCTTTGCATAAACCATAATCAAATTTTACACCAAAAACCCCAACACCCTTGACATGCGTCAAGGGTGTTGGGGTAATCAAATAATAATCTATTTTTTTTGCTCGGTTTTCTCTTCGGATTCATCTTCGGCTGTAGCTTCTTTATCTCCCTGCTTTTCTTCAGCTTCTGCCCCCTCGGCTTTCTCTTCTTTCTGCTCCACCGCTTTTTCTTCCGGTGTTGGTTCAGCTGCTTTTGCCTCATCAGCTTCTTTTTCGATTTGTTCTAATTCGGGCTCTTTCTTGACTTCTTCAACCGCAACATCCTCCCAAACAGCGGCATCGGCCTTTTCTTTCTTTAAACGTTGGGCGGATTTGCCGACTAACCCTCTGACGTAATAGAGCTTGGCGCGGCGTACTTTCGCTGATCTGACCTTTTCAATTTTAACGATTGACGGTAAATGCAACGGCAGGGTTTTTTCGATCCCCACTCCAAGCGAAATGCGGCGGACTGTGAAAGTGCCGTTTATGCCGTTTCCGTTTTGTGTTTTTAAAACTACCCCTTCAAAAACCTGAATTCTTTCCTTGTTTCCTTCTTTGATTTTCTGGTGAACACGAACTCTGTCTCCGGCGCGAAGTTCGGGGACATTCTTTTTTAGCTGATGATGTTCGTGGGTGATTGCAGGATCCATAGAATTAATTAAAAATTATTCTTCTTTCCTACTTTTTACTTGTGGTTTTTCCTTTTTACTTATTACTTTTGTCTTTTTTTCTGCTTCAACGACATGCACGAATTGCTTCATTTTCCTGTTGCCGGTGAAATTCGTATATCTTTTTTCCTGAAATTTTACGATACCATCGCGGATAGCGTATACAGTATGATCGACGCCAATTTTAACGCCGTCACCGGCCATATATCTGGTGCCACGCTGACGGATGATAATTTGGCCGCATTTAATTGCCGAGCCACCAAAAATCTTCACGCCTAAGCGTTTCGATTCAGAGTCGCGACCTAATTTAGTTGTGCCCTTTGCCTTTGTATGAGCCATAATAAAAAGTTAAAACTAAAAATTAAAAAGTAAAAACAAAAAACTATCCTTGTGGACTAAGGAGAATAATAGCAAAAAGTTGAACTCGGGTCAACAGCCAGGTCGATGAGCACTCTCTCGGTTGACAACTCGCCATTATTGATGATATGATTGGGTGCACTTTAGGATTTGTTCTGAAGTGATACTTGAAATCAAGAACAACGAGGAGGGATAGGGTATGGACACGTTTATGTGTTTGGAGGTGGTTTCACCTGATCGGCTGAGCGAGGGGGTACGCCAGCTGGCAATGCAGGAGCTTGCGGCGGTGGCGGGAGGCATGGCTGATGGGCGCGACTGGGCGCCCTCTGACCTGCTTCGCGAGCTCAGCTTCGATCTTCTGCTCATCGAAGAGCAAAGACGACCAGTTTTTCTGGTCTGGCCGAAGCCGGTAGAGGGGCTGGACGAGGTGGAGCAGGAGCGTGTCCAAAGCGCGATTGACAGCTTTGGCCGGCGCGAATCCGACTGCATCTTCTACGACGGCCCGCATGGCTTCATTGAAGATGGCTGCGTGAGAGACGTGAGATGTGAGGGGACGCACTTCATCACGACCGAGGAGGCGCTCACGAGAGCGTTTTCCGACGAGACAGAATGCGAGGAGTAAGCAGGAAATGACATCCCCCTTTGGGGGAGCTAAATACTGACGGTCAAGGAGGAAGGAGCATGGAAATGAGAGTATCTCCGGGGGTACGGGATGGTCTGGCAAGAAGGCGAAGCGAGTACGAGGAGATTGAGAGGCGTATCAGAAATGGTCTTTGCGAAAAGCACCCTGGTCTTGCAGTGGAGATCGTGGATGTCCATATCATCGTAGGTCAGGCAACACCGATCTACGACCGCAAAGACGGATGTGCCTGCGAGCAGCTCAAGGTAGATCTCGTCTGCCATCTGGATTTTGCGGATATAGCGAAACTGAAGGGTACGGCGAACGAGCTGATCGCTCGGATCAATCGTGACAGGAAAGGGCTCATAGGGGTGCCTGCGATCAGATTGGTCAGCGAGATCACTACCCGCGAGGAGCTGGAACAAGAAGCGGAGCAGCTTCAGAGGCGTCTCGCGGTTGTTCGCATGGCCCTCGGCGAGGGTTAGCCGAATCAAAGGAAAGAAGGAAAAACAACATGAAGGACGGACCTGTGGGTTTCTCGTCTGGCGTTCAAAAAGAAGCGGCCAGGCAGCTCGAACAGTTTGGCGTAATCGAAAAGCTTCTCGACGACGCCGAACAACATCAGTACAGCATCAGTCGGGTCGCCCTCCGAACACTAACGTTAGAACCTGTGCTACAGGCGAACGACAGTGGAAAGGTCACCATCGGGGTTACGTGGGACCAGAACGAAAGGAGCAGGTTATACACCTCGTCAACCTGGCCTGCTTTCCGCGACTGGATCAACGAGGCCTGCGCCCGTCTCGGAGTTATCGGGGAAGTCGCCACGGCAGTGTACGACCCCATCGACAACGAGTATCTCCTTCCCGAGGAGGCGCAGGGCAAGCTCGCCCATCTGAACGACCACGTCGTCAAACTCGGCGAGGTGCTGGGTATCAAACCGGGGAGTGTTCCGCGACTGAAGCGAGAGCTGGCAATCCTGCAGGTCAACCTAACCTGCAAACAGCCTCGCTCCCCAGGCGAAATCATGGCCATACTGCAGGCCGAGGCGCTCGAGGAAACGCTGTTGACACTGGATTAGGACTGAGCCAGTGAGAGTCAAACACAGGGGCCACCCCGGACTGCGTAAGCAGATTCCGGGGCGGCCCTTCTTTAATACTTCATAATTTATAAAAAAATGATAAGGTCAAATAAGAAATTTAAAATTTAAAATTCACAATTTAAAATAAATGTTGAAATTTAAAATTTAAAAACGTTTAAAAATTCTGACATTGTAAATTGATTTTCTAGGCTTTTCGAAGAAAAGGGGTGGTGTGGCCAATTCTAAATTAAAAATTATAAATTATGAACCCAAGTGATTTTGTACATTTGCATGTTCACTCGCATTACTCGCTTTTAGACGGGCTGGGAACCCCCGAAGCGCTGGTTTTGCGTGCCAAAGAACTCGGCATGACCACATTGGCTTTAACGGACCATGGTGCAATGTACGGAGCGATTGAATTTTATAAAGCGGCTAAAAAAGAGGGTATCAAACCAATTGTCGGGGTCGAAACCTACGTGGCCCCACGAACACTCGCGGATAAAGTATCAAAACTCGACTCGAACCCGTACCACTTAACCCTATTTGCCAAAAATGTCGAAGGATATCGCAACTTGATGAAACTTGTTTCAATTGCCCATCTTGAGGGTTATTACTACAAGCCGAGAGTTGATAAAAAAGCGCTTAAAAAATACGCCAAAGGCATCATTGCTTCGTCCGCCTGTTTGGGGGGAGAAATCTCGCGCCACATTTTATCGAAAGACGAAAAAGCGGCAGAGAGAGCCCTTGGAGAATATCAGGATATTTTCTCCAAAGATGATTTTTACCTTGAAATTCAGGATCATCCCGAGCTTGCCGATCAAAAAATTGCGAACAAGGGCATTATAAAATTAGCCAAAAAAACGGGTGCACCTCTTTTAGCTACCGCTGATATTCATTATCCCAAAAAAGAAGACAGGGAAGCCCACGACGTTCTGGTTTGCGTCCAGACCGGCAGAACGGTCGACGACCCCAAGAGGATGATTTACGAGGGCGATTATTCGATGCGGGATCCAAAATCTCTGATTGAGGCCTTCAAAGACACGCCCGAAGCGCTGGAAAACACCAAAAAATTGGCCGAAAAATGTAATTTAGAGATCCCATTTGAAAAAGATTTATTACCACAGTTTCCGATTCCACATGGTAAAAAAGAGGGGGATTACCTTAAAGAACTTTGTGTTGCCGGCATCAAAAAGCGGTTCAAGAGCGCGGATAAAGCAAGATTAGACGAAATTAAACGAAGATTGGATTTTGAGCTTGAAACGATCAATTCAATGGGTTTTGCAAGCTACCTGTTAATCGTCGGAGAATTCGTTAACTGGGCTAAGGCGCAAAGCATCTTGGTCGGTCCCGGACGAGGTTCGGCGGCGGGGTCTCTGGTTTCGTATCTTTTAGAAATCACCGACATCGACCCCTTGCAATACGGCCTGTTATTTGAAAGATTTTTGAATCCCGATCGTATTGAAATGCCTGACATCGACATGGATTTTGCCGACCACCGGCGGCAGGAGGTTTTGGAGCATGTGGTCAAAGAATACGGCA
>CAYYMZ010000008.1:27549-36520 GCA_964473025.1 uncultured Candidatus Saccharibacteria bacterium
CAAGGTTGCGGGCATTATCACTTTTGGAACAATGGCGGCGCGGGCGGCGGTGCGCGACACCGGCCGTGCGCTAGGGATGCCGTATGGCGAGGTTGATGCGATTGCCAAGCTTGTCCCGCCGCCCGTGCAAGGCAAACACATCCTGCTTGAAAAATCCGTCAAAGCCAATAATGAACTCAAAGATATATATCAGAAAGACCCGCGTGCCAAGCGGCTCTTGGATATGGCGATGCAACTTGAAGGAACGGTCCGCCACGCGTCACAGCACGCATCGGCCTTCGTTATAACCCGCGATGAACTGCCGTGCTACGTTCCATTGCAAATCGCACAAAAAGAGGGTGTCAAGCAAATTACCCAATATTCAATGTATCCGGTGGCGGAACTCGGACTTTTAAAAATGGACTTTTTGGGCTTGTCTAACCTGACCACAATCGAACGGGCGCTTGAAATTATTGAAGCAGTCCACCCTAAAACCGGAAAAATTGATATTCACAATTTACCGCTTGATGATGCTAAGACCTTTCAGCTGTTATCAGCGGCTCAAACGACAGGTGTTTTTCAGCTGGAATCATCGGGCATGAAGCGCAACATCAAGGAGTTGTGCCCCAACTCGCTTGATGACATCGCGGTCATGGTAGCTTTATACCGGCCGGGTCCGATGCAATTTATTGAGCCTTATATTGCCCGCAAATGGGGGCGCGAAGACGTCAACTACCCTCATCCTCTAACCGAAAATGCACTTAAGCCGACCTACGGTCTCCCGATTTATCAGGAGCAGGTGATGCAGATTGCGCGCGATATGGC
The DNA here is from genome assembly GCA_964473025.1 of uncultured Candidatus Saccharibacteria bacterium. Lineage (GTDB taxonomy): Bacteria > Patescibacteriota > UBA1384 > UBA1384 > DTJR01 > CAYYMZ01. The sequence goes on from CAYYMZ010000008.1 coordinate 28,354, forward strand.
CGGATTTACCGGTGGCGAAGCAGATACACTGCGCAAGGCGATGGGTAAAAAGATATCTAAACTGATGGGAGAGATGAAAGTTAAGTTTATCGCCGGCTCTGAACGCCAGGGCGTTACTACCAAACAGGCCAACGAGGTTTTCTCGATGCTGGAAGATTTTGCCGCTTACGGATTTAACAAATCCCACGCGGTCTGTTATGCCATGATTGCTTATCAAACCGCCTATCTTAAAGCGCATTATCCGGAGTGTTTTATGGCGGCGCTGTTAACGGCCGATTTAGACGACACCGACCGCATCGCGATTGAAATCGGCGAGTGTGAGCGGATGGGAATTAAGGTTTTGCCGCCCGACGTTAACGAATCGTTTGTTGACTTTGGTGTGGTCAAAGAATCGGGCCATGTCCGTTTCGGCCTGGCGGCGATTAAAAATATCGGCGAAAATCCATCCCGGGTGATTGTTCGCGAAAGAAAAAAGAACGGACCCTATAAGTCATTTGAAGATTTTATTGATCGAATTAGCAAATCGGACGTTGAGGGTACGGGGGAGAGGGTCGTCTTGAACAAAAAAGTTCTTGAGGCGTTAGCGAAATCAGGTGCATTAGATTCGATGGCGGAACGCTCCCATATTTTGGAGGGGATGGATGTAATCTTAAAGCGTATTCAGGAGACAACCAAGCAGTTAAAATCAAGCCAAATTGGTTTATTCGGCGAAGTTTTATCGGCCGATATCGAGCTGGGAAAACTGGAGTTGCCTGATGTTGCGCCATCCGAGCGCTCCCAGCGGTTATCGTGGGAGAAGGAGCTGCTTGGTATTTATATCTCTGCACATCCTTTGCGCGAATACGGCGAAGCGCTCAAACGCCTTGCGCCAAACAAACTAGGGTTTCTTGAGGGTTCTGACGGCAAAGGGGTCAAGGTGGCGGGCATTGTTAGCACGATTAAAAAAATCACGACCAAGAATGGCCAGCCGATGCTTTTTGTTACGCTCGAGGATTTATCCGGAAAGGCAGAATTGATTGTATTTCCGCGTTTACTTCAGGAAAGCCCCGAACTCTTCCAGAGCGACTCTTTAATTTTAGTCGAGGGCAAGATTTCGACCAAAGATAATGAAATCAAGATTTTAGCTGACTGTGCCGAAAAAATTGATCCTGATAAATTGCCCGGAGCCCATATGGTTACGGTCTCGGAAAATGAAGATAAAATTGTCGAAATCGATTTGGGAGAGGAGCCGGAAGTAAATACTCTTAATGATTCGGTTAATGAATGTTATAAGAAAGGTGAATTTCTCCGCGAGGATAACGGCAAAATTTATCTGGTTCTACCCAAGGGCACGAATAAAACAGAACTGGTTAAAATTAAAGAAGTACTCGAAAAATTTGTGGGCGAGAAGGAAGTTGTTTTAGCTTATAAAAAAGACGGCGATTTTAAATTTACGCCAACCAAAGCAAAAATAGACCTAACAGAAGAGTTGCGAGAAAAGATTAAAAAGATTCTCGGGTAAGCCCGGTACTAGAAAATCGACAGCCTAACGGCTAAATAGAATAGATTTATATCTGTTGGCGGTTATAAAGAGATTTTTCTATCAATATTTTTTGAAAAAATAAGTCGATTTTTCAGTATCCGGGTAAGCCCCTCTTGCATTTTTTTTAAAATGTTCTAAAATTTGATCTACGTAAGCGATGTGTTCATTGACGTTTTTCGGTAAGCCGGCGATCGTGCCGGTATCAATCATAGGAGGGTTCGATAGGTTTTGACTGCCAACGATCTACGGAGGTTGCCAATGTTCGATGAGGAAGGGTAGTATCCGACGGATGTAGTGCGGTGCAGAACAACCTATCGGTGCAGTAAACTGTGGGCGGCGTAAGCCTCCTACCAAAAAGCCGTTGTGTCCGTTGCGATGCCATGTGACTCGTGCTGCAGCGCATCCTCACAAGCTAGCAGGGGTACACAGGTAGTGTAATTACGACCGAGCTCCGTCTCGCTTGCGGATCGCTTGATAACCGATCCAACAGAGCGGGCGTCTCGCCCTCATCCAAGTTTCGGATCCTCAAGGGCACTGCGGGAGTGCAGTGTCTGCGAGTGGGGGGCTGTCCTGAGCTGTGACAGTTCATGGTCGGGGCAGCCCCCGCTGATCCCTCTGGTTTTCCGGAGATAGCATACGGCTATGCAGAAGAGGACGGTCGGCTTGGCTTTCGGTGGACGGTACTGCTTTAGCCAGTCTCCGGTGTAGGAGGGGGAGGTCTTCTTGCGGTGCAGTGCCTCCCCCTCCGGGTTAGCTCCTTTCAAGCTGGTCGAGCGCTCATGGGCACTCCCAGAAAATCCCTTAACCCGCCACTCGCGGCAACAGGGATTGTACGCAACAGGTCACCGGTTTAGAGACACTCTCTCTATCCCGGTGACCCGCAATCCAGGCCTTAGGGCCTTCAAGATATTCCGTTTCCGTGGCCACCCGTAGGGGTGGCCACAACCATTTTTAAACACTAAAAAAACGGCCAAATGGCCGTTTTTATATTTTTAAACTTCATCTTGCGCATTTTTGACCGATGCACCCGCCGGGTAGAACCTCTGGGTGGCACCTCGGAAGCGCCAAACACGCTAGAATTTATCAAGAGCGCGTTTGGCGACCCGTACGTGTAAGGGTGAATGTGCGCAAGATAAGATATGCCTGTTTACCCCGTTAGAGAAGGCCGCCGACTCTGTCGGCGGTTATAGAATAATGTTTTCAATGGCGGTCTAATGCCGCCATTGAACTATTCGCGAAGCGCCCGTTCTCTAACGGGGTTTACGTCCGGTACGGGCAACTCTTATCGGTTCTTCCTTCTTGGCATTTCCAATATTTAAAAATCTGGACCATGTCCAGTGAGTCAATCAAGTTTTCGGTTCCCTGGGTATCGTCAACCAAGTTATAATCATTACTAACCGCCTTCCACTGGACAATCACTCCATTAACATCCAAAGCGTCAACAATGCCGTCGTCGATCACATCGCCCATGATTCTTGGCTCATCGGGGATTGGTGGCTGAGAGCTTGCGGCACGCTGTGGTTCTGACGGAATGGGAGGTGAAGGGATATCGGCGGTTGGCTGATTAACCCACATCCACCAGCTTAAAAGTCCGATTAAAAAAACAACGACCGTTGTCGAAAGAAAGGTGATAAAAATTGCTTTTCGGTTCATGCTTTTTCAACCCTCAAATTAAAACTAGCCCCTCCGGAAGTTGGAATTGAATGGGCCCGGATTATTACCTTTCCTCTCATTTTACTATTTGAGAATATTTTTACAAATCTCTCCTGCGGGATATCGTAAACGTGCAGATCGAGGTAGCGCTCACAAAACTTTGCCACTGCAGATTTGGGAAGTGCAGCGATTTTGCGCCTTGGTTTAACTTGAAAAATCTCAACTTTTTCTTCTTTATCCAAACTGAAACTCAAACCTTGAGCGCCATCGGTCACGATTGTTTTAAAAATGGCGCCAAAGAGCTTGCCCTCGGGGTAGCTTTCGAGGTTCGGACGCAATTGTCTTGCAACGTCGCCATTCTCAGATTGTTTCGCAAGATGTAAAAATTTTTTAATAATTACCTCACGCACCTTTTCGCGTTCAGCTTTTTGATAAATACGAAGCGGTTTAAATTTGAAAGGTTTAAACGCGGAGGGTTTTCTTTCGGCCGTTTCAGAAGACGCCGTTTTTTTCACCGGAATAACTTGCTCTTTGCTTGAGGCTGACTTTTCGCTTTGAGAGGGGACGGCCTTTGGTTTGGGACGCGGGATGGCTTTGCCGGTTAAGGTGCTTTTTAACTCCACGCCCGAACGGAATCTAACCGTTTTTTGTTCAAGCAGAAGCCGGGTTCTTTTGGTTCGAACCTGTTTTATCATCCGGCTTTTCCTGTTTAAGACGTAAAGCGTGCCAAAATGATCTAACCGGACCTTGCCCGCAGCTTTTAGGGACTGCAAAATTTCATCCTCCGATTCAAGGATGATTTTTCTGACTTTGGAGCGGGCTATCTGCAGTTCCTGGGCAATCTGACCGATAATCTGCTCTCGATTGAGTGTTTGATCCGCCATATTTATAGAATAACATGGAAACAGTGAATTATGAATCACGAATCATGTATTACGATTGAAATTTGAAATTAATTTTTGTTCTGTCAATAATGAATTACATGGCAATCCGCATTGCTTAATTTATTATCCATACATAATTCTAGAATTCTTATGGCAACTTTGTATCGAAAATACCGTCCACAGGTTTTCTCCGAGGTGATCGGTCAAGATCACGTTGTTTTAACGCTGCAACGCGCTATCGTTGCAAACCGTGTCGGTCATGCTTACCTTTTTTGCGGCCCGCGCGGAGTCGGGAAAACAACCGTTGCCAGAATTTTGGCCAAAGCGGTTAATTGTGTTGGCAAAGGGGACAAACCCTGTGGCAAGTGCCAAAACTGCTTGGCGATAACCGAAGGGAGCTTCGTTGATTTGATCGAAATCGATGCGGCCTCGAATCGCGGTATCGACGAAATCAGGGAACTGCGCGATAAGATCAAATTCTCTCCCTCAATCGGACGTAAAAAAGTTTATATTATTGACGAAGTTCACATGTTGACGAAAGAGGCCTTCAATGCGCTCTTAAAAACGCTTGAGGAGCCGCCGGCACACAGTATTTTTGTTTTTGCCACAACCGAAATCAATAAAGTGCCGGAAACAGTCATTTCGCGCTGCCAGCGTTTCGATTTCCGCCTCGGTGATGAGAAGATGCTTGAAGACACGGTGCGGGGTCTTGCCAAGAAGGAAAAACTGAAAATTTCGGATGAAATAGTTAAAGCGATTTCAAAGTCAAGCGGCGGTTCGTACCGCGATGCGACGTCGCTTTTGGACCAGCTTTCGTCGCATCTTGGCGAATCGGATTTGACCTATGAAGCGGCACTCAAACTTCTCAATTTAAGAAGCGGCGATCAAACGAGAGAATTAATCGGAATTCTAAAATCACAAGATGCGTCCCGTGCAATCAAATATTTAAGTTTGCTTAAAGAAAAAGGGGCGGATTTTGAGCAGGTTTTATCTGGCTTAATTGTCGAGATGCGCCACGAGCTAATGCAAAAGATTACAAATCAAGAAAACGGCGCTTGGGAGAGAAAAACGCTTGCGCGCCTTATTGAGGCGGTAGGCCAAGCCAAAAATTCACCGATAGATACGCTGGCATTAGAGTTAGCGGTGATTGATATTTGTCTTACGTCCACTGAGGGCGCAAAAATTGACGGTTTGTCGCAAGATGATCAAAAGATTAAGGAAGCGGAAGCGAACGCTGAGGTTGGAAAGCCAGCCGATCAGCCTACGGCTGACCAGCCGAAGGCTGGAAAACCGGTTGCGGTTGACGGGCGGAACGTCAACCTAAATAAATCAGAACAAACATCTGAAAAAGCGGTAAAAGAAAAAGCCGAACCAAACCAGAGAGTACTCAATCCAAAGGATTTTTCTACATTAAGCTTTGATAGCGCAAAAAAAGCGGCGATTGTCGAATTGGTAGCCCTTAAAAACAAGCCCCTTGCATCACTTTTGGGGTCTAGCCAATGGCATTACGATTCGGGGAAGCTAACGATTCATGTCGAATATGGATTGCACAAAGACAAAATCATGAGCTTAAAAAGCCGTGCTATCTTAAGCGAGGCGATTGAAGAGGTGATGGGGGCCGTACCGCCGCTAAAATGCGAAGTTACAAACCACGAGGATTTGGAAGAAGGAATCAATTCTGTTTTTGCGCTTTGAGCTGCTTAGGTTATAATTGGAGTCCAATTTAAAAGTTTATATGGCTAATAAGGAAGAAGAAAAACAAGGCAAAATACCGCCGCAAAACATCGAGGCGGAACAAGCGGTTCTCGGTGCCGTTTTGGTTGACAAAGACGCTCTATATAAAGTTGCCGGATCAATTGCGGCGGATGATTTTTACCGCGAAGACCACAAAACCATCTATTCGGCAATGCTTGAACTGTTTGAAAAACGCTCGCCGATTGATTTAGTTACGATAAACGACGAGCTGAAGAAAAAAAACCTGTTAGACAAGGCGGGTGGAGCGACTTATCTGACCCATCTTGCCAACGAAGTGGTTAGTTCTGCCCACATTCAAAACCACGCCCAAATTGTTTCTGAAAAAGCGATTTTAAGACGCCTGATTTCAGCGGCAACCTCGATTATCGAGGAGAGTTTCACTGAGCGGGAAGATATCCCAACCATTTTGGACAAATCAGAGCAGGTTTTGTTTGCGGTTTCGCAAAAATTTACGACCGATCAGTTTACGCCGATTAAAGATATTCTGGTTGATACCTTTGACCGGATTAACGAGCTTCACGAGAATAAAGGACAGCTGCGCGGCATTTCAAGCGGTTTTCGCGATATGGATAATCTTTTGGCCGGATTTCAGAAGTCGGATCTGGTTATTTTGGCCGCCCGCCCTTCAATGGGGAAAACAACCCTGGCTCTAAACATGGCGATTCACGTGGCGTCTCGAGAAAAAATTCCGGTGGGAATATTTTCTCTGGAAATGAGCCGTGATCAACTGGTTGACGGGCTTTTGACAATGGAAGCGGGCATAGACAGCTGGCGGCTTCGTACGGGCAACTTGAACGAAGATGATTTTCCAAAACTAAACTACGCCATGGGTGTTTTATCTGAATCACCGATTTTCATTGACGATTCGCCAACCTTATCCGTTTTAGAAATTAGATCCCGGGCCAGAAAACAGCAAGCAGAAACCGGTTTGGGTTTGATTATCGTTGATTATCTGCAGCTTATGGAATCAAAATCACGCAATTCTAATGACTTTAACCGCGTGCAGGAAGTATCAGACATTTCGCGAGGCCTTAAAGCGTTGGCGCGCGAACTTAAGGTTCCGGTTATCGCGCTTTCACAGTTATCCCGTGCCGTTGAACAGCGCCCCGACAAGCGGCCGATGCTCTCTGATCTTCGGGAATCAGGTTCAATCGAACAAGACGCTGACGTGGTGATGTTTATTTATCGCGAAGATTATTACGATCCCGATACCGAAAAGAAAGGCGTCGCTCAAATTTTGGTGAGAAAACACCGCAATGGCCCGACCGGTGAAATAGATCTATTTTTTCATCCGGAGCTTAGAAAATTTACGACGATGGAGAGGAAACGGGAAGGATAGGCGAGACATCTTTATTTCTCGGCACGCATCAATTTTCCCAGCGTGAAAATTGTGCTCAATCTCGGCCTCGCTCTTCCGCCTTGGGCGAAAACCATGCCCGCTCGGCCTCCGAACGGCCTCAAAACAAAATGTCTCGCCATATATAAAGGGCAAAAGTGCCTGCGGAAGCTTCTTCAAAAGAATATTGACTTGCTTTTTGATTTAAAAAAAAGAAGGGCAGGCGGCGCTAGGTAGCGCAACCTGCCCATGGGATAGGGGGACAGCCCTGAGCTAACCTGACTCAGGCTCAATGCCTCGGCTTTTCAACTCGGCATCGACGTGCCCTCCCTTCGTGGATCGCCTGTTCCAGATTGGCTGCTACTCATTCACATGGCTCAATGCCGCGTTTTCTCAGTTCCTCCCTGATAGCCTCCCTCTCTTCTTCGGAGTGGTGACCAAAAATGCGGTTCCCCATGAAGTCTCTCGAGGAGAGAGTAAGGGAGAACAGTCTCTCCTGCAGACTTTCATTGCTACTCTGCAAGGCTTCTTCGGTCAGAATTTCCCTTCGTGCGGCCAAATCGTCATCGTGATGTGCCATTATACTCTCCTTTTCACGACATCTATTAATAAGTGCTATCAACGAACGACTCATTAGATTATCACTTTTATCAATTTTTGTAAAGAGTAAGAATCAATAATATTATGCAAAACAAAAGAGCGCATGAAGTTGAGTAATCGGCAATAATTATTTTAATTTATGTGCCGCTCATCACGCGCTCTTTATTTGCCAAAGCTTTTGACGTCCAACCGGGCAGAAACTGCTAAGTTAGATATCGTGCTCTGGTCTTAACTCCCGCGATGCAAAGGTGCTACTGAGTGCAAACTTGTCATGGCTTAAAGCTAGATCATTTGGTTTACAAGCCCTCCTTCAAACCTTGACTGTCTTATACTACCACATGTTATATAACTTGTCAAGTCCCTGTACTGGTTGGGGACATCGGTAACACTTGCCTGTATTTTATCAGGTAATTTATT
>CAYYMZ010000009.1:0-32722 GCA_964473025.1 uncultured Candidatus Saccharibacteria bacterium
TTTTCTCGATAAAATGCTCTGCAAAACGAATAAACTTAATGTAATCATCATCAAGGTTTATTTTTCGTTCGTTCAAATTTTCTTTGTAAACCTTGATAAGATTCTGGATCCATTCACCTTTATTGGACGAGCTAACGCTATACGGCGGATTACCGACTACAACCATTATGGGCGTTTCATTTTTTATTTTAGCCGCTTCCTTCGATTCCTCGGCAATACTCTCAGCCAAGCCAAACCCAGTAAATAAATCTTCCTGCAAGGGATTTTGTTCAAGGGAGTTAGTTAAATATATTCCTAATCTCTGATTGAAGTACTTAAACCCAGTTTCCTTAAAAGCCATACTTAACTTGAGATGGGCGATGGTATATGGAGCCATCATAAGTTCAAAACCATGCAATCGAGGCAAAAGATCGTTATGTACATAGGCCGGCCAACGACCTTTTTGGCCTGATTTCAAAAGTCTGGCGTAGATATTAGCAATAGTTGCGCTGATAAATGTTCCCGTGCCAGTAGCGGGATCAAGTATCTGAACTTTATGCTTCCCGTTTTCTAATTTCGAGGTATTGGCGAGCCCCGAAGAAAGGTTAAATTCTTGTTCTAAAATGTGATCTACCGATCGAACTATAAATCGCACAACGGGTAATGGTGTATAAAAAGCCCCAAGCTTTTTGCGAAGTTCTGGGTCATATTCCTTTAGGAAGTCCTCATAGAAGTGAATTACGGGATCTGGCCCTTCGTGTGATTTACCCCAAAGATCCTTTTTAAAATATTGCTGCATTAATGTTTGCACATCGGCATGAGTAAAAACTTCACAAAGCTCATTAACAATATATTCGAGTCGTTTATCAAAGTCTGGACCAACAATGTGATCGAAGAAATGTCTTAACAACGGATTTGATTTTGGAATCAATTCTCTGGCTTCCTGCCGAGTAAAACTATCCGCAGTTTCATCGTGATAGCGAGCAACAAATAGACCATAAACGAGAGTTTGTGCATACATGTCGGCAAAAGATTCTTTTGTAAGATCATGCACGAGAAGTTTTTTTATTGTTTCATAAATACGAATCAGCTCCTTATTACTCTCAGATTCATTGGCTAAAAACTGTCTAACATTGTCACGTATGCGTTGTGCCTTTCCTCCCATAATCTTGGCCAGATGTTTTCCAGATTTTATTGGCTCCTTATGAGATTGAGCAAAATCGAGCAGGGATTTGGCGGCATGCTCATAGTTCTCTGGAGTCGGAGTGATCGTCCTATTTTTCTTGTCGAAGTTTGCAATTTTAATTGGATCTTCGTAACGCAAGCCGTTTCTATAAAAGCGAAATTCTACGTAGTCCGTTAAAACTAGGTTGGCATATCCGAAATATCGAGTCATCTGCTCGGACTTTTCGATCTTATCGAGCGACACACCTATATCTTTTGCTTCTATATATAAAATTGGTACATCATGATTTAGTACAACAAAATCGGGCTTATTGCCTTGTTTAGCTCTGGCGTCGTGATCGATTCTTTTTACTTTGATTGACTCAAAAATGCTTTTGACTAAAATCTCAAAATCACTACGATAACCCATTTCGCTGGTCTCGGCATAACCGAATTTAGAGGAAATGGCCTGAATGTATTTTTCGAAAACTTCTTGCATATTGTTTATTTAGCTACAAAAATAATAGCACTTAGCTAACAGGTATGGAAGGGGCTTTAGAGCGGCCGGCACAAATTGACTAAGATAGACCTATCAAATTCATAACTTGTAATAATCCTAGCTCGCTTTTGGAGTAGTTCCGAGGAACTAATCTTGTAGATTTTTGGATTGTTCTCTAAAAGATTACAGACAAGATAAATCGAAAAATCTTCTGCTCTGGCTGCTTGATACTGCTTATCGGACAACGAGATAAAATCGAGATTCTTTAGATCCTTATTCTTTGCTTTGATTTCTGCGTATTTGCCATCAACAATCAGATCGAAAGTTTTCTTGTCAGATGACACAACGGTTGAACCGTTTTCTGTGAGCTTTTGGATTAAAAATTTCCTGGCTTTTTCTTCGATTGCATGAGGCATAATTTGCTGGATTATTTAAGGCCGACTCGGTATCTTTCGTTTGCTCCGTCTTTGTCAATTAGAATTCCGTAATTTGCCGAGTCATTCGGCACTTCATAAACTAATACGCCAGTTTCGGCTATGCTTGGTGATAATTCCCGCATATCGAGATATTTATCGATAGAACCAATTGAATCTTCATAGGTTTCATATTTTCTATTTTTATCATCAACTAATGCGAGAGCTTTATTCGGGCTAAAGGTAAATTTACTATCTGTTGTATTGGTGACATTAAGATCTACAACAACAAATTTCGTTCCTTCCTTCGCTGCCTTTGCATCTCCATATTGGCTACTAATAGAATTCTTTTCTTCTGCTTTGTTCACTTTAATTTTCATTGTGGTGATATCAACTTCTTCACCAATATCTTTCCCAGTGACTTTCTTCTCCTTTGAAAGTTCGCCAGCGGACGAACCAGAGCCAAGGCCACTAAAAGCACTTTTTATTTGATTAACCCGATACGCATCTCCAACAAAGAAACCTGCAACAAAAATAACTATTCCCCCAACAATAGCTATAATTAGTTGTTTTTTCGAAAGCGTAGACTTAGCCATGCTTGCTCCTTTCTTTAAGCAAATTATTTGTTTAACAACGAACTTGTCTTTTCGATTAACTCAATGAATTCTTTGATCTTCTCGTCGGTAAATATCGTCAGATCTTTTACGGCCTTGCGTTTTTCATCAAATCCGGGCAGTGAACGATAGAAACTGACAAATTCTTTAATTATTGGGATAATTTCCGGCATATTTTCTTGTGCCCATTCAGAGTAGCCGAATTGCAGTTCTTCTTTGTTTTTATCGGTGCCGCCTCCGGCTTTTATGTAAAGATAAGAGAAATTGGTCAGAGCTCCTGGTTTGATAAGAGCTTTGGGGATTTTGCTCATCAGAGAAAAACCATTTTTTCGCCAAGTTATCAGAACGCTCTGATTTATTTCAAACTCTTTAAGCAACGAGTCAGCTAATTTGCAGCCGGATGGCGACAGCGAAGCCATAAATTCATCTCTTGATATCGGCGAACGATCATAACTGTCGGTTGATTTAGATTTCTCGGTTGAGAAAGTGACATTTTTTCTGGGCGGATTTGCGAGGCGTGGAATCAAAAATTGTTCTTGTTTATCACCGACAAGTTCCATTTCAATAACATAAAAGTCAATTTCTTGTCCAGTTCGATCGTTAAGATAATTGGCGATATCTTTTAGCTCTTGATTGACCTGATCGACAACGATTAAGAGAGTGAAGCTGCCAAGTCGGAGGCGTTTTTCGAGGCCTTCCTTGAATTCCGCTTCTGAAATACTTTCTTCTCCAAGTTTTTCTTTAATGTAGTCAACCAAACTACCGGAGAAGTTTATCTTTTGTTGAGATAAAAACTTTCTAAAATAGTTATTTTCGATATCTTCGTAGGACCTATTCCAAAGATAGGCGGCGTAACCCAGGATCTGACCGACGACCGTCCTTTTTACTTCGGGATTTTTATCGAGTTTGGTTTCAATTAAAGCGATATGACCTTGCGGGCTGACGGCCAAGACATCGAGTGAGCCGTTTTGCAGACCGACTTCTTTGCCGATAGTGACGAATTTGGTATCGTAGCCGATTTCATCCAACGGCAGAGTGTTAACATCGTCGGTTAGAAGGTTTTGAAGATGGGCTTCGTCATCATAATATCTTTTTTCGACAGGCACCCATTTTTTATCTGAATCTAAATGTAAAATTTTCATATTTGTTGCAGTGGTTTTATTGATAAATCGGAAACAAAAAGGGTCTCCCGCTCATCGGTGGCGCTCACGCAACCACCCGCTACCCTTTCGGATAGTGACCACTGCAACGTAGTAATGAAACGGAAGACCGTCTCTATGTTGCAGTGGATTTAGCACCATATCCTAGTAAATTTGCTAGGGGTTAGGTGACTATCTAATTAATTTATGTGCAATTACACCTTAAATGTTAGCATAACCACACCTGTTGTAAAGCATTTTTGCAAAAAACTTGACTTAACAATTTCTTTCGGGCTTCCTTTCCCTTACATATGAACTAAGAGATATAATTTACGAACGCTACATCAGAGCAATCAATAGAGGAAAATAGTAAGGCGGTTAACTTCAACAAACCAGGGATGAGACCCACCTCCAGTCAGCCGATCAAGCAATGAATTTGTCGATAATAAACAGATTAGAAGATACTAGCCGTTCATTATTTTTTCGATTTTCTGAGGATTATCGAAAATTTTGAATTTTATTCCGGCAGCTTTTAGGTTGTTTTGAGCATTATCACCGATATGAGTAGCATAGATCTCATCTGCGGAAATTGCTTTGGCAAACTTGACGCCGTGACCGGCACCGTCCTCATAAAATTTGTTCTTGATTTTTGTTTTTCTAAGAACTTTTTCATTACTATCTTGATCAATAACCATGTAATTTTGCACGCCGAATTCCGAACTAATTTGATCACCTTCAAGGGGAATAATGATACGATATCCTAATTTTTTCAGCTCTATCGGCTCAAATCCTCTTTTGTATTTTAATTGACCACCTCCCGAAGTTCGAAGTGTACCCCTTTGGAATTCATGTGATTCAACAGTAATATTTATAGATTTGAGTTTTTCAATTCGAGAAAGCAAAATATCCTGTAATTTGTCAGTCAGATGAGTGGCTTCTTCTATTTTTAGTCGCGGATCCAATTTAATTTTTAAATCAGCCAAAGTTGCCGGCCCCATTTTTCGGCTTTTAAGATCTGATATTTCGATATTTTGGTCTTTAGCGATTTTTCTGATCCCTGCTTCAATTTCAGGGTCAGCCACATCTAAAAGCGAGTCAGTTATTTCTCGACCTAAACGCCAAGCTTCCCAAAGAATATATAGTCCGACTGAAACAGCAACTAAAGCGTCGGCACCTGTCCAGAGTTTAATTAAGAGAATCCCGATTAAGACTCCGACCGAGGAAACAACATCAGCTCGAGAATGCTCGCCATCAGCAATTAAAGCTGGCGAAGAAAATTTATGGCCGACCTTAAATTTTAAGCGAGCCATTATTTCATTAACTATTGCCGAAATGGCCATTAAAATAATCGCCCAAATTGATATTATGGCTTGCCCTGGATTTGACAGGTGAATAATGCCTTCGTATAAAATCCAAATTGCTGATCCAGCTAATAAGATTACAACCACAAACCCAGCTAAACTTTCGGCACGATAATGGCCATAAGGATGCTCTTTATCAACTGGTTTTTGAGCACTTTTGATGCCTACAAAAGCGACAATTGAAGAAATTATATCAAGACCCGAATGAATTCCCTCGGCAAGTAAAGCCGTTAAATTAAAGGTGAGCCCCAAAACTATTTTCCCAGCCGCAAGAATTAAATTAACCAAAATCGCTATTAAAGAAACTGACTGTTGATTCATTTAGACTCCTTTTATAAAAGAAAATAATTTAAAAGAAAGAAAACAAGAATGCTCAAAATAATCCCAAATATAAAATAAATCGGTATCTTGTATTTTTGAGCAAAGGGAATTAGTTCGTGGATTGAAACAAAAATCATTGCACCTGCGGCAAAAGCAAGAAAAATTGGTGTTAGTGTCGGTAAGATCGTTATTCCGACCAAACCGACAACAGCGCCAGCCGGCTCGGCAAGTCCGGAAATTATAGCTGCCTTATAAAGAAATTTTTTATCTTTTAATAAAACAACAGGGGCGGCAATGGCAAACTCTTCCGGGATATTATGCAAAGCAATAGCAACCGCGACGAGAATCCCCAAATTTGGGTTTATAATGTATGAGTTGGCCATAGCGAAACCTTCAGGAAAATCATGCAAAATCAAACCAAACGTAACCAGAAAAGCGATTCTATACAAACTAGTTCTCTTTTTGTTGTTTTCTTTTATAAGGTGGCTATGAGGAATAATATAGTTTAGTAAACCCAAAACCAATAAACCCGCTGAAGTTGCTAGCAGGGTGGTTGCCAGCGAAGTTTCGTCTAATGCTTCTGGAATAAGCTCGAAGAAAGATATTGCAAGCATAATTCCGGTTGAGAAACCTATGCCTGTAACAATAGCTTTGACGTTATTTCTACAAAATATTGCCAGACCCGTACCGATCAAAGTTGTTAGGCCGGAGATAATAGACAAAACTAAAATTATCAGGTAATTAATCTCCATAAAGTATCTTCTTTAGCTGATCAAAAATTTGTGTAATTTCTTTTTTTGCTCTCAATTTGGTTTCTATAATCGGGATTAAACTCGAGATTGCTTTAAAAATATTCTGGTCATAAGAAATTTCCCCCAGTATTTTATCGCTAAATTTACTTTCGATTGTTTGGCTAAATTCAGGGTTCATATCCCATTTATTGATAACCAAGCGGTAGGGAATTTTAAAATGATTGACAACATCTAATATTTTCTCAAGGTCGGAAAATCCCGAGGGTGTCGGCTCGGTGACTAAAATAACAAAATTAGCGTCAAATAAAGCGGCATTGACCGGACAGCCCGTGCCAGGAGCAGAGTCAATAATCATCAGATCGTATTTAAACTTTTCCGCCTGCTTTTTAGCTTCAGCGACAATTTTGCCCGAACCGCTTTCACCCGGAAAAAGTTGGGCGGAAATTAAGGGAAAATTATATTTGGTTTTATTTTTAATATTAATTTGGGCATTATCGACCGTAACCATCTTGATTGCCTTTTGCGGACAGACTATTTTGCAAACTCCGCAACCTTCGCAAAGAAAATGATTTAATTTGGCTTTTTTCGCCTGCAAACTTAAAGAATGAAATTGGCATTCTCTAATGCAAGCACCGCAACCGTTGCATTTTTCAAGATCAATGACCGGCTTTTCTATGGTTGAAACTTTTTTACTTCCATCCCAGGAGTTTATTCCTCCCAGCCAAATTGCCAAATTCGGCGCGTCAACATCACAATCAATAGCGATAATGTTTTTATCTGCTTTTGAAAATAAAATCGCCAAAGACGAGGCGATCATTGACTTTCCAACCCCGCCTTTGCCCGAAGCAATCACTATTTTTTGAATTTTCTTATCATTATTTTTCATTTAACTCCATTCAAAAGAATCTCCGGCTTTTATTTCTTTAAACTGCTTGGGAAATTTTTCTCTAATCTCCTTAATGTGTTGAGTACAATGGCAAGCCTCTATTATTTTGATGTCCTTTAAAAGGTCAAAATCGGAAAATCCATGAAGCCCCCCGATGACAGCGCAAATCTTTCCGTACTTTTTGGCTGCTCTCAAAATCTTTTCAACGCCAGGATGTGAGCAACCGACAATAACAATGACTCCTTTGGTTGTTTTTAAAACTAGCGACTGTTCGTCGGGACCGTCTTTGATTAAACCAGTAGTATAAACATTCTTGGAAATTTTTTTCGGCTCAGTAATTTCGTCTAACTTTGTTTTTTGCCTGATTTTATTTTTTAAATCCTCGGAGAATGAAGATAGAGCGTAGACAGTCGCATGATTGTTTAAATTTAATAAATCAAATAATCCGCCAATATGATCGTGATGTTCGTGAGAAATGACAATCTTGTCAATTTCTTTAGCTAAAAACCCCATTTTTTTCAAATTGCCCAAAAGTGCCGGTCCGTCATTGCCGGTATCAAACAAAATTTTTTGTCTGCCATTATTAATCAAACATGAGAAACCCCATCCTTGGGCAAAATTATCTCGGGCAAGATTGTTATAAATAATTGCTAATTTCATTTTAATAGATTTATATCCTTCAACTTACCAGCCGAATAAGCTTGAGCGATCTTTTTTGAATAAGGTATCTCGATTTCTATTTTTGATTTAAACTTCTGGCTAATTTGTTTAACTTTTTTGCTATCGCCTAAGTCCGCCTGGTTTAAAACGATCTTTGTCGGCACTTTAAGCTTTTGACAAAGATCTAAAATCAATCCTAAATCATGTGCGCCCATTGGCGTTGGCTCGGTCACGGCGTAGGCGAAATCAGACTCCATGATGCCGGTAATGACAGGGCAGTGAGTGCCGGCGGCAGTATCGAAAATGATTTTATCAGGTTTGAATTGTTCGGCGAATTTTAAAACATATTCTTTGGTCTTGGCAACAACGTAATCGGTGACTACCAGACCGGTTTTTCCCACCCCTGGTTGAGCAAAACCGGTGGCGAGATAAAAGTTATCATTAATTCTGTTGCGGTATATCTCCCCAATTTTTTCTTTGCTTTTTTTGATTGCTCCGTAAGGGCAAACATGCCAGCAGGCACCACAGCCAGAACAGAGATCTCTTAGAAAAATCGGGTATTCCCCGGGTGATTGAAAAACTGTGTGATTGTAGCATGTTTTGACGCAGAGACCGCATTTTTGGCATTTTTCTTTGTCTAAACTGGGAAATTCGGTATAAGCGGAAACGGTTGGTCTCTCCAATTTTTGGCCCAACAGCAAATGATCATTTGGACATTCGACATCCAAATCGCAAAGAAGAATTTTTTGATCTTCCTCGAGATATTTGTTGGCAAGCAGAATAGCGAAAGTTGACTTGCCAGTACCGCCCTTGCCGCCGGTAATGGCAATTTTTTGTGCAGTATAAGCAGGTTCCTTCATTAAAAAATATCCTCCTTGGCAAGTTTGCGAAGATCACCTTTTTTTAGTGCTTCAATATTATCTAAGATGGTGCCCGTTATTGCCTTATGCATTTTTATTTTGTATTTTTTGAATTTTTTTTCAGCTCTCGGTCCTAGTCCAAATACGATTACGACATTTGCCTTAAGGCGATGCAGAAAATCGGGTGGCAATTCTGGTTTTCCTAAAAATTCCGGATTCGGTTTAACGGTAAATTTGTCTGATTCGGTATCGTAAATGAGGAAATTTTCCGCACGGCCAAAATGCTCGGCAATTACATCTTCCAGCGAACCTTCTTGGTTAGTTGCAACTGCAATTCTCATTTTTATCTCCTTCCCATACCGCGGCCTTTTCCGCCTCTTCCAGCGCCACCATTCGCTCTACCAGATCTGCCCATTAAATTGGGTCCTGTTAGTTGACTGGCCTCGATAATTTTATTGTTTTTGAGATCTTCGAGTGCCTGCTTAGCAGTGATATCAAAAACACCGGTAAAGATTTTAATTTTTGCACTTTGCAAAACTCCTAATGCATTTGGACCGATGTTGCCGCTAATAACTGCTTCAACGCCGTGGCTGGCGACAAGCTGGGCAGCAGCAATTCCCGCTCCACCGCCTAGGTTCGCTCCTGGATTCGCGACAGCTTCAAACTTACTATTTTCACTGTCCACTATCAGAAAAAAGGGACAGCGACCGAAACGCGGATCAATAGTCGAATCAAGATTATTTCCGGTTGAAGAAATACATATTTTCATAATTGCCTTTCTAAATATTTACGATTTTTCCTCGACTTCTTTCTTGCCTTGTTCTAATTCTGTCTTTTGTTCTTTATCCCTATCCAGTAAAAGTGTCTGAAACTCTCCGACATGAGTTTTTTCTTCTTTGGCAATCTCCAGAAGCGTTTCCTGAATTTTTTTATTTTCTACCATTGCCGCCATTTGCTCATAAAGATTGATTGCATCCAGTTCAGCGATTATTCCGCTTCTCAAAACTTCTTTTTCCAGATCGTTCTTTTTAACTTTTTTAAGTTCTATCGGTATTTGCGACAACATATTTTATCACCTCCCTCCATTTAGTTTATAATTACCCAAATTCCAAGCCCTAGCATAATCATACCTGATATTAAATGTAGAATCCTAATATTTTTATCTTTCCAAGCGGTTGTTTTTTCAATGCTTGAATAGCCAAAATAAATAAGTGATGTAATCAGCAAAAGCGGTAAGACAAAAATTAAATTGTAATAAAGCAAGATCGGTATCAATGAAACTTTAGATAAACTCGCCAAGTAACCGATAGTGAATAAATAAGGTCCTCCGGTACAGGGTAATTCAAAAAATATAACTACGAATCCCGCAAAAAAAGCCGGAAGAGGGCTAGTGATCTTCCCAAGAAAATTCTTTAAAGATGGGCGCCATCGATTGGGAATTTCGGTGACAAAACCGCCGCCGCCATACCAGAAGAAATCTTTAATGTTAGACAAACCGATTAAAATAGCCAGAATACCGACTACCACATGGAACCACCTTGCCAAGCCCGTAAGGTTTAACGCATGAAAAAGCCCCAGACCGGCCAGAAAGTAAGCAATGAATAATCCTAGTGTAAAAGATAAGCCGGTGAAAATTGCCTTTTTTCTATTTGCCGTAGTAAGCAATGACCCCAGTAAGATTAAAAGCACTGCAATCGCGCAGGGATTAATCGAATCTACCAGTGCGGCACTGGTAATGATTGGTATTGACACAGATTCTATCACTGGGGGCGCCGCACAAATTCCCGGGCTGCTCATTTAAATACTCCTGTTTTATCTGATAAGATCTAAACAGAGGGAAGTGCCTGACGGTTTACTTCCCTCTGTTTAATCAATTACTTCTGGTCTCCCAACTGGCTTAATCGTTCCTCGGCCGCTTTCAATTCTTCTTTGAGCGCAGCTATATCATCTTGAACAATAGCTTTTTCTTCCACGGCAGTCGGTTGGCGATATGACCATTGGCTCATTGGGCCGAACCCTCCGAACCCATAGCCGCGACGACCGAAACCTCTTCCATAGCCACCGCCGCAGGGACCTAAACCTCGTCCGGTTCCGGGTCCCATTCCCCTAGGGCCAGTTCCATCAAATCTTGGCATCTTAATCACCTCCCTTCATTATTATTAATTTTATCGGCAAAATTTGCCCCTTAAAGAAACTGCGCACACTGGGCAATTCATATTGATACAGGGGACACCCCGTTGATGAGGAAACTCTTTTTTACATTTCGGGCAGATGCAAGTTTCCGATCCTCCTAGGCCTTGTCCTCGACCAACATTTTGACCCCGGGTTCGACATTTCTGCAGTTGGTTATCTCCGTTTCTTTGTGATTGATTGTTAGTCATAACCTCTCCTCCCTCCATTCTTAATGCTTTACCATAAATCAAGACCTCGGCAATTTTTTTATGAGCCGAGTGTAATATTCGCAAAAAAGTAATCCGGGAAATTTTCATTTTTTTAGCAGCTTCTTCCTGATCGAGATTCTCCAATTCGGCTAATCTCATAGCCTCCACTTCATCCAACATCAAAGCAACCTCGTCCAAATCTCTCAGTGGTATACCGGCAGGTTTGAAATAGGTAATTTCCGGAAAGAATCTAATTGTTCGCTTAATTTTTGGTCTTCCTCGCATACATTCCTTTCAATCATATAATAGAACCTATGTTCATAATTGTCAAGATGTTGTAGGTCTTTTTTAACACTATTTACAGCAAGAATATGGTTTTTTTATGGTTTCTCCTTGACTTAGCTACTTGTTTCAGGCTCCCTGTCCCTTACAATGAGTCAAGATATAAATTTTACTGATACCTCGCCCCTCATTTTGCCGTTAGAAAGGGGCAACGGACTGGTTGGTGAGGCGGTTATTGCCGATTCGACGGTCAGATATTGCCTTTATGCCAGAAAATCAAGCGAAGACGACGAAAGACAGGCGCTTTCGATCGATTCTCAAGTCAAAGAAATGGTTGCTTTGGCTCAAAATGAAGGGCTTTTGGTCACCGATATCAGGCGCGAGAGTCATTCCGCCAAGAGTTCCGGAACGAGACCCGTGTTTAACGAACTGGTATCGGACGTTAGAAAAGGATTATTTAATAGCATTTTGACCTGGTCACCTGATCGAATGAGCCGAAACGCCGGAGATCTCGGCTTATTGGTTGATTTAATGGACAACGGATATCTCAAAGAGATTAAGACTCATGGGCAAACCTTGAGTAATTCCCCGAATGATAAGTTCTTGCTGATGATTCTATGTAGCCAGGCGAAGTTAGAGAATGACAACAGAGGAGTCAACGTCAAAAGAGGTCAAAGAGCTAAGGCCGAGTTGGGATTCAGACCAAATATGGCACCGCTAGGATATCTTAATGATTATTATTCAGGTAAAGGATTAAAAAAGATCTATCAAGATGAGCAAAGGGCTCCAATAATCCGAGAAATGTTCGAGAAAGTCGCAAACGAAGGCTATTCCGGCAGGAAAGTTTACGATTGGCTCAAGGATAAAACGACTTTACGATCGAGGGGCGACAAGTTATTGAATTTGAGTGTGATCTATCGAATGCTCAATAACCCGTACTACTGCGGAATGTTCGAATTCCCGGTCGGTTCCGGCAAATGGTATAAAGGCGGTTATGAACCGATCATTTCAAGAGAATTATTCGATGCCGTTCAAAAGAAGATGACCGTTGCCCCAAAATCAAAACCCGGGACAAAACAATTTGATTTCACCAGAATGTTCAAATGTGGAGCATGCGGTTCGGGTATTACCGCTCAAGAAAGGATAAAACGACTGAAATGCGGAGCAAAGAAACGATATGTTTATTATCATTGCACCCAATTCAAGAATTTTGATTGTCATGAGCCATATATCAGAGAAGAAAGTGTAATTGAGCAGTTATCGGAACTATTGAAAGATATTCCCGTTCCCGAGATTCTGTCCAGGCCGATTCTCAAACCGGAGCTAGATAAATTCATGCTGATTCACCGATCCATGCAGGATCAAAACGATCAAACCGAGACTCAACCCGAATTCAACATCACCGGATTTATCCAATACATCTTCCGAGACGGGACAAGAGAACAGAAAAGAGAGCTTACTAGCTGTCTCAATAGAACTATTTGTATCAAAGAGAAGAAGATCTATACGGAATAGCGGAGATTTACGAGAAAAGTCCCAAAGTAGAGGAATTTATAAGGTTTGCAGAAAGGTTCGAAACTCAAGTGCGGTCATAAGGTCAACTACCAAAACGGGTGAATTTATAAACAAAAAAGACCATATGCGGCCTTTTCCACTCCTTACTCCCTTTCTTACCTCTTTCTACTCCCTAAAAAAGTCCCAAACTGTTGCTGGCGGGGTGGAAGGGACTCGAACCCTCAACCTATTCCGTGACAGGGAATTGCTCTAGCCGATTGAGCTACCACCCCCTATATACTGAAAAGATTTTAACAGAAAAGAGTCCGATCTTCAATGTTTAGAAATGAAATGGGCGGGGTCTCGCGACCCCGCCCCGTGAATCCTCCTGGTTGTGTCAGATCTGGCGAATTGTCGCGATTGATTCTCGTGCGGTCTCTTCCGCCCAACCCCTATCTTCCCTGCTGAGCCAGGGCTTCTTGTACATACTCTCTTTCGAGACCTCTACCACTACACGCGCTTCCGGGCGAAGTGCCCGAACTCGGGAAAGGATTTCCTGGATCGGCAGCTTACCCTCGCCGAAACGCTTGTGGCCACCACCTTTAATGTCCTTTGCTCCAGGATCGAGATCGCAAATGTGAAACTGCGCGATCCGGCGGCCATTGGTGTTGGCAATTACCCGGTTAAGCAAATCGAGGAAGTTCTCGCACTCGTTCCAGAACTCCTTAGCTAGGTGTTCTATGTCACACACGAGCCTAACCTCAATCCCCGCCTTTTCGAGGAGGTCGTAGGCCCTTTTCGCGACCTCAACTCCGAAGCCCACAAGGTCATCGTTCTCGACCCACACCTTGAGGCCCTTGAGCAGACCTAGCTTTCTCTGGTGCTCAAGCTCGAAGATAACTCCGGGGTGCAGGACGATCGGAATCCCGAGCGATCTCGCGATCTTCCTTGCGGGATTCGACTCGAACGATCCAAGCAGGAGGCATCCGAATACAATTGCCTCAAGCTTACGGCTCACGTCACCGTGGATCAGCAGGTTCCAGACCTTCTTGCGGGTCCAGAACGGCCCATGCACGCTCGTTGCCCATGTGTTGTACTTCTTCTGGGCACGAACAACCGAATGGACACTGGTCAGGCGGGTAGGCATAACCTCGACGCCATCGTACCCGAATTTGGCTGCCAGCTTGAACGCAAGGTCCAGGCGAAGGGCAGTCACAACCGCTGAGAGCGTAACGAAACAGCGCGGTGTCATCTTGGACCACTCCCTTTTGCAGTATGACCCCGCTTTGCGGGGTATTTGTCAAACTTGCACTAACACTGGATTATCGCAGGAAAGACGCAAAATGTCAAGGTTGGCGAACCTGTCAGAGTTGTAATTTTAACCCATATCGGCTATACTTTTTTGCAGATGAAATTTAACTTTAATTTATCCATGAAAGGAAGCTATGATTTTAACGATAGCTGTCGCAGCTGCGGCCCTTATTCTGGGTGCGGCTGTGGGCTTTATAGTACGTCAAAATACCTTAAACAAGAGGATCAAGGACTCTGAAACCAAGAAAAAAGAGCTTATTTTTGAAGCAAAGAACGAAGCACTCAAGATAAAAGAAAACGCCGAAGAAGAAAAAGAAGACAAGCTCAAAAACATCTCAGAAAGAGAAAAGTCACTCTCGAAGCGCGAGGAGATGATTGATAAACGTGGGGAAAAAATTGACGAGGAAAGAAAGATTGTCGAGGATCAATCCAAAAAAATTGAAGAGATTAAGCTGGCTCTCGAGGGCATGCATGAAAAGAAAGTAAAAGAGTTGGAAAGAATTTCTAAGATTAAATCCAAAGACGCGAAAGACGAACTTTTAAAAGAAATTGAAAAGGACTACAAAGACGAAATTATCGGTAAGGTCCGCGAGATGAAAGAATTGCTCAAGGAAAATTCAGATCAGGAAGCCCAAAAAATTATCGTTAGGGCAATTGACAGAATTGCCTCTGACTTCACCGCCGAGCATACGACCTTTGCTGTTCATATTCCCAGCGAGGAAATGAAAGGTAGAATCATCGGCAAAGAAGGCCGCAATATTCAGGCATTTGAAAGAGCTAGCGGAGTTGACTTGGTGATCGATGAGAGTCCGGACACGGTTTTACTGTCTTCTTTTGATCCGGTCAGACGCCACATCGCCAAGGTTGCGCTCGAAAGATTAATCTCTGACGGGCGAATCCAGCCGTCGAGAATCGAGGAAGTTGTTGCCAAAGCTCAAGCCGACATCAGAAAGGAAGCCAAAGAAGCAGGGGAGAAAGCGGCCTTCGACCTTGGTATTCCTGGCCTACATCCCGACTTAATTAAAATCGTGGGAAACTTGAAGTTTAGAACTTCCTACGGGCAAAATGTTTTAGCCCACTCAATTGAAGTAGCGAACATTGCTGCGCTTTTGGCCGCCGAAGTCGGTGCCGACGTAAATATTGTTAAAAAAGCAGGACTCTTACACGACATTGGCAAAGCCGTCTCGCACGAGATTCAAGGTGCTCACCATCACTTATCCGCAGAAATTGCCAGAAAGTATGGTGTTTCGGAAGATGTTATCCATGCGATTTTAGCTCACCACGACGACGTTGAACCCAAAACCGTTGAAGCGATTTTGGTTAAGGCGGCTGACGGTATTTCAGGATCACGTCCGGGGGCTAGGCGTGAAACGCTTGAAAACTATGTCCAGCGCTTAACTGATTTGGAAAACATCGCCAATGCTTTCCCGGGTGTTGGAAAATCGTTTGCGATTCAAGCCGGACGCGAAGTTCGTGTTATCGTTAAACCCGAAGAAATATCTGACCTTGAGGCGATTAAACTTGCTAAAGATGTGGCGCGCAAAATCGAACAAGACCTGCAATATCCCGGAATGATTAAAGTTAATATCATCCGCGAAACTAGAGCGGAAGAATACGCGAAATAGATCGATCTGGTTGATTCGATAAATCAAAATGTCAAAACCTAAAGGGCAAATAAAATCCAAAACCAAAAGTTCAAAAAATATTTGTTATTTTAACTTTGAGCTTCAATTGACATTTGTCATTTGTACTTTGGATTTATTCAGATCGGAAAACAAAACAATTAGAAATTTAAATTATGCTTAAAATATTATTCTTCTCCGATATTGTCGGACGGCCAGGAAGAGCAGCGGTCAAGAAGTATTTAGAGGAGAACAAATCTAAAATTAAGCCGGATTTAGTAATTGCCAATGCAGATAATATCGCATCGGGCCGGGGACCGACAATCAAAACAGTCGACGAAATGATCGAGGCAGGTATTGATATATTAACCTGCGGCGATCATGTATATGACCAAAAAGAAGCATCCCTTGTTTTGCAGGATAGTGACAAATTAATCAGACCACTGAACTATCCCAAAGCAGACCCGGGCCGCGGATATGTTGCAAAAAAGATCAAAAAAACAGACGTTTTAATCGTTAACCTTTTGGGCAGAGTGTGGACGGCCGAAGGCTTAGATTCGCCCTTTAGCGCGATGGACGAGCTATTAAAAGAACGCAAAGAAAAAGTTATCATTGTTGATTTTCATGCCGAGGCAACCAGCGAAAAGATTGCTTTAAGTTACGACTTAGCCGGTAAGGTGTCGGCCGTGATCGGCACACATACACACGTTATGACGGCTGACGAGCAGATTTTAAAAAACCATACCGCGATGATTTCGGACAGTGGTTTTAACGGTCCCCATGAATCTGTTATCGGAGTTGTTCCCGATCAGAGTATTTACCGTTTTCGTACCGCAATGCCCATTATGTTTGAATTAGCCGAGGGGCCTTCTCAGGTCAACGCGGTTTTACTTGAAATCGACGAGAAAACGGGAGCGGCAAAAAGTATCAATCGAATTCAAGAGATTTTTAATAATTAATCAGAAATTTTTTTCTTAAGAGCCGGGGAAGCTCTAAAAAGAATCGTTTTGATTGTGCGGTCGACTTTGGTTTGAGACCTAATATCGTAGATTCCATTTGAGTTCCAACGCGTTAACTCAAACGACCCAAACTCATTCAAGGTTACCTTTGTACCTTCTAAAACCGCTTTCTTTATTTTTTCGATATACAAATTCGCGACTCCTTCGGTTTGTGTCTTATCTAAACCGGCTTTCTTTGCGACAGCGCGTGCTATATCAACAGTTGATTTGATTTTTCTTTTATAGCCCATTAGTTTATATTAACATAAATGCTCTGATTGTTGCATGGATAAATAAAAGAATGACCCGAAAAAAAATCAAAAAAAATGACGCTATTGCGAGGGTGCCGATTGTAAACTTGAAAACGGTTATTGTTGCAATTTTAGTTTTAATCGGCATCGCCCTTTTGATTCCTCGTCTAGTGTCGCTTGAGGAAGCTCTTAAACTATTATTGCAGGTAAATAAACCATACCTTCTGCTGGCTTTAGCTGCCGAATTTATCAGTTATTCGGCCGCAGCGTGGTTGCTTGGCATTATTTTATCTAGAATGGGTTTCCGTCTGCCTTTTATAGACCGCTTCAGAATCGGTTCGATTGCGGCCTTCGCAATTCACTTCTTACCGATTGGCACCTTTGGCGAAGGTGCCTTGGATTATTATTTTCTCCATTCCAAACGGGTCAATACGGGCTCGATCTTAATTACCCTTCTTTTGCGGATCGTTATTACTTATGCCGCCTTTACCTTTCTTTTTTTTGTTGGCTTGATTTTGGTCCCAACAGCGTTTAACGCTTCGTCAAAGTCATTTATCGCGATGGGTGTTTTAGCGGT
Source organism: uncultured Candidatus Saccharibacteria bacterium (assembly GCA_964473025.1). Taxonomy (GTDB): domain Bacteria; phylum Patescibacteriota; class UBA1384; order UBA1384; family DTJR01; genus CAYYMZ01. The sequence continues at coordinate 17,565 of CAYYMZ010000009.1, forward strand.
TATCACTGTACTTGGGGCGTTCTATCTTTTTTATCTGTATAAGAATAAGAAAAAATTTAGGAATGCATGGAAAAGATTAATCAATTTCTTTAGTAAGCCAATCTCAAAACTTTTGGGCCGGCCCGTAACCGAACAAAAAAAAGAAGAGATATTCGAAGATATTTACAGCGGCCTGCATCTTTTTTCAAGGCGCAAAAGGGTTACCGTCTTGGCAATTTCCGCGGGCCTTTTATATTGGCTAGGCGATATCACTTGTCTGTTTTTCGTTTTTTTAAGCTTTGGCTATACCATAAATTTTGGTGTTCTGATTTTCTCTTACGTTTTAAGCACGCTAGCCGGCATGATTTCTTTTATCCCCGGCGGTCTAGGCATTACTGAAGGGTCACTCGGCTTAATTTTCAACAGCTTCTCTATACCGTTGAATATTTCGCTAGTATCGATTTTGGTTTTTCGCCTACTCTCATTTTGGTTTTGGATTCCAGTCGGTCTTATTTCTTATCTTACCTTGTCGCGCGAAATATCCCGCGACAATAAATAATTTCTCCGTATTGAATGAAGCTTTTTGCCGCTTGGGCAAAAAGCGATCAATAAGGTTCCATTAACAAAAGACGGTTTTTTCTTATAAATATGAGTTCCTCGCAAACATGTCGAGGGAGTGCTCATGTGAAAGAAAAAACCGTGCTTTTGAGCGTCGGCCCAGGGTGGGGTTTGTAAGGGGTAGGTGGTCGGCCATCAAGACACTGAGACCCCTACCCCTTACAATTCCATGTAAACCAGTAGGTTTGCTTATCTAGGCGCCCTTATCCTTGCAATCAATGCGAGCCAGCGGGCTCGCTTATTACTCTTCGAGAGTAGGTCTTCCTACCCCTTGCAAAAATAGACAAATATTAGCTTGCCCAAATTGTGAGATTTATCTCAAATATCGCAAGATTTATCTTGTCTAACACCTTGAACTTAACCATTTTAAAGTTTAAAATTGAATAAATAGCATGTTTATTAGAAAAAGGTACATTCTTTTAGTTTTATTGTGCATTGCCACTCTGATTGCGGGCGTGTTTTATTATCGTGAATTTAGAAGTTTGCCCGATTTTGCAGTGTCGTTAATGACAGATGTCGAGAAACCAGGGGTAGGGGATACGGTTGTGGTCTTTGCGCCCCACTCTGACGATGAAACGGTTGGCGCCGGAGGGTTGATTTATGACTCGCTTAAAAACGGAGCAAAAGTCATTGTTGTATTAATTACAAACGGTGACGGACATACTTTCTCGACAATGGAAGATTTTCGCAAGGTTTATCCGACGGCACAAAATTACATTGATTCAGGCACGGTGCGGCAAAAAGAATCAATAAATGCGCTCAAATCCCTTGGTCTAGATGAGAAAAATATTGTTTTCCTAGGTTACCCCGATCACGGAATAAAGGAGTTATATAGCACAAACTGGAAAGTTCCTTATCAGTCGCCTTATACAAAACAGAGCTCTTCTCCCTATTCCAATTCTCAAACAAAAAAAGTCGCTTATACGGGCGACAATCTCGAAAATGACATTATCAAAGTCCTGGAGGATTATAACCCGACAATTGTAGTAGCGCCTTATAAATATGATATTCATCGTGATCATGCGGCTACTTATCAATTTATTCAAAAAGCAATTACAGATAGTCAGGATAAAAATATAAACCGTGTGCTTTTATATCTCGTGCATTACAGGCGCTTCCCCTACCCCGGCGGTCTAAGAAAGGACCGCTTTATTGCTCCGCCGGCAAAGTTAGTTGATATCTCTGTTGAGTGGCAAAAATTAGCAGTCGATGCACCAACACTTGAGGCCAAAAGCCAGGCCTTAAAGCAATATTCCTCGCAACTCGGCTTACCTATCCTCAAGGGATTCCTCGAAAGCTTTTTGCGCCAGAACGAGCTCTTTGTAATTCAGGGTCCAAAACTATCAAGCGATGAGACAGACAATGGCTCAAATAATTGAGGTTATCGCGGATTCCAGCTTGTCAGGTGCTCCTCGACACCTTTTAACGTTGACAAAAAAGCTTAAGAATAAATTTGATATCGAAGTCATCTGTCCGGCAGGTTGGTTGGCGGACGAACTCAAGTGTTCCGGTATCAAATTTACGATCGTAAATTTTAAATCTTTTTCCGGTTTCAAATCGGTTTCTTCTTTAAAGAGGGAGTTGGTTAATCGGAAAGCCGATTTGATTCATTTTCACGGTATCAGAGCGGGCTGGCTCGGCACATTGGCGGCTAAAGGACTCAAATCAAAAAAGATTTACTCCGAACATCTTTACACTTTTGATTACCATTTGAAGAATCAATTGCGCGAAAAACTGCAACTGCAGGGTCTTAAGAGAATCGTTAGCTCGGTTGACGAAATTATTGTTCCGTCATCAGCAGTCGAAAAATTTCTATCTGACAAACTCAATGTTCTATCCAGTAAAATCAAAATCATTCCCAACGGGCTCGACGACTATACGGTTGAAGAAAAAAAAGAAAAACATAAGTTTGGTTTTATTGGGTCATTAAACGAACAAAAAGGCCTGTCCAACCTAATTTGTGCGGTACGCCTTCTTGTTAGAAAATTTCCCGACCTTTGCCTTGAAATAATCGGTGACGGACCCTTGAAAAGGCAGCTAGAGAAAGAGTCGCAAGATTTAGAGGGTAATATTAAATTTATCGGCACTGTCGAATTAATATCGCCATACTTGGCTACATGGAACTTTCTGGTTGCTCCATCCATCTCAGAATCGTTTGGTCAGGTTGCGCTTGAAGCGGCAATTGCCCGAAGAGCAATTATTGCCACAAAAGTTGGTGGATTTAGCGAGGTGATTGAAGACGGCAAAACCGGAATTTTAGTTAAGGCGGGTAGTCCAGAGGATCTTGTGAGCGCGATCGAAAAACTATTAAAGAGCGACAAGCTATGTCAGGAAATGGGAATGGCCGCACGCCGCCGCTATGATAAATTATATACCGCAGACTCGATGGCAACTGAATTTGAGAAATTATATTTAAATATATTGGGGTGAAATGCTAAAAAAATTAAAGGAAAGATTCCTGCGTCTTGAACATTTCAGAAAATTTATCGGACAAGAGCTAGCTTTCAACGCAGTTCAATCAAATTTTAAGCTCGAAATTAATTCCACGCTACCCGGTGGCCGAATATTAATTTTATCCCCCCATCCCGACGATGATGTTCTGGGATGTGGCGGAGTTATGGCACTGCATACACAGCTGGGGGATGAGGTCAAAGCTCTTTATGTTTCCGACGGCTCAATGGGTTATCCGGATATTAAACGTCCGACAACGCGTGAGAAAACCGAGCTTGTTCGCGAAAGGGAATTTGAAGTCAAAGAATCAGCAAAAATCTTAGCTGTCGATGATTTGGTTTTTTGGCGTTACAGAGACGGCAACCTCTCGGCAAATTCATCGGCCGTGAAGTTGATGCAGAATCTCCTCAATTCATACAAACCGGAGATCATTTATTTACCTTCGTTTCAGGATTCAAACTCCGATCATTTCGAAACTTGCAAAATCCTCGTTGAAGCGCTGAAGAATACATCGCTCGACCCGGAAATAATTTCTTATGAGGTCTGGTCGCCGCTTTTTGCTAACCGTATTATTTCGATCGATAAAGTATATGACAAGAAAAAAAAGGCGATTGAATCACATAAAACACAGCTAAAATCACGAGGTTATTTGTCGGCAATTATCGGTTTAAACCAATATCGTGCCGGAATGTATAATGCCGGAAATTATGCCGAAGCATTTTTCTCTTGCAACAAAGAACTTTATTTCAAACTTTTTGATTTGATAGAGTTTAAGAAGAGGTAGATAGCTTTTAGCAAGCTGAAGCTTGCATCAGATTGCAAGGATAAGGGGGCCTAGTTTCGAAGCAGCCCCCTTACCCTTGCACGAACCCAACCCCCTCACGACTTATGGTAGCCCTCATGCTGAAGCTTCCGGAATTTATTCTGTTTCCATTCGACTACGCTCATATCCAACAGATATGCAGTTCCGGCTTTCAGCTTGCTCGGGCTTTATTTTGTCACGACTCAAATATTATTTTCGCCTTGTCTCGCTTTTTGCCGCTTGGGCAAAAAGCGAAATGAATCCGCATTGTTTTTCAGGAAGTAAAATCAAGTTTTCCGCTTAATTGATGAGTGATTTATACCGATGACGCTAGGTCCGGATAAATCATGAAATCCATAGAAAGGAAAAGCTTGATTTTACGCTCCTAGAAAATCGTGCCAGGGGGTTGGAGCATGCGAGGATAGGGGGAACGCCTCGAAACAGGTCCCCCTATCCTCGCAATTAAAGGCGAGCTAATAAGCTCGCTTATTACTCTTTGGGAGTAGGCTGCCTACTCTCGCAATTACATTCGAGCCAGCGGGCTCGCATATTAATCTTCTTAAAAATAGTTATTGACTCAGAACTTAGATACAACGAAAGTTGTTAAGAAACCCAAGACTGTAAGTATTCCAATCCCAAATCCCCCTTTATCAAACGCTTCCGGCATCATCGTATCTGCCAACATTGCCAAAATTGCACCGGCGGCAAAGGCCTCAATAATTCCTAAAATATTCGGATCGATCTGAGCTAAAAACGCGTAGCTTATAATTGCTGCCGCTACAGAAACCAGCGCCACAACTAACCACGTAATGATAATTTTTTGCCTGCTAAATCCTTCTTTTGTTAATCCCGGAACAGAAGAAACGCCTTCAGGAAAGTTCGAGAGAGAGATTGCCACTACCATCAAAAGTCCAAGCCCCTGGCTTGCAAAAATAGAAATTCCGAGAGCGATTGATTCTGGTAGACCATCCAATATTGCCCCTAACGTTATGGCTTCTCCGCTGGTGTCATATTTGCTTGATGTGTGTTGATGAGCTTTATGTTTTCTTCCGCCAAGCAAATGAATTAAATAATCTCCAGCAATAAAAGCCAAACCGCCGAGGACAAACCCGATAATTATTGCATCGAAACCACCGTGGCCGAATGCGGATTCCATTAGCCCGAAGGTTAAAGCGCAAATTAAAGCTCCGGAGCCAAAAGCCATAATCCCCGCGATGGTTTTCTTGTTAAGCTTAAAAACTAATGCAAAAAAAGCGCCTAACACAAGCGCTAAACCGCAGATCGCTCCATATAAAATTACCTGTCCCATTTTTTATTCTTTTGGCGCTTCGGCTGGAGGTTGTGGTTGTTCGGGTGGATTTTGTGCCGGTGCTTGTCCTTCTGGTTTTGCCTCTGGTGTCGGAGTTGCCCCTTGCGACTTGCCAAGCACGTCTTTTACTTTCTTGATTACATCACCAGGCATTGTTTCGGATTTGATAATGTAATCGACTGCGCCGGAATCAAGTCCTCTAACTTTATTCTCATCTTGAATCAACGCGGTCAAAAGAATTACAGGAATGTTTTTATATTCAGGTGTACTTTTAAGCATATCAAGCGTGGCAAACCCGTTGACTTTCGGCATCATGATATCAAGCAAAATTAAGTCGGGTTTTGAACCGCCTTGCACCTTTCGAATTGCCTCTTCGCCGTTTGCGGCAACATCAATTTCGTAACCCTCGGCTTTTAACCGCTCTCCGTACATATCACGCAACGTGATATCATCATCGACTATTAGTATTTTTGCCATTTTGACCCCTTTTAATTTACGCTATTTTTAAATGCGCTTTCATTTTTTCAGCTTCGTTATCCAGACGTTTGACATAGTTTAATGTAAAAAGTCTTTCCTCATCTAAATCTTTTAAGATCTTGCTGTGTTTTTCAGCTACATCTTTTAAAAATATTGTATCTTCTTTTATATCGCGGATATTTTGCTTGGTTTCTGCAAGTTCAAATTTTAGATTAGATAGTTCAACCCTTGATCCCAAGATAGCTTTCTCGATATTATCGATTCTAAAATCGTTTTCTGTAAATCTTTTATCAATCTTTGAAAATCTTTTTTCTACTTCTGTAAATCCCCGATTTACTGCCTCTAGCACTTCATTTAGAGTTGTTTCTTTCCCCTTTCCCGCCATTCGTCCTCCAATTCATAATTCTTTCTTCTTACTTCTTAATTCAATTTCCTCTATTTTACCACTCCCGTCAATTTATTCATACCTAGTTTACAATAATTTCCCCTGCAACTTATACGATCCGTGATTTCGTTCTAACGAAATCCGGAAGTCCTGACCCCAACACCCTTCCCTGAAGGGTGTTGGGGTTATGGACCACTTTCTTCTATCCTTTTTTTAATTCGTCCCATAATTCATACTTCATTATTCATAATTCAATTTTACCCTGTAACTTGTGCCGCCGGCTTGGCCAATGGCTTCGCATCCTTGGCCACCGGCACCTCGGCATCAAGCTTCTTTTCCTCTGCCTCTGATTCAATTGTCGGTAAGCTAAAGTAAAACGTGCTTCCCTTGCCTTCGCCTTCCGATTCCACCCATATCCGTCCATGATGCATCTCAACTAGCGCGCGCGAAATATAAAGTCCCAGTCCCGTGCCCTGCACTTCCTGTGTCGACCAATCGCCAACCCGTGAGAATTTCTGGAACAGATGGCCGATGTCCTCGCGGGTTATGCCAATTCCCGTGTCCTTGACCAAAACAATTATCTGTTTATCACCGACTAATTGAGCGAATTTCTCATCGACGATAGTTTGAAGAGCTCCTTCGGTGGTTTTTGCGTGTTCCTTGAGCTCGGTCTGCATTTTGCTAAAACGTTTTTCAACTTCACTCGTTGGCCAGACATCCACACCGATGCCAATTTTCCCGCCGTCTTTAGTGTATTTAATGGAGTTACCGGTCAAGTTGATAATAACTTCTTTAATCTTATCTTCATCGGCATAGATTTTAGTATTAACGCCATCTCTGATTTGCGCCATAAGTTCGTGATGTTTTTCCTCGGCTTTAAATTTGAGCTCTTTCATTACCTCATCAATTAACATCTCGAGATCGGTTTCTTTCTTTTCAACCAACATTCTTCCTTGCTCAATTCTTGAAACATTGAGAAGGTCGGTAACAAGCCGCGCCAAACGCTTTGATGATTTATAAACACTTTCCATATACTGGCGTGCTTTTGGATCCTCAATTTTTACCATATGCTCATCGAGCATCATTGAGAGGTATCCTTCGATGGCGGAAATCGGCGTCAAAAGTTCATGCGACGCCATCGAGATAAATTCCGTCTTCATCGCATCTACTTGCTTAAGTTTATCGTTGGCATCTCTTAGCTCAGTTGCAAGCCTTTCAACCTCTTTTCTTTGCTGAACCTCTTTTTTCACGGATCTAATTAGAATAAAACTAAAGTAAGTGAATATAATAGCAATGACTATTTTGAAAATAACTTCCCTAAGAGATCTTGACAAAAATATATCAATTGTTAAGACGACAAGTAATATATATGAAACGGACTCGGTCACAATAAGCCGAATATTTAACAGATGAAGCCTTAATATTGTGTAAGCTGTTGCTCCTAACATAGCGATCGTGACAACTTGACCTAACCAGTTTAAGGATGTGATCCCAAATGACGGGAGAGATAGGTTTGTAGCAAATGCAATATTTCCCGAAATAAAAAATCCCCAGAAAACAAAAAGAGTTTGCTTCTTTGCCAGACCAGTCAATTTTCTATACTTCTCAAAATAAAGATGGTAGTATGCCCACATAAAAAATACTAAAATATGCGGGAGATATATCCAGTAAAGCGGTCCCCATAAGATCAATTTTTCCTGGCCTGGCCTAATTACTACGTTGCTCACAAAGAGATCGGTTGTCAAAATTGCAATGCCCAAGGCAATATTCCATATGATAATTATAATTCTAGAATATCTATTGAGCCTATTTTTTCCATCGGGAAAGGACTCGCTAAAGAAAAGAAAGGTCGTTGATGTAAAACTTGCAACAAAGTAAAGAATTTTACACCAAAATAGAGATTGAGATTCTGTAGGAACAAGGCGATAGAAAAAGATGCTTAGTGTCCAAAGGGATACAACAAGAATCATCGCGCTATACCAAAACTTTACTACCTTGTTCTGACCGTGGTAGTAAATTAACATAGCTAAACCGATATTAATCACCAACACTACCGCTAATATCGTGTTTATTAGGTCCATACCCCTCTTTGTTTTATAAATACATTATCGCAAAAAATATGAAATCTGGGAAGGAGTTCGCAGAGTACGATCTGCTAACTCCTTCCCGCTTGGCTACGTGCTTGAGCCATTGTTGAGGCAATCCATGATCGCCTCAACTGGTAATGGTCTGCAGAAGCTTCGAAATACCAGTTCGAAGCCTTGGTCAGGCGCTTCGTTCCCTAATCGCCTGACCGTTCCGGGTTTGGGCAATCCAACGGTGCAGAGGTCTTGCTGACCACCAAGCGCAGCGATGAGAATGGCCTCTCCAAGGCAACCCCATACGTCTTCGTGCGTGCAGAGACCAAAATCCATACCACTGGATACGTGCATGTTTCGCGTGACGCCTCCATCTATGACTACGACACGCGATTTCCGAGACGTCTCTTCGGACAGATTGCGTGGCTGGGAATCATCGAACACGACGGCGCCTTGCCTGAGGTGCTCTTCCTTAAGGATCAATCCGGTTGCCGTTGTGGCCACGATGACGAAATCCGCACTTTTGAGGGTGCCTAGGTCATCGGAGGCGACCACGAACCGCCCCATCTGCCTCAGTTCTCTTGCAAGATCCTCACGGACACCCTTGGCGATGTCTACAATAACGATCTTGCCGAACTCTTTGGCGAGGAGCCGTGCACAGGTTGAGCCTATTGACCCAGCACCGAGAATCCCGAGACACTTTGATTCAAGGTCAATATTGAGCCGTAAAGCAAGCTTCTCAACGTGTCCGACTATCACCGCTGCCGTCAGAGCATGACCAGTAGTCGGCTTCGCGCACTCTTCTCCGTCACGTCCGGAAATCTTAGCCCCGAGTCGCGTGACGGAAGCGGAGTAGGCTCCTAGGCCTACCACAGAAATCCCCAGTTTGTCGGCAAGACGGAAAAGGAGGTCAATCTTCTTCTTCGTCTTCCTGAGGTCTCGTACCATCATCTCGGCTGTTGGCATGATAGCCAGCAGCCATCCATTAATGATCTTGCCCTCAGGTGTGGTAAGGCTCGTCCGAATCTTAGTTGTACGGACAGGCCAAATCCACCACCTAAACCACTCCTGCGATGCAGCTGGCAGGTATCTGACGATGGGGAACCACCTTGCTATGTCAGTACCGTCCCGATCATGGATCAGAAACCCTACCATGGAGTTTTCGGTCACCCTCTTTGGCAGGAGATAAAGGACGGTGAGGTCCCTTAGCGCCAAGCCAAACCTAAACACCGAGAGCAACAGGTCTAAGACGATCATTACACTCACCATCCTTTTCATAGTATCGCCATACAGTAGGCGATTCGCAAACCTCAGTTCTGCTGGACAGCTACCGGTGGTCCGCGACAACCATGAACCCCACAGTGATCGGACCGCTGACCTTGCTCTCGATCACCGGAGTGATCATTCTGAGGCTCTCTGTTGCATTCAGTCTAGCGATTGCCTCGTAGGCTGCCTTCGGGTTGTAGGGCTGTTCATACGCAGGTCTACCTTCGCGCCCTGAGTAGAGCGAAACATAGTAGACACTGTTGCCATAGTCGGTTACGGGGTTTGCGTTGGCGAGTATTGCCTCGAACTGCTGTTCTGTTGCTGCATACACTTCCTGCGCCGATTGGCCAGCGGTGCTCGGACAGCCCGACAGGACCGCCGCAGCCAGGATTACTGCCACTAAAACCAAAACGATTCTCACCTTAACCAACTCCCTTTTCTCAAGTTATCTCCTGCTTTCGCAGGTCAGGAACGCCTTGGATTTCTCCAAAAGGTTCATTAAATTTTATCTCAAAATCCCCCAAGAGTCAATGGTTTTAGAGTCGAATACTCATAATTAACAGGTTTAGATATTCTACAAATATTGACAATATATTATTTAAAGGTAATATCGAATATATGAAAAGCATTTCAGATCTGGGCAAAAATATTTTAACCTACGTTCATTATCGTCTTCCGCACGATGGCCACAAACTTTCATATCAAAAATTATCGGACTGTTTGGATCGTGTCTGCCAACGGCATTATTCAATCGGCATCCAGATAGTGATATTTGAATAGACCTCCCAAACCTGCTAATTTTAATTTGTATGGATAAAGAAATAATCGACTGCCATCGTCATTTGTATACGGGTGGACAAAATAAGACATTTGAAGAATCCGCAAAAGATCTTATTTTGGATATGAAGAAAAATGGCATTAGCAAATCAGTTGTTATTGCCGACAATGTTGTTGGTTCAGATACAGCGGATATCGAAGAGCTGTTGAAAGTCTTTCAAGATAACCATGAGATTTTATTAATTGGAGCAATCAATCTACTCGATCAGTCTGAAGATAGGTTGGGTAAGATTGAACATTTGATTATTGAACATTTGATTAAAGAAGGCCAAATAATTGCTTTAAAACTATATAATGGCCATGACAAAGTTTACCTGACTGATAAAAGGTGCTTTTCGACATATGAGATTTGCGATAGATACGAAGTTCCGCTAATGATACATACGGGTATAAATAGTGATGATTTAGAATCAGCGCAGTATAACGATCCTAAAATGATTGTTGAAATTGCAAAAAAATTTCCTAAATTAAAAATAATAATTTCGCATCTCTTTTGGCCAAAAATTGAATACTGTTATAAAATTACTCGAGGAGTCAAAAATATTTACTTTGACACCTCGGCCCTAGCTGATGACGAAGTTATAGAAATGAGCGGGGGATTGAAAAAAATTAAAAATGTTTTAACTCAGATTATTCTAGAACGTGATAATAGTATCGTTTTCGGCACTGATTATCCGATGTGTAAGACTGACAGTCACATCAATTTGGTTCAATCAATGTCAATTTCGGAAGAGCTGAAAAATAAAATATTCTCCGGAAATTTTAAAAACCTTTTTTATAATAAAAGAAGCCAGTTTTCTCTCGTGGCTTGAGGAAAGACTGGCTCTGGGATTAGGTACGGTCCGCGGGGTATTCCACTACTTCTTCTTCGGCTCTGCGCGCTTCACGGTGTTTTATATTTGAATAAATCTGTTTCACTTCTTATATCCTAATCCAATAACCCAGATTTGTAAATTTAATATTTGAATCCTGACTCTAAACTTGCTAATTTTAAATTATGAAGAAAGAGAATCTTAGTCAAAATATTTTAACCTATGTCGAAAATAGAAGTTGAACATCGCGGACTGATTTCATCCAAAGAATTTGAAAAGCTAAAGTCCTTTTTTACCAAAGAGGGTAAGTTCTTGGGACAAAAGAAACGCTTTTCCATGATTCTTAACACAAGCCATAAAACCGTACGTGAGGTCAAAGACGATCCCGTTGATTTAAAAATCCGGGTGACAAACGGCCAAGCTGAAGTTGCCTTTAAGTATGGCAAGTGGAGCGGAAAAGACGCTCGAAAAGAATTTAACTTTGACTTCGAAACCGAAAAGTTTGCTGATTTTATGGAGTTTTTAAAACTAATAGGTTTCTCTAAATTCGTTCTTATGGCCAACACCAAATATGATTACCTCTATAGGGGAGTTGTTTTCTCGCTGGTTGAAGTTCCAAACTGGGGACATTATTTTGAGGCAGAAATTTTAACTGATGAAAATAATGTTGTAAAGGCAGATCAGATCATTAATAGTGGACTTAAAAAATTAGGGCTGAAAATCTTGGACGAAGAAGGTTTTTATGATCTCTTGGATGGATTCAATAATCGCGAGGGTTATCGAGTTGATTTAAACAAAACCCCTTTTTCCGAGATTAAAGATAGATTCATCGAATATTTTAGCAAGTAAAGTATCTAGCGGTGTTTGAATCCCCTTCTCAAGCTTGATATTTTCAGACTACATTAAAATAATATTTAAAAATGGGTATTGTGAAGCGGTCTAAAAGGTATCGGCGTTCTTTTACCTTTCATATTTCGAACAATAACCGAATTAGAAAAACAAGTCAATGATCCGTCGTGATTGCTTGCAGGGTTTAGAACTGATACTTTTGATATATGAGAGAAGAAAGTCTAAATCATAATATTTTAATCTACGTTCATTACCGTCTTCCGCACGATGGCCATAAACTCTCGTATCAAAAATTATCGGACTGCTTAGATGGTGCTTGCCACCGGCATTTTTCAATCAGCACCCTGCGTAAGGAGATGTCTCTTTTAAAAAAATCGGGGTTAATCACAACCAAGTTAAGATATCGCAAACCGGTTCCGATTCTCTCGCTTGATGGAAAACTAACAATCTCAACACTTTTATCATATAAAAAATTTGGTCCTTGGGATAATAAATGGCGGGTAGTGATATTTAGTGTTCCCGAAAGAGAAAAAGGTTATCGCCTTTTATTTCAAAGCGAAATTGAGCAACTTGGGTTTAAAAAGTTTGGCCGTAATGTTTATATCAGTCCGCATGCATTTTTAACTTCAGCCAAACGCATTGCCGCAAAATACGCACTTGATCCATATTGCACTTTTATCGAGGCGATAAAAATCGAAAATCAGTCATATGCGGTTGAGAAAATATGGCATCTTGATGAAATCAATTTAAAATATAAAAAATTTATCGCCACCACCAAAACGACCTTAAAAAAATACCGCCAGCCATATTGGCCATTTTTTGCCAAACAGCTGGAGAGTGAATTTGCCTCACTTTATAGAGAAGACCCTCACTTGCCCGAGGAACTTTTACCAAAAGGATGGTTGGGCACTGATGCATACCAAATTTTTAAAAAGGTCTTACGGTCATATTGATTTTGTAAAATGAAAATAAACAACAAAATTGATCTAAAAATAAAATACGCCGAGTATTGCCCTAATTGCTATTCGGAATCGATCGAGAAAATCGATAAGAATGGCAAAATTTCTTATCGGTGTTTAAGCTGTGGAAGAAAATCCGATCGACTAATTATTGTTGATCAAAAGATTAACTTCTGGGTCGATAAAGAAAAAAATTACTGGCATGAAAGCGCAGGAACGTTTGTTTTCAACGAGCGCGGCGAGATCCTACTTTTAAACAGAAATAAATTTCCTTTTGCCTACACAGTACCGGCGGGACACGTTGAAAGGGGAGAAAATTCACAAATGGCGGCGTTAAGAGAAATTCGGGAAGAGGTAGGATTGAAATTGAAAAATTTAGAATTAGTAACCGAAGAAGATTTGACAAAAGACCCTTGCCGCCGAGGTGCAGACCATCACAGGTGGCATTTATATAAAGCCCAAATAAATAATGATAAAATATTAGTCAACGACGAATCGAGTAACTTTGTTTGGAAAAAACCACAAGATACACTTAATTTAAAACTAACTGTTCCGGTGAGATATTTTTTAAATAAGTTTTTCTAGATCGTACTAGTTGTTGAGGCCGTGGGGGTAGTTGTTGGGGTTGTTGTTTCGGATGACGTTGACGTTGCAGTAGGCGTTGGAGTTGCATAAGGATTTAGGGCGCCGCCCAGAGGGCTCTGCCCGGCGGGTTGGGTTGCCGGAGTTACATTGTCCCGAACAGCGTGTTTTACAAAATAGAAAGTAACATTGGCGCCGATCAAAAGAGCAATAGCCGCAATTAAAATAAACCATATTGGAGCTACGCCTGATCTTTTTTTCGGTATAAATTCGTACATTATTTTCGTTTAGGTTTACTTTGATTATAAATCGTAACAATCGCTTTTGCCAGTTTTTTAGAGTCGTGATAAAGAGGGGACTTTGAATTGATGACATCTGCTTTAATAATTTTACAGCTACCAACCGTTTTTGCCGCCGCCGTAATGTTATTGACTGACCCAAGCCGTGAAACAATTTTTGATTTTTTAATTATTTTTTTATTGGCAAGGCAAAAGTCCAAAATGTCTTTGCCCAAATAGTCAGTAACGAGATTGATATGATCTTCAACGGTCAGATTCTCGGTTTCTCCCCGTTCCGAAGAACAGTTGCAAATGTAAATTTTCGTTGCTTTTTTATTGTTTTTTATCCCCGACCATACCCCTTCGACCAAAAGATTCGGCAAAACACTTGTGTATAAACTGCCGGGACCGATTAAAATAATATCTGCGTTTTCAATTGCAGAAAGCGCCTTTGGATAGATATTTATTTTCCGATCCAAAAAAATTCTAGAAATTTTTTTGTCTGGCTTCGGGATATTTGTCTCTCCGATTGATTTGGTTTTGTCAAAATATATTGCTCCGAGACGCACTTGGCTTAATGACACGGGCAGAATATTGCCCGCGGTTTTTAGGATTTCAGAGGATGCCTCAACTGCTTTCTCGAAAGAACCCAAATGCTCGGTTAATCCTGCCAGCCATATATTACCGAGCGTATGTCCGCTGAGCCCTTTTGATTTTTCGGGAAATCTAAACTCAAATATTTTAGCCATCAGCTCCTCGTCTTCCGCCAGAGCCGAAATGCACTTTCTAATATCGCCCGGAGGGAGAATGCCAAACTCGCGCCGAAGCTGGCCGGAAGAAGCACCTTCGTCTGTACACGTAATAATCGCTGAAATATTTTTTGAGTAATGCTTAAGACCCCTAAGCAGGGTGGCAAGGCCCGTTCCACCGCCGATTGCAACAATCTTGGTATCTAAATTCAAAATCGGTTCACGGTCACGCGGATCGTAAATTAAATTTTTCCACCATTTGCCGATGAATGATTTTGTTTGAGACATTTTTATTTTCTATTCGTCTGAGAGCCGGAATTTTAATATTGAGAAAGTAAGTGCAACAACGATCCATCCCCCGACAATCAAAGCGTTGATTGGATTGTCAAAAGGCGAGCCGGCTTCCAGCGCTACATTTCGTATAATACGCAATAACGGCGCGAGGGGTAAGTATTGAACAACCGAATAAAGCCATTTGGGCAAAGTGTCAATCGGGAAGAAGACACCCGCCAAAAACATCATCGGAATTGTAATCGCAGTTGCCATACCCTGTGCGGCGTCGGTGGTTTTCGAAAGCGACGCGACAACAAAACCCAAGAGCTGGAATAAAATTGCCCCAACCATTGCGACTGGCAGAAGAACGAAGATGCTGCCGTAAATATGTGCGTCAAAGAAGAAATAACCAATAGACAGAACGACGCCGATCTGTAAAACGTTAATGATAAGA
>CAYYMZ010000010.1:0-11964 GCA_964473025.1 uncultured Candidatus Saccharibacteria bacterium
TAAATTACCTGATAAAATACAGGCAAGTGTTACCGATGTCCCCAACCAGTACAAGGGATTGACATTTTGGGTAAAAAAAACTACAATTTCCGCAGACAGAAATCCTGAATCCCGGGAGGTTACATATGGGTTACGACTGGACCGTAGATTGTGGAAAAGCACCTGTTTGTGGCAGGTGTGAGCACCAAATTGACACTGTGAGAGAAATCCCCGACATAGTCGTTATGAACTACTTGGGGGCAACTGCCCGCCGACCCGATCCGACCGATGGCGATGGGACGAGTATCCCAAACGTTTTGAGGCGCATTGATTGCGAACGCGCCAGCATTGATCGCGGATCGAACCCACGCATCAGCCGAGATGGGCAAACCTGCGACGAGTTTGACGAAAAGTAAGGGAGGGGAAAGGATGGAAATCTACTACGGCTCGGACGGAGGATTCGGGCAAAAGCCTGTCTGCTCCCTCTGCCGGCATCAGTGCAGCAGGATAGAGACAGTCAGGGAGAAGATCTCGACTGGCCGTGGGGGATTCTTCCTCCGTAGAGATGTTGCTCACGATAGCAGCGGAAGAGAATTACCTACCACCGGGTCTTTCGTCAGGTGCGATCTGGTGGCTGTTGGACAAACCACCAATCTGCCCAACCTCTCGTCGGATGTATGCTCCAGGTTGAGCATGCGGAAACTCAGCAGAACATCTTTGCCTCGAGTTCACACCTAGGGCACTTGCCCTTCTAGGGGCCGCGAGTAGAGCAACCATCTACCCGCGGCCCTTCACCTTTTTAGCCCAACTTAAAAAATTCTTTTGCGTTTTGAGTGGTCGCTTCGGCAACTTTTTCTAAATTGAGACATTTAATCTCGGCAATTTTTTTCGCGACTTCTAAGACATGTGCCGGTTCGTTTCTTTTTACCCCGTTAGAGAACGATTCTGCATTCTCTTGGGGATGAGTGGAACTTACTAATTCAGTATCATTATTTTCCCTAACGGGGTGAATCCCCTGCGATCGCAACGGCTCCGGCACAATATAGGGTGCATCTGTTTCAATAAGGATTTTCTCAAGCGGCGCTCTTTCTATCACTTTTTTTAAAGTTTTATTGCCATAGGTGATATTGCCGGTAAATGATAAATAAAATCCTTTATCGAGGATAACTTCGGCAAACTTCCAATCCGAGGAAAAACAATGAAACACGATCTTGGGTAATTTTTTAAAACTTTCCAAAACCTCCAATATCTCCTCATCCGCCTCGCGGTTATGACAGATCAGGGGCAAATTAAACTTTAGCGCTAAATCAATATGGCGGCGAAATAACTTCTCTTGCTCATTTTTAGTTTTTTTTTCCTTGTCGTGATAAAAATCAAAGCCACACTCGCCTATTGCCACCGCATCGGGAGCTAAGCGTTCGATTTCAGAAAATTTTTCCAGTTCATCTGCGTGAACAGGATGAATGCCAATTCCGGCCGCGGCAAAATTTGCGCCAAACTTTTCATTTAGATCTTTAGCCATTTTGACCGCTGAAATTGAATTATCGATATTTGAACCTGGGATAATTATTTTATCAATTCCCAAATCCCTTGCCATCTTGACCACAGATAAAAAATCGCCCTTAAAGGCGTTGAAATTTAAATGACAATGAGTGTCTATGAGCTTCATTATTGTGCTATGATGCTCAAATTTACAACCCGATTAGTTGTCCGTCTTAAATAAAACCAAAAGTAACTTTTGGCGGGTATTTTTGAGATCTGGGTATCCGAGTCGGAATCACCCAAAACCTTAACCGCTGTTTTGACATCAGAAGATGTGCCATTGACGATCACATTAACATCAACGCTGGCCCGGTGATTTTGCGAGTTTGTCGCCTCAAGGGCGGTCATCTGAACCCCGTCAGAATATTTTAAATTAATCTGCGCAAGTAATCCCGGCAAAGTTGTGGTATCCCCCGGATAGTATAATAAATGCCAACCGCGAGAAATCATTTCGTCTGCGGGAGGTAGTAAATTAAAATTCTGATCTGCGGGTCGGACTTGAGCTGTCTTAAACGCAAAGTCAATTGCAGACGAACCAGGATTGTAAACATAATAACCAAATGGCGGATGGGGATCGATGGAGGTTGCCTTTTCATTTGCATCAGGATAGGTCGACCAAACACGGGTTGGATAAGCGGGATCATTAAAACTATACAACACCAATCCCGATCCATCAAAATCACCTATATCGTATCCGTATAAACTCTTTCCACTAATTAGCGTCCACCCAGGGGCAAAAGTAAATTCACCGGTAAGACTTTCGGGGCTGGGAGGATTCTCGACCCCCGCCGGCTCAGCCGGAGTTGGTGGATTAGCAATGTCGGCAAAGATTACACTTTTTCCGCGAAGATAACTGGCACCGCCAATAATTAAAGCGGCACCGAGCAAAAAAAGAGCTAGCGATACGCCAACCAAAACCTTGCTATTTGGCTTATTTTTTTTGATTACCTTGTCTTCGAGTCGTTCAAATAAATTCATTAGTTATGGTTTTGTTTGGATAAAGACCGCAGGCAAAAGCGAAGTATCTGTAGCGTAAATTGCAAACTGATCATATGGTGAGATTTTAGTAATATTTTTTCCTAATATTTCTTTGCCATCATTTTTTGCAACTTCATTTATTATTCCCCTTTGGGTTGCCTCAGAAACCGACATCAAGCTGCCGTTTATGCCAATAATTTTACTCTCTTTTGTTACACTCCACGCTCCGTTGGTAAAATTATTCCAACCCGTCTTTAAGGGAATTGAATTGTCGGTCGCGTCTTCAACGCCCACGCTACTTGCCTCAATCGGTTGATTTTGTGCCAAATAGACGTAACCGCCAAAAACGGCGCTGACAACCAGCAAGACGCTTAGTGCGATCAGACCATATCTTGAATCTTTGTTCATCACTTAAAACCCTCTTACAATTTACTCAAACAAATAAAACCAAAATGGTGTTCCAGCCGGTATCATGACTGTGTCGATATTGGTACTATCGACCTTAACGGTCTTGAAAGCGGCATTCGGATCGGTCGTATTCCCGTCAATAATCTCAAACAGCGTGCCGTAACCGCGGCTTGTACTTGGATCACCGGGGAGAAGATCTCTAAGTGTCGTTTGTGTAAAACAACCGTCTTCAACGCATGCATTAACTGCACCTTTGTTTAGTACGTTTAGCTGGATATCACCGAGTGACTGCCCGGCATTCACTTGTGATACGGAAAGAATATTCCAACCGCGCCTGACCTTAATTAGTTCTTCGTTGCTGACAGCGTGAGATGCAGGGTTAACCGTAAGACTCAGAGTTATTTCAACTCCTGGGTTATAAACATAATAACCGATTTGGTTGAAGAAATACGGGATGCTTGAGCCCGCAGCGGTTGAGCGCCAGGTTTTTTGCCCTAAACGGTTGAAGTCGAATATTGTCATTCCCGCATCCGTTATTGTACTAGTGCCCAAAACGTCGCTGTTCGGTGCAACCACCGTGTTAAAACCATGTTTTAATTTGACAGAAAAGGGAGTCGGGACTGGCGTTGTAAACTGTTCGTTTAAATTAATGGCTTGGCTAATACAGGATTGTGGGTGTGCTAATCCATCCGTGCCGCCGTTTAACATTAGCGCCTTGATATTGGTTGTATAATCCAATACAGAACCCTGTTTTGACTGGTACCAATATTTACCCGAAGCGACCGAAACGTTGCGATGATCAAAAATTAATCTCTGGCTTTGGTTGTTGTTTTTCCAATCCAGGGTAATTGTCCCGTCCTTGCCATCACCGTAAGCAAAATTATTTAAGTTCTGAAATCCGTAGGTAAAACTTACTATACCTCCGTTACCCGCACGGCTGATTTCTTTAGCACTGAGCAAAATTTTAAAATCCTTCGCCTGCGCGTTGTGCACAATATAGGCGGAGGCATTCTTTCCAAATATCGCTATATCCTCGTCACTTAGGGTTGCCACCTGCACCGTCGTACCGGACTGGCAGTTCTGGGTGGTACTAGTTGTGGTTGCAGTTGCGGTTTTGTTTGAATGGGCAGATATTTCCGGCATATTCACTAAAACAATTCCACTCGCCAAAGAAACAACTGCAACAGCAATATAACTCAAGATAAAACTCCGCTGGATGAGAGGTCTTTTCATTTTCCTCCTTTAATCAACCTAAAAACATTCTGGCAGATTTATCTCTTCCTAACAAGGGAAAAAACAAACTCGCCTTGCTCTCTCATGGTATCAATATCTTTCTGGCTCTTCAAGTCAAAAAATCTGATTTCCTCGAATTTTTTAGTCAGTTCTCTTCCCAGCAAAATATCAAATTCTTCGAGATTATCTTTAAGAAAATTCAGGGTCTTTATTATCCTGTGCGGAGATTCATAGAAAAAAACTGGGTGTTCGCTGTCTTTAATAGTTTTAATCATTGTCTGGCGGCCCTTCTTTTTGGGGAAGTAACCAAGAAAGGTAAATTGGGAACAGGAAAAAGGCGCTGTGGCAATTAGGGCGGTTAGTGCCGAGGGACCCGGAATTGGCGAGACAGAAATTCCCGATTTTAGAGCTTCTTCTACCAGCTTTCCACCGGGGTCAGAAAGGTTGGGCGTTCCGGCATCCGAAACCAAAGCAATGTCTCTTCCCTCCTGCAACTGCCCAATAACCCAATTTATCTTATCGTCTGACGCGTGTTCGTGAAAAGAAACAAGGCGTGTCTTGATTTCATATCTTTGCATGAGTTTGCCGGTTTGCCTTGTATCCTCGGCCAAAACAAAGTCGACGGATCTTAAAATGTCCGTTGCGCGGAATGTAATGTCCCCCAAATTACCGATTGGTGTTGAAACGAGATATAGCATGGGCGTAAAATTAGCTTACAGGATGGATTTTGACACATTTCCTTCTATTTGTTAATATCTCCTTGAGGCATGTATGAAAAAAAGCCTTGTTTTTTCTTTGTCGTTTATCGGATCAATCGGCTTCGCCACTGCCTTGCCCCTGGTTATCTTTGCATTATTAGGACGTTTCTTCGACCGGATGTTTAACAGTTCCCCCTATCTGCTTTTGACAGGCATCGCCACCGCCACCGTAATTATTTTCTTCATCCTGAGAAAAATCGTCCGTGAGGCATCGGAAAAAATAAAAGAAATTCAAGATTAAAATGGAAATTTCACTTGCCGCCGAACAAGTCGCTCATTTAGGTCCATTGCCGATTACGAACAGCATGATTTTGTCATGGATTGTGTCAGCAGGTCTGATTTTGGTCACAACTTTTTCTCTGCGGAATTTAAAATCGATCCCTTCCGGAATACAAAATTTTTTCGAAACAATCGTCGAAGCGCTTTTCAATCTTGCGAACAGCATCCTGGATGATGAAAAAGCGACCAAAAAATATTTTGCATTAGTTGCCACGATTTTTATTTTTATCGTGACGAACAACTGGATCGGTTTGGTACCGGGCGTCGGATCGATCGGCATAATGGAACACGGAGAGTTTGTACCGCTTTTACGCGGCGCCAACGCTGACTTAAACACAACATTAGCCCTCGCAATAGTTGCCGTGATTGCCATCCAAATCTTTGGCGTCGCGGCAATCGGCACCTTTAAATATGCCAAAAAGTTCATCAATTTTAACGGTCCGATTAACTTTTTTATTGGCATCATTGAGTTAATCTCAGAATTTGCTAAGATGGTTTCGTTTTCATTTCGTTTATTCGGCAATATTTTTGCCGGTGAAGTGCTGCTGACAATCGTGGCTTTCCTGGTGCCCCTTATCGCACCGCTTCCATTTTTCGCCCTCGAGATTTTTGTCGGCGCAGTTCAGGCACTGGTTTTTTCAATGTTGGTTTTGGTGTTTATAAAAATGGCAATCACAGACGTGAGCCATTAACGGATCAGGATTAAGAACAAATAATTAAAAATAACAAATAATTTTTTGGAGGTTAGTATGGAGCCAACAACAGGCATTTCCCCAGAGGTTGTCAAAATGATCGCCGCGGCGGCAACAATTGCAATCGGCGCAATCGCACCGGCATTGGCCATCGGCATGATCGGTTCTAAGGGACTTGAGGCCATCGGCCGAAATCCCGAAGCGGCTGGAAAGGTTCAGACCTCGATGGTTTTAGGTCTTGCCTTTGCTGAGGCTGTCGCCATCTATGTTTTGGTTATCGCGCTGGTCATTAAATTCGTCTAAATATGTCAGGATTAGCATCGCTTGGTATTGATTGGAAGCTTCTGATTGCACAGGCAATCAACTTCTTGATATTGCTTTTAATCCTCAATAAATTTCTCTTCAAGCCAGTTGTCCAACTGCTTTCCGACCGCAAGAAAAGAGTCGAAGAAGGAATAAAGCAATCAGAGCTGGCAAAAGTCGAGTTAGGGAAAGCGCAGGAACAAGCAAGAAAGATAATGGGCAAAGCGGTTGACGATGCTCAAAAGTTGCAAAATGAAAGCAAAAAAACAGCCGAGCAAGAGGTAACTAAAACCTTGACTTCGGCCCAAAAGCGCGCCGAAAAAATCATCGAAGGGGCCAAATCTTCGGCCGTTACTGAGCAAGAAAAAGTCGAGCGACAAGCAAAAGCGAAGATTGCCGAATTAGTTACGGTAGCCGTTGAAAAAATCTTGGAGCAAAAGCAGGACGAAAAAGAAATCGACCGCCTAATCCAAAAGATATGAAAAAAAACCTTAATGTCTTAGCCCAAACCGTTTCCGACAAATTGACCCAAAATAATGTCAAAGATATGGCCGAAGCGTTGTGGTTTGAACTGCAACTTGGCAAGAAGACGGGTCAGCTCGATCACCTGCTTGAAAAAATACGCGCGAAAATCGCTCAAAAAAAAGAGATGGGTTTGGCGAGAATCATCTCAAAAGAACAATTAGACAAAAAAACAATCGAGGCGATTGAGGAAAAATTAGAAAAAAAATACAGCCGCAAGTTTGAGTTAATTTCTATTGTCGATCCGGAAGTCCTGGGCGGATTCAAAATCCAAATAGATGATGAGGTTATTGATTTTAGCTGGCGGGAAAAACTAAATGCAATTAAAACAAGGATGGTAGGATGATAGATTCTCGTATGATTTTTTTGGCACGTCCGGGTCTTCAGATGTGCTTTGGACAAACAGTAGCACATCTTCAGCTTCCTAGGTGCCGCAAAAAACAATACGAAAATCACGAGGTAAAAGTAAATAGACAGAAGAGAGGTGCAAATGAGTGATATAGTATCCGAACTAAAGAAAGAGATTTTAAATTTTGACGAGCGCGTCAAAGAAAAAAAAGTTGGGGAGATTCTGGAAGTTGGTGATGGAATTGCCCGGATCTACGGTTTGTCGCAAGCCAAATCAGGTGAGCTTTTAAAAATCAAAACTAAAAAAGGACCTATCACCGCGATGGCCTTGAGCTTGGAGGAAGGTTTGATCGGATCAATTATTTTGGGCGATTATACCGCCGCCTCAGCCGGTGATGAAGTTGAGGCGACCGGAGAAATTATGAAAGTACCGGCAGGTAAAGATTTACTTGGCCGTGTTGTGAGTCCACTCGGCGAACCGCTAGATAAAAAACCAAAAATCAAAGCCGAGAAAATGATGGAAGTTGAAAGAGTTGCCCCCGGCGTTATCACCCGCGAGAGCGTTAACGAGCCATTACAAACGGGACTTAAGGCAATTGATTCAATTATCCCAATCGGCCGCGGACAGCGCGAATTAATCATTGGGGACAGATCGACTGGAAAAACCGCCATTGCTGTTGACACGATTATTTATCAAAAAAACTTGCCAAAAGAGAAAAGGCCGGTCTGCATCTATGTTGCAATCGGACAGAAAAAATCAAAAATCGCTAAACTCGTTTCAACATTTGAACAAATGGGCGCGATGGAATATACCATCGTCGTTGCCGCCTCTGCCTCCGACCCGGCACCATTAAACTACCTTGCTCCTTACGCTGGCTGTGCCATGGCAGAATATTTTATGGAAAATGGCCAGGACGTTTTAATTATTTACGATGATCTTTCAAAACAAGCTTGGGCGTATCGTGAAATATCACTGTTGCTGCGACGTCCACCGGGCCGCGAGGCCTATCCGGGAGACGTTTTCTATCTTCACTCACGTCTTTTGGAACGCTCCGCAAAATTAAATAAAGATTTTGGCGGCGGTTCGATTACTGCACTGCCGATTATCGAAACGCAGGCGGGTGATGTTTCAGCTTATATCCCCACTAACGTTATCTCAATCACCGACGGACAGATTTTCCTGGAAAACGACCTTTTCTACAAAGGAATTAGGCCCGCTGTTAATATCGGTATTTCGGTTTCCCGCGTCGGCGGTGCCGCTCAAGTTAAAGCAATGAAAAAAGTGGCCGGGAAGTTAAAGTTAGATCTGGCGCAGTTTAGAGAGCTGGAATCATTCGCTCAATTCGGGTCGGATTTGGATGAAAAAACCAAAAACCAAATCGAGCGAGGACGTCGCTTAACCGAACTTCTTAAACAGCCGCAATACGTCCCAATGCTAGTTGAAGAACAAGTTGTGGTTCTGTTTGCCGCAGTTAACGGACTCTTAGACGTTGTTCCTGTTGAGAAAATCAAAGATGCCGAAAGTAAAATCTTAACTTCGGTCAAGGGCCAAGGCAAGGAGATATTAAAAAAGATTGTTGATTCGGGCGATTTTGACGAAAAAGAAGCCGAAAAGTTAAAGAAAATAATTTCGGAAGCACTTTCGGTTTACCAAACAATCGAAGAGGCAGAAGAAAAGGAAGGAGTTAATAAAGTCGAAAGTTCGTAAGGTTCATAAAGTACATGCATATAATGACTTTATAGACTTTAAGGGCTTTATAACTTTATAAACTACCATGGCTAAAGGTCAACAAATAAAAAGACGCATTAAGTCAGTTGGTTCCATGCTTCAAGTGACCAAGGCAATGGAGCTAATATCTTCGATCAAAATGCGCAAGGCACAGGAATCTGCCAACCGTTCAAAAAATTATGTCTTTGAATCGTGGAAATCAATTATGCACCTTGCGTCCGACAAAGATATTAAAGAAAGCCCATATTTGAACGAATCGGAGACAGGCAAAATTTTGATTATGGCGATTGCCTCTGACCGCGGTTTGGCCGGAAGCTACAATAGCAATATTCTGCGCAAAATTCTCTCACTCATCGAGGAATATGGCGAGGAGAATATTGACTTTATCACCGTAGGGCAAAAAGTGGAAAGGTTTGTCCGTAAAATCGGCGGCAACATTGTCGCCCACTTTGACCCGGGTCAGCAACAGATTCGCTTTACGATGATTTCGCCAATGGCATTAATTGGCTGGGAAGGCTTCACTGAGGGGAAATACAAAAAGTTTATTTCCATCCACACTCACTTCCAATCGCTTGCCAAAATGAACGCGACCACACTACAAATTTTGCCAATCGATAGAGAGCAACTCGCCAAACTGGATGTCGAAGCACAAAAAGAAGAAAAAGTCGAATACAAGTTTGAGCCAGAAAAATCAGTTGTTCTAGAAAGAATCATCCGTCAGGTTGTCCGCGCTTTAACTTATCAAGCGGTACTGGAGTCGGAAGCGGCCGAGCATGCTTCGCGCATGGTGGCTATGAAAAATGCATCTGATGCCGCTGATGATTTGAAAGAGGATTTTGAATTTACATATAACCAGCTTCGCCAGCAATCAATTACGTCAGAACTTGCCGAAATATCCGCTGGTGCGAATGCATTAGAATAAATTAAAAAGTAATAACTAAAAAGTAAAAAACGCAATTAGAATATATGAACAACTTAAATACTTTTACCTTGAACTTTTTCGTTTTTACTTTTAACTTTTTACTTCCAACCAGAATAAAATGATATAAACAGGAGCAAAATGCCATCAAAAACAAACCTAGTCGGTAAAGTCAGTCAAGTCATCGGAGTTGTCGTCGACGTAACATATGATCATGGCTTGCCGTCAATTTATAATTCGCTAGTTCTTAAACTTGGTGAAAAAACTTTAGTTTTAGAAGTTGAACAACATTTGGATAATAAAACGGTTAGAACGATTGCGATGGGTCCGACAGACGGACTGGCCCGCGGCGTTGAAGTCACCGACACCGGAGGACCAATTTCTGTACCGGTTGGCGAAAAAACCTTAGGTAGAATGTTAAATGTTTTAGGTGAATCAATTGATGGCAAACCGGAAATTAAAT
This sequence comes from uncultured Candidatus Saccharibacteria bacterium, assembly GCA_964473025.1. Taxonomy (GTDB): domain Bacteria; phylum Patescibacteriota; class UBA1384; order UBA1384; family DTJR01; genus CAYYMZ01. The sequence goes on from CAYYMZ010000010.1 coordinate 10,154, forward strand.
CCGAGGTAAGAAGGTCAATTCACCAAGAACCGCCGTCAATCGCCGATCAGTCGGTCAAGACCGAAATTTTGGAAACTGGTATTAAAGTCATTGACTTAATCGCCCCAGTTGTAAAAGGCGGAAAGGTCGGGTTATTCGGTGGAGCAGGTGTTGGAAAAACGGTTGTTATTACCGAGCTCATCCGTAACATCGCCCAAGAGCACGGCGGTTATTCGGTTTTCGCCGGCGTCGGCGAGAGAACCCGCGAGGGAAACGACTTATATCACGAGATGAAAGAATCAAAAGTATTGGAGAAAACATCGCTTGTCTTCGGGCAAATGAATGAACCACCGGGATCCCGCGCCAGAGTCGCCCTAACTGGATTAACGATTGCCGAGGATTTCAGAGATTCTGGCAAAGATGTGCTTTTATTTATTGACAATATTTTCCGTTTCACCCAAGCGGGATCCGAGGTCTCGGCACTTTTGGGACGCATTCCCTCCGCCGTGGGATATCAGCCGACTTTAGCAACAGAAATGGGACAGATGCAGGAGAGAATTACCTCAACAGATAAAGGTTCGATTACCTCCGTTCAAGCTGTTTATGTTCCGGCCGACGATTTAACCGACCCCGCACCGGCGACCACCTTCGCTCACCTTGACTCAACGATTGTTTTAGAGCGGTCATTGGCCGAGCTTGGTATTTATCCGGCCGTCGATCCCCTTGCGTCATCATCAACAATTTTAGATCCGAATATTGTCGGCGAGGAACATTACAATGTTGCCCGCGAAGTGCAGAGAATCCTGCAGAAATATAAAGATTTGCAGGATATTATTGCAATTTTGGGAATGGAAGAATTATCAGACGGGGATAGATTGACAGTCCAACGCGCCAGAAAAATTCAAAGGTTTTTATCGCAACCGTTTTTTGTCGCTGAAGTTTTCTCCGGTATTGAGGGACAGTATGTACCACTTCAAGATACAATCAAGGGCTTTAGAGAAATTATTGACGGAAAATACGACGATATCGCCGAACAGGACTTCTATATGAAGGGTGATATTTCGCAGGTTAAAAAATAATGGCTAAAGGTTTTCATTTTACCTTATCTACACCAGACGCAGTTCTGTTTGATGATGAGGCCGAAATCGTAACACTTGAAACCCCCGACGGTGAAATCGGCATGATGGCCGATCATATGCCGTTAGTTTCCTTGATTTCTCCAGGAATCATGACTATAAAATCAAAAAGTGGGGATAAGACATTGGCAAGCGGCGAAGGTTTTGTCAAAACTACAAAAGACGGCGTGCAGGCCTTTACCCAAACAGCTGAGTTTGCAGAGTCAATTGACGAGGAAAGAGCGATTGAAGCAAAAAAACAGGCGCATGGAGTAATGGCGCAGAAAGCCGACGAAGTATCGTTAGCTGACGCTACTGCGCTTTTAGAGCGTAACATCGCACGACTTAAGGCAGTCGAGCGCCGCCACAAAAGATCTCATCATTAACTTCATTTAGTCAGAGTTGCGTCAATTTTATAAGCATACTGGCCTGTTTTGTTGGTTGACCGTAACTTAGTAGAATATGTCTGATATCCGCTTTTTTTGAAAGAAATGACTTGGTTGACAGGATCGTTCTTGATTGCCGTAATTGAGTATGAGCCCAAGCTATCGGTAGAATAGGTTTGGGTTCCAAAGCTAACCGTTGCTCCCTGCACAGGAGTACCTTTTCGGTCCTTCACAACTCCTTGGATAGTGAATGTGTTGGAGACGGGAGATGTGATGGTTGGGGCAGGAGTAGGAGTTGGTGTTGGGATAGGGGTGGGTGTATTTTCTGCAG
>CAYYMZ010000010.1:12064-32036 GCA_964473025.1 uncultured Candidatus Saccharibacteria bacterium
GTTGGGGCAGGAGTAGGAGTTGGTGTTGGGATAGGGGTGGGTGTATTTTCTGCAGGACAGATCGCTGGCGCAGAAACGTTAATCATCAATGCCTTGTTGTAGTTCGTATCGCGAGCAACGGTAATAACACTTAATCCACCTTTGCTAAACCAATCATATACGGCATAGCTGGCATTGTTATTTCTGGGATCGTTGACCATTAGTCTTTGGCTTCCGGTTGGCAGACGGGAAATTGAGAACTGGCCATTTGCGTCAGTGATATCATATTTGCCTTTTTCCGGTGACTCGCCAACTGTGACTTTGAAGCCACAGACCGGTCTTCCGTTTTGGTCGAGAAGATTGCCGTATAATTTACTTGATGTAAAGTTAAACCCTAGCTTGCCAAGCCAACTTTCTACTGTTGCGGTAAATGCAGTGATTTGGGTTCGTATATAGGTGACAGCGCTATTATTTACTACCATTTGATTGACTTGACTTGAGATAACACCAAGATTGAAATTGGCTTTCTGGATTGGACCCAATTTATCATAATTTTCCTGCAACCACTTGCCAGCCAAAATTTGGGTTGGGGTAAGAGCGAACAGAGCGCTATCGCTAACGGACACATTGACAGTAGGTGCCTGCACCTCTTGATAACCAAACTCCTTCATAATTGCAGTTAGTTCGGACGAACTAGTCGTTGCGCCGAGTACGCGGGCAACATCAACGCTACTGGTCGATCTGCCGGTAGACGATGTGGAACTGCTCAAACCGTAGTGCGGCATATTGGGAAATTTTTTATCCATTATGGCTAAAAGATGTTTGAGAACATTTTTACAATCCAAGCTAACGCTTGGATCAGCCAAGGCTGCATTAATTTTATCCATTTGCGTTACCCATGTAGCAAAAAATTCAGCCCACATTTCCATTTCATTTGTCTGAAAGGCATAATCTGAAAAACAAGGATATTTTCCTCCGTATTTTTCATTGCAGCTTCCGTCGAGTCCAGCATTAAAATTTCTGTTAAAACCGTTTGAAGCATCACCACTCAAGTTTTTTGCAAAATCAACAACATGGCCAATTTCATGAACCCAATTTTGCACATACTTAGAATCAATTGAATTTGTACCGAGGGAAAATACATATTTAGTATTTAAACAACTAATCTCAAATGGATTATCATAATAGGCTCCGCCCCGCATACTATTGTCAATGAAAAAAGCGGGAACTTGCATATCGGTCGAATAACTTATTTGCGTATACAGCCTACCCATTTCATCTAAGATTGGCTTCCTCGCAGAAGAAAACATCTCATCTTTTTTTGCCATATAGGTCGCAAACCACATCCCCCCATGTTGCTCGCAATAGAATGCATTTTCTTTATTGTTTTTTGGCATTAGGTAAACAGTGCCTTCATCACCGCTGGGTAAATCATGGCTTTGAGGAACTAGCTTATAATTAGTGGTTTCAAAATAATCTAATACAAAATTTGTGACATCTGTTGAATTTAGAAAGGTATTGTCCAATTTATAAACCCTGGTGGAGAATGTTGGATCATTTATGTCATAATATTGCCTTATAAGACATTCGTCACGATATATATTCGTATTGTCTATACAAGTGAAATATTCATTTTCAATTTTTTCGTCTTTTAGCAGATTAATCGTGCTACCATCTACCGCGCTAAGAAAATGAATCTTGTAGATCACCTCCTTGATATCAATTACGATAAGCTTGCCACTATATACTTCACCCTTTTTTATCGTAAATAGTTGCGGTAGGTCGGGTATTCTAGTCGCGCTAGTATCATTCCTTATAATGTGGCATCCGTAATAGTTCTCCCCCATATTGTTTGTTGCTTGGGCGCAAACTTCCACATCCATCGTGTCTTTTAAACCAAAAAACGGGAACTTGGAACTGGGGATTTTAAGCTGGTATCTGCCCGAGTCGTCTATGCCCGCAGTTGCATCTGATTGAGCGAATGCCTGATCGAAATTAGCTCCTCGATCATAGCCATTAATTTTTAAACCAACCGTTGTCTTAAATGAATTAGGGATTGGTTGTCCGTCTTGATCCACAACCGTGCCATTAATAATGGTTGTTTTTTCTTTTACCAGTCTGACCGTTCGATAAATTACACTAACATCTTCGAGCTTTACAATATCTGAATTGTATAAATAAACTTTGTCTGTTATTTCACGATCGATATAATTACTGCTTTCATCTAAGACCGCAGTTAATACATAACCGTCTTTTTCAAAAGTTAGATAAGATGTCGATTCCTTGCTGTCAGTTATTATTTCTTGGGGTAAATTTTCAATGATGTATTCGTATTTCCAACCTTGCTCATTTAGCATAGAAGACGATAGAGAGGACGCAGATTTAATTAAAGCACCCTTTGAGTCAAAAAGTTTAATCGTCACACCGCTCAATACTTCATTATTTTCATTTCTAACCATGCCCATTACATTTAAACGATCGGCCGTTGGAGTTAAACTTAAATCTTTATATACAACTTTAAACTTCCCGGATTCTAGGGTGTAGGGCGTTTTAGAGAATTCTGATGCCGCAACCCTCATCTGCCCATTCCAATTGTCATCATCTATACCGTTTTGATTGATATCAAAGTACCAACCGTCCGGTATTTCGTACTCCAGCAAGAAATATTGGTTACCGGCGATAGGCGAAAGCCCCAGCCCTGCATAATTATATTTTTTGTTACTTCCATCGTCTGACAGCCGCATGGGCTCTGTTGTTTCCGAAGCCCACGGACCTTTGGGCTCCGTAAGGCATGGGTATCCCGCACACGAAATTTTAACTTTCACTCCCTTGATTGGATTAGAATTCTGGTCAACAACCGAACCGGCAACACCTATCGGCTTGCCATCTTGATTGCTGGTTAAAATGAAATCGAGTTCTGCCATTCGCCCAGATGAGATAGTCACGTCCTTGGTATCCGAATTATATCCCTCTTTGGAGGCCTCTAATCGATAAGTAGCGGGCTGTATGGGTTTGAATCCATAATTGTATTCGGGATTATCGCTTGTGGTAGTTTGTTGATTTGTACTGGTAATCCTCACTGTGGCTCCGCTAATTATCGCCCCGGCACTATCTTTAACTTTGCCATGGACTCCGGCCTCTGAAGGCAAGCAAGTATTCGGATCGACATTGCCAGTCCTGCCAATTAATCTTGTGTTGTCATTTCCCCAAGACCAAGTACCATCAGCGGGACCTTGGGCACATGCCTGCAGCGTATTGCTACTACAGTGTTGGGTATATGGCGAGGAGCTGTAAAACGGCTGATCTAACGTAGTATTCAATATCCATCGGGCACCATTGCTGTAGGTCGTGTCATAGTTAGCGTAGAGAAAATAATTGCCTTTTTGATAATAGGGTATACCGCCGTTTGTTCTGGCTACTTGGTTATAGACACCGGCATATGGACTACTTCCCCCTCCCTCAACACAGAAAGTGTAAGAAGAGGGCATTGATTGAATCGCTGTATCTGCTTTGATATTCAGAAAATTGGCCAATGGCTCAAAGTGTCCTGTTTTGGCTAAAGCAAAAGCGCCCCCAAATAGAACGATGAGAACCGCAGGAATAATGAATGCTAGGCGTTTAGCTGAAAGTTTAAATTTCATTGCTTTATTATCATCAAGTATCTGGTGTAATTTTTCCTCGGAGCAACGATGAATTGGAAGATGGATTGCTTAGTGAAATAGTCATAAACCGCGTAGCTGGTATTATTATTTTTCGGATCATTTATTTTGATGATTTGATCGCCCGTCGGTAGGCGATTCACAGAATAGTTGCCAAACCCATCGGTGATATCGAATTTTCCTTGGCCGGCGAAATTTCCAACTGTAATTTTGAAACCGGAAACCGGTTTCCCATTTTGATCAAGCAAGGTGCCAGTCAGCTTGCTTGAGGTAAATTTGAAGCCAAGCGCTCCAAGCCAATTCTCAAGGGTTACGCTCATATTGGCAATCTGAGTTCTGATATAAGAAACTGCACGATTATTGGTCACCCACATGCTGACTTGACTTGAGACAACGTCGAGATTGAAATTAGCTTTCTGGATTGGGGTCAGTTTGTCATAATCTTCCTGCAACCATTTGCCAGCTAAAATTTGGGTAGGGGTGAGGGCAGAAAAAGCACTACCGCTAACACTGATCCCGATAGATGGTGTGTTTAACTCTTTATATCCAACCTTATTCATTGAAGAGATTAACGAGTTTGCGCTGAAGCCTTCCGAAGTCGCGGCAAAAGCGTGTCCTAGTGCGAGTCCACCAGAAGCACTAGACGCTCTGGCAAAGGTCGGTGTGAATGTTGGTAGATGTGGAAATCTTTTTTGCATCAGAGCTACCAAGTATTTTAGCGTATCTTTGCATTCTTTACTCATTTCTTTATCGTTGCGAGCGTCTGCAATTGATTGATGGTCTGTAAAATATCTAACAAAAAACTCTGCCCACATTTCATCGGGGTTAGTCATTGCATATTCCGAAAAACAATCATTGTATTTTTCGCTACAATCCCCAAACCAAGCTTTTTTGAAAGCTAAAAATATCGCATCTTTTTCGGGCAATGTCAAAGTGTCTGACACAACCAATGAATGCCCCAGTTCATGCACGCCTGTATATACTATTTCATCCCAGCCAGAGTTTTTTATTAAATCCCAATCCAACGCAATGATCCATTTTGTTTTAAGGCAGCCAATATCAAAATCGCTCATCCACGCTTGTCCCTTAATACTTTCTAATGGCAAGTTTGTAATTACAATTGTTGGCCTATCGGCCGAAGGAACACCTGCGACTAAATTCAATTGGAAATAAATATTACCTATTTCATGCAGGTAGCTTCTTTCCTCGGCTGTAAGCTGATCTTTTAAGTCCGGTGGAAAATAAAAGAAATTTGTGCCGCCGATCTTTTCACAAATAGCATCTGGATTAAATTTGCTTTTTTCTGTTAATTTTACATCAAGCTCGGGAATATTATTTTGCAAAAAATAAACTGGTGGGGCAATATATTTATCACTCTCAAAAACAAGAGATAATTGACTGTCAGTAGAAAGATTAGACAAGTCGTAAATAAAGGTTGAGTGGCTCGGATCTGACTGATCTATGCGCCCACCCTGACTGCATTTAACGGTAGTTCTATTACTTAAAACAAAAACGCAGTCAATTTCATTCTTGGTGATTGTTTCAGCTAATAAGTTGATGGGCTGATTTGTTTCTGAATCATAAAATTTTAATTTTAACTCCTTGGTACCGGTTTTCAATGCGATGTTAATATTCGTATGCTTAACGCCTTTTTTGACCGTCATGACAATAGGGTTTGTTGAGCCCCACGGAGTTGACCAGCATCCGGTCCAATCGATGGTATTGCCCGACTGGGATTTCATCTTTATAACCGCACAAACCGAGGCCTTAATTTCGTTTGCCTGCCTGAACTTGCTTGAATCAATCGTGAGAACGTAATGGGTCACCCCTCTTGAAACTACTTCAAGCTCTAACTTACCAGTAAGCAATAAATTTTCACTTTCAAGGATGACCTCTGCTTTTTCTGGGTTCATACCTTGGGCTAATGTAATGTCGTCTTCGGCAATTCTCAGATTTCCCTCAATGATTGTTGGGCTTATGGTTGGTGCTGGTGTTGGTGTTGGTGTTGGGGTCACCGTTCTGGTCGGGGAAGTTACTAGCGTCGGCGTAGGAGTAAGGGTAGCTGGGATCTGAAAATTCGCCCGAGCGTTTTGACCTGCAACAATAGTAATCGGTTGCTGTCCAATGGTTTGAAAGCCGGTACTAGCTGTCACCGTGTAGGAGCCTGACGGGATGTTTGATATCGAGTAATTGAAACGTTCTGCGCCGACAACGGTAGTCCATTGGGCAGCAGAAGTCGTTGATTTAACCGGATTACTATTAATTGACACGGTGGCTTGAGCCGGATTTCCACTTGCATTAGTGACCGAGCCAATGAGGCTTCCGCTACCAGAACCTGTAGTAACGGTCGGTATCGCGGTAGCCGAAAATGCCACGCATGAACCTATAACATTGAGTTTGTATAAAAGACCGGCCGTATTTCCCTCAGGAGTAGAGTTTGGGATACCTATATTAGTTACCTCGACTTTTATTTCGTTTGTGCCGCTTTTAATCTGGCTTGCAACACCGACCTCGTCATAGCTTGTAAAGTTTCCGCCTGATTTCACCAAGCTTCCGTTAATGTAGGCTTTATAGTTATTGTCTGAAGCAACTCGCAAAATAGCACTTGAAACAGTGCTTCCTTTCCACTCAAATTGTTTGGTAAAGGAATGAGTTTCATTAATCGCTGGATTTTGTACTTTTTCGCTTATCCATATCCAACTAGCACCTGGTATAGATGATGTCCATGAAGGACTTTTATATGCGTTTACTGCGGTTAGTAATCGATCAACCTTATTCGAAGTATCACTTACTACCGTTACGTCACAGGGGTTGGGGACGGGTTGGATACCCACATCCGCCTTGATATTCAAAGCATCAGCTAAAGCAGGAAAATGGCCTGTTTTGGCCGCGGCTAAGGATATTCCAGCACCAACAAGCAAAAAAACAACTGGCGCATAGATAGCTAACTTGCGCTTATTAACTTTCGCAAAGAAATTTCTTAAAAAACCCATTCCCCTCTTGTGTTTACAAAATTATTACTGCTTAAATTTACCACTTCGCACTAATTGTAGCAAGCAATACCTCAAACAAAAATCGCAATTATAAAAATCGTCAGCATCGCGATGGCAATTAGAACATTAATCAAAATTCCAATCGTTGTCGTTAAAAGCGTGTAGCCCGCGGATCGGGTGCTTTTTTTAATATTTCTTTTGGTTAAAAGTTCGAAGATAAGGACACCTAAGGCCGGGCCAATAAACATGCCCAAAAGGCCAAAGATCGAAAAACCCACAATTGCGCCCAAAATAGCACCTAGGATTCCTAAAATCCCCGCCCCTGAATATTTTGCCCCAAGTGCTCCCGAAAAATAATCAATCAAAACCGATATTAAAGCGAGAGCGATCAGAAAACCAATTGCCAGGGGCGACATAAAATGGCCTGTGAAAACCGCTAAAAGAATTCCCACTAGAACAACAGGAATTCCAGGAACGACCGGTAAAAAAATTCCAATTAAGCCCGCTGAAACTAGAATCGCCGACAATGAATACCAAAAATAAATCATATCTACGATTTTACCCTTGATTTCTCTTTTTTTAAAGATATAATGAAGTACTGTTTTCAATCTGCTCGTTGAAAGGATGATCGTTATGGCTAGAAGGCAGATGCAGTTGCTCCAGATACCCAAGATGCGAAGCTGGAAGAAACGGCTTCAAGAAGCCCTAAGGAAGCTGAAGGAGAGAAGCTTTAATGACAAGGATCAATCGGGAAAGCACCTGGAGAGGTATACCGTTACCGCCGGATACTGGTTTTCAAGCAGCACGATCCGGGGCACGTTGCTTAAGGCAGGCGTGATCGAGAAGATTGGTCGCCTTGACAACAAGTTTCTCGCTACCGAGTTTGGCGCAAGGATCGCCCGGCATGTCGGCGGTCCCCTGATGCATAATCTGTGGCTCTACCGGATTAACGAGAAGCGCTTCTCCGATTTCAGTCAGCACTTGCAGGATACTCCGCTACTTGTCAGCCGACACGGCGAAGGACCAGATTCGGGCAGGATCTTCTTAGTACCCAAAGGGGAAACCATGATTAGCCCTGACTTCGAGTGGTACGAAGAAGGCTGATTCCCCGGGTCGTAGCATGCGACAGTGCACGTATCAGGCCCCGGTTTGGCAACAAACCGGGGCCTGTTTTCTTATCATATGCAATGGTAAAATAAATCTGATGAAAAAAGCTTATGTAATCGCGGCTGTTTTTGCGGTTTTGATATTGGTGGGAGTTTTTTTATGGCGCCAGGGATACTTTAGTATCAAAGCCGACACACTGGTTAATGCGCCAGCAGCAATTCAGACAATCTATCAAAACGGAGTTCCTCATACAGATAAAGATGGCAACACCAGATCTACATACGATCAAAATAAAAGTTTCTTTCCAATCGGCATTTATTTTCCAAACAGCGATGCAGATCTTAATACGGTCTCAAACCCTTCGACAAATTTTAACTTGGCATTTTTATATAACACCTACGCCGCACACAATAACGATGCAGTCAATTCAGTTATTAATAAAATTAAAAGCAGCTCAAACCCCGATTTCAAAATTATTCTTTCAAACAAAAATACAGATTATTTTGATTTAAATTGGGTTAAACTCGGACAGTTCTCAAGCCCTGATAACTCAAAAATTTTACCTTCGTTCCCACTTTTAGAACAAAACAATGACAAAAAAAATATCTTCGCGTGGTACTTGGCCGATGAACCGATTAAATATGGCAATCCTTGGGTATCTTTTCTCGAAACATTATCCGCTAAAATCAAAGCGAGGGGAGTTACCAAACCGCTTTTTGAGGTCAACACCGCGGATATGACAAATACTGCGTGGAACTCTTTCGCCAAGTTGGGCGACATCGCGGTTTTGGATAATTATCCCACGGATCAAAAATGGGTCAGAAATGATCCCAATTTAATGATATCGAGCTTAGACCGAAGCGACATAAAAGTCACCATCCCCAAAACAGTTTCGGCCACAGTTGCAGCCAACAATAGCGCAAAACCGGTTTGGCTGGTGGTCCAGGCGATGAAGCCCAAAAACGGTGCCGACGGAAAACAAACGAGGTTTCCAACACCAGTCGAGGAAAGAGCCATGGTTTATGCGGGAATAGTCAACGGCGCCACCGGAATTATTTACTATGCTTACGACACGCCGGAAGTATTGAGGGCAAACGCCGGCAAGGAACACATCGGGATCAACCCAAGCCCAGATCCAAATTTGAGTCAAGCCAATCAAGCGGCAAGTAAAACCCTCTGGAATTCTATCGCCGGAACAGCTGGCATCAACTCGGAGCTAAAACGGCTGTCGCCTGCCATTCTCTCATCGACATCAAAATCAGAATACTCCGTCAATACTACTCAAGATACTGCCACCAATCAATCGCCGACTCCGGTACGTACAATTCTTAAAGAATATAACGGCAAATATTATTTAATTGCCGTCAACGTCAATAACAATAAGGCGCAGGCGACTTTTTCGTTTGTCGATAATGTTTTCAAAAATTCAAATATTGTGGTGCAGTTTGAAAACCGGAATTTATCCGAAAGTAATCAATCATTTGCCGATAGTTTTGAACCTTTTGCCGTTCACGTTTACAGTTGGGACGCTAAAAATAGATCGTGTTTATTAACCGGATTTAATGTCATAAGCAGCGCTTCCGTGGTTTCTCCCTCATCAATTTTAGCCAACAACAATGTGATTTTCGATTTTAATCAAATTGGGGATGAAAGCTGGCGTAAATCCACGAACCAAGATATTGCAATTATAAAACCCGACACCGGATATTACGTGTACTCATTCGGAAACAATTGTTACGCTCTGCCCGAAAACGTGTCTGCAAGCTCAAGTGATACCGCAGTCATCAGACGTGGCTGGAATCTCTTGGCTAACCCAACCGATGCACCAGCAAATCTAACGGCAATGAAATACTTAACTCTTAAAAAAGGACGGTCAAACAGCTGTACCGGCTCGACCTGTTTTGAAGAAAAAAGATTAAGTGATTTACTTACAGGATCTGATGCAACGAGCCGCAGCTACAAATATCTGTTCTTAATTCAAAACGGCAATACTACCGACCCGAACAAAGCATTTCAAAAAATTCAGGTGACTTCCGCTAATATTGGTACTGTTCAAATTCCCGCGCATACTACGTTTTGGTTTTATCTGTTTGAATAGTCAGATTTAGATCATCCCCCGAATTTATTTTACGCCTTTCCTTCCCACTCTTTATAGAACCTTCCCAAGAAATCTTCAAGATATTGGTGGCGTGAGGTCGCAATTTCTTTGGCTGTTTTTGTGTTCATCCGATCTTTTAGCAGTAAAAGCTTTTCATAAAAATGATGAAGTGTTGAATCCGCGCCTTTTTTATATTCCTCAAATGAATCGTGGTGTTTTACTTCGCCTTGCGGGTTAAATATTTCCCTGCCTTTATGTCCTCCGTAGGCGAAGGCTCTTGCAATACCGACAGCGCCGATTGCATCAAGACGGTCCGCATCCTGAACAATCTTACCTTCTAGTGTTTTAATTTTATTTTCCTCACCCGCCCCTTTAAACGAAATATTCCTTACAATGTCTGTAACTTTTGTTGTCGTTTCGGAATCAACCTTTAATGAAGATAAAAGTTTGAGGGCCTGTTTTGGCCCCGCCTCGAAGTCGCCACCGGTAAATTTCCAGTCAGCAACGTCATGTAAAAGCGCGGCAAGTTCAGCCATATATAAATCAGCCTTTTCGGCTTTGCCGATACGCTTCGCCATCTGCCAGACGCGATAAACATGCCACCAGTCATGCCCGGTGCCCTCTCCCGACATCCGTTTTTCAATTTCTTTGGCAACACCTAAAATTATATTTCTTTTATTTTGCATAAAATTTAATGGTGCCGAGAGAGAGACTCGAACTCTCAAGCCCTTGCGGGCGCTGGCTCCTAAAGCCAGTGCGGTTACCAATTTCGCCACCTCGGCATAATTTTATTTCGTTCTAACGGTAAAACGATTTTGCCACCTCGCTGGAGAAAAATCTGGTGAAATCTCGAGAAATCTGGAGGATCTTCGTCGTTTCCTCTCTAATGATATGGCACAATTGTTATGGTACATTTTAGAAATGACTTTTAAAGAGTCTCTTTTGTAATATGCTAACTGCCATGCGCCGTTGACATGACACAGGGAACCACCTTCAGTATTTATTATTTTTTTAATTGATTCACCAAGCCAGCCAAGAAATTCTACGCTACCAGATGCGAATCTTATTTTTACTTGGGGTAATTTGGATTCCGGATGCTTATTGAAGCTAATGCTCCCATCACCATCAAAGTATCCTCGTAGAAAATCTGGGAAATAATCTATTGGGATTTTTAGTCGTCTAATTATTAAACTCTTATTTGGCATTAGTCCTATTGAAAGCAAAAATTTATATAGCTTAACATTCCCAAACTGAACACGGAGATAGGTCTTTCCAGAATAGCCACTCTTTTTGGTAGTTATTTTGTTTTCTATCCCCCATGACGTTTTAAAATTTTCAATTTGCTGTAAATCTTTAGATGTAAAATCAAAATGTCTTCCGTCACAACTCATACTTCCGTCAGCAGTAAAAAGGCCAAGACCATATGCAAAATTGTTATCCCAATATTGTTCATCTTCTGCCATCAGGAGTGATTATAAACCAAACGCCAAAAAAAATAAAGCCCAGATCGCCTTTTTGGTTTCCGGCCTCTTAAACCAATTGCAAACCCCAAATGCCCAACTAGAGGTGTAGGCAATACAAATCCGTCCCCTGTTTTAATTTCTGTTCTATTTGTTCAGGGTTAATGAATAAGTTAGTGCTAAAGCATTATTATAGTCATCCAGTGAACTAACACCTACCAGAAAAATATCATTTGGGGTCATCACGCCAACTGTGATAATCTTATCCCCATTTATTATCGTCCACTCATAGTGTGCACAAACCGAAGGGTTAATGAAGAACGAGGCGGGAGAACCATTAAAGGTAATATCCTGCAAGTTAGAGATTTGCCCGTTGATTTCATCCTTTTCGAGGTCAAGTTGCGACGAAGATCCAACTCCAATTTCAACCAACTCGCAGCCAACCTGGGTCGGTCCCCCAGGACCACCGTTTTCTGCATCTTTTTTGTATGCCGCTGCCTCAGTTGATGTTACGATGCCTACTCTGCCATTTGTATCATCTGAAACCGTCCAATCGCTGGGGTATTTGAAACTATAACTACCATCTTTACTTTTATACTCCTTCCAACTGGCCATTTTTTGAACAAAATCTTCAGATTGCCCGGCTGTGGGGGGAGGGATTAAATTCGCATTTATAATTTTATTTTGGTCGCTCACGATTGAAGAACACTGTCCTCGTAACCATAGATACGTTCCACCTCCAACTACAACAGCAACGATTACCGCTGTTAAAATATATCCCCAAACTTTCATGTTTCCCCCAATTTTTATTATTTATTAATTAAAACTATATATATATATATATATATTAAAGCAACTTCAAATCGTAATCCGATCTTTCATTTTTGCAAAAGTTGCCGGACCGATGCCTTTAACGTTCTCGATTTCTTCGATCGAGTTGAATCCGCCATTTGCTTCGCGATAGTCAATTATTCTTTGCGCGTAAGTCGGGCCAATGCCGGGTAGAGCATCGAGCTCGCCAGCCGAAGCAGTATTGATATTGATCTGGCCCGATACATCGCTAGATGACGTTTCAGCTCCGGCAACGGTACCATTTTTGGTTGTGGTCTTAACCGTCGTTGAAGATGAAGAAGATTTTTTCGCGTCGTCCAACGCTTTATTTAAATCCTCAATTTTTTTATTTAAATCGGTGACCTGGCTTTGCATTGCATTTGCATCTTGAAATGGATCACCCTTCGCCAAACTGTCCTGCTTATTTATTTGCCAAAACAAAACGAAGCTTCCGCCAAGAATTGCCACAACCAAAGCACCCAAACCAATATACTTAATCTTTTCGTATTTATCTTTTTTCGGCTCTTCTTTTTTCGCCATTACCTTGATTTTATCTGAAAACATAATACAATTGCAACTTACGCCACAAGACGCAAAACGCGCCTCGGGGCGCGTACAAACACAAAAAGGAGTCCTGAAGATGAAAAGCCGAATTGATATGATCATGGAAGCGCTCTGGAGTTGCTGGAACAGTGCTAGTAGTATGCACGAAGACGCTCATCTCGTGACAATCGGATACTTCGCTAAGAATTGCCCTATCCAGAATGCCGAGCTCGACCAAATTGGGGAAGAATTCTCGTCCGATGATTTGGCCGAAAGGATGGCGCCCGACGGAAACGATACGAATCGCATCAATTCCCATACGGACTTCGTGAGGTCAGCGGCGGAGTTCTTGGCAGCAAGTATCCTGCCAGGGACACTCACGTCGGTGGAAATCGGGATCAACTCCAGTCAAAGTAAGACTGGAAACGAATTCACCTTCGGCGTCACTTTCGCTGAGCCAATCTAGGCCAATCACCTTTCGCTCTCTGCATGGGGTGGGCTCGTCAAACAGCCCACCCTTTCCTTTATTCTAAATGCTTCGTTTCTAATTTCTCTTTAACTTTTTTAAACAGTTTCGGCATTTTTTCTAGCTTAGACAATAAATCATTTGCCGCACGCGATGCGTTTTGTAAAATTTTTGAATTTTCAAACCAAAGGGGATTTAAACCCTCAAATCCCGATTGCGACGTGCCAAAAATCGCGCCGGGTCCGCGTTGGCGTAAATCCATTTCAGATAACTTAAAACCATCCGAATTTCGAACAAATGTTTTGAGCCGCTCGCGCGTTTTTTCATTCAGTTGCCTCTGTGTAAAAAGGAAGCAATACGATTGTATATTTGACCTCCCGACCCGGCCGCGGAATTGATGAAGTTGAGATAACCCGAACTGATCGGCCTCTTCAATCAGCATGACTGTCGCCGATGCCACATCAACGCCGACTTCTACCACCGAGGTCGAAACCAAAACATCAAGCTTCCCCTCCTGCATACGCTGCATTTTATCTTCTTTGTCTGTGCCTTTCATCCGGCCGTGCAGCATCTCAATATTCCTTTTCCCCAATATTGTTTTTTGCAAGTTTTTGATTTCCGCCTCGACTGCTTTGCGCCCCGTTTCGTCAAATAGTGTCTCACTAAAATATTCTTTTTCTTCAATCAGCGGACAAACAACAAAGGCCTGCTGGCCGAGCCCTATCAAGTTATTTATAAATTGATAAGAATCCGCTCTTTTCTCATCCGGGATTAAATACGTTTTTATCGGCAACCGCCCGATCGGTTTGGTTTTAATTGTCGAAATATCGAGATTGCCAAAAACAATATGGGCAAGAGTGCGCGGGATGGGTGTAGCAGAAAGTGAAAGAAGATGCGGGCGCCGCCCAGAGGGCTCTGCCCGGCGGGACTTTGAATTTGGTGCTTGGAGAAGCGCCTCTCTCTGCTCAACACCAAATCGGTGTTGCTCATCAACAATAACCAAAGCCAATTTTGGAATTTGAATATCTTTTTGAATAATAGCGTGAGTACCAATAACCAGATCCGCTTCTTTAATTTTTTGATTGATGTCTTTGGTCCGGCTCGCAGAAGTTAAAAGAACAATTTTTGAGTCATGCGGCATCAATTTTTTTGCCGTCTCGAAATGTTGGCGCGCCAAAATCAGAGTTGGTGCCAAGTAGGCAACTTTGTACCCCGATTTAATAACAAGGTGCGCCCCCGCGAGAGCAACAACGGTTTTACCGCTCCCCACATCGCCCTGTAGCAACCGGCTCATTGGATATGTTTTTTTAAAGTCATCCGCAATATCGACAATCACTTTTTTCTGATCGGAAGTTAAAGCAAATGGCAGAGATGAAATAAAGCCGGACAAAGCTTTGGGATCGGTTTTTATTTTAAACGATGATTTTTTTTGATTGAGATTTTTCAAATATAAATTGGTCAAAATAAAAATCGATAATTCGTCAAAATTAAATCTTTCCTTAGCACTCTCAAAACTTTTCTTATCGCGGGGAAAATGAAGATTTCTAAGGGCGGTTTTTTGTCCTATCAAACCGAATTTTTTCGCCACACGATCGGTAATAATTTCAGGCAATTGATAGCCGGCATCAAAGGCGTGGCGGACGGTTCTTTGAATTTGTTTTGAGCTTAGCCCTTCGGTTAGACAATAAATCGGAATGATTCCCGGCTCTTCGAAAATTTCGGGGCTGACCATTGTCACTTCTTTTGTAAAATGGCTGTATTCAACCGTACCGTAAAAAACGTATTTTTTGTTTTTAAAAAAATTTCTCAAATACGGTTGATGAAACCAAACCACGCGGATGCGACCCATCTGGTCAGAAAGTTTTGCCGACGTAATCCAAATTCTACGGCGAGGAGTTTTAATGATTTTTAATTCTTCCACATCGGCAAAGACCAAAACTTTTTGTCCTTCGGATTTTAGCGCTTTGTCAATTGAAACAGGGCAGGATAAATCAACAACCGTCCGCGGTGCAAAACGCAATAAGTCCTCAACCGTTTTAATCTTGAGGTGCAAAAAGAGAGCGGCCGATTTTAAGCCAACGTACGGAATATGAGATATTGGATCGGCGATATTAAGGTTTCTTGCCGATGTTTTTGAGGACATACTTTACCTTATCTTGAACAGATGTAATATTTGCGGGAAGTTTTGCAAGGTAGGGGAGAATCTCGCTTTTTTTATAACCTAAGGTAACCATTGCCTCAACCGTTTCGTCATCTTGCGGCAGTAGAAAACTGCCCTTGTCCCCTGAAACAACTTTGCTCTTTAGCTCAACAATAATTTTAGCGGCCACTTTATTGCCAATGCCGGGGATGGATTTGAAAACAGACAAATCGCTCTGCGCAATTGATTGTAAAATTCTTTCTTTGCCTAACGCACAAACTAAAGACAGGGCGGCTTTTGGACCAACGCCGTTAACCGAAAGTAAAAGCTCAAAAATTTCCAGCTCCTCGGCTTTTAAAAATCCATATATATTGCTCGTATCTTCGCGGACTTGATGAAAACAAAAAAGTGCAAGTTTATCATGACCCAAAAGAGTAGGCGAAACATAGACCTTATAGCCGACTCCAGCAGTATCAATAATCACATAATTTGCTCCGCGATAAACGACGTTCCCCTTAATATAACCGATCATTTGACCACCTTTTGCGATTGATTGTAAGCCGCGATTGCCGCTCCCAGTGCTGTGGATGTTTTGCCGAGATTTGATTTTTCCGTTTTAACCCCCAGGTCGGCAAAGGCGGTTTTAAACAACGAATAGTTTTCCAAAATGTCGCCCGAAATTATGAAGAGCTCCGGGTCGAGAAGCAGTTTTACATTGTATAGTCCGGTCAATAAACTTTCTTTTAAATCGCGCACAATTTGCTGATTTACCAGTTTGGAAGTGGGATTTTCCCTTAAAATCTGATAAACCGACTTGCCGGTTAACGCCTCAATCCCCTCACCCTGCACTAAACCACCAAACTCACCGACGCTATTTCTTTTTTCCCGCGTGATATCAACAATCAAGTGCGCGATTTCCCCTGCCGCATTATTTGATCCGCGGTAAATTTTGCCATTTATTAAAAACGAGGCGGCAACATCGCGGCCAATTTCAACCAAAACAGCGTTTTTTGCCTCTTTCGCCGCACCAAAGGCCTGTTCCGCTAAAAGCGAACAAAAATTTCTTCTAAAAACAAATATTGGCAACGTTATGCGTTTGGATAAAAGCTGATAAATATTGGAACCTTTAAGCTCTTCAATCGAACAATCATAAACTTTTTTTCCGTTGCCCTCAAAGGTGGCGGGAATTGCAAAACCAACCGCATAGGCCTTGTGATACCCGGGTAAAGACGTAATGGTTTTTTCCACTTTAACCATAAACGATTCTTTGCCCATTTTGCCGGGGTAGGGTCTTTCCTGACGTTCTAAAATATTAAATTCTTCGTCAGTTAAAACCGCTTCAATTCCCCCCAAACCCAAACTCGCTCCGACAATTAATCCCTTCATTTTTACTCCGTAACTTTATACAACACTATCGAGGCGTCTTCTGCAACTTTACCAACCCCCACTGCCGCAAAATATTCTTCGCCCTTGCGGACAAATTCTTCGTTGTGGGTTGTTTTATCGATGGTAAAATATTTGATGTTCAATTTTGCCCAATTTGCCCGTGCTAAATCCCAGTTTAAATCATCTCCACCTAGACCATCCAAATTAATTGCCAAAAGATGGCTGACACCGGGGAGATTGGCATATCTGGCATTATATGTTTCGTGGACTCTGCGCCCGAGGTAGCCGGAAATTAATTTTTTACAGTGGAATGTTTGATAATATTCGTCACGTGTTGTCGGGCTTAAAGACAAAACGGCAAAGTCACCAGAGTCGTTTTTGATGGTTTCTAAAATGCTTGAGTGCGGCAGGAAATCCACTTTCATCTCACCGCTGTAATATTCGCACCCCACCAAAATGGCCGCCGGAATAATCAGACAATATATTAAATATGATCTTTTTTCCTTAAAGAAATTGATTATGGCAGAGATAAAAAATCCTGCTAAAACGGCCAAGCCAAAATAGGCAATAACAATAAAGCGCGTCGGTACAACGCCGAAGTTAAACCCCGGTAAACCCTGCAAATAAAAGAAGGGGAAATCAATTGAATAAAAAACCTCGTGCCGAATTTGCGGATGAGGTCCGAAAGTAAGAATCATTCCGGCAAGCGCCAAAAGGGCATAAAATAATTTCTCGATAAAGTTCTTTTTAAACAAAATCAATGCGAGAGTTGCAAAACCAAGCGCTGAGTAACCAAGGGTAATGACATTTTCCCTATACCCACCGACCATCTCAAGCACCATTTTGTAGTTTGGATTGCCAAGCAGGGGGTTTAGGGGATTTTGGCCAAACATAATTGCCAAATCGCCGTTGTTATAAGTTGGCTCCATCGCGTTTTTTACATTAAATGTTGAAACAAGATTAAAAAACGGAAGGACAAAAATCACGCCATATAACCCCAAAAAAATCAGCAAATAATATAGTTTTTGGCGCGTGAATAATTTTTTATTATAAGTTATTAGATGTTGTAAAAAGATAAATAGCAGAATAATTGCGCTGTAAAAAAGTAATTGCAAGTCAAGGTAAGATTGCAGAACCAAAAATACCGAGAATAAAACCGGATTTAGAAAACTTTCCTCCTGCAGGGATTTGATAAAAAATAAAGTAATTAATGGAAAAAGCCAAAGCAGAGCCAGGTTATAATGACCCGCCATCAGGTGGCTAAAAACATATGGAGAAAACCCGAAAATGACTCCGGGGACTATGCCTGCCAACCTGTTCTTGGTTAAATAGCCAACCAAGACGCTCATCCCCAGTGCCGAGGCAACGATTGATCCAATCGTTATGATATTCAAGGTTTCAATCAGGTTAAAAAACGGTTGCAGGGGAATTGAGATTAAACCGCTTGTAAAAGTGTAAGTTACCAGGGAGAGATTAACCTGATTCGGATAATAAACCAAGTTCGTCAAGAAGGGGTTTTGTAAATGCAAAACGGTGTTTTTTGTAACCCAAAAATTCCAGAGAAACATCGGCCCATCGGTAAAGTCACTTTGGCCGATAATCGCTTTCGAAAAATTTTGGACTAATGGCCAGGTAAAATAGATGGCAAGAGCAAGATAGAACAAACCGAGGAGAATCCAAAAATAAACCTGTTTTCGTCTTTGAAAATGGTTTTTGATGATTTGAAGAAATGGATAAATTTCGGTTTTATTTTGAGCCATATCGCAGGACTCATTGTAGCCCCCACACCCTTGATTGGCAAGGGTGTGGGGGTGTTGGGATTGACATTCGGGCCATTTTATGGTATATTGATTAGCTTGCAAAGGAGAGATTTTTTCTCTGGAGCAACGAGGTTTTTAGTTGACATAATAACACCCCATATGGGGAAGGAGTGATACTAGTGCGCTACCTTATCGCAGGATTGGTCCTGTTCTTCGCGGGACTACTGATGGCATTCGTCCCATACTGGATGGGAACCGCCACGCCCCCACGCTTCCCGATTGACCAGATAGACAAGTATGTCATCGGGGGATTCGTGGTCATGGCCCTAGGTGGTCTCCTCATGTTCAAAGCAATGAGAGAATAGCTCAACGTCCAAACCAGCCGTAGGCGGAAAAATGAAAGGGAGGTGGTCAGGATGGCGCTACCCGCCCTCTTGATCAGAAAGTCGTCCGCTAGCATTGACCCGCAGCTCCAGCCGGGAGCGCGTGGAGCTCGCAAGCAAGTCGTTACCAAACTCTACGAGAGCAAGGAGCGTCTCGCAGGCGAGGTATTCTGGAACTCTCCCGTAGAGGATGAGAAGTGCCCCGTCATGGTAGCGGACAACCTGGAGGTGGCAACGTTTAACGAAGTCACCGGCCAGGATCGCCACTCTCACGGGAAGGCCCGTGAGATTTACATCGTGCTTGACGGCACGATGTACATGGAGGTCGCAGGCGAAACCTACGGCCTCGGGGCCGGGGACATGATCATCATCAACCCCGGCATGGCACATGAGGTCCTTAGGCAGGGGAGCTTCCTCTGCCGCGTCATCACCCCCGACTGCGGGGGACCGGCGGATAAGTTCCCCGCCTAGCCCACCCTGGTGCCGATTCACAAGACGGCACCCACGAACTACGTTTACCATGGCTCCGGCCGGTTTTATCCCGCGCCGGGGCCATCCCCAACTAACCGCTAACAAGCGGTTTTTTTATTTCTTCAAATTTTCGTAAATTTCCCGAATCCCGTCTTCGAGTTCGACGGTTGGTTCATAACCCAATTCGTTTGAGATTTTATTGATGTCGGCAAGTTGGGACTTAACATAACCCTCTTTAATCGGATTTGGAATAAACTTTGGCTCGATGTTTTTGCCCATCACCTTATTGATGAGTTTAACCAGATCAATCAGGTTAATACAGGTATTGGTACCAATATTGAAAACCGTAAATCCGTATTTTTTCTCAGTTTCCATTACTTTTTCGATTCCCTGCACCACATCTTTAACGTTGGTAAAATCGCGCTCCTGTGTGCCGTCGCCGTATAGCGTCGGCTGTTCATCCTTGGCCATTCCCCAAATAAACTGCGAAACAAGGTTGGCGAAGGTTGTTTTATGGTCTTCGTTTAAACCATAAATTGACATAAATCTAAAGGCGATTATCTCTAATCCCTCGGCCGATGAGAAAACGCGCGAAGCGTTTTCCTGCGCAAACTTCGTCACCGAATAATGATTTGGCGGGGTCACGTTTTGATCTTCGGTTAGAGGTGTCGGGTTGTTGCCATAAATCGAGCTGGT
>CAYYMZ010000011.1:0-31416 GCA_964473025.1 uncultured Candidatus Saccharibacteria bacterium
AGCTGGTTGAGGCAAAAAGAAATTTCTTGACGCCGATTTTTTTAGCGAATTGCATTACTCTGACGTGACCGGCAATATTGTTTTGATAAGCCCAATACATATCCTTAACAAACATCGGTGCGGAAGAAGACGCCGCGAGATGAACGATATGATCGAAATCGCTCCCCGCCTTGTCTAAATCTTCTTCTTTGTTTACATCGCCTTTGACAAATTTGACTTTTTCAGAAAGATTTTCCGTTTTACCCAACGATAGATCGTCAAGCGCCACAACCTCATGGCCCTTTTCGACCATCATGTTGCATAAATTACTTCCTATAAAACCAGCACCTCCAGTAACAAGTATCCTACTCATATTAACCCCCACAAATTAACGCCGCCTGCCTGCCCCTGCATCATCCGCACTGCAAGTAGAGGACGAAGTCCCTTTTGCAGTAAGGATTGATGCGGGGTTACTAATATTTTTGCCATGTCATTCTCCGCTCCGTGTCCCAACACCCTTTAACAAAGGGTGTTATGGACCGGAAGTCCCTCTTGCAATTAACCCACTTGCGGATTTCTATAATTAGAATACTGCAAGAGGTTTATTGCTGGGGAACGTTATTTTAATATTTATTTCTCAATTATTTTTCTTATTTCTTCTGTTTTATCTTTCATCAGCTTCTCATCTTTGGCCTCAAGATTCAATTTAGCAACTGGTTCAGTATTTGAAGCTCGCAAGTTGAAGCGCCAGTCAGGATATTCGATTGTTAAGCCATCAAGCTCGTTTGGCTCGCCATCAGAAAATTTTTCTTTAAGACGATCAATTGCGGCAGATGGATCTTCGACGTTAAATTTTATCTCTTCGATCATAAAATGATCTTTCTGGTATGGAGCAACGAGTTGTGATAATTTTTTGCCGGACTCGGATATGGCTTGCCAGATTAGTAGAAAGGGAATGATACCGTTATCCATATAATGCGTTTCCTCAAAGAAATAATGAGCGGTCATCTCCGCGCCGAAAACCGCTTTATTTTGGCTCATCGCTTCTTTGATAAAGCGATACCCAGATTTTGAGATAAGAAATTTCATCCCCGATTTTTCGGCTGCCTTGGTTTGCGGCCAGATTATTCGCTCGTCGCAGACAAAACTTGAATTTGGATGAATTTTAGCAATCGTTTCGATGAGAAGAGCCGTAATATACGGAGCGTCGATAAATTTACCTTTTTCGTCTAAGAAGAAAACTCTGTCGCCGTCGCCGTCCCAGATAGCCGAAAAATCGGGTTTTTCTTTTCTGGCTAATTCTTCTGCCACTGCGCGCATTTTGGAATTGAGAGGATTTGGCTCATCCAAACCTCCGAAATTTGCGTCAGGCTTGATGCGAAAATCGACTCTCTCTATCGGCAGTCCCTCTAAAACCTTATCAATAATCAAGCCAACCGACCCATACATCGGGTCAAGCAGAATTTTTTGTTTTTTTAACTTTTTTACATCAACAATTTTTTTAATAAAAGCGACGTAATCGTCAGTAATTGAAATATTTTTAACCTCTCCACCTTCACCGCCTTCAATTCCCTCCCCTTCCATTGCCCACTTTTTGAGCTCCGGATCGTCTCCCGGCACCGTTACTGCATCGGCTTTAGTCATCTTCATACCACCATACCCGATCGGATTGTGCGAGGCGGAAAGAATAATTCCGCCATCAAAATTATAGTTAAAAACGGCAAAGCCGATCATTGGGTTGGTCATTTCCCCTGCGTCTTTGACGTTTACGCCTGATTCAATAAGCCCTTGGATAACTTTTTCATGCATTCTAGCACTGGCTTCACGGATGTCGCGGCCGACAACTACGGTTTTTGGATTAATTTTTTTAGCGTAGGCACGAGCAACAGAATACGCAACGTCTTCGTTCATTTGATCGGGATAAGTGCCGCGAATATCGTAGGCACGAAATATTTTTTGATCAATTGGCATAGGTCTTTTTTTATTTTTGAGTTTTTAGTTATAGGTACAGGTGTTTACCCTCTTCTTTGAGCTTGTCCAAGAGTATCTTGACATCTTGAGCTTTGTTTTTGTTGGCAATCAGCATCGCATCGGGTGTGTCAATTACGATTATGTCTTTTAGGCCTAAGGTCGCAATCATTTTATCCCCTCCATAAACCAGACAGCCGTCTGATTCAACATCAATATGGTAACCTCTCGAGATCATGCCTGAAGCATAGTTTTCGCTTAAAACGTCGTGCAAGGTTCCCCAGCTCCCGATGTCAGACCAGCCCAAGTCAGCAGGAATAACCAGTACCTTCTTAAAGTCCTTCTGTGAAATAACCGCGTATTCGAACTGTTCATCCTCGAGCGATTCAAACATTTCCTTGATTTTGGTCTGAGTCGCTCCGCCCTCCGCCTGAAGCTTTACGATTTGATCGAGGGTTTTATACATTTTTGGCCGGTATTTCTTAATCCAGCTTAAAAGCTCGCTGGCACCAAAGAAGTAATAAGCACCATTCCACAAATATTCCCACGATTGCATGTATTTTTCGGCAGTTTTCAGATCCGGCTTTTCAACGAAGGAAACGACTTCAAAAACCTGGCTGCCGTCAACCGGACCTTTCGGTTTGCCCATTTTGATATAACCCAAACCGGTATCCGGTCTGGTCGGGTTAATACCGACTGCCACGAGATAATCTGGGTATTTTGTGGCTGTATCGAAGGCGTTTTTAAGAGTGTTGACGAAAACGTCAACATTATTGACCGTATGGTCCGAAGCAATTGTTGAGATAATCGCATTTTTGTCGCGTTTTAAAATGACGAAAGCGATGTAGGCCAAAGCCGGCGCGGTGTTTCTGACTGCCGGTTCAATAATATAATTATCAGCTGGTACATCGGGAAGCTGCTTTTTTATCTCATCCACGTACTTGGTATTTGTAGAGATAAAAATATTCTCCGGTTTTAGAGCTTTTTTGACCCGATTATAGGTTTCTTGAATTAACGATTTTTCCGAAACCAAATTCTGTAACTGCTTAGGTTTTGATTTACGGCTCATCGGCCAAAGACGTGTTCCCGATCCCCCCGCCATAATAACTGCATAATTTGCCATAATTACCTTCTTTGAATTATTAATTTTAAGTGCCTTAAATGATAGCAAAAATTAGTGCTTTTGGGAAGGGTTCAAGAGAGATGTGCCTGTTGATTCAATTCATGGCAATTTAAAACCATGGTCTAAATTGGAAAAAAAGGTTTATCACACCGTCAACATCGCCTAGACTCATATGTCTTTTGGACAGGTTGTAGATTTCCCCTTGTAAACTGACTGCTTTCTGCTTTTCTGGAGATGGTTCGTATGGATCTCGAGATGCGTCTATAGCAGCTTCCTGAGCCCTCAAAAATTCATCTCTTACGGCTTCGTAATAACGAGCAAAGAGATCTTTTTCTGCAGGATCCTGGACAGCATCCAAGGCTTCTTGAATAATAGGCGGCATTTCACCTCTTTTAATTGCTCCCAACATAAAACGGTTAATTTCTCCGTGATTAAACAATCTATCGTTGAGGCCCTGTTGGTTTTCCTGGCGATCAATAGCCTCTCTATTATCTTGACGATATTTTGTTGCCATCTCTACATCTTCCGGTGCTAATCTATGGCCCGTTTCGGGGTCGGCAACGTTTGAGACTCTTGTCTGGCTATCAGAGAAATGCGACTGTCGCTTGTCTTCTGTGTGGGCATCAAAAGTGACCGCATCAGACAATGCTCTTTCATGGGGTGTCAAATGCTCTTTGGCTTTCGCGTCCATATCTTCGAATTCTTTCCTTTGTTGAGCTCTTTCTTCTGGCGACAAGGACGGCGGAGCGGTTCCGCCCCACGGATCGGTCGGAGAAGGACCTCCTTGGCTTATCACAGAACTATTTGATTCATCTTGGTCTGCTGCTGCTCTAGATTCATCACTCTCCATTACCTCTGGGGGTAGATCCAATCCATCGGGTTCGCCATCTTCCATCGCGCCTCCTTTATTTTCTATAATCCTCGATCACTTTTTTATAGACCGCTTCGTATCCATCTACCATTTTTTCAACCGTAAAATTTTCTTCAACATGCTGACGGCAGTTCTGTCTTATCCGTAAATATTCTTCCGCTGGCATTGCGCAGATCTTTTTAATAGCCTCAACCATTCCTTCTTTGCCTGTTTTCTTTATAATCCAATTACCTCTTTTATCTTCGTCTGATGAGTTAACAATAAAACCTGTTTCTCCATCTTTTACAACCTCTGGAACTGAGCCGCGAGCATATGCAATCACGGGAGTGCCACACGCCATTGCCTCAATCATCACTAAGCCGAAAGGTTCTTCCCATTGAATCGGTGAGAGGAAAGCTCTGGAATTACCAAGCAGATCGTTGCGTCCCCCGGCATTGACTTGTCCTAAATACGAAATTAATGGATTGTTAAAATGGCGCTTTATGTCCGCAAGGTAATCAAGAACAGTTTTACCAACTCCTATTGTACCACCGAGTTTAAGTTTAATCTTAGCATCAAGCGCTAGTTCAATAACTTCCTTAGTACCTTTATTGGGTGCTATCCTACCCAGCCAAGAGAAATAATCTTTTGGCTTCTCAACATATGTAAAACTTTTCGTTTCAATCCCGTTATAAACCCTGGAGTAAAACGTCAGATCGCTAAGTATTTCCTCTTGTTTTCTTGAAATTCCAATTAATCTAACGCCTGATTTATCCGGCATTAATTCATTAATGTCTTGATTCAAGGTTATATTCGTATTAGCTGTCATGTGCGTAGTCAAAATCTGCGGGATATTAAATAAATAACCAAGGTAAATAGGAAGAAATGCGGTGTGGCTATGATGAACAATGTCAAAATTATTTTTCTTAATATATTGCATTGCTTGAATATAATAGTGGTTCTCAAGGTAGATCGTTTTACGCATGCTCTGGGAATCGTTAGGATCAAACTTACCTCCGAATAAGGCATGGGGGCAAACAGGATATAATTCAGATTTAACTTTTGAGTCAGCGGAAGCAAATAATACAACCTCATGGCCCCTTTCTTCCTTGCTTAACTCTGCAGAGAGGTTGTAATTAAACACTTCAATGCCACCCGAAAAGGAAAAAGTGATGGGGTTGTGGATTGTTGAAAGAATAGCAATTTTTAATTTTTTATTGTTCATACTTCTATCTCCTTTTAAAAATATCTTTTCGTATGTTTTTTAATCTGCCCGCCGCCTCCTCGATACACTTATTAAACATCACCTTATCAGAGAATATTTCTAAAAACTTAAAGTCGAATTCTGCCTTCATCTTCTTTTTTCCTTGATCGATGATTGGTTTCACCTCAGCAATAAAATCGAAATTTTTGCCAATTCCTTCGATAATCCGGTAATATCCGTCTCTCCCGAATTTCTCAAAATTTGCGGCAACGGTGTTGACAAAATTTTGATTTTTATCGTCAAAAATATCATATTTGTAGGCCAAGATTAGAAGATCTTTGGCAATTCCCCATTCAGGATGTGCAACACCTCTGATAATCCCGCCCTCGGTCTCATGAACATGGTGAACGACAAGCGAATCGTCAAAGACGAGTGGAAATCCTGTGCGCCAGTACCTTACTGACATATCCGAACCTTCACCGCGCATATTAAAGACATCTTCGTCGTAGCCGCCTACTTTCAAGAAAACATCCTTATAGGTAGCAATGTAGCGGGAATAGATCGCTTCGGTATAGGTTGTTTTGCCAACCAGAATCATTTGGTCTTCTTTTCTGGGACGGTCGTGCTGGCCTTCTTTCGGCCCAGTACGCCAGATTACCTGTCCCCCAATCGCTCCCGCAGTTTTGTGCTTTTCCAAAGCCAATATTGTATTTAAAACCGTATCTTGCTCTACTTCCATATCGGAATCACAAAAGATTAAAATAGAAGAACTAGCTATTTTTGCTCCATTATTTTTGCTAGACGCGATACCCTTCTTTTTCGGTCGGGAATAAATAACTTGATCCTTAAATTTTTTCTGGATCGTATCTTTAAGATCGTCGTTTGGCGAGTCGTCAGAAACAATAATTTCCAAAACGAACTTTTCGTCTATGCCCTCAGAAGAGAATAGTAGTTCGATGGTGCGCAAAGTTTGATCAACCCTTTTAAAGGTTGGCATAATAACCGAAATTTTCTTCATCTTTTATCTCCCTTGTTTATAAAACTTATTCCTTTTTAAGAAACAATTCTCTGAATCCCTCTGTAACACCCATTGGACCGCTACTTGCCGTCGAATTAACATGTGGCGGCAACTTTACCCCTTCTTCATCTCCTACCATATATGCTTTTTCACATTTTTCAAACATCTCAAAATCATTTGGAGCGTCTCCGAAGGCAACTGATTCTCTATATCTTCCGCTTGCAGTTTTCATTAACTCTTTAATAAGTAAAACCCCATTTCCCTTATGCACACCCTCCGACATCAGGTGCCATGTCATTTTTGCCCTTGTTAGATGAAGTCCTCTGCTTGCAGCTATTTCTTTAACTCGCTGAATTTTTTGGGGATCACTCTCCGTGAAAACCAGGTTTTCCATAAAAGTACCGTGGGGTGTGTTCTCGGCCTCTTCTCGCGTGCAATGATAGGTTTCCATGACCTCTTCGGTAGTCATATCCGTAATGAATTTTGCCGCTACATTATTTTCCTGGAGAATATTTTTAAGTTGTTCTTTTAATAAATCTTTCGGGGGTGATAACTCGATAGTGAAAAAAGAGCCATCATCATTAATATCGAACAACCTTCCCCCTATTTTTTGAACCGCCTCACGTATTTGCTGTTCATTGACCATGGAACTAGGAAAGGCAACGCCTGCACCATTCTCGAAAACAATCGGGGCCAAGGCATTCATCCCAAAACTTTCTTTAAGTTGGCTCAGATTTTGCTTTCCTCGGCTCGACGCCAAAATCACCATACCGTAGCATCTCTCAGCCATTTGAATATAACGACCGATAAGCTTTCCTCCTTTTCCAGTTAGGGTTCCGTCCACATCGCAAAAAACAAGTTCTTCAACGTTCCTGAATCTCTCAACCGGGTCCTCAATCTCCGATCTATTTTCGTTTTTGAACGGGGGTGCTTTCTCGTCCTCATCCTCAACTCGCCACTCTGGAAGTTCATCGGGTAAACGTTCCCATTCCTGGGGAGGCAACTCTCTTTTAATTTCTCCTAATATATCGCGAATTTTATCCGGATCGGCAGTTTTGAGATCCTTTATTCCCTTTTCTTCCAGATAGTCTGAAAATCGCAATAAAACACTTAAAAGCCGCGCATCATTTTCGATAAATTTAAGCTGGGGCAAAAAATATTGGGGCATCGTTTCCAAACCCTTAGACCATCTTGTTTCTTCGCGCAATCGTTTGGCATAAATGGGGTTGGCTTCCGGATCCAATGTCTTTTCAAAATATCTTCTATAGTGCTCCATATTGCGATGAACTTTCGAACCGCCTGATAATCTTCCTTCATCGATGACTTTTGCCGAGGAAACAGTTGGTCCTTCAAGGCCAAATAGCTCCGCCATCTGGGCAATTCTTTCGACGTGATGAGGTGAACCCAAAAATCCAAGATTCAAAAATTTCTCTGGATTTTCATCAATTGGTGTTAAAGACCGAGCAATATTTTCAATCGTGTTAGCCGCTTTGTCTTCAACGATGCAAGCTTCTTCGGGAATGCTAAATTTCCTGACAACATAATCGCGCATCATTTCACCTTCGGACTGTTCAAGAGGATTGCCGGTTTCATCCTTACCCGTGCGTCCGCCTGTAAAAATGATTTTTTTAGTTTTACCTTCAAGGTACAACTGAGCCGCCGCAATAGCATTTAATTTTGCTTCGGGTACCAGTTGGCCGCGGTGTTTGATTTCAGGCCCAACGCCACCTGGCTGAACCGGACCGATACCAAAAACCATTACCGCATCAAGCGGTTGGGGCACTGTTTCTTCTTCGGTTGTTTGCTCTACCTTGGGCTCTTCTACTTCGGGCAAGACATCTTCTTCTCCAGGTGATTTTTCTAATTCGTTCACTCGCCCCTCCAGCTTTTTAAATTGCTCCCAACTTCTCCGACAGCTCTCTCTTTTCCCGCTCGATCTGCTCTTTTTCGAGGAGAGTTTTTATTTTCTTATCTCTCAAATTTCTAGTCGCTTCAGCGACTTTTTTATAAAGCGGTATAAATTTCGGAACAATCGCATTACCCCAGTCGAATTTTTCTTCAACCCACTTTCGGGCATTTTGACCCATTTCAAGACGCAATTTTTCATCGCCCAAAAGCTTATTTACCGCCGCTACAATTGCCTGGGCGCTTCGAGGTCTAATCAAAATTCCATTATGCCCGTCTTTGACCGCCAGAGGGATGCCACCCTTTTTCGAAGCCACAACGGGTGTCTCCATTGCCATAGCTTCAAGGATAACTAGTCCCAATGGTTCGTCCCAAACGGACGGAACAACACAAACTTTGGCTCTTTTATAAAATTGGCGGATTTCATCAATTGAACCTTTGTCGATGTATCCTAGAAAGCGAACATTTTTGGTACCGACCAGTTTAGCATAATTCATAAGATAGTTTTTGTGTGAACCGCCACCGATAACAAAAACCTCTGCCTTAATCTCCTTGGATGCTTTAATCAAATATTCCACCCCTTTTTCCGGCATTAATCTTCCCACAAAAATAACGATATCTTTCCCTCCTAGATTATATTTTTTTTCAATCAGGGTGGTCGGGATACTCTTGTTATAGGCCTGAAGATCAATTCCCCCTGTAATGACTTTGACTTTCCGGCGCAAGTCCTGCCCGAAAATCTTACAAAACCATTTTTTTGTATGGTAGGAAACGGCTGTTATTTCAGTCGCCCTTTGCAATGCCTGGCTGGTTAAAACACGGTACCTAAAGTCCAGCGAGGAAAGATAAACGCATGTGCCATGGCTGGTTGCAAGATAGCAGATTCCGTAAATCGATTTTATATAATTTGCTATCCAAGTAAGCATAAAACAGTGTTGGATGTGAATAACATCGGGCTTAAACTGATCGACGATGTCAACTATCTGTTTGAGATATGCTGAATAGTAGCGAGTGAATTCAACCCCCGAGAGTTCCGAAAATTTTTTGGCTCCTTTCCATTCTGAATGGGTTGCCATTACTGCTTGAAAAGGCGGTTTTATAGTAAAAAGCTTAACACCTATAATTTTTCGATCATCAGGGACCGCAACCGCAACTTCAAAACCGGGCCTTTTGGCCAGATGCTCACTCAAGCGGCGGGTGTACGTTCCCGTCCCTGCCCCAAAAAGGGGAAACTGCATTATGATTAATACTTTCATGGTGGAGTTAAATGTATGTTATATCGCTCGATTTTTCAAGCTTTTCAGGGGAAGATCATCTCAGGTTACTTTTTGCGGCGGTCTTACTTTCTGTCCCAAGCGTAAATAATCTGCGGCCGATTCCGGATCGATGATGTCGATAATCACGCCCGAGCCCATCTCGTAGCCACCGTATTTCGTTAATCTCGGGGCGATTTCCATGTGCCAATGATAATACGGTACGTTTTTTCCTTTATCGGCTACCGGAACCGAATGAATGAAAAAGTTCATCGGGGGATTGTTTAAAACAACATCGAGACGGTTAAAAACCTGACGGCAAATCTTAGCAAAATCCTCTATTTCTGCAGTAGTTATATCTGTAAAATGGCTCTGGTGATGGCGTGGCATAATCCAAATTTCAAATGGAAAACGCGCGGCATAGAAGTTAAAGGCAACGAAGTGCTCGTTTTCAAAAAGCAATCTCGTATTCTGCTTGATTTCGTGCTTTATCAGATCGCAGAAGGCACAGGACTTTTGCTCGTTGTGATATTTGGTCGTACAAGAAAGTTCCCGTTCTATAATATTAGGGATAATCGAGGAGGTAAAAACCTGGGCATGGGGGTGTTCGATTGAAGCCGCCGCCTGTGCGCCATGATTATAAATCGGCATTATATATTCTGCGTTGCAAAGATCTTCGAAATATTTATAACGTTTTTTAAAAGTTTCAAAGAGATCCTCCCAGACAGCAATTGAAAATTTCGGCATCTCGTCCTCGTGATCGCGGATTACGATGACATCATGACCACCCAAAGACGGTTTGAGTTTAAAAAATTCATTCTCTATTTTATAAGTTTTGGGATTACATTCCGCCTTGTCTTCAATGAAAGCTGGAAATTTGTTGGGGATTACGTAGCAAAATTTGGTGTCGTATTCTTTAAGCCGTTTTTCGTACTCGTTTTTCTTTGAATCAACACAAAACGGGCATTCTTCTTTACTTTGAGTTCTCTCGGTTGTAACCGAAATATAATCACTCGGACGCTTCGCTCTCTCTGGGGCAAAAACTACCCATTCTCCGGTAATGATATTTTGTCGAAGTTGTGGCATTTTTCTCCTTATTGATAAATTTTTGGGCGACTCAAATGGCAGAGCGCCACCGCTACGGCATCGGCGGCGTCGTCTTGTTTTATATTACAACCTTTTAGATGTAATTTCAGCATCCTGCGTATTTGATCTTTGGTCGCATGACCGTATCCGGCAATAGAAAGCTTGATTTCGTTTGGTTTGTATTCAAAAATCTTAAGTTTATTTTGCTTGGCCGCTAAAATGACTACTCCGCGGGCATGGGCAACTGACATACCGGTTTTGATATTTTTAACAAAAAAGAGTTCTTCGATTGCTAGCTCATTTGGTTTAAATTTTGCAATCAGCCGATTTACTTCTTTATATATATATTCCAGCCGCTCGGGCAGTGGGGTATTCACCACCGTTTCAAGACATCCGTAATCCTTTAAAACCATCTCTTTGCCTTTCCCTAGCTTTTTTTCTTGAACCACCAAATCTAATACCGCCCAGCCAACGCGGCCAGTCCCAGGGTCAATGCCAAGTATAACCCTAGGAGCACTGCCCTTATTTTCAGTTTTATTCTTGTCTATCAATTTGTTTCTCCCTCTTGGAAGTTAAAAGGTAAAAGTAAAATGTAAAAAGTTCAAGGAAAAAGTTTTTAAAGTTTGTCAGTTTTAAATTATAGTTTTTACTTTTTCGTTTTTAGTTTTTACTTAACCTAGGTTTGAGCTCACGTTTGAAACATCGTCAAGATCATCGAGGGACTCGAGTAATTTAATTACTTTTTCCGATTCCTCCTCTGAGAGCGTCACCGTATCTTTTGGCTCCCACGAAAGTTCCGCCGATTCGATTTCAAAACCTCCGTTTGTCAACGCATCGCTGACCAAACGCAAGTTTTCCATCTTAGTATAAACAAGGTAGCCACCTTCGATTTTTTCATAATCGTCAGCCCCGGAATCAATGATTTTAAGCTCTGTTTCTTCGCCCCGATCGCCCGAAGTCTTAATAACACCTTTGCGCAAAAACAGGTATGCCACCGAGCCGGAGCTTGCCAGTTTACTGCCGGCTTTATTTAAAATAGTTTTTATTTCGGCCACCGCGCGATTTTTATTGTCAGTCGTTGCTTCAATTAATATGGCTGTTCTCGATGGACCATATACCTCATATAGCTCTTCCTCAACTCTCTGTCCGCCAAGTTCTCCTGTCCCACGCTTAATTGCCCTGTCTATGTTTTCCTTCGGCATATTGGCGGCTTTTGCCTTATCAATTGCTAGCCGCAGCGAAAAATTCATCGTCGGATCGCCGCCCGATCTGGCCGCAACAGATATTAAATTAGCAAGTTTGGTAAAAAGATTGCTTCTTTTTTTATCAGTTGCCGCTTTTTGATGCTTGGTGGTTGCCCACTTAGAGTGCCCCGACATAAATTCCTCGCCCTGCTTGGTTAATTTTCAATTTTTAATTTAGAATTTTCATTAAATTTAAAATGTTAAATTTTTAAATAATTGAATTTTTTTTAAATTCTAGATTTTGAAATTTATTCTAAATTTTAAATTATAAATTTTAAATTTCATACTGCTAGTAGATGAACGTACCCGAGGCAAGTGAATGTCAAAAGGTTCGGCTTAAAACTTGCAATACAAGTACGATCGGACTAGATTATAGCTAATCAGCGGTCGTGACGCAATCTTGAAAGGGGGAAAATATGTTCGTTCAGGCAGCAATCATTGGCAGACGCGACGGAACAGACCTCGAGAAGATTTTGGAGGGGTATGTAGACCGTCTCGGAACCGCCCACTATCCCGATACTCGTACAGCACACAGAGACATGCACTTCAAACCTGACCTCGTCCTCCTGTACAGAGCAACAAAACTGGACATTGAGCAGGCGCGAGGCATATTAGCGTGGGAAGGTAGGGTCATCTGTGTTGCCGATGATACGCCAGACCAACACCACACCCACAAAGATGGGGTGCACTACTGTGATCCGGATCACTTGTCGGTTGCTACCCTCAAAATACTTCGGGAAACACCGCGGGGAGAATAACACTTCCCCATTGACTTGCGAACCGAGAAGTGCTACAATATGCTGATCCGGTGAAGTTGTGCCGGGGACATAAACCCAAGGAGGTGGGGCATATGCGCCTCACGAAAGTTTTGACAACTCTGCTCGTCATCGTTCTGCTGGCCGCCCTCACGGGCACGGCCAGCGCCCAAACCTTCAGCTTCGGCGGCGATGGCTGGTGGGTTTCCATCGGCCCCGTCTGCCCGTCGCCCTTCCTCGGTGGCTACAGCCCCGGCTACGGCGGCTTTAACCCCAGCTACTCCCCGTTCGGGAGCAGCTCCCTGTTCGGGTACAGTAACCCGTTCAGGGAGAACCAGTTCAGCTCATTTGGCAACCGGTTCGGTGACACTTCCTGCCTGCCCTACGATCCGAACCTGGCCCAGCAGGCCAATCTGGAGGCCAAGATAAACGGCCTGAACAACGAGCAGCGCCTGCTCAGCGACCGACTCCGCGTCGCCAAGGCGCTCTTCCAAGCCGGGTACATTACCCGGCAGGCCTACGAGAGCGAGAGATCATCTCTCGAGGCCAGGCGAACACAGCTTTACAACGAGGCGAATCTCGCCTCCGCGCAGTTGCGCCTCCTGCGCGATTTGCGCCGTTACTAACTCGGCCTTCGGGCCCCAAAGGGGGCGCACCCACGCGGTGCGCCCCCTTTTTCTTTTAAAGCGCTATCTTAATTCCCAGCCAGTCCCTTTTGAAACAAAATCAATCGTACCTTTTTGATCGGTGCGCAAAATCTCAATACCTAATTTTTCCAAACTCGACAAAACTCCTCCGCCCGGATGACCATAGCTATTTTTTCCCACAGAAATAACGGCGTATTTCGGACTGATTTCTTGGGTTAATTTCTCATCATAAGCCCCACTTGAACCGTGGTGCGCCACCTTAAATAACTCGCATTTAAGATCCTGAGAGGAAAAAGAGTTTCTTATTTTCTGCTGGGCCTCGATTTCTGCGTCACCGGTAAAGATAGCGCAACTGCTCTGATAGCTAAAACGCAGAACGATTGAGGAGTTGTTCGAACTTAAACTATCGACATTACTTTCTTTAGGCGATAAAACCTCGGCCGACGCCCCACCAAAAGTTAAAATATCTCTTTCGTTAGCGATCTTAACCGGAATATTTTTTGATTTAATTTGATCTTCAAGAGTAGCAAATGTTTGGGAGTCGCTTGTTTTATTGGTTTTGATGATTTCGCCGACTTCATATGATTTTAAAACATCATTGAGGCCCCCGATATGGTCCGCGTCGGGGTGACTTTCAATCACATATTCAATTTTTTTATCGTGACGGGGCATTTTTTTTGCAAGGGGAGCCAAAACAGTACCCGATCTCCCGCCATCAATCAGGATTTGAATTGAATTTGGCAGATTAATTAAAGCGCTATCCCCTTCCCCTACGTCCAAAAAAGATATTTGCGCTCCAGTTATTTGAGGATTTGCCTGTGAGTTTTGATAAACCGAACCCCAAAGATATAAAGCAACTAAAATACCGAGTGCAAATATGAAATTTAAACCTTTTTTATAGCGACTGTCCATCTGCTCCTTGAATAATTTTTCTTGATTTTGATTTTAAGAAAGCAACTAAAATATAAATTCCAAAATAGAGTACAACCAAATAAATCCAACTCATACCCTCGATGGTCAAGGCAGAGAACGAAAAACCGCCGAAAAATTTAATCACGAGCATGATGTAATCCAAAATTACCTGTGTTAATCCAGAAACAAAAACACCAATAATCGGAATAATTTTATCGAGAACGTAGGTTAAGGCAACCATGAACATAGTCAGCGGCACAAACGGCAAAATGAGGGTGTTGGTAATCGGGGCCACCAGAGAGATTTGACCAAATTGCCAAAGCAAAATAGGCAGGGTAAAAACCTGTGCAGCCAAAGTTGAAGTAGCAGCCGTCATAACCGCCTCCGGTAAGGCCGTTAAGCGCGAAAAAATTACTCGAAGCGGCTCTTCAAGTATTACTAACCCTAGTGTAGCGGCAAAGGAGAGTTGAAACCCGACATCGTAGAGAGAATAGGGATTGTACAAAATCATAATTAAAGCGGCGACAAACAAAGCGTTGGTCGTAGCACCTCGACGGCCGATGCACTTGGCAAAAAGATATAGAAAGCCCATCAGCGAAGCGCGCAAAACGGATGAAGTTGCGCCTGTCAAAAGACAAAATGATAAAAGTACGATCGCGGTAGTTATGATTGCGGCACGTCTTGAGACAGAGGTGCGGATTAACTGAAACAAAACTACCGTAATAATCGAAACGTTATAGCCCGAGACGGCAATCAGATGCGTGGTACCGCTTGAACGCAGATCCTTAACGAAAGATGGAGAAAAACCCTGTGATCCCCCCAAGATTAGACCTTTCGCCAAAACTCCAGCGTCACCCGAGAAAATCTTGCCTAAATCGTCCGAAACACCCGCTGAAAAAGAATAAAGATATCGCAAAGGACTCTTACCCGAACCAACAAACTTGAAATCTGGGTTTCGGATCACTTCATTAGTTAGATAGCGCGCTTCAAGGTAACGGGTGTAACTTCCCTCTACCGGAGCAAAGTTAGACGCTTCAAAACAAATGTTAATTTTGTCGGAATATTGAAGGCGATCGCCGGTTTTTAAGTTAAGATATGCTCTTCCCGAAGTGTTTTGGACAGCAAATTTCAAGGTCCCTGCGCCAAATTCCGGGTTTGAGCTCACCGCGACATCGTGGCATCCAACAGGGAGGTTATGCAAGGAGGATGAAAAAATCCAAAAATAGAATACGCCAATCATTGCAAGTAGGATCGTAACGGTCAAAATCTTGATTTTTAAGAGTGCGACAACGAAAATTACCGCGCCAAGCAGAACCATAACTGAGATAAAAAACCGCGCCGAGGGCAAGACGCTACCTATTGTAACTCCCGCCGCAAACAGAAGAATGAAGAAGGACGGCGATTTAAAAAAAATGAGCAACTTTTTTGACATAAACGCCCCTTTCAATTAGCATAATACATAAGAGATTAAATTAAAAACTAAAAATTAAAAAGTAAAAACTTAGATTAAGAACAAGCCAAATTAAGCATGTCAAAGAAAATCGTAAATTATCTTGTCTCGGGCGTTCTAGTACTTGGTGTCTTTGGGATTGGCATCGCGGCATATTATCAGCAGGTCCAAGCCGACACAATCGTCGCCGGATACGCCACCGCCCACCTTCACTTCAATATTACCGTTCCTGTCTCACAAAACATTAAGATAAAAGCGACTTTTACTCCTGATTCAGGCAAAAATTTTTATTTTAAGGAGAGAGAATTCGAGATCTCAAATCCCGGCCTAAATACAATCGAATGGTATATCCGCAAAATTCCCGCCGGAACTTATCGCTTGACGCTTGTTTCACCACAGGGTTCCCTCCAAGAGAGCGCCGCGCAAGTTAAACTAGAAAACGACAAGGTCAATGAAATGGGCGATTTTTCACTTGACTTAGGAAGTCCCGAAATTCCTCAAGCTAGCGCGACAGAGCAAAACCAAACCGCCACAACGCCGGAAACTCAAGCCACGGCCACCTCAACTTCAAGCGATGGGATTCCATTTCCTCCGATTCCTGAGCTAAACTAACTCGCATCATGGACCCCCACACCAAACTCCAGCAATCCTCAATTTCAGCTGCTAGTTCACATTTGCAACAGTCCAGCTTCCGAAGATAAAATTAATTGAGGTTTGGTGTGGGGGTGGACAAAATCAATAAAATGCGCTAGAATGTGTTTTCGATGAAAGAAAAACAAACAAAAAAACAGATTGAGGAACTTAAAGCCGGCTGGCAAAGATGTCAGGCGGATTTTGACAATTTTAAAAAGAGAACCGAGCAGGAAAAGGCAATCTGGGTGAACCAAGCCCGAATTGAAGTTTTCAATGATTTACTGCCAATCTTGGAAAATCTTGATCTGGCTGTTTTGCACGCACCAAAAGAAAGCAAAGATGCGCAATGGATCGAGGGGATTGTCCATATTACCCGCCAGATTGATGCTAAATTAACTGAACTTGGGATTTCTAAAATTCAACCTCAACCAGGCGAGGTTTTTGATCATAATCTGCATGAAGCGCTCTCAACTGAGAAAAATCCAAAAATTAAAAGTGGGCATATTATTCGTACTCAAAGAACCGGCTACAAAATGGGTGACACTGTCATTTTGCCTGCAAAAGTAGTAGTCGGGCAATAGTCGTTAAGTTAGCACTAAGCTCTTGACCCCGCCAGAAAATATTTACGAGTTGACCCACTCACCAGATCTCGAATAAGATTTCGATAAAATAAGAGTATGTTTTATACCTATGTCTTAAGGAGTATCAAGGATAATAAACTCTATACAGGTTCAACAGACAATTTGGAGAGAAGATTTAGGGAGCACAACGCAAGCAAAGTGTTCTCAACAAAATCGCGCATTCCATTTGAGTTGATTTATTACGAAGCATACAAATCTGAATCCGATGCAAGAAAGCGTGAATCAAATCTTAAACTGAGGAGCCGTGCTCTAGAGCAGCTAAAGAGACGAATTCAGGGCAGCTTAGGGACTTGACCCCCACACCCAACCTCAACAAACTTAATCTTCAGAAAATGGATTGTTGCCGAAAAGAACTAGTGGCTGAAACTGATGATTGCTGGAGTTGGGTGTGGGGGTTGACAAAATGTAAAGCGTGCTTTACAATTTATTTAGTATTAAATAATTATAAGGATTAATAAAATGAGCAAAATTATTG
The DNA here is from genome assembly GCA_964473025.1 of uncultured Candidatus Saccharibacteria bacterium. Lineage (GTDB taxonomy): Bacteria > Patescibacteriota > UBA1384 > UBA1384 > DTJR01 > CAYYMZ01. The sequence continues at coordinate 17,144 of CAYYMZ010000011.1, forward strand.
GAATCGACTTAGGAACAACCAACTCGGCTGGCGCCGTCATTGAGGGCGGTAAGCCGAAAGTAATCCCTTCCGCCGAAGGCGGTAATCTTGTCCCTTCGATCGTTGCCATCACCAAGAGCAACGAGCGATTAGTCGGGCAATTAGCAAAAAGACAAGCTGTCACTAACCCTGAAAACACGGTATTTTCGGTCAAGCGTTTAATTGGCCGTCGTTTTGACGATGAAGAGGTCAAACGCGACAAAAAATTAATGCCTTTCGAAATTAAAGAAGGCAAAAACGACTCCGTTGAAGTAAAAATGGGTGACAAATCCTACACGCCGCAGGAAGTTTCTGCTTTCATTTTACAAAAAATCAAAAAGGATGCCGAGGATTATCTCGGCGAAACAATTACCGAAGCAGTTATCACCGTGCCGGCCTACTTCAACGACTCTCAGCGCCAGGCAACTAAAGATGCAGGTAAAATCGCCGGCTTTGATGTTAAAAGAATCATTAATGAACCAACGGCCGCGGCCTTAGCTTATGGCTTGGACAAGAAAAAGGAAGGTAAAATTGCCGTCTTTGACTTGGGTGGTGGAACATTTGATATCACCATTCTGGAAATCGGTAGTAGCGTCTTTGAGGTTAAATCAACCAACGGCGATACTCATCTTGGAGGCGACGATTTTGACCAAGCGATCATGGATTATATTGTCGCCGAGTTCAAGAAAGATCAGGGTGTTGATATCTCAAATGATAATTCGGTTTTACAACGTGCGAAAGAAGCGGCCGAAAAAGCAAAAATCGAGCTTTCAACCAAGAAAGAAACTGAGATTAACCTACCGTTTATCACCGCCGACGCGTCTGGGCCGAAACACTTGGTTATGACTTTAACTCGAGCGAAGATGATATCGTTGGTTGAGAATTTGATTCATAAAACCGAGAAACCCTGTAAGGACGCGATGAAAGATGCCGGCGTCGAGCCAAAAGATATAAACGAAGTGATTTTGGTTGGAGGAATGACTAGAATGCCAGCTGTCTTCGATAAGGTTAAGGAGATATTTAGTAAAGAACCATCAAAAAGCGTTGACCCTGATGAAGCAGTTGCTCTAGGCGCCGCCATTCAAGCCGGAGTCCTAGGCGGAGAAGTCAAAGATCTGCTTTTGCTCGACGTGACTCCCCTTTCTCTCGGCATTGAAACATTGGGTTCAGTCATGACTAAGCTGATTGAGAAAAACACCACTATCCCAAGCTCAAAATCTCAAATTTTCTCGACAGCCGCTGATAATCAGCCGCAAGTTGAAATCCATGTTTTGCAAGGTGAGCGCGAGTTAGCTCCTGATAACAGGACGCTCGGACGCTTTATCTTGGATGGAATTCCACCGGCACCGCGCGGCGTTCCGCAAATCGAAGTCACCTTTGACATTGACGCCAACGGCATTTTAAACGTCAAAGCAACAGACAAGGCAACCGGTAAAGAACAAAAAATCACCATTACCGCCTCGTCGGGCTTATCAAAAGAAGAGGTGGAAAAAATGCAAAAAGACGCTGAAGCCCACGCCGAGGAAGATAAGAAAAAGAGAGAAGCGATTGAGACAAAGAATAATCTCGAAACCTTAATCTACTCCTCGGAAAAAGCGCTTCGTGAAGCCGGCGATAAGGTTAAAGAAGAAACCAAAAAACCGGTGCAAGAAAAAATTGATGCAGCCAAAGAGGCCTTAAAGGGCGATGACGCTGAAAAAATCAAGAAAGCCAACGAGGAGCTATCCGCCGAAATTCAAAAGGTAGGCCAAGAGCTCTATGCGGCCGCACAAAAAGACGAAAAGAAAGAAGAACCAAAAACTGAAAAAAAAACAGAGGCCAAAGAAGATACGGGAGAAGAGAAGAAAGAAGACCAGCCAAAGAGTGACCAGCCGGAAACCGAAAAATCTGAAGAAGATAGTAACGATAAAAAATAAGAAGCAATTTGAGTAAAAGTACAAATTGCTTGAAGTAAAAACTCCGGACCCTGCTTGATCTGAAGTGCGGGATGTCGCTCCCGCACTTACGGGCAGGATACCGGGGTTTTTATTTGTGCTAAAATATAAGTATGAAAAAAACAATTTTTATATTCGCTATTTTTACGCTAGCTTTCGTTCTTGCCGGATGCGGGACAAAAAAAACCGCTTCAAACACTGATATAGCAGACACCAGCACAGCCGTAACCACATCCCGAGTTGCATCAATTGCCCCTCAAATAGATACAACCGCGATCGACAGCACATATCAGACCAACTACACTCAAGCGCTTACATCAGTTAATACATACCTTCAAAATCAAGCCGAATTTTGCGCCGCAATTATAGATTTCCCTCAAAGCTCGATTGAATTCGCTAATCAATATTTCTTTTTTAGCACTGCAAATAATCAAGTAAAGGACTGGTATGGAGTCGTTGAAATCGACCCGCTCCTAAGAGTTGCCAAGCGTCAGCTTGCTGCTAAAAAGGACTATGCGGAAACAATCAAATGCGTTTCAACCAAGGTAACGACTCCGCCCAACTTTTCCCAAGCTTACGCTTCTTTTCTTCAATCATTCCCCGGAGTGGTGGGTACCGACACGGCTAAAACTCAAATAGCCCTACTTGATACTGTTTGGCGTATAACTGCTTGGGACGCAACGGGTGCGGTCATTGCCACACAAGATATTTCATCGGCAGCAATCAGCGCCAGTGCAACTGCAACCACAACCGCCAGCTCTCTATAACCCCAACACCCTTTAAATAAAGGGTGTTGGGAGTAAAGCGTACTTTACATCGCTTTGTTTTAAAGGTATAATTTTACCTGTATTTTATTCTTCATTTATTATCATTCTAACTCATGGCCAAAGATTATTACGAAATTTTAGGTGTTTCAAAATCTGCTTCCGCGGATGAGATTAAGCGTGCCTATCGAAAACTTGCCCTAAAACATCATCCTGATCGCGGCGGAAATCATGATGAATTTACGAAATTAAGCGAGGCCTATCAGGTTTTGTCTGATCCTCAAAAACGCGCTCAATATGATCAATTCGGGTCTGCCGGAGCCAATTTCTCCCAAGGTGGGCAAGGATTTGGCGGTTACTCGCAAGGGTTTGGTGGGCAGGATTATGAGTTTAATTTTGGAGGAATGGGCGGATTGGGCGATATTTTTGGTGATTTCTTCTCGCAGGCCTTCTCTACTATTCAGGCCGAGGTGCACATTTCACCGGCACAGGCAGTTTTGGGTGATAAGTTAGAAGTAAATGTTGCCGGAGAACATCTGACAGTGGATATCCCCCCAGGCGTACAGGATGGAACCCAATTTCGCGTTGCCGGGAAAGGCCGCAAGGCGAGAAACGGTCAGCGGGGCGATTTAATTATTCAGATAAGAGTAAAAATGCCACACAGATTGACCAAAGAACAGAAAGAGTTGTGGGAGAAGTTAAGGGAAGCTGAAAATCAAAAGAGATCTTGGTGGGGAAGATAACCGACTTATACTTGTTTTTATATAGATTTGCTATAATAAGTATGTGCCAAAGAGGGCAAGTAGGTTTTGTGCTTTGTTTGGTGTAAAAAAATAAAGCGTCCCCCACCATTCCCCTTACCGTCATCCCAACACCCTTTCAGAAAAAGGGTGTGCGGGACTGACGGGTAGCGGAAGGTGAAGGGACTTCCTGAGCTGGCTTTCTGCCTTCGCAGAAGCGCCACTCATGAGCGGAGGGGATTATTCAACTAGCGTCAACAGTTCCGACCTACGATTTGTTTTTGGGGATTTTTCTCGCTATTACCGTTATGTACGGGTTTATGATGCAACGGGAAAAAATTATGGCCGCCCTTCTCGCCTGTTATATGGGCATGATTGTCGTCTCTGTTTGGGCCGCTCCAATCCAAGAGTTTTTTGCCGGCAAGAAAACAATTGCCAATACTTGGATCGCCTCTGATGCCTCGCCTTCCACCATCAAAATTGTTCTCTTTTTGCTGATTGTTGTGTTAATCGCATCAAAAGCCGATATCGCCATCGGACGTGACTCCTCGGTGATCGCGCCACTTGAGATTATTTTATATGCCGTAATCACCGGTATTCTGATCTCCGCGACTGTTTTTGGATATCTCCCCGCCGCAACACAAATGAATATCATAGCCCAAACCCACTTCGTTCATTTCCTGAAGGATTTTTACACTATTTGGCTGATTGCACCAATTGTTCTTATCGTCTTTGTAGCCTCGAGGAAGCGAGGTTAGGAGTTCGTATCGCAACCGCTGTCGGTTTGCAGAAGAGGACTGTCGGTTTTTTCTTCGTAAGCTAAAATTATGGCGACATTCCTGTTCTCTGTCGTTGAGAGTGCCGATTCACTATATAGTGGATCGATCCCGTACCAGCTCTTCTTGGCAAAATAGCACTGCAGGTCTTTGTGGACAAACTCTCTCCCGTGACGGGCGTAAATCTCGTTTCGGGCAACCTTAAGCTGCCATGGAGTTAACCCAACTAGCTCTGATTCGGAAATCACTCTGGCGTTTGAATCAAGAAGGATATAATCACTGGAAGCGCTCGCGCTTGAAGTTATCGTCGCGGTTTTGGTGGCAGTTTTTGTGGCCGATACCGTAGCAGTTGGCGTTACGGTGGCAACGGTTTGATTTACATATTTTTTAAGCAGATACCTACCGCCGAAATATCCTCCTACACCCAAAATTATTACCGCAAGGACAATGATTACGACGATTACTCCAACATTAGAACCTTTCTTCGGCTCGGCTGGCGCGGCGACGGGCGAGCTTGCCGCTTGTTTCGGACTTGCCTCCGCTTGTGGCTTGTTTTCCACCGGCTTTTCTTCTTCTGGCTGAGTTTCCATTTTTCCTCCTTATCGAGTGGCTTTGCCACCCGAAAGCCCCGCAACAATTCGTGAAGTGGAACGCGGATGAATAATCCGACGTGGAACATTCAAGAATCTGGTGCTGGGGCTAATTAATTTACCTATATTATAGACCTTTTTTAGAAAACTAAAAAGGAAATTTATCTTATCCTGGCGCGGCTGCGCAGAGTTGGGTCGAGAATTTTTTTGCGAAGACGCAGGCTTTTCGGTGTCACTTCTAAAAGCTCGTCGTCTTCGAGAAAGTCGATGCATTGTTCTAATGTTAAAATCGTAGGCGGAGTCAAAATCGTGGTCATATCGGAACTGGCCGCACGGATATTGGTTAAATGTTTTTCTTTGGTCACGTTTATTTCGATATCACTTTCGCGCGAATTTAAACCGATAATCATACCTTTGTAAACTTGAGTTTGTGGCTCAATAAAGGTAATGCCACGGCCTTGAGCATTGTCTAACCCATAAGTAACAGCTTTACCGTCTTCTGAGGCAATCAAAACGCCGTTTCGAAGCCGAGGAATCGAAGCGCCGGCAGGATTAAAACGCAAGAAAAGCGAGTTCGTGACCGCCGTTCCGCGAGACAGGGTTAAAAGCTGGTTGCGAAGCCCCAAAAGCCCGCGAGTTGAAATTTCAAATACACACCTTGAAGCACCATCCAACATCGTAGTTTGGGAGTGCAAAGTCCCCTTTCTTTTTATCACCTCGGTGATAACGTTGTTGGCAAATTGCTCCTCAACGTCAATTGTCAGCTCCTCGATTGGTTCACTCAAAACGCCGTCAATTTCGCGTGTTATGACTTTTGGCTTGGCAATCTGCAGTTCAAAACCTTCGCGGCGCAAGTTTTCAATAAAAACTGATAAATGCAATTCTCCGCGACCAGATAGAATATATTCGCCCTGTTCATTGACATTTAATTTTAAAGAAACGTTGGTTTCAAGCTCCTTTTTAATCCGCTCTAAAATCTGGCGTCCCGTGACAAACTGGCCCTCGCGACCGGCAAACGGCGAAGTGTTGGCTGAGACCGCCATGGATAAGGTCGGCTCCTCGATTTTAATGCCGGAAAGAGCAACGGGCATTGCGGCATCGGCAATAGTATCACCTATTCCGGCACTCTTTATGCCAGTTAGAGCAATAATATCACCGGGAAGGGTCTCTTTTACTTCGATTCGCTTGAGACCAGAGCTCACGAAGATTTTGTCGCTTTTGCCCTGTTCTTTAACGCCGTCTTCATTAACAACAACAATATTCACGCCTGATTTAGCTGCCCCACGGGTCACTTTGCCAATGGCATATTTGCCCTGATAGCTATCATAGTCCAAAGTTGAAACAAGCATTTGAAAAGGACCTTCCGGATCGGCCGTCGGTTCTGGAACATATTTGATAATGGCTTCAAAAATTGGCGTTAAGTCGGCGGGTTCATCGAAATCTTGCGGTTTCTCGACCCAGGCCTTGCCCTGTTTGGCGATTGAGTAAAAAACAGGAAAATCGAGGTGTGATTCGTGATGAGCGAGATCTAAAAATAAATCGCTTGTTTGCTCGATTACTTGGTCAATTTGAGCGTTTTTCTTGTCAATTTTATTGATGACAACGATAATTTTAAGTCCAATTTCAAGCGCCTTTTTTAATACAAACTTGGTCTGCGGCATTGGCCCCTCTTGGGCGTCAATGACCAAAATTGCCCCATCGGCCATATTTAGCGTTCGTTCAACCTCGCCGCCAAAGTCAGCGTGTCCGGGGGTGTCGATAATATTAATTTTTGTGCCTTTATAATCAATAGCGGTGTTTTTGGCTAGAATGGTAATTCCACGCTCCCGTTCCTGATCGTTTGAGTCCATAATCAAATCTTGGCTAAACTCGGCCTGATTTTCGCGGAAAGTTTTGGATTGCTTTAATAGACCATCAACTAAGGTGGTCTTTCCGTGATCAACATGGGCAATAATGGCAACGTTTCGTATCATAACAAAAAGGCCTTTTGGCCGTTTATAGCCAATAAACTATACCTTAAATCGCTCAAAAAATCAACCTGTGGCCCCAAGATTGAGTCAAATCTTCCAACGAGGATTACTTTTGGGACGACAAAATGCATCTTGAGGTTGAAGAATCTGCAATAATCTGTTAAAATATCTCAAGTAGAGTTTACGCCGAACGAAGTGAGGCGGGCCTGTAGCTCAGTGGCAGAGCAGGGGCCTTTTAAGCCCCGTGTCGAGGGCTTGGGCAGACGCAATGCCCAAGAGCCGCAATCGCGACGGCGATGAGGCGGGGTCGCGAGCGATTTTAGCAAAAATCGACTTGTGACCGATCCCCTCCAGACAAGATCGAACATTTATAACAAGGAACGGAGGGGCCTGTAGCTCAGTGGTAGAGCAGGGGCCTTTTAAGCCCCGTGTCGAGGGTTCGATCCCCTCCAGGCCCTCCAAACCTGTTAATTTATCTAACCCAAACGGTGGGTTTGAACCTAAGACCAGCGAAGAGCTGGTTTTTTGTGTTATCAGATCTCGTTCTCATCGAATTTTTCGTAGACAGCCAAAATTGCAAGGGCAAAAAGCATTATCCAGAACAAAAGTTCTTCAAGGGGAAAGCGAACTTGTGCAATATAAATCCAGCCGATAAATTGTTTGCTTGGAAATTCCCAGCAGCAGTTTAACCTTAAGGCAGTAACCTCAAAAACAAGACTTAGATAATAAAAATATGCAGCTGTTTTTAAAAACTTAGATACGAGCCGTGGGTGTTTGAATAGTTCTAGGACTGCTGGGATACCAATTAACACTAGCCCGAAATAGAAATAAAAATAGGGAATATTCAGAACTTCTGGTTTTATCACGAGAAATAGTGCAAAAGGAACTGCAAGTAATATTCCGATATAGAGAAGCTCCAACCATCTCTTTCCGACGAGCCTCTTTGAGCAATAATTATCCAGAAAGTATTTATAGAATATAACAACAGCATAGAAATTAAAGAACGCCCAAAGTAATTGTTCAATTTGAGTAACGCCAAATAAACGAATTGAGGAGATAGATGCAGGAATAACCCACTGGCTCGTTTTCTGCCCAATGTAGTCCACTACAAGAATTGCTGGAACACTTGCAATTAAAGAATAAATCGCCGTTTTTGGAATGTATTTTGGAGCTTTGATTGACAAGTAGATGCTGGGAGCACCGAGAAAGAGCATAATTGCCCAAAAATAATTTACTTTGAACGCCAGGGCCAGTATGGAGGCTAGAATTGGTAATACCAACAGAACAACTAGGTCGATTCTTTTGATTTCGTGCTTATTAATAATTGCCTCCTTTTAAAAAATGTTGTCCTAATTATCTCAAAAAACTTTCCCTAAACAATGCCGGCTTTCTCTTGACTCGTCGCCCAACCCTTGAAATCCATGCAAAACATTTTCAAAATAGGTTCAATTGAGCAAATCTATTAATCAATTTCGGTCTCCGCTCCCGAAATGCCAAACCTGTTAATTTATCTAACCCAAACGGTAGGTTTGTTTCTGCAGTTTGTTATTTTCCTCTTTCTCTGTTACTGTAGCGATAATTATTAACAAGAAAGGAGATCCTATGTGGTTGTATTATGTTCTCGGAGCTATCGCTCTTGTTCTCTTAATTAGTATCCGCCAGGTTAATCAGTACCAGCGTGGCGTTAAGTTCCGGCTGGGAAAATTTGTCTCTATTATTCAACCTGGATGGAGAATAATCTATCCAGTCTTTGAGTCGATGATGAAAGTAGATATTCGTGTCAAAGCGGTTGACGTGCCAGATCAGGAAGCGATTACCAAGGACAATATCTCGGTGGGTATTAATGCTGTAATTTATTACAAAGTTGACGATGTTAGCAGGGCAATTTTGGAAGTTGAAAATTTTTATTATGCTATTTCCCAACTAGCTCAAACAACCATGAGAAATATTGTCGGATCGGTCGATCTGGATACTCTCCTTTCGGAGCGCGATAAGGTTTCAGACCAAATTCGAATTATTGTTGATAAGTTGACTGACCCATGGGGTATTAAGGTACAGAATGTTGACCTCAAAGATGTCTCTTTGCCTCAAGAGATGAAGCGAGTTATCGCTAAGCAGGCCGAAGCCGAGCGTGAAAAGCGCGCCGTCATTACCAAGGCGGAGGGCGAAGTCATCGCCTCGACCAATCTGGCTAAAGCGGCTCAAACATTATCGGCTTCTAACGGGGCATTGCACCTTCGAACCTTAAACACTCTGAACGATCTCTCATCCGATCAATCCAACACGGTTATTTTTGCCATCCCAATAGAAATTCTACGAGCTTTTGAAGGCAAAGACGCCGGCAGTCTCGGCAAACTAGCCGAAAAGTTTCTTAGTAAAAAATGATAAACAATCCAACGGCTCACGCATATGAGCCGTTGGGGCACAGTCATGCCTGCCCGACTCTGGAGGGATTCGGAATCCAGCTTAATAGTTTTTATGTCTTTATTGTATCGCTTTCTAGGGTCTTTGGATACAAAAAAAGGTGCTCATCAATCATTCAGAAGAAAGGCACCCGTTAACTACTTATCGCTAAAGTTCAGGTTAAAAATGTAGCGTCCCCGAAATTTCTATTCATTTTAAATTTATACATTTACAATCCCTTATTTTGAGTCTATATTGTTACTGGCATCATTACCGCACATTTGAGAAAGGAAGATAAAGCGTGAAAATCGAGGATCTTCTCCCTGAGAGCGTTTACGTGTACTTGCCGGAACCAGGGACACCCGGTTGTCCTACTGGGGACGTCAGGCTAGAGGTTGCTGTAGGGGATGTCCTTATGCCGGGACAGAAGGTTGGGTTGCTCGAACAGCTAGTTGGGTTGCCAAGCGGAAACCTTCTGACCAGCCCTTCCGAGATCTACTACCACGACTGCTACGAGGCACAAGTCGATCAGATCATGCTCGGGACACAGACGGGAGACCCGATCTTACGTCTCAAGCCTCTGCGTCTCGTCGCCAACTACATCTGTGCCGAACTCGCCGGTGACTGGCACTGCGAGATCAAAGGCTACTGGGACAAGATGTTCAACGGCGAAGAAATCTTCATCGAACCAGGGGAACATGTCGGCCTAATCCACCGTCTCGACGACCCCAGCGAGCACATTCCTGTGATCTACGAGGGGGAGACGCAGGCAAAGGTGCTCCACATTTTCACTGACGGTGACTTCGTGAGCGGGGGCGACCACCTCCTGCTCTACCAGATAGTCGAGTAACCACGCAAGGACAAGATGGGTTGCTTAACGGCCACCATTCGACTTTGTTGGTCAAATGCTCAGGGCCGAGGGTGCATAACCTTCGGCCTTTTGCTTTTATAAACAAGTTCAAGAAGTGCTAAGCTTGTTTTATGATTGCAATTAATATTATCTTTCTGGCAGTTGTAGCTTTTATCCTTTTCTGGCAGGTTTCTTTAATTGTGGCGATTGCTGGCGGAGCACCTTCCGTATCCTCAAAAAAAGCAACGGTTGAAAAAACATTTGAAGCCGTAAACCTTAAGGCGGGAGAAGTCGTTTTGGATCTCGGCTGCGGCAACGGGAAAGTGTTAATTCTATCCGCTAAAAAATACGGCGCGAAGGGACTCGGGATTGAGATATCCCCTTTTTATTATCTGTTGGCAAAGATAAATGTTTTATTTTCGGGCGAAGCAAAAAATATAAAAATATATTTTGGCAATTTTTTTACAAAAAAAGAGCAAATTAAAAACGCGGATGTCGTATTTTTATTTCTTTTCGACAAGGTTACCAATAAAATTGAACCTTTTGTTTTCGAAAATAAGAAAAATGGAGCCAGAATTGTCTCGGTTAGCTTTCCCTTTAAAAATCACTCTGGCAAAAAAATCGTTTTTGACCCAGCGATTTATCTCTACGCAGAATAATTTTTTTACGGATCTTTTGAACCTGTGACTTGACATGTTTCACAATCCCTGTTAGTGTATATACTTCGAGGAACATCTGTTTCTCAAATCCACAGGGAGGTGTCCGATGGCTGTTCTCGAAAGAGATGATACCGTCAAGGCGGAGGGAGCAACTTCGTCCGACGAGACATGGTCAATATGTCAGGATTGTGGGATGCATCTGCACTCGTCCAATCACCAGTGCTGGCGCTGCCGGCAATCGACCACCCCTTCGGGGTCTTAGGCCCCACCCCTTTCGTGTCCCCACGCTGTCAGCCGACGGCGCGGGGACACACCACATTAAAAACCAACCAGCGCGAGCTGGTTTTTTTAAAATCAGACCCCTTCTTATAAAAGTTGCGATAAACTTATTAGTTGCTATAAATATTATTAGCACGATAATATTTTATTCTATGAAAAGAATATTTGATTTTGTTTTGTCTTTTGTGTTGATTTTGATTGCCTTACCTTTAGCGGTTATTGTTTGTATAATTCTAATTTTCACCAAACAATATCCGCCTATTTTAGCCCAAGAACGAGTAGGAAAGAATGGGAAGGTTTTTAAGCTCTACAAATTTAAGACCATGAACAAAGATGCGGAAAAAAACGGTCCGCAAATTACAAAGAGCTTTGAAGATCCACGGATAACGCGCTTTGGGCTGATCTTGCGTAAAACATATCTGGATGAACTTCCGCAGTTATTCAACGTTATTAAAGGAGAGATGAGCTTTGTCGGTCCTCGGCCGGAGAGGCCATATTTCCACAAAAGATTTTCAAGGGAGATTAAAGGTTGGGACAAACGGCTCATTGTACCTCAAGGTATGACCGGATTATCCCAAATTAAAAATGCCCTTCACCCGCATAACCCAAGATGCAAAATAAAATACGATCTCGAATACGTCGGAAATCACGATGTCTTTCTTGATTTAAAAATCATACTTAAAACAGTTTTTAAAAGAAGGTAGGGTGAATATTCAATTGACATGATGACAGAGCCAATTTAAGATGAAGAGGAGAATAAGGAGGATCGTGGAAGAACTAACAAATGAGAGTATCACTAAATTCATTGACTCCACCGACGTCAAGCCGGATGCCACAACAGAGGAAATTCAAAAACTTTGTGCTGACGCACAAAAATACGGTTTTCATAGCGTTTGCATCACTCCTTACAGGGCAAAAGAGGCGAAGAGCTCATTGTCCCAATCAGCCGACATTGCAATAATTTGTGTTGTTGGATTCCCGAACGGCTCAACAACAACAGAAGAAAAGATAAACGAAGCCCGAACTGCAATTTCAAACGGTGCTACCGAAATTGATATGGTGGTTAATATCGGGGCAATCAAAGACGGAAACTGGGATTATGTCCAGAAAGAAATCTCTAAAATCGCCGAAACGATTAAACCAGTTGGATTAAAGGTTATTTTGGAAATCGGATATTTAAGCCAAGAAGAATTAATAAGGGGATGCCAAATCACTAAAGAAGCTGGTGCGGCATATGTTAAAACCTCGACCGGATTTGGGCCGAGAGTGCCAACGGTTGAGGATATTAAAATTATGCGCGAAGCCGTGGGGCCTGATTTTGGCGTCAAGGCCTCGGGTGGAATTCATGATTTTGCAGGGGCTAAGGCGATGATCGAAGCGGGTGCCACCAGAATAGGGACGAGCCATGCTTTGGAAATTATTGGCGTTGAGAAGAATAAAGAGGAAAAAGGCATAAGTTCAGAGTAAAAAAGGAGTGGGGTGAAAATAACGTTTTATGGCGCAACTGATGGAGTCACCGGTTCAAATCATATTGTCGAGGCAGCTGGCAAAAAATTTCTGGTGGATTGCGGATTATTTCAGGGTGGTGATAAAGCCGAACAGAAAAACTGGGAAGAATTTCCTTATAACCCTGCTGAAATTGATTTTGTAATCTTAACCCACTCCCATATTGACCACATGGGACGACTGCCGTATTTGCATAAAAGCGGGTTTAAAGGCAAGATTTATGCTACCCGCCCAACCGAGGGTTTTAGCGGAATATTCTTGCGCGACACGGCCAATATCATGAAAAACACCGCCGAAAGATTAAACGAAGCACCGTTGTTTGGCAGTGAGGATGTAGACGGTGCACTGCAACTTTATGAATCATATGACTATTACCAGACCATCAAACCAGCCGAAGGTATTGAAATAAAATTTCATGACGCGGGGCATATTCTCGGATCATCGATTGTCGAGGTAAAAGCCGAAGGAAAGACGGTTATTTTTTCGGGGGACTTGGGCAATCCGCCCGTGCCGATTTTGCGCGACACCGACGCAATTGCCGAGGCGGACTATGTGGTAATGGAAGCAACTTACGGGGACAGAAATCACTCTCCAGCAGATGAGCGCGAAACCGACCTAGAAAGAGCAATCGAGGACACGGTTGCGAAAGGCGGGGTTGTACTAATGCCGTCTTTTGCGATGGAGAGAACTCAAGAAGTTTTATATGAGATAAATGGGCTGGTTGAAAACAACCGTATTCCCAAAATTCCGATTTATCTAGACAGCCCGCTGGCGCAGAAGGCAACCGCAATCTACAAACAATTTCCGCAATATTTCGACGACGAGGCAAAAAACTTGCTCAAAGCCGGTGACGACTTCTTTAATTTCCCAACATTGCACTTCGTTAAAGACCAGCAGGAATCGATGTTGCTTGACCAAGATCAGAGCCCAAAGGTGATTATCGCTGGCTCGGGCATGTCTACCGGTGGCAAAATCGTTTTTCACGAAAAGGCGTATCTTCCCAAAGAATCAACCTTGCTTCTGATTGTTGGCTTCCAGGTAGAAGGAACACCGGGACGACTCTTAAAGGACGGGGAGAAACAAGTAAAAATCGCCGGTGAAGAAGTTCAAGTTAAAGCCAAAGTCCAGTCAATCGAATCTTATTCCGCTCATGCCGATCAGACGAAATTAATCTATTGGATTTCCGAATTTAAGAAGCCGATTAAAAAAATATTCTTAGTCCACGGTGAAGAATCAGCGAAACAAGCCCTGAAAAGTAAAATCGAGGACGAAAAGGGGTGTTCGGTGGCGATACCGAAGGAGATGGAAGAGTTTGAGCTGTAACGAAAATTTAAAATTAATAATTTATAATTTAGAATAAATGTTAGAATTTATAATTTTGAAACAGGGATAAGTGTCTTCGTTTTTAAATTGAAACATTTTAACTTTATTTAAAATTTTAAATTAAAAATTAAAAATTAACCGAACGGAGTGAGGTATGTATGAAATATAAAATTTGTATCTCGGGGGCGGCTGAAACAGAACATTGCGAAGAGTGTGCCATGGAAAATACCAAGGAAGTGGGACGAGAAATCGTCCGGCAGGGCGGTGTTTTGGTCACCGGTGCTACCAAGGGAGTGCCGTTTTGGGGCGCAATCGGCGCTAAAGAGGAAAATGGCTTTGTAATCGGCGTCTCCCCTGCTTATTCGGAACTGGAACACATCAAAAAATACCGGCTGCCCATCCAGCAGGTCGTCGCGCTGGAAGGCAAGCATCGCGTCCAGGTCTTCGGGAGATGCCCCCAC
>CAYYMZ010000012.1:0-2058 GCA_964473025.1 uncultured Candidatus Saccharibacteria bacterium
CTAGTAACCGTGGATCAGACACGCCACGGTGAATACGTTCTCGAGCCTTGCACACTGGCGCCTTGCCGTCAGATGAACCAGCTGGTTTAAATCCAGCTTGCGAAATATAGATTCGCAAAAGCGAAATCACAGTCCGTATCCGCGAGGAGCAGGACGAAGGGTGAAAGTAGCATTTCTTAGCTTGAATACTCGAAGGCTGTCTAATTAGGTGATCCTGCGTGTGCATGGAGAAACCATCTATAGTGCAAATGATTAGATAAGTATATGGGTGTCGAGATGAGAAAGAATGGTGCATTTGGTGACCAAGGGAGATCTTGCATCGTCCTCGATGGTGAGCTATCATCGAGGTAGAAGGAACGCAAGTGAATTCAATGCGATACAAGAAGTCTGATGAACCCATAGTACCCGTCTCCGATTTATCGGCAGATGGGGAAGGGGTAAAATTGTCCAAGTTGAATCCTCATTACATTTCGGGGTTTGTGGATGGCGAAGGGTGTTTTGCAATATGCATCGGCACTCATCGCACACTCAAAACCAAAACCGAAATCAAGCTCGAGTTTGAAATCGAGCTGGTGGAGGATGATAGAGAAATTCTAGAGCGGATTAAGGAAACTCTCGGTTGTGGCAATATCTATACCTTGAATTACGAAAGGTACGGGTGGCGTCCACATGTAAAATATAAAGTTCAGAAGCTTTCTGACTTTACCGAGAAACTCATTCCTTTTTTCCGACGCTTCCCACTTCAGGCGAAAAAGAAACGAAGTTTCCAAATTTTTGCCAAAGCAGTGAAACTTGTCTCACAAAAGAGGCATCTTGATAGCAAAAACCTTCACCGGTTTGTCAAGTTGCAAAAAGAAATGAGGCAAGGAAGCAAAAAGAGGACTTTAACCGCTAGGGTACGGGAAAACCGTTTGCCCAGTGGTGTCTGATATTTAACTCGAAGAAGTTAAATAATCAGGGAACCGCCCGTCAAGGCAGGAAAGCCGGTAACGCCCGAATCCCCACACCCTTGCCCGGAACGAAACACGAATGAATAATTCGAGTGGAGTTTCCGAACAAAGGTGTGGGGACACGGTGGGATCGGTGATCAGGCCTAAGTCGTAAGTACGTTGCGACCTGCCGGAGAGATCTGGCAGTAAAATTCGACTGTATCGGTGAACACCCTTATACTATAATAAACATATGAGGACAATACCGAGGGAAGTCTCCCGATGTGGCAATCGGGATGACCCCGTAGAGACTACACGTCGACTCCTAAGAAGTAAGACATGCAGTGAATTGAGAATGTATATTCTCGGAGCATTGCATGATGCCACATTCAACATCAAGCACAAAACCTACCGTTTTAGTCAATCATCTGTAGATTGGCTGAAATTAGTCCAGAAAATATTATCCAAAATGGGTAATGAAAGCTGGATCTACAAGGAAGGTAAAAGTCGGCACGTTTTTGCGCTAGAAACTAGCGCAAAGATAGACAGAACCGAAAAGCCCGAAACGCAAGGCGAGAAAATCGCCTACGTCAGAGGATATTTTGATGCTGAAGGTGGAATGCCAAAAAGCAATAGTCATTTTCTCTACTTTCAGTTCAGCCAGAAGGACAAGCTTGATTTAAGCGAAGTTCGTCAATGGCTAACCGAGCTAGGAATAACTTGCGGTAAAATCCACAATCCTAGCAAAAAAGTAGATGATTCGTACTGGCGCTTTTTCATCTCTAGGAGGTCTCATAATGACTTTATGCACAAGATAAATTCTTGGCATCCAAGGAAGATGAGGCAAATAGAGCTTAGGATGAAGATATAGTCCGTGCCTGTTGGTAACAATGGGAAAAACATGAACAAGGTATCGCTAGGGGAATCTGGCGATGGATCACCTCCTTTCTAGGGAGAAAGTCCCGACGTTTAAGTTGGGACGATACTGGTTGATTGACTTAAGCGTTCAAGTTTAAGTCAGGAACAAATCCCAACACCCTTATTTATAAGGATATTGGGATCCTAACATCATTGTTTTGCAAGGGTGTTACGGGCTCATCTGGTTTTGTCAGATCATAAGTTCTATTTT
>CAYYMZ010000012.1:2158-26682 GCA_964473025.1 uncultured Candidatus Saccharibacteria bacterium
TGTTTTGTTCTTGCGGGGCTTAGCGGTTATTACCTGCTTTTCTATTATTTTGCAAGGGTGTTACGGGCTCATCTGGTTTTGTCAGATCATAAGTTCTATTTTTTAGTTAAGAGCTATTGTGATATAATTCCCCTGTGAGAAAATATTTATTTTTGATTTTTTTTGCGTTAGTTTTGATACCATTTTTTGCGTTTTCGCAAAATTCTGAAGGACCCATTGAACAAGAAAAAACAGTTACCAAGCTTGCGGTGACTAATTTTGTTGATAAGCCAGAAACTAACCTCGGCGAACAATATAAAGACCGAAAAGCCCAGTGCTCCGTTATGAATTTTGATCTCAAGGATTTTAATGTAAGCGATCTCAAAGCGAGGGAAACAGTGGCTGGGAAGCTGCAAAGCGTAGGACTGAAAGTGGTAAACGACGTTGACGAATTTAAGCAGGCAGAAGAGGGTGATTGGCCCAAAACAGTCATTTATCAAAAGATAACTTCTGCTTCTGGGTGTCCGTCGGGAACCGAAGAGTATGAGCTCTCTCAAACTCAAAATGGGCCGGATAATCCAGTGACCACAGCAGCCGACAATAAATGCGCGCATGATGAAAAATCTATTACTATTGCTGTTAATAACTATCCCGAAGGTATAAGCGACCACTCTGTCTATTATAAAAAATTTAATGACAACAATTGGCGTTGTTCGGTTGTTAAGATTCCGGTTTCTAAACCAGATCAAGGTATCAAAGGTAATTTATCCGAAATTAAAAGTTATATTGAAAAGAATCTGCCAAGCGCAAAAATTGTTGCCGATAAATCAGAATTCGACAAGCTTTCCGGCGATGATATGAAAAGTGCAATTATTTTGAATTCGACCAAATGCGAGTGTGTCGGCCCAAACAGTGTTGACTACGCCGGTCTTGCTTTTAAAGACGGAAACAAAATTTTAGAAAGACCCGACACTACTTACAAAGGTAATCTGCAAATCGGTGCAGACCTTGACCCAAACAACCCCAATGTTTCTGTAGGATCTAGATCGGCAGGACCGAACTCGACAGGTGAAACGGTCGGGGGTGATAAAACGGGCAAGGATGATATCGCGCAAACGGACGAAAAAGGAAATGTTATGATTATCCCTCCGAGCAGAAATGAAGCATGTGTGACTAAGAATGAGCAACTTGTTTGTTTTGCGGATAAATCAGCCCAAGATAATTATAAATTAGGCGGACTCGATACTCTTATTGAAACTGCGACAAAGGCAATTTATGAAAATCGAACTAAAAGCAAGGACGGAAAAGGTAAGGTTAGTGTATTGATAATTACTTCGCCGGTGACCTATAGTATGAAGTTGGGAAACCTAAGCGGACCAGCTGTAACTTGCGCGATGAACGGATCGTGCCGTGATGTTGCCGATAACGCCCTTGGCGAGGAAGCGGTCAATAAGATTATTAGCGAATCGGAGAAGCAAGGCACGACATCATTTATGACATATGTGTCGTATTCTCGTGCAGTGCCCCAAAACAGTAATTGGTACCAAGAAATTAAGTCTGGTAATCGGGTAAACTTTTCTACTGTGGCGTGGGACAGGCAGTTGTTTAAATCAGCAATTGATCATGAATGGGCGCATCATTATGATTTTCTAGGCAGTGATGCTGCTCAATGCCAGAGCACTAGCCACTACAGTTTAGTGTCCTGTAACAAAAATTTTAGCTTTGCCCAAGTTTACGGCGATGTAATCGGTGGAAAAACAAGCGGCAATTACCCTGCTTGTATGGAGTCGATTCTTGGAAAGGCCACTGGCGGAGGTCACATAACCGGTGCAGGCAATGAGGGAGAAGGCGCAACGAGTCCAGCCGAACTGTTCGCAAGTGTTTTCCAGGCGATAAATTCAAAAAGTTCCTATAACACATTAAAAGCTCAAATTTCCGGATTATCTGATAGTGACTCATGTCGGACAAATTTAGAAAAATTAATATCTGATTTTAAAAAAATTATGCCTAAAATATTCCAAAATGAATAAAAAATTACTCATCATTATTATCGCGGTTTTTCTTGTTGCCGCTGCTGTCGTATCATATTTTTTAATTAGAAATTCCCAAAAATCATCACAAGATTATTCTAGCGATCCCACCAGCCAAATTATTGCAGTTTTAGAAGAAAATAAAGGGAAAGATATTCCTCCGCAGACGATCAGCGGACAAGTTAAGAAAGACGGAAGAAACGTGGATGGAACGATTATTTTTGGTTCAAATAAAGCAAACGTTTCCAGTGGTAAATTTGAAATGCGTAATTTAACGTCAGATGCTTATTTCGTTCAATTTGTTGACGATAAAGGATATGCTTATAATGTGGAGCCAGGCGTAATTCAAGTGTGGGGCGCGGGAGTTTTTAATTTCACCGTAAAATATTAAAAATTTAAATTTAAGGAGGAGAATGAAAAAAATAATTTTTGGAGCGACCCTGTTTTTTCTTTGCGTAATTCTTACCGGCTGCGACTACTCTTTTCTGGAACAAAAAAACGGGCAAGAAGTTAAAAAAGGCAGCGTTAGCCAAGCTAAAGATGTCCTAATCGGAGGCAGTTTATACAACACCGACAAGGGAAAAAAGCTGGTTATTTCGGCTACCGATATTTCTGCAGGTCAGATAAAGCAAAAATCGGCTTTCGTTAAGTCAGGCGAAAAGGTCGCTAATCTTTTTTCCGGTAACGGTTTTGTCGCTTCTGCAGATGTCTCCTCGATAGCTGGTGCTTCGCAAGACGTTGCAACGCTGCCCAAAAACACCAAGAGAATTAAATTTATCGACAATCACCAATTTCTCTTTCTGTCTGATACCGACGACCAGGACCATGCTAAGTCCTTGAATTTATATGATGTAACAACTGGCAAGTCAACCGTCTTATATCAAGCACAGCTACCTTGGGGAATAGACGAGTATGTTTTATCGCCTGATAAAAAAATGGCGGCTTTGTGGGAAGCGCAAATTCCAGATGGCTCAACCCAACTTCTTGGTGGCCAGTCAAAAGTAACCCAAGTTAACATTCAGACGAAAAAAAATCAAACTATTTTGGGTCCGCAGATAATGCAAAACCTAAAAGACGAAAAACTTGACTCGGTGCAGATGAGTCTTGATGCTTCCGTTTGTATCCAATACCCGCTTTTCTACGACGCAAAAAATGCTCTTTGGCTTGACACTTTCTGCCCAAACGCCGGTGGTCTGTGGGGAGCTGGTATTTATCAGATTGCCCAAGGTGGCACACTTACGCGAAACAGTATTCTTACAGGAGGATCTTACTCTTTTGATCCTGTCCTATCGGAAGATGGCAATTATATTTTAATTATCCGGCCAAAGGAAAGAGGTGATGCTTCAAAAGTTGGAGTAAACCATGCAATAAACAACCCTGCCGAGCTCTCGGTTATTCTAGCTTCTTCGGGCGTTGAACAGAAGGTCAAAGTGCCAGATGGTCTTACTTTCTCAAATAAGCCGATTATCTCAAGTGATGGCAAGCTAATTGCATTTACCGCTTTTCCAAGCGCTGATGATGCCAAAAATCAAAAAAATGAAAAAATTTATATCATTGAGCGCGACAGCGGCAAGGCAAAATCATCTTCGATCTCCGAAACAAATTATCCACTTGAATTTACTCGCCAAGATAAGGCTGTTGTACTCGGTGCACCACAAAATAAGGTAGATTCTGTCGCAAATACACTTGTCAGCGACGCTGGAAGCAAATACAATCCAATTTTTACCGCCTATGCGGTAGTTTCAACTGAAGATCCTTCGAGCCAAGAAAAAGTAACGGCTTCAAATGCATCAGAATACATTGGGGCGCAGTCTATGGAAGGTGCAGCACCGGCTATTTCTACCCCGGCAGAGGGTTCACAAGCAAGCGATGAAGAAAATAATCTCAAGGTCGGTGCCCAGGACTTCCGCAATGGTTTGGCCGAACAAAGATTGAACCAGCAAAATGGCGTATCGGGAAGTTCTGGCCCTAACTCTGCGACTAAAGAAGAATGCGAGGTGGCTTTTCCTGGCTTTTCTTCGGCGAAAACTGTTAGTGAAATGCGGGCTGTTATAAAAGCTGCGGGGCTTCAGGGCGGTGACCCAGGTTCGATACTGATAGGTAAGTTAAACAATTATTCACCAAATAGCATGTTATTCAGTCGATGCGCTTTTTCATCTTTTAATAATTGTGAGGTCAAGCAACAGCCCGATATGATATATAGTTTTAAAAGCGACAGACTCTTGAAATGTTACGATTCTCCTCTTTATCTGTACCCCAAATCTTCAATCTCAATCACTATCAATTCAAGTGCCCTGCCGTACGCTTCTGAACCAAAAGACTTGCTTGGTACATGGAAGGTTTTAGCAGATTCGGACGGAACCATACAAACACGAGACGGCAAAACTTACAACAAAATCTCATATGACTACCAATCTGATGCCAAACCACTCGGAACGGGGATTATTGCCAGCCAAGCTAACCTTAAGCAAATTCTATCTGACTATGCGGATAAACTCGGTCTCAATCAAAAGGAAAAAATTGATTTCGTTTCATTCTGGACAGAAAAGGTCAAAGATGCCCCTTTCGTCCAAATATCTCATTACTCAAGAGCAGAATCATCAAGAATCTTGCAACTGACCATTGAGCCAAAACCCGACACCTTTATTCCGATTGTCATGTACTTCAAAAAACTCTCATCCCCAGTTAAGCTTCCAGGACCAATTTTTGAGTCAGTTCTTGAGCGAAAAGGTTTTACCGCCCTTGACTGGAGCGGCGTAGTCAACTAATTAGAGCTTATTTCGGTGATAGTATTTTGATATACTTTTATTGGTAAAGATAGGAGGGGATATTAGATCTTTTAGTTTTAAAAAGATAGTACTTCTTGTTTTAGCGGTGCTTGTTATTGCTGGTGTTTTTGGGGTAGTATCTACCCACGCTGCTGGCGATTTTGTTCCTGATGCCAAGGTTACGGCAGTTGGTAAAGCCGCGGCGAGGGCGAGAGAGGTCTTAAATTGGGCAGTTTCGATTAAAGACGCTGAATTGGGAGGTCAAGCACCGGCAATTTTAGACCTTTGGACTAAAACCCGAACTTTCACGACGATTATTATTTTTATTATTTTTATAGTTTTGGCGTTTGGTTTGATACTTAAAACAAACTGGGCCGATGATCAAAAACGACGTCTTCCAGTATTAATTCTGGCGATAATTGCCGCTTACCTTTCTTTTTCAGGATTTTTGCTGCTAATCAAGGGTATAGATTACCTGCAGGACAGAATTTTTACTGTGTCTATTACCGACTCAAGCGGTAACAAAACTACTAGACAAATAAAAGCCGAGGACTTTTTAACTGTCAGTTTTAACTACCAAGATTTTCAAGGATTCAGACGGCAAAATACAAGCTATGATGAAGCGGTTAAAAATACTTTATTTCTGGTTAACTTAACAACCTGGACTAATTATGCAATCGCTGCGGTATTTGTCGTGAGAATTGTTTTTCTATGGCTTTTACTTATTTTTTCGCCGTTAATTTTTCCTTTTTTGGCATTTAGTTTAACTCGCAATATTGCCGTGTTTTGGATAAGAGAATTTGCGCGGTGGTTATTTTTAGGCCCACTGATCGCCTTGTTTCTAGCTGCGGTCCCTTATATCTGGAAACATACGCAAATTATCCCAAACGATGTTCCGAATGCTTTATCTACAAGTCGAGTTAGTGGAATACCTCTTCAGACAAACAAAGATGCAAGCTCGTCAAGTAACGTTTATCAATCAGGTACAAATATATATCTTGCGCCACCTGGAGTAAGCGACGCCAGACTTCAACTCGACTCGTCTCTTGGTTCGGGCAACAATCTTTCGGAAACAGATACTTACGCGAGGTATCTCGTCGGAATTGTTATGGTTTGGGTTGCTCTGATTTTGCCGTTTTTCTTAATGCGCTCGGCCGTTTCAATTATATCTACGGCAGGCAGCAATATCTGGAATATGCAGCTTAAAGATTATTTCAAAACGGCATTTGGACGATTTGGCGGTTCTACACCGACTTCCAAAGGGGGAGCACAAACACTGATTAACACCGGCCCTGTGGTATTAAAGAGTAATAAGGTTTTTCTCCAGAATCTATCGCCGACATTTGATCGCGAAATGTCGAAGAACACAAAAAGTTCCGAAGCAGAATCGAAATTTATTATTACCCCTGACAGCGCAATCGGAGCTCTTGGTCTTAAATCGAATCCTTATGTTGCAAGTATGATCAAGCACCAGGAGTCAACTGGAAAGAAGGCCTCAATTGCTTCTTTAGCTAATGCTGAAATTGACATGGAGAAAGATCCGCAAATGGCAAATATGTTAAGGATGACGGTAAATAACTTAAAAGCGGGGTCTAGCGTAAACGACAAGGATAAAATGGGGAGAATTATTGATATAAAGGATTTGCTGCTGCTAAAAAAGGTAAGTGGCAGCAAAGCGTCGGAAAGTATTTTAAATGCAATCTCGGACAAGGGTTTTACTGTTAAAAATCAGAATTTACCAAGGCAAATTATAATTGATAATTTGTCCGGAATTTCAAACGTTTCAATCTCTAAATTTATAAATGAGAGCGGACAGGGTACAAACCTGCCGGATAATAAGGCGCTAAAAATTGAAACTGACAAGCTTGATGAGATTTTAAGCAAACCGGTCAAGGCAATTATGAGCTCTCCTGAAGATCTTAAATTTGTTCTTGATTTTTCAAACAAGATGGATGTTGCCCAAGCTGTGAACAAAGAAAGACCAGCAGGCCTTAAGCAAGGCGACGGTGAATATAAGAAGTTTGATAGTCCCGAAGAAGCAAATGGATTTGTTGAAATGTCAAAGATTGTCGATAAAAAAGCGGCATCTGGAGATATTTCGGCTAACCTTCTTAGGGAAACAACAGGTTCTATTGCCAGCGTTATAAAGGGTAACTTTAATAGTGGTGAAAGTAATGAGATTGAGAACGGCACGATATCTGGAATAACAGCAAATAAGGAAACCCAAGAGCAATTCGAAGCGGCGAAAAAGAATTGGTCTGATTTTTATAAAAAAGAATCAACTAAAAAACCGGTGCAAGAGAGATTAAATTGGCTTGAAAATGAAATATTAAAAATCAAGAAGACGTTAAGCGATTTAATGGATGATACAAAAAAAGCCAAAGCATTAAAAAAGTTGGAGAAAGATTCCCCTTACCTTTTGCTTGGGGGCTATGAATTCTTGGATATAGTTGTGTATCTCAAGGCGCAGCTTGAAGCGGCCAAAGACACTCTCAAAAAAATTATGCAATAGCATTTGCATAAAAAAATTTTCAAACAACCGTTTTTATTGATTTAAAAGCGGTTTTATTGTAGAATCGCAATGACCGAAATCTAAGCGGGAGGGAGGTGCACGTTGTGATAGATGAATGGAAGCGGCGAAAACTGAAGAAGGATCTCCAGAGCGATCAGATGCGCGCTCGAATCAAGAGTACTGCCAGAAGAGTTTTGTACGGGAGTTTCAGGGGTGATCTTGAAGAGGCAACTGAAGACGTAACCCAAATCTCAATCATCAAAGCTCTTGGGAGTTTGATGGATCGTGATGTGGAGAAATTCAACGCCTGGCTCTATCGCATAGTAGTCAACGCTTGCAATGACTACCGAGCTTCAAAGGCATCAAGAGAGCCGTCTCTTAGCGAGATAGGAGATGGGGACTCGGAACGACGGCCGGTTAACCTTAGCAATCTTCTCTTGGCAGGCGAGGAAAATGATCCGCAACAGGCGTTTCTTAAGCTCGAGGAAATTCGTCGCGCCTCAGTAATCTTCCGACTGAAGCTTAGGAAACCAAAGTTTCATGCGTACCTACTGGTCGAGATTCTGGGTCTGCCATACGAGGAAGCTGCCGAGATAACAGGAGTATCTATAGGCACAATCAAAAGCAGGATACACCGAGCAAAAGTAGAGTTAGGGAGAATGAATCTTTCCGAGGAAAACGAGGAAAAGAGGGAATCTGGGGGTTAGTGTTTTACGCACTAACCCCACAATTTTTTAAACCGTTTCATTTCTGTTAAAATATAAGTAAGTTTACCCTGCGAAGCTAATTTTGGGGTATGCGGGGCGAACAAGGAGGGTTTATCGAATCTGGCGTAGAAACTCAAACGCAAGCAGCCAGCAAGAAAGATTTCCGCGATCATTCTTTTTTGATTGGCTTCTTTTCTTGGTGGTTTTTATACGTGCCATCCAGAATTCTTTATGTTGCCAGTAAAACCGTCACCAAACTTTTTAATTACTTTTCAATAGACCTTCTTTTAAAGACCCTCTTTTTACCCTGGAAGAGAGACGAAGTTGATACGACCAACATGTCGCTCGACGATCGTTTACGTGTAATGCTCATGAATTTGATCTCACGTCTCGTTGGTGCTGTTGTCAGAACAGGAACGATTGTTGTTGGTATTTTATTAATTATCGCAACGGTACTAGTTGCGTTTATTGCATTAGTGCTGTTTATTTTTTCACCGCTTTTGGCACTCGCCCTGATAATTGGAGGAGTCTTAATTTAATATGGCAAGTTTTGCGATCAATCAGTCCCGAAATTTCAAGAAAATCACATCTGGAAAAGGGTTTCAGAGCGGTTTTTATTCTGTATTGAGGGGATTGAGCATTACCATATTTATTCTATCGATTTTCGTATATTTCTATGCCCTAGTAAATAAAATTGCCACACTGCCCAATGTTTGTTTTGTTCTTGCGGGGCTTAGCGGTTATTACCTGCTTTTCTATTATTTTGCAAAAGAATTTTACACCCCGCATCCAGATATAGGAGCTGATAATCTGGCAGATACATTGAGCTCTGAAATGATAAAAGTTGTTTTAGCGGCTCGATCAATTTCTAGGCAAAACCGTTTTGCCGAAGTCAATCCGTTGGTTCTCCTGGCGGCCTTGGAACAAAGCGAAGATGGTAAGTATATGCTGCTTCGTGCCGGTTTTGGCTTGGAAAAGGATATGTCGACACAAATTGCGCAGGAAATCGCAAAAATTCCGAAGCAACAATCAGGCGAGATATCTTTTAGCGCGGACTTTGTCGAGGTTTTATCCGCAGCGCGTGAAAATGCAGTTCAAAACCAACGCGATGAAGTTTCCTCGGGAGATATTTTACTTGGATTAATCCAGAGGAGCGACATTTTTAAACATCTGATGTTCGATATAAAAATTGATGAAAAAGATATCAAAAGAGTTGTTGAGTGGAACGAACTTTTAAAGGCATATATTAAACGTAATAATCTCCCGTTTTGGGAGAGCCCTATTGTCTCGGGAGGCATTGGTAGCGATTGGAGCTTTGGCTATACACCAATGCTAAGCCAATTTGCGAAAAATCTCAACACCGAAGTTGAGTTTATGGGTGACGTTCACGTTTATGGACGATCCTCTGAAATTGATGAGATTGAAAGAATCCTGTCAAAAACCGACCGAGATAACGTCCTTTTAATCGGGGAGCATGGCATCGGTAAAAAAACGATCGTTAAAGGATTTGTCGCCAAAATTATTAAAGGCAACATTTTGCCTTCGCTTAAATATTCACAGGTTTTTCAGGTTGACACGGGGGCACTTCTTTCTGGTTCCGGTGATTCGGGAGAAATTGCCATGCGCGTCAAGCGTATTTTTAATGAGGCGGTAAGGGCAGGAAATATTGTTCTCTTTTTCGATAATTTTCATGCTTTGGTTTCGAGTCAGGAAGGCGTGGGACAGGTCAATACGTCCGAAATTCTTTTGCCTTATCTCGAAGGTGCGGTTAGGGTAATCGGGGCAACGACATTAAAGGACTATCACAAAAACATCGAATCAAGCCCGGGGGTTGCCGCCGCTTTTAACCGCATCGACGTTAAGGAGCCAAATCTAGATGAGACGGCAGAGGTTTTAGAGGAGATGATTCCATTTGTTGAACACCGCGACGGCGTGTTTTGGCCATATCAGGCAGTAAAAGAAGTCGTCAGGGTTGCCGACCGGTATATTCACAATATGCCTAACCCAGAGAAAACAATTGAAATTGTCGATGAGGTTTCGGTGTCCGTTGCAAAAGCAGGCGGTAAAGTTGTTTTTGCGCGTCAAATTGACGATTTGGTTTCAAAAAAATTGGAGGTGCCTGTGGCTCAAGCAGAGGGGCAAGAAGCCCAAAAATTATTAAACCTAGAAACGTTTTTGCACAAGCGCGTTATCGGTCAGGACGAGGCAGTTGCTGCTGTTTCAAATGCAATGCGCCGCGCCCGATCGGGGATTCAGAACAAGAATCGACCGATTGGAACTTTCCTCTTTTTGGGTCCAACTGGTGTTGGAAAAACCGAGACCGCCAAGGCGTTAGCGGAGGCATATTTTGGCAATGAGAAAAGCATGATCCGTATCGATATGTCCGAGTTCCAGGAGCAATCATCGATTTATCGGCTAATCGGTTCACCGCCGGCGGCAGGTGCGGAGGGAGAGAAGGGGCAACTAACTACAGCTGTTTCGGATAACCCATTCTCGCTAATCTTACTTGATGAAATCGAGAAGGCACATCCGCAGATTTTGACATTATTCTTACAGGTTTTCGATGATGGGAGATTGACGGACGGATCTGGACAAACGGTTGATTTTACAAATACAATTATTATCTCGACGTCAAACGCTGGGTCAGAATTAATTCGCCAAAACTTACTCAAAAATATCCATGGCGAAGAGATGAAAAAATCGCTTTTGGATTTCTTGCAGACACAAGGCATCTTCCGCCCCGAATTTCTAAACCGTTTCGACGCGGTGGTTGCGTTCCATCCATTGTCGCCCGATCAAATAGTTCAGGTTGCAACTTTAATGTTGCAGTCGCTTGCCGATCAAATGGCGACAAAAGAGGTGACGCTTAAAGTAACACCAGCGGCGGTTCGAAAATTAGCGCGCGTTGGATTTGATCCGATCTACGGTGCCCGCCCGATGCGCCGCGCTATTCAGGACAAAGTCGAAAATGCCTTGGCGCAAAGTATGCTTGAGGGCAAAATCGCTCGCGGCCAAACCGTAACTATCGACGAGAAGGATATCGTTTAGCGCATTGAATTTTGTTATTTTACTGGTATAATATTTTTGATTTGGTAGGGGCGATTAGCTCAGTTGGTTAGAGCGCGTCAAACCAAAGGCTCCCCTTCGGGGCTGATAATGACGCGTTTCGGGGGCGGAACCCGAAACTAATCATTGATAATTCGTGGTTTTTTGGAGCGCGTGTAGCTCAGTTGGTTAGAGCGCAAATCTGATAAGTTTGAGGTCCCTGGTTCGAGTCCAGGCACGCGCACCAAAAAACCAGGAAAAATCATTTTAGGTTCAAATCCTGAATCGCCCACCAGAATAATGAGCGCAAGCTCTTTTTTAAAATGCAATTAACAGCACACGCGGCAGTTGGAGCGGCGGTAGGAGTTGCCACGGGCAATCCGGTTTTGGCTTTTATCGCTGGTTTCATCTCTCATCATATTATTGACGCCATTCCTCATACCGACGGTGGTTCGTACGACGTTAGCGTTGAAAATTTTGCACTTGATAAAAGAATTATCATCATCGTTGGATTTGATCTTGCGCTTTTGATTCTGCTTTCGTTTTTGCTTTTCGAGGGTAGGGGTTACAACTTACCGATGATTTTCGGGGCTTTTGGTGCAATTTTACCTGATCTAATTGACAATATGCCATTCTGGTCCCCTCGTCTTCGCAAAGCTTTTCCGTTTAATTATTACCATCTTTTTCACGAGAAAATTCATTTTACAATTATTAACAATAAGTACTTCTGGGTTGGCATTTTGACGCAGGTGATTTTAATCGCCTGCTCCCTCTGGTATGTGCTAAAATAAAACTATGGGACTTTGGGTATTTTTATTAAACCGCTGGACGATTCTGGTGATTGGAATATTATTTATGTTAATCGGACTTAAACCCGATTGGACAATGTATGTGGTTCGAATGGTCGGCAAAATGGGCTGGGCGGAAAATCGGGTCGGACGGGGCGGAACCTTTACAATTTGGAAGATTATTGGTATATTAGCTCCTATCGCCGCGATAATTTATTTCTTTTCTGGCGGCGTACAGTTTGATAATACTGAACCAACCCCAACCCCGACGTATTATCAAAATTATAAATAGCGGGCCATTAGTCCCGATGCGAAGCATCGCGGATCCTCGACAGAATAAGATTCTGTCGGGACTCAGTTGGTAGAGACCAATCACGAATCAATGTATCATATCTATATACTTGAGTCAGAATTAAACCACCAGTACTACATAGGAAGTTGTAAAGATATTTCTGCAAGATTAGAATTACATAATACAGGTAAGGTTATTTCGACCAAACGATATTTACCTTGGCAGAAAGTTTATTCAGAAAAGTTTGCAACTCGCAAAGAAGCAGTAAGTCGAGAAAGACAAATTAAATCGTGGAAGAAAAGAGAGATGATTGAGAAGTTAATTAAAAATTTGTAATCGAGGATCCTCGATAGAATAAAATTCTGTCGGGACTCAGTTGGCCCCGCCAAGGGCTGGCGGGGTGAGGTAGAGCGATTCGACAACTTTGGTGGGCCCGTAGCTCAGTTGGTAGAGCATCTCGTTTGCAACGAGAATGTCGCAGGTTCGAATCCTGTCGGGTCCACCAAAGTTGTCGATGCAATGTCGAGGTCAGCGGTTTCCCGATTTCTGCCGAAATCGCGGATCCTCGATCTGAAGATCGGGACGAATCCGCTCGGGTCCACCATTCAGTATTGCTTCTACGAAGTAATAAATTATAATCTAACTAGCAATTTAGAAACTATTAAGGAGAGTAATGGGGGAAGAAAAAAAAGAGGTACCTGAAGGAGCGGAAGGTTTTGTTGCGCCAACTACCGGTTTTGCGCCTGAAACGCAAGCTACCGAGGAAGCTGGGGAACCAGAACGCATTGCGGACACAGGAAATTCCCAAAATCTTTCAGCAAATGAGAGAAATTTTAATTCAACAGCTCTCGCCCCTGAACCAGTTATTCAAAACACTGAAATCAAATCTTTGGATCCTGAACTAGGGGAAGAGTTAGAAAGACTTCGGGAAAAATATAGAGATGCTCCTTCTAACGACTGGAGGGGTGTGTGTGATGAGATGGAGATGATTTATCGCCATGCATTCGCAGTGCAGGCTGATGTAATAATTTTCTTGGATAAAGCCGCCCGCCGTTATGGAGAAGTGGCAAATGAAATTTTTCCAATAATGCGGCTAGAATACGCAAAATTGTTTCAAGTTCCTTTGGAGGGGGTCAAAAAACCATCGATTATGTTTGTTAATCCTGATGATAATATGGATTTTGGTGAAAGAGTCGGTTGGGAGCTACAAGAGAAACTGTCGGGTAAAACCGTCATATTATTCGACGAATCATCAGTAGGACTCAATGGAAGAGAACTAAATCCGTTGAAGCTAAACCCCAGAGGCCAGTATAAGTATTTTGATACTTCGCAAGACGCTCCATTCACGGCAGAGGATTCATCAACCAAGTATCCAGCGGACGAAAAGGAATTGAGGAATTTGCAACGGACCAAAACTTATAGTTGGCAGAGAGGAAGAAAAGAATTAGTGGAAGGGGGGTCGGAGTCTGCAAGTGTAGATACGATGGCGAGGAGAATAAAAAGAATAGTTAAGGATGCAGATATCCAGACTCATATTGGAATGTCTGGTTCGCACGGTGGACTGTTGGATAGTATAGCTACGGAAAATCAAATAGTGCAGGATGCAGGATATGGAATATTTGCGGAACGGCGCGAAGGGCACTCTACTGAAGAAGAAAAGTTGTTAAGAGCTAAGTTAAAAACTCTAGCAAGGGATATCCTAGAGGATGTCATTAGTCAGTCATTTGAGGGGGCCTGCCTTCGCCCCGCCTAAATGGGTGTGGTAAAACTGAGGGGCGAAGTTGGAAAAAAAATTATTTTTAAAAACATGGCAGAAGTAAAAATCATTCACGAAGGTTGGATCAATGCCGATTGCGATAAGACCGGCAAAGAACCGACAACCTCACCCACCATTTCATTGATTAAAGACGGGCCTATTGTTGCCGTTGTTGATCCGGGGGTACTCCCAAATCAGCAAATTTTAGTCGATGCTCTCAGAAAAGAAGGGCTCGAAATCAAAGATGTTACACATGTTTTTATTACCCACTCGCATATCGACCATTACCGCAATGCCGGAATGTTTCCTGAAACAGCGATAGTGGTGGAGTATTTTGGTCAATGGCAAGAGGGGCGAGACGAAGATCTGGATATTGGAAAATTCTCCGAAAATATCGAAGTTGTTTCAACCCCAGGCCATAATTATGATGGCATTACATTTCTAGTTAATACAAAAGAGGGTAAGGTAGCGGTTGCTGGTGACGTTTTTTGGAAAGAAAATTATCCGAAAAACGATCCGTATGCTTCGGATAAAAAAGAGCTTCAAAAAAGTCGCAAAAAAATTCTAGAACTTGCCGATTATATTATTCCTGGACACGGTAAGATGTTTAAAGTCGAAAAATAGTACTGCCTTACTCAATACAACAATCAATCGCTCTTTTGACGAGTTCGCCTAGTTTTCCAAATAAGCCCTTTTTCTTTGCGTCGTGAATGTTTAGGGCATTATCGTCAATTTTTTTAACTTCATCCAGAGAAACGGCTTTCATGTTGACGCCCCAGAAAAGCGAATAAAGATTATAAGATTTTTCAAACAGATCTTCGGCTTCTTTCTTCTTTCCCTGGCCTAATGCCTTTGTCCCGACCTCCATCAACCGCATCGAAGCGGCGAGCAGGTGTTTTGAGATACACCAAACTTCTCCTTCGGGCTCTTTGACGATTTTTTTCAACAACTCTTTGCGCATCTCGCGCACTTCTGACAATAGGTCATTGTATTTTGATTTTCCTGTTTTTTGTGCGGTAAAGAAAAAGTGTTCTTCGATCGAAACCAAATTCATAATCGCAATTGATAAATCTTCATCGGAGGACAGGTCTAGTTTATCTTGTTTTTTAAAACGACTTATCTTATCCAGGACTTTATCTATTTTTTGATCGGCCATATTAACCTCTTGTTAGAAAATAAAACACAGCTGATAAAATTACAAGTGGGGCTATTGCTAAAACAATCTTTTCAAACGGAAAATGGGCATGACCGCCGTTTTTCTTTTTTAAAATTTCATAAAGCCACATGCCAGCGAGAAGAAAAACCGAACCGATGGCGATGCCTAGGATGAGCTTATCAATCCCCCAGATCTTATTTAATGGGTGGCCAATAATCTCCGATCGATAAAGTGGTCCGACGACCAGAACATAATAAGCAACGGGTACAAGGGCTTTGATTCCAATAAAATTTACCTTCTTTTTAGACAGAAAGTTTAGTGTCCAACCGGAGATTGCGACCAAAAGACCGCCAATCCAAAGCCCTGCGATGGTATCGTCG
Organism: uncultured Candidatus Saccharibacteria bacterium; assembly: GCA_964473025.1. GTDB lineage: Bacteria > Patescibacteriota > UBA1384 > UBA1384 > DTJR01 > CAYYMZ01. Next base: position 17,572 of record CAYYMZ010000012.1, read on the forward strand.
ACGCCGAGATAACGCGATAGTCCTACTCCGCCGGCAACAGCTACAACGCAAACTGGACAGAAAGCAAATGCTTTGCCAGCAGAGAACAGAAGGGCAACAATTGTTGAAGGCAGAATATATCTTATTTTCATTGCCTCATTACCTTACTATATTTCTTGGCATCGCAAAACCCCATAAAGTCAAATTAACGGTGATTTCTCGCGTAATTTATGTTAGTATTTCTATACTATGGCAAAAAAAGATTTCGACAAATTGTCACTCAAACATCATCGGCGCCTACTAGGTAAAATTTCGATTGCCTCCAAGGCAGAAATAAAGACCATGGAGGACCTAGCGGTCTATTACACTCCTGGCGTGGCGGCTGTATCTGCCAAAATCGCGAAGAGCAAGTGCAAGGTTTGGGAATACACGGCGCGTCCTAATTTGGTTGCAGTAATATCTGACGGTTCAGCCGTCCTGGGTCTTGGAAATATTGGTCCGGAAGCAGCACATCCGGTTATGGCTGGAAAGGCAATCCTATTTAAGGAATTTGCTAACATAGATGCTTTCCCGCTCGTTTTAGACACGCAGGACACGCAGGAAATTATTAAAACAATCAAATACCTAGCCCCGTCTTTCGGCGGTATTAATTTAGAAGATATTTCTGCCCCGCGCTGTTTTGAAATTGAAGACGCTTTGCAAGAACTGGGTATTCCGGTGATGCACGACGACCAGCATGGCACAGCGGTGGTTGTGCTGGCGGGATTAATTAATGCCACAAAAGTATTAAAAAAAGATTTGAGCGATTGCAAAATTGTAATTAATGGTGCCGGCGCGGCCGGCTCGGCCGTGGCGCTGATGATTTCGCGATATACGCGCGGAAAAGTAAAAATGGCTATCATCGACAAAGAGGGGATGGTCTGTACGAGAGGGGATTTAGACGAGTACAAAAAAGCTTTGTGCTCCGAGGTTAACCACGAAAAAATGCATCAAAGTTTGCACCAAGCAATTGTTGATGCAGATATTTTTATTGGATTGTCAGTCGGCAATGTTTTAGACAAAGAGATGGTCAAAAAAATGGCTAAAGACCCAATTATTTTTGCGATGGCCAATCCAACGCCCGAAATTGATCCAAGGTTAGCCCGCGAAGTCGGTGCGGCGATTATCGCCACGGGTCGTTCCGACTATCCGAATCAAGTTAATAATGTTTTAGCTTTCCCTGGCATCTTCCACGGTGCCCTGGATGCAAAAGCGACAAGAATCACTGCCGAGATGAAATTAGCCGCCGCGTTAGCACTGGCCGGTGCGGTCAAAAATCCCACTCGCGAGAAGATTCTTCCAAGTCCTTTGGAAAAGCACGTGGCAAAAGTTATAGGCATGGCAGTACGCGATAAAGCGATTGAGCAAAAAGTGATCAGACCTAAGTGCTGCTAGTTTTATCCTGATTTTAAAAGAAGCGGGTCTGGCAAGCCGTGTATCAGCTGCCAAACCCGCGGAACATCATCTCGACCACAAATCTCGTGCGCTCTCTGAGCTCGGCGAGAGTGCTGGTGTTGATGATTACGTCGTCGCATCGCTCGAGACAGGCAAAAAGATCGAAACCGCACTCTCCGCCAGAGCGCAGGTCTGCCGCAAGGTCGCGGCGGATCTGTCTGTCGGTGAGGTTGCCATCACGGTTGCGTTCCTTGACCCGCCTGAAGCGCGTCTTGGTGTCAGCTGTAACACCGACGATAAAAACCCGACATCCGGCATTTTCGCGCAGGTAGTCGATATCACCTTCGGCGTTTCTCTGCCCGTCGATGATGAAGACGCCAGCCGGCATCGAGTCGATATCGGCAAGGATCTTCTTGATCCAGTATTCCTTGCCAAACTCTCGGCGCATGGCAAAGGACTGCTCTCGCAGATCCCTCTTGATACCTCTGCCTCGGAGTTCATCGGCCTCGCGCCGGACGTAGTCCGACATCCGTAGTACCGTGGCGCACGGAATGAACTCTGCGAGGAATTTGATCAGTTCCGATTTCCCGGCCCCTCGAGGGCCGGTTACGCCGATTATAATGTTCATCGCCGACCCTCCCTTGCCTAGAATGGCTGCAAAAGCGATCACACCATCATAGAACAAACTAACCCTATGTCAAATATTTGCAAACTAAAATATGCATGGTACAGTCGAGGCATGAAAGAGGAGAGGCAAATCAAGGTTGGTCTCGGGGTAATGATTTTTAAGGGTGGAAAAGTGCTAATGGGCGAGAGGAAGGGGGCCCATGGGTCTGGAGAATATGCATTCCCAGGAGGACATTTGGAATTTGGTGAGTCGATCCTGTCTGCAGCCAAAAGAGAGGTAAAAGAAGAAGTGGGGATTGAGATTCAAAATATCAATCTCTTATATTGTGCAAATCTTGTAAAGTACGGAAAGCATTATGCCCAATTTGGATTGATTGCTGATTGGAAATCAGGTGAGGTACAAAACAAAGAAAAAGATAGATGTAGTGATTGGAACTGGTATCCTGTCACAAAATTACCTAAGCCCTTTTTTGGGACAGTGCCGTGGTATCTCGAAGCGTATGAAACGGGTAAGAATTTTTTTGATTCAAAATAGTACTGACAAGTTCATTTAATTTAAAGTATAATAAATCTAGTTTTGGCTTTTGATTTTTGAGTTTTTAATTTGACTCCTAAAAGGAGTATCTATGTGTCTAGAATCAATATTAAAGTGGATCGCCAACGCGTTAGTGTTAATGCTAATCGCCTATATTGTGCCGGGCATTGGTGTGGCGAGTTTTTATACGGCATTGATTGTAGCGCTAGTTTTGGCGCTCATTAACGCGGTTATCAAACCGATCATTATCATCCTGACTCTGCCGATTAATATTTTGACCCTAGGATTGCTGACCTTTGTGATTAACGGTTTGCTGTTTTGGCTGGCGGCAACGATTGTCAAAGGATTCACAGTTACAAATTTTTGGTCGGCGTTTTTCGCCGCTCTAATCTTCTCGCTCTTCTCAATATTGATGAGCTCTCTTGGGCAGCAACCAAAAGGTGAATAGTGCTCTCTAAAATCAGAAAGCCCAGCCGGTGTACGCACGGCTGGGCTTGAGAACGGTCTCGAAGATCTAGACCGGGAAAGGTTTGTGGGATTGGGATCGGGAGGATGGCTCCTGGGACTGGCCCAGGAGTACACGGAGACGTGCTCAGTTAGCGCTCGGAGTGACTGGTGATCGAGCGCCAGCGGGACTGACGCATGTGTTTGCTCCTTTGGACGTTTGACGTCCAAACGGCTGATCGCGATGAAGTCGCACCTATCCTTTCAGGGCGTGGGGTCTCGAAAGACCAGTCGGAATCCGTCCGATGCCGCACCGGTTACCCGATTTGTGGTAAGCGGTGGGCGAGGCGTGACACTTACGCGACGAGAGTGCGGGTCATTTTCCCGATAGCTTCCCTCCCTATTCTGTCAGGGTACGAGCGGACAAGCCGCGGCTGCCTCAGATAGCAGATGCTTCAATTATAACGCTAATTCTATGGTTGGCAACAGTCGTTTATTTTTTTTATTTTTGCTAAAAAGCACTTGACAAATGATGAACATATGTTCATAATGTAAACATGAGACCAAAAAAATGCAGATGTGTTGAGTCGTGCCCTTGCGTACCAAGCTTCCGTCCAACGGGAAGAAAGGTTTGTGATTGCTCTAAAAATAGTTTGGCTCCTGACGAGTTAGAGACGATCAAACTAATTGATGTTGACGGATTGGACCAAGAAGGTGCGGCAAAAAAGATGAAAGTTTCGCGCGTCACGGTGCAGAGAATATACAAATCTGCCAGACAGAAAATTGCCGATTGCTTAATCAATGGAAAAATAATAGGTTTTGAGAGAGGAGAATAAGATGGAAGAAGAAAAATGTCACTGCTGCAAGTGCGTAAAATGCGACTGCAGCCCTTGCGATTGCTGCAAGTGTGAGAAGTGCGGCTGTCCGCCAAAAGCAAAAGAAGACGAAGCAAAAGACGAAAAATAAAAGAGGAGAATTTATGGGACCTGGATGCCCTTGTTGCTAAAGTAAAAAAATATCCCGCTCGAAAGGGCGGGGTGTTTTTTTAAAAAGAGTGGGGCCTTGTTTTTCGTGGCCAAGGCCCTAGTGCCCGCGAAGGTTATTCAGTTACGCCACGAACGCAAGGCAATTATAAGTCTTTCGGTTTCAAATGCAACCTAAACCTATTCAAATCGCTGGATTTCCGCTAGAATAATAACTTATGAGAATAAATAAATTTTTAGCCAGTCATGGATTGGGAAGTCGAAGGGGAGTTGAGGAACTTGTAACGGCAGGCAAGGTTTTGGTGAACGGCGAAAAAATGACAAACCTAGGCTATGACGTATTGCTGAAAGATGTAGTGGTTGTGGACGGTACAGAACTCAAGCAGGAGGAAAAGAAGGAGTACTATCTGGTTTACAAGCCAGTTGGATATACCTCCACAACTGAAGACGAACATGCGGAAAAAATTGTAACCGAACTGGTTAAGTCCGATGCCCGTCTTTTTCCGGTTGGGCGCCTCGACAAAAACTCCGAAGGACTGATGATTTTAACCAACGACGGAGATTTTGCCCAAAAATTGCAACACCCGTCCAACGATCACGAAAAAGAATATATTGTTGAGGTTCGCTCTCCCAAAGAGGAGGCGAACGAATACCTAGATGCGGCCATGCGATTTTTAACCTGTGGAATTAAAATCGGCGGTTACAGATGCCGCCCCGCCAAAGCCAAAGTCATCAAAAAAGAAGGCAAATTCGCCACTTTTCAAATTATTTTAAAAGAAGGCCGCAAGCGCCAGATCCGCGAAACCATGGAACGCGCCAAACTCTCGGTCGTTTCCCTAAAACGCATCCGCATCGCCAACTACGTTCTCGGCGATCTTGAACCCGCCGAGTCAAAAGCATTTCAGCCGGTTGGCTGAGAATTTTGAGGACCGTTCTCCTTTTGAGAAACTTTCTTATTCCAATATCGGTTAATTTTAATAAAAATCGGGATCGTGGCCAAAAGAGCCAATATATCGGGGAAAAATAGATTAAAATTTTCCCATCCGCTGGGGTTGTAGTATAACGGTACTGGAGGACAAACACACCCGAACCCCACGTCGGAACAATTGCCCGAACCAGTTGCAAAAGGGAAACCCGTTATGTCCGTACAGGAGTTGTTTCTTGGATTTCCAGAAACGTTTATAGATAAGTGGTTTATATCTAAAATGCTACAAATTACACTGAAAATAATGAGAAAAGCAATAAATATTACAACAAAAACCACCGTCTTCAGCAAACCTCTTAAAAATTTCATTATTTAAATTATATTCTTTTAATCGTAAATTTCCACCGCACCGAATCAAAAGCATTTCAGCCGAAATAAGGCTCCAGTTCTGGCTTCGGATTTGAATAATTTGTAAAATTTAGTTATCTTAATGTACTACTCTATCCAGCCATAGAGCGCACATCACAAAAAGGAGGCCGCGAAATGAGCGCTGTAAAACCGTTTCTCGACGCTGACTCAAAAGGTCGCCCCAGCGGCCTCAAGGTTCGAAGACCATTCCGGTACGATCATTGGCAAATGTCAGATCATATCCTGACCTATCGCTTAGCTGACAAAAGGCAGGTTTTTTCAAGCGGCGACACCAATAACCGACTCAGTCACACCGTTACGGTGTTGCGAGTAGCGCGAGCGATAGCTGGCGGACTTGAACTCAACCAAGACCTTGTTTCGGCAATCGCTCTTGGCCATGACATCGCACATTGCCCATATGGGCACCTCGGTGAACATGTTCTAAGTCAACGTCTCGAAGCTCTTGGGTACCCGCCCTACGATCATGCCAAGGTTGCTCCTTTCGTGCTGCAAAAAGTTGGCGAGCTGGATCTGACCTATGAGGTCCTTTGCGGCACTACCTATCACAGTATGAGAAGTGAAGTGATGGAGGTGCCTGTGCCCAACGAATACGGGGTTCTGGCGATTGCGGACAAGTCCTATGTCCTCGATGACACCCCTGACTACATCAACATGTTTGCCTCCGGCCGGTTATGGGAGAGCATGTTGATTTCCCCACCAGCAGCGAGGTCCCTATGGAATAAGCTCCACACAGCCAAGTTTGCCCTCGGGCAAACCCAAAACGAGCGCTTCGAGTGTTTCATTCAGGCAGTGATCGGCGAATCACTCGAGAGAGGCGAGGTCAGCTTTGGTGAAAGCCATACTGCCCGGCTTTTCAACTCGCTGAAGGATCTGCACGCTAACGAGCTGTATTACCGGACTGACCTTCCCCGGGACAGGGCCTTGCTCGAGAGGGTTCTCGACAAGCTTGTTGCCTCGGACATTCGCGGCAACCCCTATCTGCTTTTTGCCTTGCTGACTGACTCCGAACTGCTGTTCGTCGACCGGTTTGGGATAGGGGAACTTACTCAAGAAGACTTGAATATTGTCGTGGCCGGGGAACTGTCACTGTCCGACCGCGATGATTTCAGTTTTCTCACCTATCAACCCCAAAGCCCGGATGCGTGATTTACCACCACGCCCCGGGCTTTCTCTTTTTTAAAATTATCTTTATTATTTAAGGACCAGGTTCGAGCTCCCCTCTCAAAATTTCTCCACCAAATCAAAAGCATTTCAGCCGAAAAATTATTGATTTAATTTGTAAATTGTGACATTATTATAGGATTTCCACTTGGGAATCTATCCATAGGAGCGAGGAGAAACCAAAGAGCTCCCCTTGATTGCTTCAAGGACTAAGAAGTAAGAAGAGGTTGGTGTTTGACATGAGAATCGGAAGGAGCGGTTGTACTTTGGATTTCAGTCCGTTTGGGAATGGACGCAGTGCTCCCTTCTTTGAGCACGAAGGTGAGGTATGCGCCTCCTTCACGCTCAAACCGAGACGCCCTCACTTATCTCCGAGGTACGAGTACCTCGAGATCGGTGAGCGCCGGCTAGACTGGCCGGGGTGGCTGGTTTTTGATGACGAAACTAATCACCCCGAAGAACTGCATCTTACTAGGGACTGGGAGCTGAGGGAAGGGTGGCTCTGTGTCCCTAACTATCTAGCACGCATTGCCGAGGCATTGCGGAGTAGCCTGGGGGGTAAGGTAGTCTACTTCTATCTCCCGAACTCCGGGCACGACTGCTACCCCAAGTGCGAGATAGTTGTGTCTGGTATTATGGCCAGCGTGGATGAGCCAACCAGCTGGTTGATGGCTGCGGCCAAGAAGCTGCAAGCGGCGGCATCAATCAGAGGTGACTTCGACCTCTTGACCAAAGAGGGAATAGAGAATCGCCAACTCGGGCTTGACCGTCTGGAGGCAGTCAAGCGAATCTTCCGTGTTCCGCCCGAAAGGTACAGGTACACGCCCAAGTAGGATACGTGCGACTAACAGGAACGGGGGTGGTCAAGTTCTGCCGCCCCCTTTGATTTTTTTAAATGTCTTCCTTATTCAAGGACCAGGTTCGAGCTCCCCTCTCAAAATTTCTCCACCAAATCAAAAGCATTTCAGCCGAAATACTAAGATTCACAAATTTTAAATTGACAATAAAACATATCTGCTTTACAGTTGTGTCATACCTAGACGCTTTACATAACTGGTAAACGACCCATCTTAAGGAGGCGTTTGATATGTCCCGAGTAGCAAAACCGTCTATCCGAGTCGAAGAAAAGGGGCTGAATCTCGTGCTGCTCCACAACCTGAGCGTCAATTTTGACCTGACGCCATCCGAAGCGGTTGAAAGAGGGTTGCCAGGCAACGACACGAGGATCGATGACTATCCGCCAGATCTCTGGACAAACGGAAAGTCAGGAATTGCTGGGCAAGTCACTATTCCGCTTTACGTCCTGCCTGCGACTCGCACTGCGTTCTGGGCACGTAGAATGCAATCCGAGTCAGGAATTGATTTCGGCTCACCCGCTGAGGTGGCTGCTATCAACAGTGCCATCCGCACCAATTCTTATCTGGAGCTTGAGCTGTTGTGGAATATGTACCTTAACGACTTCATCGCTCTCGGACAAAGTGATTCGTCGCTTTGGCGAGACCCGCAAACCGGCAAACCACTTGCCGTCTGGCTCCACCTCAACTATCTGCCGCAGCAACCCACCCCATCCGGTTTCTACCTGATCCAGACCCTTGCTCCTTCACCTGATGGTGATCATGATTTACCCCAAGAGATTGTCTGCAGACATGCTCTTGTGGGCGCTGCCTATGTTCCGTGAGCGCTGAGTGATAACTCCCCTCGGGATCCGAGCGATCGGGTCCCTTTTTCTTTTTTAAATAAATAAAGCGATAATTTTTTCGGGGCGATGAGTAGCGTCACAAACATGTTGACGAGAGAGCTCCTCGGGAAGAAAAAATTTGAGCAGTCCCTGAAGCGTCGGCCAGGTTGGGAGGTGTGGAGGGTAAGGGCTGGCCTTCGCAACTCTGAAGCCCTTATCCTTCACAATTTACCGCAAGCCGCAGGCTTGCAAATTAAATTGAAAGTATGGTTTGGAAAGGGCTTGACACCCTTTTTATCTTTTGCTAACCTTAATCACAGCCATATGAAGATTTATTACATATTCAGGGGGGTGAGCGGGTAATATCAAAACCTGATTTTATGAGGTTTACGCCGCTCTATCGAGCGGTTTTTTTGTCAGCTATCGATTATTATCTGCCCAAAGGGCATATAAAATGGGAAGCTGACAACCCCTCATCTTCGACCCGGAGCCGAACGAGAATGAATAATTCTATGTGAGGCATCAGAGTGAAGATGTGCGGGTGTTTGCTCCTTAAATAAAGAATAATCCGCAATGATCCTTCCAAAGTGAAATCTAGTTGGAGAAGAGAAATAATCATCTATTTCTCCAAGAGATTGAACGACGGAGGATGTTCACTTTCAGCCATATGCACCAAAGGTTTATAGGCAGGAAGTGCACAACCCGCTTTCTAGCAATTTGAAAATTTGAAACCAAGGCCGCGTTTATCTTTTCGAAGATCAGCAAAAGAAACGCGGTAAAGTAGTGTCAGACCACAAAGATCAGCGTGGGGCTGGCACAACCCCGCCAGATAATGGCGGGGTAAACAACATCACTAGAGCTGTTGTCCGATCCTGATTGTCGCAAGGTGATTGGGTGAAGATATAATGCTCATTCG
>CAYYMZ010000013.1:0-26320 GCA_964473025.1 uncultured Candidatus Saccharibacteria bacterium
CTTGCATGTGTTAGGCACGCCGCCAGCGTTCATCCTGAGCCAGGATCAAACTCTCAATAGAATTGATGTTTGTACCCAGCACGTATAAGGTGCTGGATTAAGCTCAATTTAATTTGAGTGGTTTATATAGCGCTACTCGTGCGCTCTCATCTGGTTTTGTCAAACCATAGTTGGCTATCACATCCGGTGTGAATCACCAACGATTCCTGTTAAATTGCCTTTCGGCTCCGACGGGGGGTCGGTTTAACAGGACTTGCAAAATTGTCAAAATTCGTGGAGACAAAAAAAGTCCAGCAGTAACTGGACCCTGCTCTGTGTTTAATTGGAACTTTGTCAAAAACTATGAGCCAAATTGCCTCCGTAGATAAAAAATACCTTATTTGCGGGAATATGTCAACAGTTGATCGGAGCGATTATTTGTCTAAATATAAAATGCCCGCAAGGTTGCTTTTTCCGATCAACTCCTTCGCATCACCGACTGGACCTTCTAAGTAAACAAATTTCTCTTGGGGGAAATCTTTTGCCCAAACCTTGCATGGCTGAATCACTTCAACTAAGGCAAAACCCTTAAACTGAATCGCTAAAGTGATGGCCTCCTCCAACAATGACATATTCTCAACCGGTACCCTGGCTATAAACTTACAGCCAGAGGCAACCGCAAGGTCAACCGCACTAACCGGTTTTGTCTGGTTTGTTTCACTTTGGGCACGTGCCTTAACCCCAACAGGAGTTGCCGAGGACTTCTGACCAGCCGTTAAACCAAAAATATAATTATTGTTTAAAACAAGAGTAATGTCATCGTTCCTTTGCATTGCGTGCACAAAGTGATTGAGGCCTTCGCTAAGCAGTCCACCGTCACCAGCTTGTGCGATCACAGACAGCTCTGGGCGGGCAGTTTTGATACCGACTGCAACAGGTATAGAGCGACCATGCAAAGTTTCAACGCCACAAACGTTGAGAACATTGATCATATTTCCACTGCAACCGATGTCATAGCAAACAACAACGTTTTTGGGTTCAATTTTAAGATCGGAAATTGACTTTTTAAGCGCTGCGTTAACACCATATGCCCCGCAGCCCGGACACCATGTTGGAACCTTACCCGTATCTAGTGTTTTGTTCATATGGATTGATCGATTAATTTTGCCAACTCTTCTTTATAAAACGGCCGGCCGTCATCTTTGGTAATTCTTAGAACCGGCTTCAGTGTTTTCATTTCAATCAAGCTCGCCATCTGACCAGAAAAATTATTTTCAATAACAATGACTTTTTTTGCCTTCAAAACCTCTTTTTTTAAATCAGCTGCGAATGGCCATGGCCTCCAAATATGGATATATTTTACTTCCGGATTTATTGCTAAATATTCTAGAATACTACTTTTAGTTGAGCCCCACCCAACAATCAAAGTACCAGAATTTTTATTGCCAAAAACCTCGAAACCGCCGTCCATGTTTTCGATCTTCCTGTCTCTTTTGTCCATCATTTCCGTTCTTGTTTTCGCATCGTCGGCCGAAAAACCACACTCATCGTGCTCGTACGAGCTGGTCAAAAATGTTGTCTCGCCAGGATAAGCTCTTGGCGAAATACCATCATGGGAAAGCTTATAGCGACAATAATCGCTACCGGCCTCGAATCTTTTACCGTGATCGATTTCGATGGTTTTTTCGTCAAGATCTTTTCCTGAAGAAAAACGACTCTCGCACATATATTTATCAGCCAAGACAATGACTGGTAGCTGGTATTTTTCGGCTAAGTTAAATGCCGTCTGTCCCAAATTCATTGCTTCTTGTAAATCTCCTGGGGCTAAAACGATTTTTGGAAAATCTCCGTGGCCGGGATTTATTGCAAGAGTTAAATCTGACTGCCCGCTATAAGTCGGCATTCCAGACGATGGCCCCGATCTTTGCCCCAAAACCACGACCAAAGGAATTTCAGCCATCGAGCTAAATCCGACCGCTTCACACATCAAGCTGAAACCTGCACCGCTGGTTGCCGTGACCGACCTTTTTCCGGCATAAGATGCTCCGATCGTACTTAAAGCCGCAAAGATCTCATCCTCCGGTACAACCATCTTGATATCAGTTTGAGACAAAAACCCCAGCAAGCTATTGATCGGCGTGATCGGATAAATAGAGCAGTATTGGCAATCGGCCTTTTTTATCGCTTTAGCAAAAATCTCATTTGCGGTTGCTCCGTTAATTTTTTTCTTTGCATCCGAAGCAGGCATTTTTATTTTTTCATCAACTTGCAGTTCATATCCTAACTTCACTGCCCTGAAATTTATATCGACGTATTTTTCGTCAATGGTCTCTTTTATCGCCCCAAGTAATGTATAAAGATCTTGAGACAAAACTTTCCAAATAAAGCCGGCGGCAACGGTATTTTTTACAATAGGATTTGCGGTAACTTCAGGCAGCTCACCAATCTTCAATGTATTTGCATCAAAAACTAAAGCATCTTTTTTCAGATCTTCTCGATGCGAATCTAGGAGTTTTTGATCTAAGGCGAATAAAAGATCAATTTTATTTCTTGGAGAGAGATTTTCTTGAGACGAAATAACAATCTGAACATTGTTGTCACCGCCACGGATTGCAGACGGGTATTCGGGATATGTCAGTGTAAAAAAACCGCATTGGTTGAGCGCAGAGGACAATAACTCGCCGAGCTTCATAATGCCCGATCCAGCAGGTCCGCAAATTTTTATTGCGATCGAATCATCCTTAGTCATCATAGGTCACCAATATCTATAGTTGATCCATCAAGTCGATCCGCCTGTTTTTCGGTTAAAACTAACGACAGCTTTTGTTCTTCCGAATTACCCAAATTTTGTTCATCGATATTTTCAATAAGCGTTTCAATTTTTTCGACAACCTCGCTCGCCTTCTTAAGAATAACCTCCGACTGTTTTTCTACTTTCACCTGCCGCGCCTTCTTCTCGCTATACTTAGTAGATTTTTCTGGATTTAATTTAGATTTTTGGTCTAGCGCGTCGATAGAATCTTTAAGCAACTTCAGATATTTGGGTAGCGTTTTCTCAGCAAGTTTTTTTGCCGTTTTCGAGGTTAATTTTAACGCCTCTAAAAATGCCAGTGATTCCGAAACCGACAAAGATTTAGTTCCGTTGGCAAAAAAATCAGCAAGCGCCCCTCTAATTTTTAGATCCTGTATCAGATAATCCACTTCTTCTTTCGTTCTATCGTTCATAATTCTCCTCTGGAGATCGTCAAGATAACCTTCAAGATAAACCGTCTCAGCACGAGCACCGATAAACAAAGAATCAGGCACAATCACATTTAATTCCCTGGTGATATCGACTGATCCAGTTGCAATAAGAGATCCTGGCAAAACTGTAAGATACGGAGAGAGCGCAACACCCACGCCGCATGAGGAAAGTATAAAAGTAGCACCAGCTTTGGTTCCCCTAATCGGATCGTAATTGGAAATAGAAGTACCAGCGCCAAAATTTGCTCTGCCTCTCTCGATTTTGAAATCTTCCGTCTGTTCAATGTTTAAATAAACACTAGAAAATGCTTGGGCCAATGTAGAATAAAATAATTCATCCGTTGGATCAATATACTTTTCTTCGCTATTTCGCACAGCTAAACCCAACGCTGTCAGATCACCATAATAACCAAAATGGCCAACTTCCACTAAGCTATTTTTTACTACTTCCGTTGGAGACGTCCCAATAATAGTGCTTCTTATAAATTCCCCACCGCCTATATGGGCAAAGGCAAAAATGCTTCCTCCGCGAGATTTAGTTTTGCTAAAGTCACATCCTCCAAATATAACATCGCTGTTAATTTGGGAGCCACCAACTAAAATTGGGTAGCGACTAATGCCACCAGCCTCGCTTATCGCCAAAGACGATGTCGTTGAATTTTTAACTTCTGAAAAATCTTCAACAATCGTACAAGTGCCAATTAATGAGTTTAAAATCTTTGAGTCAGAAATGTAGTCATGACCTAAAAGCGAGCTATCTTTAAAAGTGGATCTTAGTAATTTTACCTTGCCGTAAATCTTGTTTACGCCGACAAATTCACATCCAACAATCTCTAGATCCTGATTTTTTACGAGCTCGCCTAACTCAATTTTTTCGAGATCTCCAGAACATCCCTTTTTCTTTAGCTCTTCAATAAATTGGTCATCAATTTTTTTCATTCTCAATTTCCTCCGCCATAGTATCTGCGATTTTTTTGGCAACAGATTTTACCTGAGATTCGTCTTTTCCTTCAACCATTACTCGGGCAATATTTTCCGTGCCGGAATATCTGACCAAGACCCTGCCCTCGTCCTTTAATTCTTTTTCACCTTCTGCAATCGATCCTTGGGTATTTTTTAGCTTATCCAACGCAACCTTCTTTTTCACTGGAAAATTTAGCAAAACTTGCGGATAGGCCTGATACTGATTCAAAGAACTAAGTGTTTTGCCGGCATCCTTCATCGCCTCGATAACTTTTAGGGCGGCGACTATACCATCAGCAGAGGTAGAAAGATCGGCTAGCATAATATGGCCGGAAGATTCGCCACCTAAGCTGTAGCCACCTTCACGCAGCGCTTGAGAAACAAATTTATCCCCGACATCGGTTAACACAACCTTGATTCCTTCTTTTTCCATTAATTTGTTGAAGCTCAAGTTTGCCATAACAGTTGAAACAACGGTATTGCTTTTCAAAAGACCTTTTTTCTTTTTGTAAATTGCAATGATCGCGAGAGTTGCATTCCCGTCCAAGACATTTCCCTTTTCATCGATCATTATCAGCCGGTCAGCATCCCCGTCTAAAACAATACCGAGATCCGCTGATTCAGCTAAAACTCGTTTGGCAACAAGATCCGGGTAAAAAACTCCGGCATTCTGATTAATATTTAAACCATTTGGCGCAACATTCATCGAAACAACTTGCGCCCCAAGTTCACTAAACACCTGAGGGCCGATTTTATAAGCCGCACCATTGGCGCAATCCAAAACAATCTTTAATCCCTCTAAGGACATATTATCAACTGTTTGTTTTGTATATTCTGCATATCGACTGTCCGCAGCGATGACTCTTTTTGCCTTGCCAAGATACTTGGACTCGACTCCTTCGATGTCAGACGACAAATGATCTTCAATTTCTTGCTCTAATTTTTTATCAAATTTGTAGCCATCGGAAGTGAAGAACTTGATTCCATTATCTTCAGCCGGATTGTGTGAGGCAGATATCATGATCCCCGCATCCGCATTCATTGACTGGGTTAGATGTGCAACGGCCGAAGTTGGTAATGGACCGGTTAGTAAAACATCTCCGCCCACAGCGCAAATACCGCTCGTTAGTGCAGTTTCAAAAATATAGCCGCTAACCCTTGTATCCTCGCCGATTAAAATCTTTTTAGGATGGCGAGAATGGCCAATAGAGACCACAAGAGCCTTTCCAACTTGAAGCGCCATTTCCGGCGTCATTGGAAACTCATTTGCAACTCCTCTTATGCCATCAGTCCCAAAAATATTTTGTTTCATACCTTATATTTAATCACCTACAAGACCAAATAACAATTTAATGGGGGTTGAACTTACGGTAAAAGGCGTACTGAATTAGGGTTCTAAAAATGGACGAGGCCGCACTCCCCCGAAGGGGAGGCGGCCTCTTGACTACGGCCGGGGACTACCCCGGCCTCGAACGAATAAGGATCGATGAGGAAGGCCGGCGGGATGGAGTGTAGGGGCTGGCAGGGTTAGACCCCGCGCTACAATTCGCACCCGCCGGCTCTTTACGACCAGCCGTGCCTCGATCCAATGTGGCTTCCTAATCGCGGAAGCACGACTGTTGCGGCACCACCGCCGGATGTAGCGCGATCTGCCACAGGGCAGGCCCCTCGGCAACTTAGGCCGTCAGGGGAGTGGCGCTTGCGGGCGGGCGCTTTTCGTCAGCGCGAAGCCCAGTTCAGGCGGTGGAAAGCAGACAACGAAACTAGCACAAGGGACATCCCCTCCCCGTAGGTTAGTTTGGCATTGCCCAAGATTCGGAACTCTCCGGTTCCTCCTCTGGCAATACCCCAGGAACTGCCTCTGTCAAGGACGTTGCCCGGAAACTACCGGTTGGTAGAATTCCCTGGTCGTCCGGGCCGTGGCGCCCGGCTAGGTGCCGGCGTCGCCGCCCAGGCCGTGGCTGATGCCCGCGCCGCAGAAAGTGGTATTACCGTCTGGCTCTGCGCCGATAATGTGCAACTTCCGCCGAATCATATACATCTCTCCTCGCTATCAACCGAACGGTTTTAGATTTCCCCCGATGGGGATCCGCCCGGAAACTCCTTCTCGAAAAAGCCGACTCGGCCCTTCTCGAGAAAGTACTAAACATCATACCACATTTCCCCTTTCACGTCAAGGGGACAACGACGTCGTGAACCTGTACTGAGTCCGCGTAGATCTTCTGGTCGTAGATCGCCTTCAGCATGTTGTCGAGATGCTCGCGGTCACGGCCCAGAACGACGATCTGAAACGGCTGCTGAGCGAAGTACTTGGCGAAGCCGTGAGAGCCCATCGCGATGTCGCGCGCCATTTGCACATCCCCCCGTGCAATGTCTTGGTCGCCGATCAGATCCCAGCTGACAACGAACATTTCCGGCATGTAGCGCGAAGCGCGGTAGCGCCCGGTGCCGTCGACGATGACTCCGCGGGCATTGTGAAACCCAAGTGGGCCAGTGAGTAGGAGTTCGCGACAGAGAACACCCAGACGGCGAGCGAGCTCTTCGGCGAATTCGCGGGCAATGTCATCAACGTTGCCCTCGAGACCAAAGCGTCTCTTGGCCTCGGCTGCCGCACCGCATCCGCGATGCCAGGTGATCATGTGGACTCGGCCTCGAAGCAACTTCACGGCCTTCTTGAGCGAATCCTCAAGATCACTTCCGAGCAGAATGCCGCTACCGGCTAGACGCAAGAACGCCATGTCTTTGAACGTCCCCTTCTGCGACTGCACGCGCTCATCGATACAGACAACTGCGCAGCCCTTGCGTTTCGCAAAGTCCAACTTCTTGATGAACGACTCTGGGTCGCGGCGTAATGCCTCGACCATTCCGGCCCTCTCTGACCACAACTTCTGCTGCGATGTGATGCTGCCATCTGCTTGTTCGAATGTTTCAGCCATTGTACCCTCCGCTAGATTAAAATAGCGCTCCTACGCGCATGGAAATATTAGCAAAAACTTGTTCCGTCTTCAAGCCGCTATAATATAATTATTTTGGTCCAAGATATTTAAATCTTTTTACCTTCATTCCTTTGACTTTAGCTTCGCCTAAAAACATTTTTATCGGACGAACCCAAAGATATCCTTTAAATTGTTTGTCTGGTTCGTAGAGCGGGCGATAAACGACCAGATCGGAGAGAGTTTCCGGATGTTTTGCCACACCCAGCACCTCGTACTGCCTGCCACTATAATGTTCGTAAATCCCTTTTCGAAACTTATCCATTTCTTAATATTTTTCGTAAGAAACGATCTCTTCAATTGATTTACGACGTTTCGGAATTTCGCGATCTGCAGGAAATCCCAAAGATAGGATAATAGCAGGCATCGTGTCATTTGGCGCATCAATTACCTTAGCGAGCTCTTCGGACGCTCCAATCCCCCCAATCCAGCAACTCCCGACTCCTAAACCCCAAGCCGCCAGCGTGATGTGGTCAACTGCAATTGCTAAATCAATCAGATGATATTTATTTTCCAAACCAGTTGAGACACAGAGCAAAACAACGGGCGCTTGGACGACAAACGGCATTTTATTTATTTCGGCAATTTGCTTAATTTTTTCTTTGTCTTTAATCACAACAAACTTATAGCCCTGTAGATTACGAGCCGATGGTACCAATCTCGCGGCTTCTAAAATTTGGGCGAGTGTCTCATCGGGAATATCTTTATCCTGATACGCCCTCACGCTGCGTCTAGATTTAATTGCTTTAAATACGTCCATTTTGTCCTTCAATGATAATTTTAAACTTTCCTTTGTCTTATGCAAGCAACAAGCCGAGAAAACGAATAAACCTGGAAAATCAATTTATCTTCCACTTCCCTTTTTCTTGAACTACCTTTCCGTCGAGAACAATTTTGCTATCACGCATTTCTTTAATAATATCCCAGTGAATTGCGCTGTCATTGCCACCCCCATTTTCCTTGTAGGCCGAACCCAGGGCAAGGTGGATGGTACCGATAATCTTCTCATCATACAAAATGTTTTTGATGTATTTTTCTATCTTTGGATTGCAACCAATACCAAACTCCCCAACGTATGAGGCATTCTTATCAACCGCAATCATCGCCTTAAGAAATTTTTCGTTCTTGTCGGCTTTTGCTTCCACGACTTTTCCTTTTTCGAATCTTAGATAAATCCCTTCAACTTCATTGCCGTTATAAATTGCAGGATACTCAAACTTAATCCAACCCTCAAGTGAGTGTTTTTCCGGCGCCATAAAAACTTCGCCGCAGGGCAGGTTGTCGCCAGTTAAGTCATCAAGAGCTCTTTCGCCTTTGATATCAAACCGCAGGTCAACATTAGGGCCAATCAGATGCACATGCTTTCCTTTTTTGAACTTCGCCAAAATCTTTTTAATATTCTGGCCGATCTTATCCCAATCCTGGAGACATGCTCCGAAAACGAAATCTTCGAATTCATCTAGCGACATCCCGGCATCTTGCGCCATGCTCACACACGGATATCCGACTGTGCAGCGCCAAATCTTGTCTCGTTCGTCGCAAACAAAATCTCTGATTGATTTTGTTGTTTTACCGCGCAGGGCAATCTTTTTTGGATCAACACCGGATAATTCCTTACTATTTGATTCTGTATCAATGCCAATATATTTTTGGGTATGGCGAACAGTATAATTCCAGGTTTCCGGAAAATGTTCTAGCTGACCTTTCGTTGCATTCTTAAAATAAAAAGGCATAAGGTTTGGCAAACTAACATTTAAAATCGGGTAGGCCTTGCGTAAGATGATTTCTTTGTAGAGCGTGGCAATAAACGGTTCAGCTTCAGTTGAACCAGAAACGATCACGTTTTCGCCTGGTTTTACTTTAAGAAAATAGTCAACGACTAACTCGGCTAATTTTTTAGTTCTTTCGTCAGATATCATAGAGTTCCTTATTCAATAACCTTATCGATGATGCCGTATTTCTTAGCTTCTTCGGCCGTCAAAAACCGGTCGCGCTCGGTATCCTCGTCGATTTGCTTTTTACCCTTGCCGGTTAACTTCGCCAAAATTTCATTTAATCTTTCGCGAACGCGCAGAATTTCATCTGCGTGAATTTTAATATCAGACGCTTGCCCTTCAACTCCACCCAAAGGCTGATGAATCATGATGCGTGAATTTGGCAGAGCAAATCTTTGTCCTTTAGCGCCTGATGCCAAAAGTATTGCAGCAGCAGAAGCGGCTTGTCCCACGCAGACAGTCGAAACCTTTGGTTTCACGTGGCGCATAGTGTCATAAATCGCGAGGGCTGCTGTAACCGATCCTCCGGGGGAATTGATATAAAATTTGATATCTTCGCTATCTGATTCTGATTGTAAAAAGAGAAGTTGAGCGATAACAATATTTGCCACGTCGTCGTCAATGGGTCCGCCTAAAAATATAATTCTTTCCTTTAAAAGACGCGAGTAAATATCGTAAGCTCTCTCCCCGAATTGAGATTTTTCTATAACAGTTGGGATTAAGTAATTCATCTGCCTCCAATTTAAGATAATTTAAGCACGGGCGACAGACAATGTCAACTCTGCTTTACAATTACTTTGCGCAAAGCTCAACTAGACGCTCAAATACTTTTTTAGTACCCTCGGCAGATCCAATTTCTATCCCCTCTTTTTTGGCGATTTCTCCAAGCCCGACTCCCAGTACAATATTTCTTTGTGCCTGAACTTCGAGATCTTTATCCATTTTTTCCGGAGTCATCTTGAGGTTTTCAATATATTTTTCTAAGGTTAAACCTTTTTGTGCCAAGTCCTGACCTAGCACTTGTTTCATTCGACTGACTTCGCCATCAATTAATGACTTCGGAACATCAACGCGAGTAATTTTGATTATTTGTTCTGATATCTGCGCTTGTTGAACCTGTCTCTCCCGATCTTTTTTCTCACCTTCAAGTGATTCACGAATTGCTTTTTTTAGTTCGACAACCGACTTATGCCCAAATTTAGTGACAAATTCATCGTCCAATTTTGGTAGTATTAATTCTTTGTGGTCGTTAAATTCAAGCTTAAAACTAACCTTTGCACCCGCGTATTCTTTGTCAGCAAAGTCCTTTGGAAAAATCAGTTCGAATTCTTTTTTATCTCCCTTTTTACTGCCAACCATCTGCTCTACAAATCCGGGGATCATTGCGGTTTCGCCAACAATCATTGGGAAGTTTTTGCTGGTCAATTTGTCTTTGACTACACCCTTGATTGAACCTTCGAAGCTGACGTCAACCCAATCGCCTTCCTTAATTTCTCCGGATTTTTCCTTCAGTTGTCCTGCTTGTCGACGCAGGTAACCCATCACTTTTTCGACTTCTTCGTCCGCTACTTCAATTTTTTTCGGATCGATTTTATCACATTTAATCTTTTTATAATCGCCGATTTTTGCTTCAGGCAAAATATCAAATTCGATCTCAAATATGAGCTCGTTTTGTGATTTATCCTCACCAAAAGCAGGATGCTTTGAAATTGATACTGCCGGTTGAGTCACGGGATAGACCTTGTGTTCGCGAAGAGATGATTGATACGCATCATTAATTGCAACCTCAAGGGCTCCTTGCGCTAGACGCGCGTGACCGATTTTTTCAATCGTCATTGCGCGCGGTGCCTTGCCCGGCCTAAACCCGGCAATTGCAACCGTCGGAGCAAAGAGTTCGTACTGATTTTCAAAATGCTCCTCCATTTTTTCCGGCTCAACGGTCACGGAAATTTTGATTCTGTTTTTGGAAATTTGTTTCTTGTCTGTTTTCATTGTTCTAAAAGTTATTTTTTTTGTTTGAGAATAAATATTAGCAAAAAGACGAACAAAAATCAAAAGGCGGCAGCGCTAAAAGAGATCATGCTTAGCAACAGCTCTGCGAGAAAATACCTATCTTATCCTGAACTCGTTTGGAAATCGCCTGTGATGCTATGTTTAAAATTTCGCGAGGATCTTTTTCTCTTTTTCGCATCGCCTGATTTATCCCATCAACAAACGCCTCACGAAGTTCGGTGTCAATATTGATTTTAACAACCCCTTCGGAGATCGCGACTTTATATTCCCGCTCAAGACGGTTAGAGCAACCATGCAAGACAATTGGCATTTTGATCGTGTCCTGAATCTTTCCAAGCAACGTAAAATCGAGCTGCTCTGCAGCCGTCAGTTCCCCGTGGATGTTACCAATCGCCACCGCCAGCATATCGGGTTTTACCTCGCTAGCAAATTGCAATGCTTCTGACGGATTGGTCTTAAACTCTGTCGCTGATACGCGATCTTCCATTCCGCCAACCCGACCAATTTCCGCTTCAAATATTACTCCCTTTCGATGAGCCGCTTGTCGTAGATTTCGGGAGATTTCAATATTTTGGTCGAGTGGCAACTTTGAGCCGTCAAACATGACTGAATCAAACCCCTCTGCAATACACTTTTTCACCGTCTCAACATTCGAACCATGATCGAGATGCAGAAAAACCTCTGTTTTTGATTCTTTTTTAAGACGCAATAATATCTCAACCAAATTATCAAATCCCGCATAATCCAAAGATTTTTCCGTCATCAATAAAAACACTGGCTTTTGGGTGAGGTTTGCAGCTTCAATCACCGCGCGTGCGGATTCCAGATTATAAACCCCAAATCCACCAATAGCGTATTTTTCTTTGTAGGCCTGTGAAATTAGTTCTTTTAAACTCATGTTAGCAATTTTTCTAAAACAGGCAGTTTCTTACCGGCGATAAAATCGCTCGTCGCCCCACCACCGGTTGAAATAAAATCAAACTTGTCGGAAAGTTTCATCTCATCAATTACCTCGGCCGTGTTGCCACCGGAAATTACTTTTTCCGCCTGTAACTTAGCAACGAAACGGGCAACTTCATGTGTGCCGTAAATATATCTTTTATTCTCGGTCATTCCTAAATTACCATTCCAAAAAATTGTTTTAGCCGAAGATAAAATGCTCTTAAAAAGCATGACTGTCTGCGGACCGATATCGTAAATTCCATTTTTCAATGTTTCTTCGTTTATCGGCACGATTGAGCCTAATTTGTTTAAGCCGTCGACAGGCAAATAAACGTTTTCGTTTTTGGGGTGATTTTGAACCATCCATTCGTTAGCCGTCTTTCCGCCGATTAAAA
This sequence comes from uncultured Candidatus Saccharibacteria bacterium, assembly GCA_964473025.1. Classification (GTDB taxonomy): domain Bacteria; phylum Patescibacteriota; class UBA1384; order UBA1384; family DTJR01; genus CAYYMZ01. The sequence continues at coordinate 12,304 of CAYYMZ010000013.1, forward strand.
CAGCATCAGCAACTTTTGTTAATGCATCGATAGCAGGTAGTTTGTCTTCAATTTTTGCTCCACCGATAATCGCAACAAACGGATGTTCCGGGTGGCTTAAAAGTTTAAACAAAATATTTGTTTCGCGCTCGACAAGCAAGCCAGCATAAGTAGGCATGATTTCCCCGATTGCGGACATTGAGGCATGTTCCCTGTGAATATTTGCAAAGGCGTCTTGGACAAAAACATCCCCTAATGTTGCTAACTCTTTTGCAAAATCAATTGAATTTTTTTCCTCACCAACATCAAATCTTAAATTTTCATATACCTTGATTTTATCGCCCACTTGAAAATAGCGGTTTAAGGCCGGGCTTTTAAGATCTGTTTTACCTTCGGAGAATTTGTATTTAAAAGGAAGAAGGGAGCAAATCATTTTGGCAATCGGTTTGGTTGATAATGCAGGATCTTCTTTCCCCTGCGGCCGGCCGAGATGTCCAATGATATTAATTTCAGAAGCGCCTTTTCCAATCACTTTTTTAATCGTTGGCATCACCGCATCAATTCTTTTTGAATCAGAAACCTTACCCTCATTAAGCGGCACATTAAAATCAACACGGATTAACACCCGCTTACCTCGAAGATCGGCTCGATTTAGTTGTCGATGTGATGGAATACGCACAATTCTCCTAAACGGCTCGTCCACTTTTTACCTCTGCCGCGATGCGGCAAATTTCGCTAAATTCTTTCGGTTTTATACTTTCCCCTCCAACCAACAGACCGTCAATTGAGGGCTGCAACATATACTCATTAACATTGTTTGAGGTGACAGAACCACCGTAAACTACCCTGATTTCTTTTGCAAGATCCTGCGAGTATTTATCCGCAAGGTAATTTTTTATGATGTAGCAGATTGCTGCGGCGTAAGCGCCGGTAGCGTTGTTGCCCTTACCAATTGCCCAGACAGGTTCGTACGCAATAATAATTTTATCCAAATCTTCCTTTTTCACCCCTTCAAGCGCCTTGTCGATTTGTAACAAAATTCCGCCCTCGCTCTTCATTCGCCCCACCTCGCGGTCATAATAATCCTCAAGGTGAAATCGCCCCTCTTCGCCAACACAGATAACCAGCGAAACTCCGGATTCCAAGGCAAAGCGGACTTTTTGGTTAACCATTGCGTCGGTTTCACCAAAGACACGGCGTCTTTCGGAATGGCCAAGAATCACGTATTTGCAGATTTTTTTGACCATTGATAAAGATATTTCGCCCGTATAAGCACCGGACTCATCCCACATTGTATTTTGCAGTCCAAGGGAGAGGTTATGGGGTTTGGCTTTTAAGTGTTCAAAAATCGGATATAAATATATCGAGGGAGGACACAAGACCACTTCTAGCTCATGGATCTTTTCTGCCTCACGAGCAACGTGACCCGACAGGAGAAGCGCCTCGCCAAGAGACAAGTTCATTTTCCAATTACCAACAACAATAGGATTCAAAATACCTCCTTACTAATTATACCCCCTTCTTCGGGATATTTCTCAAAATAGAGCGATGACTTCGCGCACGGTAATGGCTGCGATGAGCAAAATCAAAATAGCGAAACCGATAAAATGAAGCATATTTTCAATTTCAGATCTGATAACGCGGCGGCGGAATAATCCTTCCAGTCCAATTAAGAATACTCGTCCGCCATCGAGTGCAGGGAATGGCAGAATATTAATGATTCCAAGATTAATTGAAAGAATCGCGGCAAGCTGGAGAAGGTAAGCCAACCCCATCCTGACCGCTTGGCCGGTAATATTGAAAATTCCAACTGGTCCGGCGACATCGCCGGCAACTTGTCCTGAAGAAAAGAGTTTGACAAAAAAGCCGTAAAGCAAAACAAAGATATATCCGGTGGTTAAAATCATTTCCTTAAAGCCAAAGTATATTGCTTTGAAAAATGGCAACTGCACCACGGGAACATCAACGATACCGACTCCGAGCGGTGCCGCTTCATCTTGAGATAAAGTTACCGAGAGATCCGTGATTTTGCCTTCGCGCAACACCGATACAGGAACAGTAGCACCGGGATTTTTACGGGTAAAGTCGCTAAAAGTGTTTACAGAATCATACCCTAAGACAATATCGCCAACCTTTATTCCTGCTGTTTTGGCGGCACTATTTTCGGCAATCTGCGCAATTACAACTTGGTGTGTTTGACGTCCACCCAATTCAGTAGCATCAAGACGGATTGGTGACATTCCGACCATATAACCGACTGAAAAAATCACACCGGCCAATAAAAAATTCATTACCACGCCGGCAACAACTATCATCAGCCGGATACCGGGTCTTTTCTTGTTGAACGCTCGTGGCGAATCGTTGTCTTTTTCTTCGCCCAGCATTTTCACATAACCGCCAAATGGAATTGCATTAATACAATATTTCGTCTCGCCGTGCTTGACGCAGAAAATCCTCGGCGGAAAACCGAAGGCAAACTCTTCTACCTTGACGCCTGATAATTTGGCGACAATAAAATGTCCTGCTTCGTGAACAAAAATGAGAAGCCCTAGGATAACCAAAAAGGCGAGTAAGGTCAGCCAGAACATTAGATTGACCTCAAATCTTTCTCTTTTTCGGCCACCGTTTGTGAGATTTTTTGGTTAAAATCATTAATCAGATCGTTTAATTCTTTTTCGGCAGCATACCGATCATCCTCCGTCACAGTACCTTCTTTTTCCATTTTTTTGATGCGATCCCATACCTCGCCTCTAACTGAACGCAGAGCGATTCGGCCTTCTTCGCCCTTGCGCGAAATACCTCTAATCAATTCCTCTCTGTGCTCTTCGGTCATCGACGGCAGATTAACCCTGATAACATTACCGTCATTTGAAGGAGATAATCCCGTCTCTGAGTTTGCAATTGCCAGTTCGATATCGCCTAAAGCGTTTTTATCCCACGGCTGAATTACAATATGGGCCGGATCGGGAACGGTTAGGGTCGCCATCTGTTTCAAAGGCGTGGTTGAGCCGTAGTATGAAACCATGATATTCTCAACCAAACCGGTTGAGGCGCGTCCGGTTCTGATACCCGCGAAATCCTCTTTTAGCTTACCGATTATTTGTTCAAACTTATTCTTTAAATCTCTTATTTCTTTATCGTACATTTTACCTCACTTAATTTCATTCTAAAGAATCTTAAAATTAACGCAACCGACTATTTGCTAATCAACGTTCCGACATCCACGCCTTCAACCGCCTTAGCTAAATTACCCGCCTTAAAAACATCGAAAACCCTGATCGGTAAATTCTTTTCGCGGGCGAGTGAAACGGCGGTCATATCCAGGGCATGCAAGTGCTTCGAGATTACCACGTCATATGAGATATTTTTAAAAAGCTCCGCCTTGCTATCAGAATCGGGATCGGCACTAAACACACCGTCAACGTTTGAGCCTTTAAGCATAACTTCACATTCAAGTTCGATCGCGCGCAAAACCCCGGCCGTATCAGTCGTAAAAAACGGGCTGCCGATTCCCCCGGCGCAGATGACAACGCGTCCTTTTTCCATGTGGCGCAAGGCCTTGCGCCTGATATACGGCTCGGCAATTTTTTGAGTTTCAATCGCAGTTAAAACGCGCGTGGGAACGTCAATATTTTCAAGCGCATTTTGCAGTGCCAACGAGTTCATAACCGTGGCCAACATTCCGATATAATCGGCTGTTGCTTCGTCCATTCCGTGCTTCGCCCCTGCGCGACCGCGGAACAAATTACCGCCACCGTTTACGATGGCAATATCAACACCCAGTTTTCTTACCTTGGCAATTTCCTGTGCAAGTTTTAAAGTAGTTTCAAAATCAATTCCATTTTCTCTTTCGCCTTGGAGCGCTTCACCGGATAGCTTTAAAAGAACACGTTTATATTTGGGACTCACCATGTATAAATCCTCCATTTATTCCACTTATCCAAGCGGCCTTTCTTTGAGACGCAAACTTATTCTTCCCCTAATACAACTTTGACAAATCTTGCAATTTTAATATTTTCACCCGTTTTGGTGATTGTTTCGTGCAACATATCCTGAATTGTTTTTGATGGATCTTTGAAATATTCTTCTAAAAGCAATGCTTTAATGTCTTTCGTGTCAGAATTTGCAACTTGCAGGGCAACCTCATGAACAAATGTTTTGAATTCATCTGTTTTAGCAACGAAGTCAGTTTCGCACTGCACTTCAACTAGAACGCCTAATTTGCCGAGGTGAACGTAACTGTCAATTAAGCCTGCGCAAGTGGCACGCTCGGATTTCTTCTGAGCAATCTCAAGACCCTTAGCTTTTAAAACCTCTCTCGCTTTCTTTTCGTCGCCGTTTGCTTCATCTAATGCCCGCTTAACATCCATAATACCGGCGCCGGTTTCTTCTCTCAACTTCTTAATTTTTTCGGTCACTTTTTCTCCTTCTTGCCTTTGCTCTCAACTTTTTTTGCTGCTGGTTTCGCTTCGGCTTTCACATCCTTAACTTCCGGTTTTACTTCCTTTTTATCTCCTGGCTCAGTTTTAACTTCAACGACTTTTGGTTTGTAGTTATTTTGAATGGTTTTACTGATAAGGTCTAGGATCAAGGTGATAGTTGCTTTTGAATCGTCGTTGGCGACAATTGGAAAATCAATTTCTTGAGGGTTGGCATTCGTGTCAGCAATAGCGATAACCTTGATATTTGACTTTCTAGCCTCGGTGATGGCGTTTGTTTCTTCTTTGGCATCAACAACAATTAGGACATCTGGCTTTTTCTCAAGGCCTTTTAATCCCCCGAAAACCATGTTCATTTTTTTGAGATCTTTATCGAGTTTAACTTTTTCTTTCTTTTTCAGATAATCGAGCTTTGATTCGGCCAAGTCGGTCTCATTCTTAATCATTTTACGGATTGTTTTGCTGATAATCTCGTAATTGGTCAAAAGACCGCCGGGCCAGCGTTCGATAATGTAAGGCATCGAAAGCTTATCCGCGGTTTCTTTAACTTTTTCTTTCGCTTGAAGTTTGGTTCCGACAAACAGAAAAACGCCGCCGTCTTTGGCTTTTTGCTCAACGTATTTTAGCGCTGCCTCTAACATTTCCCGGGTTTTTTCTAAATTAATAATCGAGATTTTATTGCGATAAGTATAAACAAAACGATGCGACCTAGCATCGGATCTGGTCTTGGAGTGTCCGAAATGGGCACCTGCTTTGAATAATTCTTCGATTGTTGGAGTATTTTCTGGCATATTTAAATTCCTATCCTTTGCGATTAATGATTTGCTTTTTTGCTTTTTTAATTAAACCTCAAAATTCAAAATTTTGCAAGAGTTAAGGTGGTACTTTGAAAACAATTTGTATCAACCCTTGAAAAATTCTGTTTATCTGCTAATATTATTTCGTTATGAAGAAAGACCCATCCGCCGCTCTTACAGTCAATTGGACTACATCCTAATCTGGCACGTGCGAGCTTTGGAGGGCAAGCATTCACCCGAATAATTTATACAATGAAAAAAGACATACATCCGAAGTATAACCCTAAAACAAAAGTGCGCTGCGGCTGTGGCGCCGAATTTGAGATGGGTTCAACCGAAGATGAGATAAAAGTTGAAATCTGCTCACAGTGCCACCCTTTATATACGGGCAACAAAAAATTAGTTGATACCGCCGGGCGCCTCGACCGCTTTCAAACACGTCTTGATAAATCAAAGCAGTTAAAAGAAGAACTCGAAAAGAAAAAAGCCGCGAAAAGAGTCCGTCAAGAAGGCAAAGATCAAACGAAGAACTCCGAAAAAGAAGCTGCTAAGGCCGAAGGCGAAAAAAAAGATCAGTAAGCTCCCTGTAATAAAGATGCAATTTTTAGTATTCTAAAGTTGCATTTTTTAAAATTAGTTAATAACTATGAACGAAAAAATCGACGAGTTAAAACGAAATGTTAAACTTCTCGAAGAAACCGATGACGTTGGTTTTAAATCTTTGATTGAGGAAGAAATAAACAAGATAAAAGGGGAGTTAGTTGTCCCCGATCCGGCTGACCTTAAAAGCGCCATCATTGAAATCCGTGCCGGCACCGGCGGGGAAGAAGCCGAACTTTTTGCCGCAGAGCTCTCGAGGATGTATTTGATGTTTATAGAGAAAAAAGGTTGGCGTTTTTCGATAACAGACCGGAAAGAGTCCCCCATCGGTGGGCTAAAAGGGATGACAATTGAAGTGCAAGGGGAGGGAGCATATGGCATTTTGAAATACGAGGGCGGTGTCCATCGCGTCCAGAGAGTGCCGAAAACAGAAAAATCCGGCCGGCTTCACACCTCTGCCGCAACCGTCGTGGTGATGCCAGAGATAGAGGCGAAACAAATTGACATCAGACCAGAGGACTTAAGGATCGACGTATATCACGCCTCCGGCCACGGCGGCCAATCGGTTAATACCACTAATTCAGCCGTTAGGATCACTCACCTGCCAACTGGAGTTGTCGTAACTAGTCAAGACGAGAGAAGCCAGCTTAAAAATAAGGACAAGGCAATGAAGGTGCTGTATGCCAGGGTTTGGCAAGCAGAAGAAGATAAAAGAATGGAAAATGAATCGGCCATGCGCCACTCGATGGTACGCTCGGGGGACAGGAGTGAAAAAATCAGAACGTATAATTTTCCTCAGGACAGAGTAACCGATCACCGTATTCCCAAATCGTACAATCAAATTGAAAAAATTATGGATGGTGATATCGCCCAAATTGACGAAGAACTCGAAGCAATTGACCAACAGCAAAAACTAGACGAGATTTTGGCAAAAAGCGAGGACTAAAGTGAAAAATATTACCGCGGACTCCCTTATCCGTTCTTCTTTAATTGACAAGAAAACTTCCGAGAAGATAGTAGGGGATTTACTTAAAATTTCGACTGCTGAGCTTTTTTTAAAAAGAAAATCCCTCACTCTTTCCCCCGCTTTGATTAAAAATTACAAAAAAATAGAAAATAAAATAAGAGGGGGTCTTCCGCCGCAGTATGCCTTCGGAGGAGCCGATTTTTATGGCTTAAGATTTTACGTCGATAAAAACGTTCTTATCCCAAGGCCGGAAACAGAAATTATGGTTGAAGGAGCGATAAAATATATTGAATCAGAAATTAAGAACAATGAATCATGGAAGAAGAAAAGGGAAATCCATGCTATCGATATCGGAACTGGCTCGGGATGCATCGCTATCACTTTAAAAAAAGAGTTAAAGCACGTAATTCATAATTCGTCATTCATAATTCAGCTCTTCGCCACCGATATCTCGTCAAAAGCCCTAAAGATTGCGAAGAAAAATGCCAAGACGCACGGGGTTAAAATAAAATTTTTCAAGAGCGATCTAATGCAAAATAAAAAATTGCCTAAAAAATTTGGTTTGATCTTAGCTAATCTCCCCTATCTCCCAAGTAATTATTTAAAAGTTTATTCCAAAGAATTCGCAAAACCGCTCTTGGCAGAACCTCACTTGGCGCTAGATGGAGGAGAAAAAGGAGTTGATCTAATCAAACAATTAGTAAACGATTTACCAAATCGATTAACCGGTGAGGGTGTAGCTATTTTGGAGATCGATCCTGCTCAAAAAAATTCTATTAGCAGGCAATGCGATAAATTAAAACTGAAAGTTACTTTCCTGAGAGATCTAAACCGTTTTTGGCGCTTCGCCCTAATTAAAAATATTTATTCTTAATAAAACTTACGATTGCTTCTCGCCAAGTTTGACTTTAACGTCCATTTCCTTGCCGTTACGCAAGACCCTAAGGCTTACTTCATCTCCCGGCTGGTATCTATTTAAAACCGACGAAAGTGATTGATTCGCCTTAATCTCGTCATTGTTGATTTTTAAAATAACATCGCCTTCCTTCAGCCCCGCTTTATCCGCAGGAGATCCGATTTGAACAGCCGCAATCCCGTTTGATCTGTCCCCAATAACAAGAGCCCCATGGTCCGTGTTTAAATTCTGGCTGGCGGCAACTTTTTGATCAACTAAAACATAACTTACCCCAAGATAAGCAACAATAATTTTTCCGGTCTTCTTGTATGAATCTATAGCTGATTTTAAGGAATTTATAGGAATCGCAAAACCAATTCCTTCTGCCTGGTTCTTGGCGGCGGTCGCAGTATTGATACCAATGATTTGACCTTTAAGATTAACCAGTGGCCCACCGGAATTGCCCGAATTGATCGCTGCGTCTGTTTGCAACAAACCCTCTAGGTTTTCACCTTGGTTGCCCGAAGTGTCAGTTGCCTGTAAACTCCGCTCTTTACCTGATAAAACCCCAACTGTAACACTGTTTTGAAATTCACCCAGAGCGTTACCAATTGCAATCACGCGCTGTCCGATCTGCAGATTGTCTGAATCACCAAACTCGACCACTGGAAGGTTTTTGGCATCAACCTTCAAAAGAGCGAAATCGTTGGTTGGATCTTCGGCAACAACGTTTGCATCGTATTTTTTGCCATCAGATGTAATAACAGTGTATTTTGCACCTTCAATATTGGCAACGTGTTTATTGGTCGCGATCAAACCATCGGAGCTAATAATAAAACCGCTTCCACCGCCTTGTTGTTGCTGGGCAATTGAGCTTTGATTTGAGAAAAAATCAAATGGATTTATGACTTGAACGTCCTTCGTAAAAATAACACTCACGACTGACGATGAAACTTTATTGACCGAATCAATTACGGCCGAATCCTCCGTCACTTTAATGTTTTCGGTTCTATTTTGCGGGATGGGAAGGCCATCATTGTCCTTAATCCCCAAGCTTTTCTGAAGCGCCGGGGAACTCGAAACCAGGGCAATTCCACCAATACCACCGGCCACGCCAGCAACAAACCCCAAAATAACCAAAAAAACAATTAATGTCCGGCTAATTTGTTTTTCCATATTAAACCAATCCCCTTTTAATACATTATAGCAAAAATAAACTGAGAAAATTCTTAAATTTACTCATCCGAAGCGGCGCGGCTCAAATAGTATGAAATCAAGACAGCTAAAACCGTGACAAAAATAGCATAAATAAATTGAGATTTTAGGCCTGACCCAGGCTCGATATAGCGGTTGATTGCAGCTTTGACTGCTTCATTCCAAGCGAGCGCCGCAACAAAACCAAATGCCGCAGTGACAAAAGTAGCAAAGGTGCCAATTAATTCCTTGTGCATTCTTTTTTGTTTTGGGGTTTTTTCCCCGCCTGCATCGCTACGCGAAGCATTGCGGGCAGGTTCTTTTTCTTCGGCCATTATTTCTTCTCTATTATTTTAATTAGTTTTCCACGCACCTCATTCGGGTGTAATTTACCCTGCCCTTTGTGCATTGCAGCACCCACTAAAAACCCGATAACCTGGGTTTTGCCTGCTTTGTATTTTTCAACAGCATCAAGATTATCACGCAATACCTGCGCAACGATTTCGTCAGAATTGAAACTTTCCGATTTGATAAAATCTTGAATCGGTTTTTTCAAATCAGCAGCTTCTTCGATTGCCTGTCGGGCAAGATTTGAGGGAAGGCCTGCTTTTATCTCTCCGGCCAAAAATACCAAATCCTGTGCATTAAGTTCAACTGATCGCTTTTGATTAATTATTGTCTTGGCAATAATGTTCAAATTTTTATCGTCGAGTACGGCGCATTCCTCGAGAAATTTAAGTAGTTTCGTATTTTGGGAAATCATCGTGGCGTCTGTTGCACTAATACCCCAAGAAACCAGTTTGCTGCGGACAGCCCCCGGCAATTCTCTTTGTTCTGATTCGATTTTGTCTAAGCTAAATTTATTTGTTTCAATTGGCGGAATGTCTGGTTCGGGGAAATAACGATAATCCTTCGCCTCTTCTTTTTCTCTCATGGCAAAAGTTTTACCGCTTGTCGCATCAAAACGTCTAGTTTGTTTAGTTTTCTTACCCGAAAAAGTTTCAAATTCATTTATAAGACGCTTTTCCTCATACAAGAGGGCTTTTTCAACAAACTTAAATGAGTTGAGGTTTTTCAGCTCGACAATGGGGGAACTTTTGTCGCCTTTTATAACGTTGATGTTTGCGTCACAACGCAGATGCCCTTTTTCCATATCTGCCGATGAAACCTGAAGCGATCTCAAAATCTGCTGGAGTTCTTGCAGAAATACTTTTGCAATGTGCGGACTTGGTATATCGGGTTCTGTTACCATTTCCATAAGTGGGGTGCCTGCCCTATTTAAATCCACGATCGAATATTTGGAGCTTTTTGGATGAATTAGCTTCCCCGCATCCTCTTCGAGATGGACGCGGTTAAATCTAATCTTCGCATCCTCAACAGCCAACTCTCCGCCCAAGCAAAACGGCTGGTCATACTGGCTAATCTGATATCCTTTTGGCAAATCGGGGTAAAAATAATGTTTGCGGTCAAACTTAGAGGTTTTATTTATTTTTGACCCCAACGCCAGACCGGTTTTAATAGTTTTTTTAATCGCTTCTTTATTAGGTCGAGGCAAAGTCCCCGGCATTCCCATACAAATCGGACATGTGACTTCGTTTACTTTTTTACCTTCCGAGTTATTATCACACGAGCAAAACATTTTAGCTTTGGTATTAAGCTGGGCATGAACCTCGAGTCCGATTATTGTTTTAAATTCATCGGTCATTTTTAAACGCTCCCAAGTCAGTTAAAAACCTCTTCATTTTCCAAATTGAGCCAGCCGACTCTCTCGCCTCAATCCCGTGAGCAAATTCATGAACAAGTCGGTTCCTAACTTTATGCGCCTCCCACGTATCGTTATAAACCTGTCTTGAAACAAGTTTTTGGACACCGCGTAATCTTTCGCCCAATGAATTACCTCTAACGTTGGCTCTTTTTAAAACCGTGTCAACAAGTTTGTCAGCTTCGATAACTGCCATCTTAGGATCCAGCTCTTCGATATCATGCCACATCTTGGTCAGCTCGCCCGCGGGGAAAACTACAAAATTGTTTTTGGCAAAAATGAGATCGACGACGCGAGATAAACCTTTCTCAATAAGTTGAATAGCAGCGTTAGCGAATCCCGATTCACTATTTTTTTTATGCTTATTTGAAAAATTTTGACTCATGTTAAATCTTTGGTTTTTTGTCTTTCATCCCTGAAACTTTTTCGAATTGATGTGAAATATTTAAAATAATTTCTTCTCCAAGCTGGGGACCGACAATTTGAATACCGACTGGCAATTCTTTGTCGTCGCGCTTTACCGTTCCCGCAGGTGTGGAAATTGCCGGAACACCAGCCGGATTGATCGGCACCGTGTAAATGTCGCTTAAATACATCTGGATTGGGTTGCCAGATTTTTCACCGATCTTGAAAGCGGGAGTTGGTGAGACCGGAGTGACAATAGCATCTACTTTTTTAAAGACCTCTTCAAAGTCGGATTTTACAAGTGTCCGCAGCTTCGTCGCTTTGCGATAATAAGCATCGTAGTATCCGGCCGATAAAACATAAGTACCAAGCATAATACGTCTTTTTGCTTCGTCGCCGAAACCCTCTTCGCGAGACGCAGCGTAAACTTCGTCTAAATTCAGATCCCTATTTTCTCGCAAAACCGAGTGTCCGAAGCGAACACCGTCATAACGGGAGAGGTTTGAGCTAACTTCAGCCGGCTGAAGAATATAATAAACAGCTAAAGCGTATTCGGTGTGCGGAAGTGAGATTTCAACAATTTCAGCACCAAGTTTTTTGAGTTTTTCGATTGCCTCTTTTACAACCTTCTCGACATCTTCGTCCATTCCTTTTTGGAAATACTCTTTTGGGATACCAATTTTCTTACCCCTAATATCGCGTTCAAGTGATTTTGAATACTCCGGTACGGTTGCATCTAGAGTTGTCGCATCGAGCTCGTCGCGACCGGCAATAATTTCCAGAAGCAAAGCAGCGTCTTCTGTTGTCTTGGCTATCGGCCCAACTACGTCTAAGCTGGAAGCCATCGCGATAACGCCATATCTGGATACACGTCCGTACGTCGGCTTTAAACCAACAATGGAACACAAACTAGCTGGTTGACGGATAGAGCCCCCTGTATCTGTGCCAATTGCGCCAAGGCATTCATCGGCCGAAACCGCCGCCGCGGAACCACCTGATGAACCGCCAGGAACCCTTGAAGTGTCCCATGGGTTTTTGGTTGTTTTAAAATCAGAATTTTCCGTACTAGAACCATGTGCAAATGCGTCGAGGTTCGTTTTGCCTAAAATAACCGCTCCAGCGCTTTTAAGTTTCTTAACTACAGTTGCGTCATAACAAGGAATAAAACCTTTCAAAATATTTGAAGAGGCGGTTGTCTCAATCCCTTTGGTGCAAAGCAAATCTTTGATTGCAAGTGGAATACCATCAATTTTACTCAAGGATTTTCCCGACTTTCTTCTCTTGTCAGACTCTTTGGCAGCTGCGATTGCCTCGGATTTTAGAACCTTGAGATAAGCATCTATTTTTGGCTCAACCTCTTCTATTCTTTGCAGGACAGATTCTGTCAGCTCGACAGAGCTGATCTCGCCCGATCTTAACTTCTTTGATGCTTCAGCTATCGTTAATTCATGCATTATCGTTATCCCCCAAGACCTTTGGCACAAGAATCTCACTTCCGTTAACCACAGGCGTATTACTAACTAATTCCTCGGTCGTACAGCAAGTTAGGTCTTTTTGGCAGGTCACGCCATCTTCCCGAAGAACATTATTCAAGCCAGTAACCTGAGATGTTTCTTCGATTTTTTCCAAATCAACATTGTCAATTTTTTTAAACAAATCTAAAATACCGGAGAGTTGAACCCTAAATTTTTCAACCTCCGCGTTATCCAAATCCAAATGTGCCAGTTTTGCAACCTGCAAAACCTCTTCTTTTGTTAACATATCGCTCCTCTTAAATCATAACATCCGGTCCCTATAAATCAAGGTTAGGATGAAATAATTTTTTTGAGTTCTTCTTCGTCAATAATTTTTACCCCAAGTTCTTTTGCCTTGTCATATTTCGATCCTGGTTCGTCTCCCGCTACGACATAACTTGTTTTTTTTGAAACCGATCTAGACACATCAGCACCCATCGAACGCACAATATCCTGTACCGCGTCGCGAGATAATGCCGGCAAAGTACCGGTAAAAACAAAGCTCTTGCCCTTGAGTTTATTTGATTTTTGACCCGAAATTTCAGGCAAAATAATCTTCAAACTTGCTTTAAATAACTTGTTGATAAAGTGTAAATTTTTCTCGTCGCGGAAATATTCATAAATACTTTGAGCTACAACGTCACCAATTTCATAAATAGAAAGAAGTTCTTCCTTGTTTAAGCTCGCCAGTTTGTCTACTGCTTCCCGGCCGCTTTGTACCTTATACTCACTGGTTAACTCACGCGCTAAATCGTTAGCTGTTTCGGTCCCCACAAATCTGATGCCAAGAGCATTAATCAATTTCCCAAGATCAATTTCTTTGTGCAATTTAATCGATTCGATAATGTTTGATGCGGACTTATCCGCGAACCTCTCCAGCGGTTTTATATCTTCAAATTTAAGATAGAAAAGATCTGCGCCATCAGAAATCAGCTTACTCTTAATAAGCTGATCGATGATTTTTACCCCCAACCCATCGATGCTAAATGCGCTGCGAGAAACAAAATGGCAGATTTTGCGACGCTGGACCTCAAAAATATTTTTATCTTCAATATAATGAATCGCCTGACCCTCTTTGCGGTAAATCTTGGTGTTTAAAAATTTTTGTGGCATTTCAAATGGCTTTGCGCCCTTGGGTCTTAAATTTTTAATAACAGAAATTACCCCAGGAATAACATCACCCGCTTTTTGGATAATCACGGTATCACCAACTCTCACGTCTTTTTTCTTTATTTCATCGGCGTTATGTAAGGTTGCACGAGAGACCGTCGAACCCGCAACGAGCGTCGGTTTAAAAACAGCCACAGGGGTCAACGCACCGGTTCTACCAACCTGCAAAATAATGTCTTTTACAACTGTTGTCGCCTGCTCGGCGGCAAATTTATAGGCAATCATTCCTCTTGGAGATTTACCGACCACACCGAGATGGTCTCGCAATTTCTCGCTATTGATAACCACAACAACA
>CAYYMZ010000014.1:0-25945 GCA_964473025.1 uncultured Candidatus Saccharibacteria bacterium
TAAATTACCTGATAAAATACAGGCAAGTGTTACCGATGTCCCCAACCAGTACAAGATATTGACATTTGGCCTAAAATGTGGTATAGTTGTTTGTTTGGGAATCAGCAAGGAGCAGTGATCTAACTTCTCCTGCGGGAGCCCGTCTTAAATCAACGTGAAGCTTCCGAGGGAGGGCTGGCCGTTGGGCTGGCCGTAACTACAATTTAGGTAGCACCTCGTGCGCTACATTCGGTAAGGGCGGCGGCGTAAATTCGTCCGGTGCCTACAAAGACAAGTCTAGAGCGGCGACTCGATCCAGTCCACAGGGGTGGCAGAGACGATCCACGGGGTCCTAGGCCCTAACGGAGACTCGAAGGTGACAGTTTAAAACGCCTATCTAGACAGGATACAGGGAACGGCTTGCCGTTCCCTATCCATTTATATAAACAAAATTTCTTTTTTAAAAAGCAAAAGGCCAGTACGAATCTCATAATCATGAGTTCTTTTTACTGGCCTGTACACTCTTATGTGAATTTAGGTAGATTTACCTATTTTCACCAGTTTAAGCAAGCAGCGATGGGCAAACGACATCGGTAGTAACGGAAGAGTGTCAGGCCTAGAGCCAACCGAAATGGTGCCTCAGAGCACCAACGTGCGAGAAACCCATCTCGAGATTATGCCAGTACTTATTGGCAAACTTGATGGACTCGCGGATGTTTTTGGCATCCAGGTAGCTTTCGAGTTCGTGCTTCTCGGACTCGAGCAGGAACTCACCGAAGTAGTTCGGCAGAAGTTCCGGCTTTGTTTTGCCGGCCTCGATCATCCAGACCGCGATCACATGACCGCCTTGATGCGCGATCATCACCCGGTCGTACGACTCGAAGTGGCATCCCGTCAATTCAACCTGGTCTTTACGTCTCACACTACTCACTCCCCTGCATGTATTGTACGTCCGTCTGCCGGAGCTTAACAGCCCTGGTGGCAGATCTGGGTAATATTACCAAAATCAGAAGTAAAAGTCAAGGCGCTCCCTTAAAAAATACATAAAGAATTTGCGCCGCAGACCCTTGCAGATTTCGCTCCTGCAAGTAGAGGACGTAGTCCCTTTTGCAGGAAGAAATGCTGGCGGGGTCAAGATATCCCCTGATTATTTTATAAATTAGGCCGCTTTTTTGAGTTCTTCGCTTCTGCCCTCCAAATATTTATCGATCGCTTCTCTAATCTCGGGATGATCATAATAATCTTCCAGCTCGTATGTGCCGTTTGGTCCCATCCGCGCAATGACATCCTGGACACGTTTGGGTTCATTTTCCGCTGGATCAAATTCTTCTACATGAGCCGTTAGAACTCTTTGCCCTGCAACTTCTATTTCGCTAACTTCACGAACAACAAAACGGGTATGTTCCAAATCAGGCATTTGTTCAAATTCAGGATTTTGCATTTTTATCCTCTAGGTTTTTTAGCTCTTTTTGAAAATATTCAATAAGCTCGGCAATTTTTACTCTTTCTTGCTTGAGGGTGTCGCGGTCGCGCACCGTCACCGTTTCATCTTCTAATGAATCAAAATCAACCGTCACGCACCACGGGGTACCCGTTTCATCTTGGCGGCGATAGCGGCGGCCAATTGAACCCGACTCATCATAAAACGATCTGATGCCCGCCTGGGTCAAATCAAACCTTATTTGATTGGCGATCTCGGGTAATTTTTCTTTTTTAACCAACGGGAATACGGCTACTTGAATCGGCGCAACCCTCGAATCCAAGCGCAAAACAACCTCACCTTTTTCGCGCCCGTCCGTGCCATCCGACTCGCTGTATCCGTCAACAATACAGGCCAGCATCGCCCGCTCTACTCCCATGGTTGGTTCGATCACATACGGAATGAATTTCTCATTTGTTTCAGGATCGAAATAATGCAAATCCTTTTTGGAAAACTTTTCGTGCTGGGATAGGTCGTAATCGGTGCGGTTAGCCACACCGGCTAATTCCGAGACACCGAATGGAAAATTATACATTACGTCAACAGTTCTTTTGGAATAATGCGATAGTGCTTTTTCGGGATGCTCGTAGCGGGTTAATTTTTCCTTGTTTATGCCAAGATTCCAATAAAAGAGCTCCCACATATCGAGCCACTCATCAAACCATTTCTCATCATCACCCGCCTGCCCCGAGTCAGGTCGAGGGGGCTTTACAAAATATTCGATCTCGGCAATTTCAAACTCTCTCATTCTAAAGAAAAAATCGCCGTAGGTAATTTCGTTGCGAAAAGATTTTCCGATTTGCGCTATTCCAAACGGAACTTTGAGCCGTGACGATTCCTGAACCATCTTAAAATCCGTAAACATCGACTGGGCCGTTTCGGGCCGAAGCTGGATTTCGCTCTTGCTGTCTTCGGTTGTTCCGACAAAGGTCTTGAACATCAAGTTGAAATTCTTCGGTTTGGTGAATTCTTTGCCTCCACACTCCACACATTGCAACTTTTCCTTCGCTTTGCCTTGCCCTACAAATTTCCCTTCTTCTATATGATCGGCGCGAAAACGCGCGTGGCATTCTTTGCATTCAATTAGCGGATCAGTGAAGCTCGAGATATGCCCCGACGCGCGCCAAACTTCCGGGTGCATCAAAATCGCCCCTTCAATTCCAACTACGTCTGGCCGGCGGGTAACAAATGTTTCCCACCAGATTTGCTTGATGGCATTTTTCATCTCGACACCCAAAGGACCAAAGTGATAAATTGCGCCGAGTCCCCCGTAAATTTCAGAGCCCTGCCACACAAAACCGCGTCGCTTACAAAGCGAAACGATCTTTTCCATTAAGTTATTTTTTTCTTCTGCCATTATTATTTAAAATGATACTCACGTGGAAGAAGCGGATTAATGCGTGCTAAGATTTCGTGCGTATTCGTACCCGCTAATTTGGCCAATTCCACTGCATCTACCTTATCACTCCCTCGAGCTCCTATCAAGACAACCTCATCGCCAACAGCGCATTTAATTCCGGTCACATCAGCCATTAAAATATTCATACAGACCAAGCCGACAACCCTGGCCCGTTTGCCGTCGATTAAAACGTCCGCCTTGTTTGATAAACTTCTAGGATATCCGTCCGAATACCCAAATGGAATAACAGCGATCTTTGAAGCGTTCTTTGCTATAAACGTTCTTTGATAGCCGACCGATTGCCCCTTACCAACCATTCTGATTTGAGATATCTGGCTTGCGAGCTCAAGCACTGCTTGAAACTCACCGTCCGTATTCTGAGAATCGGAATAACCGTAAATACCCAAACCGACCCTAATTGCGTCAAAATGCGATTCGGGATAATCTAGCGCCGCGCGGGTAGCAGCCATGTGGACCAAGGGCGGATTAATTTTATTTTGCTGAAAATGAAAAAGTATATTCTGCATTTGCATCAGCTGTCCTTGAGAAAAATCCTTGTCTCTTGCGTCGGCAAAATGCGAGTGAAGCCCGGTAATTTTTATATGTTCCAATGAGGCAATTTTTTTATAGTTCTCAATAAATTCACCTGTCGAGAAGCCAAATCTCGACATGCCAGTGTCAATCTTCAAATCAACCCTCGCCCATTTGTTTTGTCTGGCCCCTTCGCGGGATAACTTATAAGCTGTTTCAAAATCAGAAATGGTCAGGGTGATATCAAAATCAATTACTCTCCTGAATTCGCTTCGTTCTACCGGTCCTAAAACGATAATCGGAGCCCTGATTTTACCGACCCGCAAGGCCACCGCTTCATCTAATGAAAAGGTGGCTAAGATGTCCGCGCCAGCCGTCCAAATTGCCCGAGCCGTCTCAAGCAGACCATGCCCATACGCATTTGCTTTGACCACACCAATAATTTTTGTTTCGGGGTCAATTTTCTTTTTAAAAACCTGAACGTTATGGGCAATGGCGTTTAAATCAATCTCTACTTTATTAATCATATTTTTATAATACTTCCTCTGGAAGGATTTTACCAAAGTTCCACTCCAAACAAGTAAGGGCTATTTTATAAACTTTTTTAAATACTTTCGAATTAACGTGGGCTTGAGAGATTTTATTATAAGGCGCATTAAAGAGTAAGCGCAAGAGCTTGATTTCGTCACGGCCGATTTTTGTTGCCTCACCTGTCGTGCATTTGGCATGGCACACGCCTGCTGTGCTGTCAAAAACAAGATGGCCATTGTCGCCAATTTTTTCCCTGCAGACAATACATTTATAAAGCTCTGGCTTGAGACCGAGATCGCCGATAACGTCAATCAAAAATGCCAGAAAAACCAACTGATTTTCACCAGAAGACAAACTGCGAGTTGCTTCGCGTAAGGTTTCGTATGTCTTAGCGTGAGGTTCGTCTTGCTCAAAAAGTTTGTCGATTAATTTATATGCAAAACTTAATTTTTGAGTGCGGGCAAACTCCCCGCGCGCACCTTCCGGACTAAAGAGTGGTTTGTAATCGGTGATAATCGGGATTGATTTTGATTCGTATAAATAAAATTGGCCGATTGAGCCAATGTCGGAAAAATATGAGAAGCGTGAGCCTGGACGGCGGCTGCCTTTTGCGATCGCTTCAAATTTCCCGCGATCGCGACTAAACAGCGTTAAAACACGGTCTTTTTCGGAAAAATTTCTTTTCCGAATTACAATCGCTTCTGTTTTTGACGAGCGCCGGCTCAACATCTCTCTTTGAGAATCTTCTCTGTTTCGGCCCTGTCTTCCTCGGTGTTAATTCCCAGGGCTTCGTTTTCGTTGTCGATTGCAACTGTTTCTATTTTCTTGCCTTCATCAATTGCGAGTTTTGCTAGATCAACAAGATAATATTCTTTTTTAACCGCACTTTGTTTAATTTTTTTAAGAGCCGAAAAAAGCCATTTGTTGTCCACGACCCAAAGATTAGGGTTTCTTTCGGGAATTTCACGTTGCTCGTCAGTCGCTTCTGGTTTTTCAACAATACCTTCGACCTTTCCCTGATCATCTCTAATGACCCGTCCGTAACTGTCAAACCTATCGCTTGATTTTACAATGGCAAACCCGACCGTCAGATTATTTTTGACCGCCAAATCTAGAACTTTTTGATATGTTCCTTTGGTGTAAAGAGCATGGTCTCCGTTTGTAATAATTGTATAGCCGTCTTCGTCTGCAATTAACTGTTCGGCTTGAAGCGCCGCGTGTCCGGTGCCAAGCTGTTCTTTTTGCCAGACATATTCTGATTTTTCGCCCAAATAATCAATCACATGGTCACCAAAAAAACCAACCACTGTAATTATCCTGTCAACAATGCCTTCTTTTTTGAGTTCCTCGAGCGGTTCGATCCCCCATCCGATAATCGGCCTGCCAGCTACTTCAAACATAACCTTGGGCTTGTCAATTGCACCAATACGAATGCCTTTTCCCGCCGCCATAATAATGGCAAATACTTTTTTGTTGTTGATCATTTTGCCTTTTAATTAGTTTGCCATAAGTCCATTAAATCTTAAATCCTAAGTTGCTGTCAATGATAAGGGGGTGTGCTTTGCTCTCCGGCCTCACACACCCCCTTGAAGACCAACCGCCATGCGGTTGGTCTGGAATCAAGTTCCAGCAGTCTTCGATTCAGGTCTAAGGAACTGCCGGAACGGATACAGATTGCTGCGCCTCACGTGCCATCATTGCCACTTTGACGATCTCGTCCAGACTCCTGTGGACGAATGGGACCAAATGATCTTTGATGAGTTGGCGGTAAAACTCCGCCTTGGCGGAGTCGGGGTTGTCTGTTATCTCGACAGCCGTCGCGATCACGGCTTGTTGGTCGAAACCGATGTGTTTTTCCCACCATTCCGGTAACGGTTGGTTTTTCATTGTCTGCCTCCCTTAGTATTTGTCACCAGCCAACTCGCTTATGTGCATCACAACTTACACCAGCGCCCCAGCCAATCCGACGAGGCCTCTGACCAGGTTCTGGCACGCGGCTTGTGGGCCAACTGCCAGGAATCTGGTGATGGTTGCTTACCGCAACAACAAGCAGTCCTTTGTCCTGCAGGGTATAGTCCTTGTTGTCAATCTGCACGATAGAGCCAAAACGACCACTCACCACCTTGCCGCAAATGGTGCAAACCCTAACCTTCCCTTCCACGACCACAACACCATTCGACTTATCACCAGTACCCAAAGTGATCTGATATTTGTGTTCGCATTTGTCTTCGGCCACTGTGGTATGCCTCCTTGTCAATCGTTTCTGCTAATCTTGCAAGCCGACAAACAAACATCGCTTATCAGCTTCCAAATAAACAAAAACCGGCCTTGAGGCCGGTGAATTTGCTTTAAATCTTGCAAGCTTAAATCAGGCGGCCTTTGCGGTCGGGTGTAAAAAACCAGAAATAAGCTTGTAACTTAATCACGATTGTATTAATTAAACAATAAAGCTTGAACCTTGTCAACACTTTAAAATGAGCTGGGCGTCCAGTCCCCAGTTTGTTTCCAAACTGGAGCTGGGCGCCCATTGATACCCGAAGGCAAGATGCCGTCATCCCGCCTGTTTCGCCAGTAACTCAATGCGCTCTCTGATCATCTGGAGATTCGCCTCGCACCCCGGTTCATCGAGAAGCTCGGTGAGAGGACTATCGTTGATGGCAAGCTGGTAACGGTCACCCGTGGGAATAAGCGCGAAGTGCTGAATACATACATCCACCTCTACACCAAACTCTTGGGCGATTTGTGCGGCTTGAGCCGCAAGCTCCCGTGAGATCCCATCGGATAGTGTTTGCATTTGTCTCCTCCTTGCCCAAACCGCCGAGAAAACGCTTGGCCGACCTCCTAGTTGAGACGGTTGAGCGCACGGGCATAAGCCATAGCGATACCGGTGAGACGCTCGGTTTCGCCGTGACCAAGAACCTTGTACTTCCCGGTCTTGAGATGACCGTCGCGTAGAAGGACGACCTCGGCGCGATGACCATCTTTGGTGCGTACGCACTTCATTTTCCACACCTTCGGGATCCCAGATTCATCAAGGCGCAATACGGCTTCAGCCATTGCTCTGAGCGTTGCCTTGTCCAGATCCTCTCCACAGCCAGAGACCTCGATCTGCCGCTCCCCAATGCAGACAAGTAGCTGCACCGTTGGCATTGCCTTCTTTCCGTCCACGGTGCGGATCACCTGTACCGAATCAACCTTGGCTTTTTCTGCGATTGTAGCCATTCTCTTTCCCTCCTGTAGTTTCCGGACGCGTCGCGCCCTTTTTGTTTGTGCAACAAAGGCACGAACGCCCGAAAACTCATCTTTCAAAGTACAAGAAAAACCGCCTTGCGGCGGTTTTTCTTTTTTGAATAAATGTGCTGAAAGTGTGTTAAACGCGCCGCATAGCTAATTTTTGGCTATGAAGTAGTCCTAAAATTAGCGCCAACGGTTTGTTTAATACGCTTCTCATGTAGAATTAATTTATCATTTAATTTAAACCTTGTCAACACATTACTTTTGGCAGACGGGACAAAAGTGGGTTCCGCGTCCGCCAACAACGGTCCTTCTAATTACACCGCCGCATTCTGGGCATTTTTCGCCGGTTTGGCGATAAACTTTAAAAAAGTTTTGCATCTTGCCTTTTTTCCCTTCGGCATCAACAAAAGTATTTTCACTTGAACCGCCGTGTGCAATCGAGAAATCCATTACCGATCTGATACATTTGATAATCTTTTCAAGCTCGGACCTCTGGACATCTTTCGCTACTCGCAAGGGAGAAATTCGCGCACAGAACAATGATTCATCGGCATAGATATTCCCCACTCCACCGATTATCGTTTGATCCATCAAAATCTGTTTAATTTTAATTTTCGGACGGCGGGATATAATTTTCATTAAATATTCTGGCGTCAAATCTTTGCTGTAAGGGTCTGGGCCAAGCTCTTTTAATACCTTTAAGTCAGGTATTTCTTTCACACCGTAGAGTTTAATGTAACCAAATTTGCGGAGATCGTTAAAATATAAAACTCCCCCATCGGTGAAATGAAAAATCACGTGCGAGAATTGATTCGGCAAATCCGCCCTTAAATCTTTTGACGGGTGACCCCCTGCCACACGTGAACTCTTGTTGCCTTCTTTTGAGTCAAAAACTAACTGGCCAGTTAATTTTAGATGGACAAGCATCGCTTTACTATTATCAAGCTCAATTACCATCATTTTGGCAAACCTGTCGATTGATTTTATTTTTGCGCCATAGATTGATTTTCGATCTCCCTGAAAAATCTTCGGCACTTTAACTTCAATATCCCTTATCTGTTTACCGATAATTTTTTGTTCAAGTCCGCGTTTAATTATCTCAACCTCTGGTAACTCAGGCATGTTCCCTCGCTTTCACTTGGTCAAATTTAAAAGTCAAAATGCAAAAGTAAAAATTTTGTAATGATTTCATTTTATGTTTTATTTATAATATGCATTTTAAACTAATAAAAATCTTCTTAGTATTACTCTTCGGCTTAATTCTTGCAGGATGTAGGTCAAATTTCAATGACAATTCAAAAAAAGTAACTATTGATGGACGGGAATTTCATCTTGAAGTTGCTAAAACCGATCAAGAACGTGAGAAGGGATTGATGGATCGAACGACCTTGGCCGGTGATTCTGGAATGCTTTTTCTGTTTGGGCAAAAATCAATTCAAAACTTTTGGATGAAAAACACTTTAATTCCTTTACAAATTATATTTATCGATGAATGCAGAATAGTTGATATTCAAGAGATGGCGGTTGAGAAAGATCCATTAAATCCTGTCAATCGCTACACCTCTAAGTTGCCAGTTGACAAGGCAATAGAATTATATTCCGGAAGCGTACCGAATGATCTCAGGCAAACAATCCAAGAACTTTGCAATTAATTTCTAATTTCTCTTCGATGTAATTTTTCATAATACCCTTTGGCAAAGCGATGGGCTTCGTCTCGGACTTCTTTAAACAATGAAATTTCGGCACGGGGTAGGGTTTGGCTGGTGATTAATTCATCTTTTTTTCGATCTGGCCCTTTGGCTAGACCGATGACCGGAATATTCAAACTCAAACTTCGCAGAACCGACAAAGCGGCGTTGACCTGTCCTCTCCCCCCATCAACTAAAATTAAATCTGGATGTGGCCACGTGTTTCCGAAACGGCGGCGCAAAATTTCTTTCATCATCGCGACATCATTTGCACCTTGAATCCGCCTCCGCTCTCGATTCTCCACTCTGGCTATTCGTCCGTGTTCCAATCGGGATGCTTCGGCGGACTCCGCCTTCGGCTCCGCGTTTTTGATTTTAAACTTCCTGTATTCGCTTTTTTCACTCATACCGTCAATAAATACAACCATCGAGCCCGTGGCGTAAGCACCCGAAATGTTGGAAACATCATATCCTTCGATTCGCCTGAAAAAAGGCATTGATTGCTCGTTTTTTATCACGAACATCTGCTTCATATGCTCTAGCGAAAAAATATGATCGCGTATTTTAGCCGCTTTTTCAAACTCCAAACTTTTTGCCGCTTTCTTGAGATCTCTCTTTAGGGATCCCAGAACCCTTACCTTTTTCCCTTCAAAAAAATCGCGAATTGCGCGTATCCTATTTTTATATTCGGTTTCAGAAATAAAATTTTCACACGGCGCTTCACACAGTCCGATAAATCCGTAGAGACATTTTTTCTTAGGCATGATATTGCAACTTCTAAATGGAATGACGCGTCTGATTAATTCTAACGCTTCAATGATAGATCGGGCAGAATTAAACGGTCCATACAAAACAGGGTTTTTTTCTCTGATTTCATTTAAATCCGTTTCGCGCAAAAAATGAATTCTAGGGAATTTTTCATGTGTGATGTGAACGTAAATTCTGCTTTTATCATCACGCTCTTTGATATTAAATTTGGGCAGATGTTTCTTAATAAGTTGCGATTCGAGAAGTAGGGCCTCCAGAGGCGAGTCAGTTTCTTGATAAGCAATATCTGCTACTTCCGTCATCTGAAGACGTGTTTTGTCAGGCAGATAAGAGCCAAAATACGACCGTACACGTTCTTTAAGCGATGTGGCTTTGCCAATATAAATAATCTCCCCGGCCGCATTTTTCATAATATAGATGCCGGATGTGTCTGGAAATTTTTTTATCTGGTCTTTTGCTTTCACTTTAAAACCTTTTTCAAATACTGCCCCGTGTACGAATCGGTAACTCCTGCAACCATTTCGGGAGTACCGGCAGCAAGCACACGGCCACCCTCCTCGCCACCCTCAGGACCAAGATCGATAATGTAATCCGCTGTTTTTACAACATCAAGGTTGTGCTCAATCACAACCACGGTATTGCCGGCATCAACCAAGCGATTTAGAACCTTAAGTAATTTTGAAACGTCGTCAAAGTGCAGACCGGTGGTGGGCTCGTCTAAAATATAGAGGGTTTTGCCAGTTGCACGCTTTGAAAGCTCAGATGTTAATTTAATTCGCTGCGCTTCTCCGCCCGACAATGTTGTCGCCGGTTGGCCCAGTTTGATATAGCCCAGCCCAACTTCTTCCAAAACCTCAAGTTTATCTGAAAGATTCGGAATGTTTTTAAAAAATTCTGCCGCCTCATCAACCGTCATATCTAAAATTTCGGCAATATTTTTCCCTTTATATTTAACTTCGAGTGTTTCTTGATTGTATCTTGCCCCATGGCAAACATCACAAGGGATAAAAACATCGGGCAAGAAATGCATTTCAACTCGAAGCACACCGTCCCCATGGCATTTTGGGCAACGGCCATTTGAGACATTAAACGAAAACCTGCCTGGCTCATAACCCCTTAAACGCGCCTCTTCTGTTGCGGCAAATAAATCGCGGATGATATCGAATGATTTAGTATATGTTGCAGGATTAGATCTCGGGGTCCGTCCGATTGGCGACTGATCTATGCAAATAATCTTGTCAAAATTTTCTTTTCCCTGCATCTCCTTATATACACCCGGCTTTTCCCATCCGCGCCCAATTTCCCTAGATAATCCTTTAAATAAAACATCATTCACGAGCGTGGATTTACCAGAGCCAGAAACGCCGGTCACACCAATTAGCATCCCAACCGGAAATCTAACCGTGATATTTTTGAGGTTGTGTTCCTTGGCACCGATGATTGTTAAATATTGACCGCTTAATTTTCTGCGCTTCTCTGGAATCGAAATTTGTTTATCACCTCTCAAATACGCTCCCGTTAAAGAATCCTTTGATTTCAAAATATCAGCGATTGTGCCCTGGGCCACAATTTTTCCACCCTTTACTCCTGCTCCCGGACCAACATCAACAATATAATCCGACTCACGCATCGTCTCCTCGTCGTGTTCGATGACCAAAACCGTATTACCTAGATCGCGCAAATCTTTTAGCGTTTGAAGCAAGCGAAGGTTGTCCCGCTGATGCAAACCAATTGACGGCTCATCTAAAACATATAAAACCCCGACCAAACCGGAACCGATTTGTGATGCTAAGCGAATTCTTTGCGTTTCACCACCCGAGAGAGAATTGGCGTAACGGTCAAGAGTCAGATATTTTAAGCCGACGTTTTTTAGAAATATCAATCTGTTTTTGATTTCCTTAAGTAACCGATCGGCTACAATCATTTCATTATGTGTCAACTTAATATTTTCAAAAAAATCGAGGGTTTTGTCAACGGGTTGCGATACAGCTTCATCAATCGTCTTGCCAGCCACTTTTACGGATAGTGCCTCCTCCTTTAATCTTTTCCCTTGGCACTTTTCGCAAGGCATCTTCGACATATATTTTGAAATCTCTTCGCGAACTGCGTCGGATTCTGTTTTTTCGTAGCGTCTGGCGAGAAGATCAATAAGCCCGTTAAATCTAATATTGAATCTACTTGGACGACCGTGAGTGAAGTAGGTAATCGGAATTATCTCGTCATCACCCGAACCTTTAAGAAAGTATTCTATCTGGTGTTCGCCTAAGTTTTTAACCGCTACGTTCGTCTTGACGTTGAGCTCCCTGGCAACTGATCGGATTATTGACCCGTAATAATTAAACGCCGAGTAGCTCCACGGTAAAAACGCACCTTCGTCGATTGATTTCGAACGGTCAGGTAAAATAAGTTGAGAATCGACTTCCTGCTCATACCCCAAACCAAGACACCGGTCACACGCACCGTAGGGACTGTTGAACGAAAATAAACGTGGTTCGAGCTCTTCGAAAATATGTCCATCGGCACAAGAGAACTTAGTGGAAAAATCGATCTTCTCACCTCCGGAGTGGATTCGAATCAAGCCCTCAGCATCACGTGAGGCAATCTCAACTGCTTCTGAAATACGAAAACGCAAATCCTTACTGGTAGTATTTTTTGGAACTGAAATTGTATCAATCAATATCTCGATATCATGGGTTTTATACCGCTCGAGACGTTTTGCTTTTTTGAGATCAAGCACTCTCCCATCAATCAAAGCTGTTTCATATCCTCTTTGAAAATATTCGTTTAAGGTTGCAAGATAGTCCCCTTTGCGTCCGCGGACGATGGGAGCAAAAATTTCTATTTTTTTCTCCTTATAGTTTTCTAAAACAAAATCAACAATTTCATCAACGCTGTATTGCTGGATCGGTTTGCCGTCGATCGGGCAATAGGCCTTCCCAACTCTTGCATACAAAACCCTCAAATAATCATAAATTTCGGTTACTGTGCCGACTGTTGAACGAGGATTTTTAGAAACAGCTTTCTGGTCGATTGAAACCGCTGGGGACAAACCCTCGATGTAGTCGACATCCGGCTTCTCGACCTGCCCCAAAAACTGGCGGGCATATGTTGAGAGTGATTCAACGTAACGCCTTTGTCCTTCGGCAAAAATGGTGTCAAACGCCAAAGAGGACTTGCCGCTTCCTGACAAGCCCGTGATGACGACTAATTTATCCCGTGGAATTTCGACGTCAATATTTTTTAAGTTATGCTCTCTAGCACCCTTAACAAATATCGAATTTTTATGTTGATCCATAAGCTCTTATTCTAAATAAAATACGAACAAAAAGCAAACAGTTAAATGGTGGGTAAAAGCCGTGGCCGTTACCTTCACAAATCCATTGTAATTTTAGCATAAAGGAAGGCCCTCCTACTCGTCCCGAAGGACTTTTGGAGGGCCTGTACCGACTGCCGCAAGCGGCAGACAGTGTCAAAGATTCAAAGGATTCAGAGAACCATTCAAGAACAAAGGTTCTAAGAATCCAGAGAATCAGCGGGAGAACACCTGGTCACCAGCGCCCCACGTAACCGGATCCGAGACCGGATGGGCGCCGACGCTCCAGTAGCCGCCGCCCGAGTTCCAGCGGCAGCCGGCCGCCCAGAGGACGTTGTTGCTGTCCCTGACGTAGAAGATGTTGGCGTAGCCATTCGTCAGCAAGATACCCTGCTGACCCTGGCCTTGCGCCTTCATCATCTCGTACATCTGGCCGAGCGTGGTCTCCGCGACCGCCTCACCGAGTTCGGCGAGGATCGGACCGTCCACGGATCTCTTGACGAGCTTGTGGATGCGCAACGTGGCCTCAGCCACAGCGCCCTCGACCATGCCGTCACCAGCGAGGAAGGTCTTGCGGAAGTTGTCGCCGATCCAGCCGATCTTGACAGAGCCAGAGCGGTCATCCTTGAAGTACTCCTTCGCCCTGAAGGTTGCGATGGCCGGGGTGGTGGCAGTGCCAACAGCCTCCAACAGGTCGGAGGTGCTGAGCTTGGCCAGCACTTCCTTGACGCCCGACTTGAGCCGACCGCCGTTGCTGAGGGCCTTCTGAGCCGCAGGACTGCTGAAGCCCATCTCGTCGAGCGCATCGTTGAGCAATCTCCGGATGTCGCGCTTCTGCTTTCCCGTCATGCTAGGTGTAGTCTGTTGTTCCACAGCTATCACCCTCCTTGAGTATATTTTATATGCTCTCCAGCATGCTGCCTGCCCATCTCTTCCGTTAAGAGCTTGGGTTCAGGTTTCTTGAAGCTCCGCTATCTACCTTTATACAAGATAGTCACTGGAGCTTCAAGAAAAATTGTCAACGTTCAGTCAAAACGCTAAATAATAGCAGAAATTAACAGGTTTGTCAACCTGATGACCGGACTCGTTATATTACCTCACCCTTTGCGTAAATCTAGCACGCTTACGAAGCAGAATTACTTGATCGCGGATGATGGTCGCTTCTTCAAACCGCAGCTCCTCGGCTGCCCTTTTCATATCTGATTCTTTTTGACGAATAAATTCCTTAATATCAATTTTTGAGAGATCCTGTTCAACCAAATCGAGTTCGGCGGGTTTAATTCCCTCGACAATTGATCTAATTTCTTTCTCGATTGTTTTCGGCGTGATGTTGTGTTTTTTATTGTAAGCAATTTGAATGTCGCGGCGGCGCTTCGTTTCGTCCAACGCCCTCTTCATTGAGCCAGTCACATTATCGGCATATAAAATAACTTTTCCATTTATATTTCGTGCCGCCCGTCCGATCGTTTGAATAAGCGAAGTATCCGAGCGCAAAAAACCTTCTTTGTCTGCATCTAAAATCGCCACCAGCGAAACCTCCGGCAAATCTAACCCTTCGCGAAGCAGATTAACACCAACTAAAACATCGAATTTTCCTTCGCGCAGTTCAATCAGGGTCGTGATCCGATCTAGCGTTTCAACATCCGAGTGTAAATAACGTACCCGTATCTTTTTTTCATTCAGGTATCCCGTTAGATCCTCCGCCATCTTTTTGGTCAAGGTGGTTACCAATGTGCGCTCTTTATTCAAAGTCCTTTTTTCGATTTCTGAAATTAAATGGTCAACCTGCCCCTTGGTAGGCAAAACCTTAACCTCCGGATCAACTAACCCGGTTGGTCTAACAATTTGTTCCACGATCGTATTTTTTGATTTTTCCATCTCATACTTCCCCGGAGTCGCCGATGTGTAAATTGTTGGCGGCATCTTTTTTTCAAATTCATCAAACTTTAGCGGTCTGTTGTCACGCGCCGCCGGCAGACGAAATCCAAACTCAACCAAAGTGTTTTTACGGCTTTTATCCCCTTCGAACATTCCCCCGATTTGCGGCACGGTAACGTGGGATTCATCGATGACCATCAGATAATCTTTGCCAAATCTTTTTTCAAAATAATCGATTAAGGTATAGGGCGGAGTCCCCGGAGCGCGACGGTCAAAATAGCGAGAGTAGTTTTCGATCCCATTGCAATAACCCACTTCTTTAATCATTTCTAAATCGTAACGGGTCCGACGGCTTAGCCGTTCAGCTTCGAGAATTTTGCCATGTTTCCTGAAGTAATTGAGCCGATCCTCTAAATCTTCTTTGATTTCTTTAATTGCCGCTTCGCGGATATCTAAGGGTACAAGATAATGCTTGGCGGGAAAAATCATTAAATCTTTCGGCGCCTCTAAAACATTGCGGTTTACCTTATCTAAAACCGAGAGTGTCTCTATTTTGTCATCTTCAAATTTAATCTGATAAACAACCTCGCGGTCGGTCGGTATCACTTCTATATTGTTTCCCCTCGCCCTGAAATTACCACGCAATAAGTCCGTATCGTTTCGAATAAACTGCAGGCGGACGAGATGGCGCATCAGCTCTTCTCTGGCTATCTCCCTTCCAACTTCAAGCCGGATCATGCTTTGCTCATAAAACTCGGGTGAACCCAAACCATAAATACAGGAAACCGACGCGACCACGATTACATCATCGCGCGATAAAATTGCCTGCGTTGCGGCATTTCGTAACCGGTCAATTTCATCATTAACCGTTGCTTCCTTCTCAATGTATGTATCGGTGTTTGGAAGGTATGCCTCGGGCTGATAATAATCGTAGTAGCTGACAAAATACTCAACCGCGGCGTCGGGGAAAAATTGCCTAAACTCCTGCGTTAATTGCGCCGCCAAGGTCTTGTTATGGGCAATCACCAAGGTCGGGCGGTTAGTTTGGGCAATAACATTGGCGGCCGTAAAAGTTTTTCCAGACCCCGTCACACCCAAAAGAACCTGGTCGTGATAATTATTTTTGATTCCATTAACCAGTTTCCTGATTGCTTTGGGTTGGTCACCGGTAGGAGAGAATTTTGATTTTAATTTAAACACAATAAATAATTATACTTTTACAGATAAAAATGTAAAGAAAGAGCCGGTTGACAAGATTTGATCCTTGAATTATAGTACGCTTACAAAGTACGCTTGCTTTTTGTTTTTTTGGCAGTAGCAAAAATCCCAAACGAAGGAGGAATCAAGTATGCCACCGGACCAACGCGGTAGCAACAAGGCGCGCACAAGGACGCCCCGCGGGATCAACTGGAGATGTCCCGCCAGTTTGTTCGCCGAATATACCGGACCCAAGACCGATGGACGCGAGAGAAAGTGGTCGATTGGCGAAGCGATCAGGAGCGAGCTAGACGCCGCTGCCGCCAGCAAAGTCAATGCTATCTGCAAGAGGATCGCCGGGGAGATTGGGTCCAGTTGGACCAACGTCAGGCGAAGATGGGAGAAGCAAAGAACCCCGGTTCGCGTGCTGTTTGAGGGTAGTAACCCGAAGAGCATTGCACGCGAGGTGCGGAACACTAAGTGGGGTTGCAGCCTGAAGCCAAAACATGTCAGTAGCCGCGAGGTTGAGTTGTGCGTCTTGCCGATGATTCTGCCGACTGTCGAGAGATTCGCGGCTCTCTCGAGGGAGGTGTATCTTTGCTACTTACCTTCCCCGAAGCCCACTGATCCGCCAAGGATCGTAAGAGGCGCTCAGTACGCCAAGCGCCAGAAGGAACGGGCGCAGGCAACTCCTGGCAGAACCCCGCTGGCGGTGTGGCCGTCAGAGATGGCACACAAGTAGGTTCAGCGTCAGGCAGCGGCCTGCCACTGAACCGACAAAAATGGGGACGGCCCACGCCGTCCCCCTTCTTTTTTAATTTATTTTGTCGGGGAAACTGTAGAGGTGACCGATGCCGTAATGGCCGGATGGAGTTCAACGTCCTTGCCTGCAACATTGGCTTTAAGAGTGTATGTTTTATAATCGGATGATGGTTTGTATTCAATATTTTTATCCTCCGGAACCGAGCTGACGTATTTAGGCACTAACTCATTTAAGGTCTTGGGGTATTTGCCATTTTGCAGACCATAAATATCTAATGCCTGCTGGACCCCCAAAACAGGAGAATAATTACGTTGAAAATTTACAAATTTATACCCGTTATACGAGGTCGAACCTAAAATCGCCAGCGGAACAATTCCGATTAGAATCGTGATAATCCACTTAGTTACGACTGACCAGCGTGAAGTCAGCCACATGATAATAACCCCGATTGGCGGCAACCAAAATAAGGTTAGAACCGAAACAACATCGCGCCAAGTATTTGATTTTTCTTCTGGTTCCATCCGCTCCTTTTCTATTTATTATATTGTAGCAGATTTTTATTTGTAAAGAAAAAGCTTGATGTACTCCGTCATGACCTATAAGATAAGTTTATGAAAAAAATAATGGTTTTCGGGGCATTCGACCCCTTACATAAGGGTCATCTGGAATTTTTTAAACAAGCAAGCAAACTTGGTGACTATTTAATTGTTGTTGCAAGGGATTTATCAATCAAGAAAATTAAAAACCGCAAACCGAGATTTCAAGAAGGTGAAAGATTGAAGGCGGTCAAGGAGGCCTCGGGTGTGGATAGGGCGGTTTTGGGTGATTCCAATGACTACGGGAAGGTGATTAAGGATTTTCAGCCAGATATAATTGCAATTGGTTATGATCAGGAAATACCTGAAACCTTGAAAAACACCTTAAAAAAGTATAAAATTGTAACGTTAAAACCGTTCAAACCCGAAATTTATAAATCCTCAAAAATTTATATCGAATAGGGCCCCATCATCTAGTGGTTAGGATACCAGGTTTTCATCCTGGACACAGGGGTTCGACTCCCCTTGGGGTCACCAATAAAACAAAAAGTCGCCGTAAGGCGGCGTTTTGTTTTATCTGGGGCAAGAAGGAGTCGAATGCCGAAGCGTCCACCCATATTCACTATAAAAAAAGCCCTTCCTAATACTATTGATCGCAACTACGATGTAATCAATCGTGTTTTTTGGCAAATTATTGAGATCAAACCAATCCATATCATCGCATTTTTCCGGTTCCATTATTTTCAGCTTTCCGGACCACTTTTTCGCCACAAAGAATACATCAACCCTTTCGTCCGAGCTCCCTTTGCGATGCATTACATGGGCAACTTTAATGTCTGGTTTTTTTACTTTTAGCCCCGATTCTTCAAAAACTTCTCTGATTAGAGAGTCCGTGAATGTTTCGTTTTTTTCTCCATGACCCGAGACCAACCCATAATTTCCATCTTCAAAACCGGTATTACACCTCCTTGTCAACAAGGTTTTGTTACCCTTAATCAAAACAAGGTAACATGATGGCACTATTTTATAGCGATTTTTTTTCATATTTTCCGCAAAATTATTTCAAACCACTTTTGACCTCTTAGTGTATGAACGGTCTTGAAAATAGTTTTGTAACTTTTGCCAGCAATTTTTTCAATATCTTCCGGGGTGTAATAATAATATGTTCTTGTGCCGAATTCGTCGTCTTTTGAGAACTCTCTGTATTTTCCAAATTTTAAGCTGATAAAAAATAACCCGTTCGAATTTAACGCTTTCGTGGCTCTCAAGAACATCTTTTTGAGATCTTCTTTTTTAGAATGGAGAAGTGCTGCAAAGGCAAAAATAATATCTATCCCTTTTTCAAACTCAAAGCTTTCCAGATCGGCAACTTCAAATCGGGCTTTTGGCGTTGTCTTTTTGGCAATTTCTATCATCGAGCGCGAGATGTCAATTCCCAAATAATCATTGGTGAATTTAAGAATCTCTGCAGCATCTCGCCCGTTGCCGCATCCTAGTTCCACTACTTTTAGATTTTTCTTCTTGCATAAATCACAGGCCTGTTTTATGTCAGCATATCTCGCACCAAGAGAGCTAAATTTCCGCGCCATTTGTATGGCACTTTTATTGTACGTCTCAACTGTTTGTTTTTTCTTATCAATCATGATCTTATCTTATCCAACAAAAAAACTCACCGCAAGGTTGGCTTGATTTATATTTAGTACAATCAATGATATATGTTGTTAATAATAGACCCGATACCTTGAGAGGCGGTGATAACCACAATAGCCAATAATATGTGAAGGGTTATAGTTTTTGCAATCCCCTTGTGTGTGTTTTTGGCCAGACTAAAACTGTAGATCGTTAAAACGATAAAACCATAGAAAATATCAACCCAAATCGCCACGTGCAAATCAAAAATGAAAATCGGAATCAAGAAAGTTAGAGCAAATATAAGTTTGGTAAAAAAAGCGGTTACGGTAGTTAGTATTACGTCTTTCTCTTTGTTACCTTCTTTTTCCGAAAAATAAACCGCTAAAGAATCAGCTAAAGAGTCAGCGAAAGCGATTACCAAGACCGCCGATATTACAGCGTGCTTTAAATTAGTTCCTGCGTGCATACCGACAATTATCGCTAGAGTCGCAATCACAGCCGATGAAAGACCAAACCCTAAACCCTTTTTTAATGCATCGTTCATGTATATATTGTATCAAGATATGAAGATAATCCCCACACTCCAAATAAATAAAAACTCCCGTTATAAACGGGTGTTTTTATTTCTGGAGGGCCTGGAGCTTATCGTACTCAAGAGTTTTAGTCATTTTTACAATTTGAGAGCTTTGTGGTCAGATTAAACCTATTTTAAAAATGCTTCGGGAAAGTTTAGGATTTGGATAAAAGTTTATTAGCAACCATCCGGGTATTGATAAGGAGTGGCCATAGGGGTAGTATAATGCTGGCAATCAATTCTGCAGTTTGACAGTCGGGAAGGAGGCCAGCACAGATGGGCTCGCCGAGAGAGGCGTATGCCGAAGTAAGGGACGACTATCTTCTTGGACGTGGCTGGGAGCTTAGGCAATGCCCTAAGTGTTCCTGCAACTACTTCACGAAACGAGGGATCGACAACTGTGCGTCATATAGCTGCAACGGTGGCTATACATTCACAGAAGTTAATTCTCCTCGGCAACTGGCTGAGCTCGAGCCATTCGTAAAATCGATGGCTTCATGCTTTAGCAGTCGCGGATTTGTTTCGACTCCGCCAATCAAGCTTCTGCGCGAGAACGAGCGCACATTATTCGCAAGCGCCGCCGGTCAGGTGTTCGATCCAGCGATCTACGGAGGAAGCGAACCTAGCGAACCCAAGGTTTTCGTCATCCAGCCTGTGATTCGACTACAAAAGGCGGACATGGTTGGGGTAATCGAGGGTTTCGCAACCTCGTTTCTGAACGCCGCGACCGAGCAATGGCAGACGACGGCAAGCGAACACTTCGAATCACTCGACAATTGGCTGGACTTCTTTTCCGCACAGGGACTCTATATCGGTAATCTCTGTCTCGAGGTTTCGCAAGAAACTGAAAACTGGGACGGGAGAATTGTCGAAGCCGAGTCTCTCAAGATCAACTACAGTGGGCTCGAGATCGCGATCGCCAACTTCTTCCACGGTATTTCACAAGCCAACGAAGAAGCGACGCTAAGCGACATCAGCCTTGGTGCAGAACGGTTGGTCTGGGCAATCAACAAGACCGGTTCTTACTTCGACGCCGTCGGCCCTCTCTATGATGCTCTGCTAGGCAGGGTCGCAGCGATGGATGCAATACGGACCCTGACTCTCATGTCTAGCGCTGGAGTAACGGCGGGGCACAAAAACCACGGCTACCAGTTCAGATCGCTAGCTAGAAGCAGAGCCCAACACTTGCAGAAGGTAAACACACACGACTTGGCCGTTTTCTACTACTCCCAGTGGGCAAGGTTTCTCGAACCGACCCACGAAAGAAGTGCTGTTGAGAAGGAAATCTCAAGTGAAACTGAGCGCAACATCAACCTTGAGTTCAACGAGCTTCTGAGAACTGGTATCGACTGCGACCAAGTAACGGAAGATTTTCTGCGCACAGTTGTTCGCAAAAGAAAATCAACCCCCGACGAATTGAGAGCCATAATAAGAAAGCGAGGTGAATAGATGCCAAGAATATTCCTCTCCGGTGGAGGCAACGCATCGGATACCACTCTTTTAGATAAAGAGTTTGCTTCTCGTCTTGTCGACGAGGGCGCTCTTGTCTATCTTCCCGTCGCCATGCGGGAAAGCCGATACGGGAAGTGCTTGGAATGGTTCAAGTCAGTCTTCGAACCACTCTGGCAAGGCGAAATCCAACTGTTAACCGACCTCCGTAAGAGAAGAGGGCTCTCTGAGGTTGGTGGCATCTACATGGGTGGCGGCGATACAAGCAAGCTCCTCCATGATATCGACTCGGCTGACTTTGGCACCTACCTCCGCCAAGCGACCAAGCAGAACATCCCGATTTACGGTGGCAGTGCTGGAGCGATAGTCCTCGGCAAAAGTATCGAGACTGCTCCAGAAGTCAAGAACAAGCAAGACGAGCTAACCGAAGGCCTGGACATGCTCCATGGTTACTCGGTAGTCTGCCACCACAACTCCACTGACTACGCTGATGCGACACGCCTTTCGCGTGATTTGGATCAGCCCCTCATCGTGCTTTCCGAGCAGTCTGGCGTACTACTCGAGAACGGCGACATTACATCGATCGGCACCAGGCCGGTTGTGCTGGTTACCAAGACAGGTGAGATCACCAAGATCGAACTAAAAGAAAAGCGATCACTCACACGCCGATAGAGCTTCACGACCCTTCGGCGGTAGCACTCTCAAGAGCCCCCTCCTTCCATGGCGAGGGCTCTTACATTTTATTAAGGCCAAACTGATTGATGTTAACGGGTTAAAGTGGTAGTTTATATTCAATATTTAAAATCAAACTATGAAAAAAATAAATATTGCTATTGTAGGCTTGGGAAATTGCGCCTCATCACTGATTCAAGGCATCGGTTATTATTCAAAAGATGACCTGCCAGAAAAAGAAAAGGTTGGCCTAATCCACAAAGATATTTGTGGTTACAAAATTTCAGATATAAATGTCGTCGTTGCTTTTGAAGCAAATATTGAAAAGATTGGAATTCCAATATCCGAGGCGATATTTAAGGAGCCAAACTGCACAAAAATTTTTCATGATGATAAGAAATTGTTTAATAACAAAGTTTCTGCCGGTCCAGTTTTAGATGGAATTTCAGCTAGAATAAGCAAGCTCGTCAAAACACACAAAATCAATAAGAACATTGACGAATGGCAAAAGAATATCGTTGATGAACTCAAATCAAAAAATGTAGATATTATGGTTTCGTGTCTCCCAGTTGGTTCGGTTGAAGCTTCAAAATTTTATGCGAACTGTGCTATCGAAGCAAAGATTGGATTCGTAAACGCTATACCAGAATTCATTTGCTCTTCAGTAGAATGGAGTAAAAAGTTTGAAAATGCTGGTGTTCCATGCGCTGGTGATGATATCAAATCTCAATTTGGTGCAACCTTGTTACATCGCATCTTAGTTGACTTCATCAACAAGAGAGGCCAGGTAATCGATAATACTTATCAACTTAACGTCGGAGGCAACACTGATTTTATGAATATGCTCGATGAAGAGAGATTGATATCTAAAAGGATCAGTAAAACAGAAGCGGTTACAAAGCTAATTGATGATTATGATTTGGTTACTAAAATCGGTCCAAGCGATTATATTCCTCATCTTAAAGACAACAAAGTTTGTTATATTGAAATAAACGGTCGTCAATTTGGGAATGTCCCATTTAAAGTCGACGTTAAGCTCTCTGTCGAAGACAGTCCAAACAGTGCAGGCGTTATTGCAGACGTTATTAGACTGACTAAGGTTGCAAAAGACAGGAAACTATCTGGTTACCAGGAGTTTAGTAGTTATTATTTCAAGCATCCAATGAGACAATATCACGACGATGAGGCGATAGACATTGTTGAAGACTTTATGGATAAAATATGAACTTTGAAGGCAAACTATTTGTAATTCGCCATGCCGATATGGGTAAGGAATACGATAAACTATGTCAAAGTCGTGTCGATACATTGCCTTCGGAAGAAGCTCTCCAGAAAAAGAAAAATCAAGCAAGTAAATATTTAAAAAACAAAGGGATAAAAAAGATTTTCTCGTCTCCTTTACCAAGGGCAATTCAAACAGCGGAAATTATCGCAAAAGAACTAGATATAAAAGAAATCATTATCGAGGATACTCTTAATGATCTTGATTTTGGGTATTTCACCTCAAAGAAACCTTCGGGGATTAGAGAGATTCAGCCCGAAATGTACGATGACCGAAACTTTTTCAGATACGAGGTTGCTATAAAGGGTGGTGAGTCATTAGCAGATTTGGAAAAAAGAGTTCGATTTGGTCTTGAAAAAATCAGAAATGAAGCCAAGGAAAATGTAGTTGTTGTGACCCATGGAAGTGTAATAACTATGATGCACAAGATAATTCATGATCGCGACTATTATGACTTTTATCCTCAAGTAGAGGAAGGATCTTATGAAAAAATCTTTAATTTCTAAGAAAGTTCTATATCCACCAAAACCAGAACCGCTAAGGATTGAGTTTGAAGTAACAAATTTTTGTAATGCAAGCTGTGAATTCTGTCCGAGATTCAATATCAAGGAAAACGGTAATATGGACTTTGAAAAGTACAAACGATTTATTGATGATTTTAAAAAAATAAAAAATAGTCTTTGGATAACGGAACATTTTGCAGATCTTAATCTACCTGTCATCGTCTTCGGTGGATATGGTGAGCCACTTCTAAACACGAAGATTTTTGACTTTATAAAATATGCGAAATCAAGAGGATTCGGGACAGAGCTGATAACCAATGGTTTACTTTTAACTTCACAAAACTGTCAAAAAATTGATCAGTCTGGTTTGGACCAACTTTCGATTAGTTTGCACACACTTAACCCAGAACTAAATAAGAAAATAACAAAATTACCTGATGTTATCCCTAATATCGAAAAGGCAATCAAATTTTTTGATGACAAAAAAATCCAAATTGAAATTTGGAGAGTATCAAAACTAAACGGTGAAAATTACGACAAATTAGAATCAAAAGATGCTTATGATATTTTTCTTTCAGGTCTTAAGAAGAAAATAGTTGTATTGGGACCTATTCCAGCATGGAATAGAGGCGGACAGTTTGAATCAGAATATTATCCTGTAGCAAGCGATTACGATCAGATTCGATGCGAGACGGCTTATTTCAATCTAAGTATTTCTTATAATGGTGATTTAGTCATTTGTTGTTGTGATTTTTCATGGAAAAAAGTTGTTTTAGCGAGAAATTGGAATTTTGACTTAAAAAAAATTCAAGAAAAAATTCTTCAAGTTGAGAAAAATTCTCCGAAAATGTGTCAAGATTGTCGCAAGACAAAAAATAATTATTATGAGAGCTTTGTTTTTAAATATTACAAAGACTAAATAAAAAGGATTTATGAAAAACATCATTGTTTCCAAAGTAAAATTTGACGATAGGGATTACGAATTTGTGGAAAGAAAAGGTAGCGGTCACCCAGATACTCTCGCTGATGGGCTAGCTGAGGAATTATCAAGAGAATACTCAAAATATACACTTGAAAAATTTGGAGCGGTTTTACATCATAATTTTGACAAGGTTGGCCTGCTTGGTGGTGCGTCTTTAGTAACTTTCGGCGAAGGTCGTCTTACGAAACCCATCAGGGTTCTCTTAAACGGCAGAGCATCATATAAATTCGCCAATGAATTTATCCCGGTCGATGATCTCCTAAAAAAATGGTCTGTTAAATACTTAAAAGACAGATTTCCCTCTATAGATCCCGAGAGCGACCTCGAATTCCATATGAATTTGAGCACTCAAAGCAGTCCGGGTAAAACTGACGAAGACGAATCGAAAAAAGGAACTCGAAGGCATTGGTTCGAGCCAAGGAGTTTAGACGATATTCAGGAGACAACCAAATTACTTTCAAATGATACTTCACTCGGCGTTGGATATGCCCCACTCTCGAAACTGGAAAGTCTTATCTTGAAAATTGAATCGGCCTTAAATTCAGACGAATATAAAAAAGATAAGCCATGGCTGGGTTCGGATATTAAGATTCTTGGGTTTAGATATAAAGATGAATTCAAGATCACGATGTGTATTCCGCAGATTGCTAATTAT
Organism: uncultured Candidatus Saccharibacteria bacterium; assembly: GCA_964473025.1. Lineage (GTDB taxonomy): Bacteria > Patescibacteriota > UBA1384 > UBA1384 > DTJR01 > CAYYMZ01. The sequence goes on from CAYYMZ010000014.1 coordinate 25,050, forward strand.
GTTAAGTCACTTGACGAATATAAAGTAAATCTAGAATCTGTAAAGAATGACATCCTGAGAATTGCGGGCGATGGTGGTGTCGCTAAGCTCGAATTGAATACAAATACCAGAGACAACTACGAGCTTTGCGAAATATATATGACTGCGATTGGCTCTTCAATCGAAAGCGGTGATGAAGGCCTGGTTGGCAGAGGAAACAGAATAAACGGATTAATATCTCCAAATAGGCCGATGAGCATGGAAGGTGCTTGTGGTAAGAATCCTGTTTATCATATCGGTAAGGTTTATTATGTGACTGCAATGAAAATTGCGCAGAAGATTCATGATAAATTTGGTATTTACTGTGAAGTCTTTCTTGCCAGCCAGAGTGGCAGGGATTTACTTGATCCGTGGATAACTTTGATTGCTGTTCCTGAAAATATGGCTGACACTGAAGGAGTTAGGGAAATTGCCAACTCGGAACTTTTAGAATTAAAGAAAATATCTAAAGACATTATGGGCGCAAAACATAGGCTGTATTAGATATCAAGTGTTTGAAGTGAGTTAAAAAGAGATATTTTTAGTGTTTTATCGGCAATATTTAAGCAAACTTATCAATATTTTTACGATCCATCAATACCTCTTCTCGGTTAAACAAGTTCGATCCCCGTCTGGTTGGGGAAAATCAGGAAAGTTCCATAATATTTTCAAGGTTAAATATTCGTTTTTCGAGTTCCACACCCACTTGGGCTTCTCCCAAAATAGGGCGTTTTGGCACCAAAAAAGACCCTTTGGGGTCTTTTTCGTTTTCTTCTACTCCTTATCCTCCTTTCTACTCAGACAAGGAGTTCCAACTTCTATCTGGAGGTGATATCGGGTCTAGCACCATTCCTTACCTCTCACACTACCCTTTAGGG
>CAYYMZ010000015.1:0-22235 GCA_964473025.1 uncultured Candidatus Saccharibacteria bacterium
GTCAATTAAAATAATAGAGTAACCCGTTTGTTTGTCATTATTTAGGATAGCCGTTTGGATAGGGGAGGGACCGCGATATTTTGGCAAAATAGAGGGGTGGATATTGATAATTTTCTTCTCAAACAGATCGATAATGTTTTGAGGGATTATTTTGCCATAAGCAAAGACCACCCCAACCCTAACCTTGTTCTTCTCGATAATCCCTAAAAGCTCTTCTTTGAATTGAAGGTCTAATTTTTCGGGCGTTAAAACTTTTAGACCGATCTCAACCGCGTATTGATGTGCCGGATTTAAGGTCTTGTGCATTCCGCGCCCTGCACGTTTAGGGGACTCACTGACAAGAAGGTCAACGGAAAGATTACTTTGCGAAAGTTTTTTGGCAATTGACTCAAAATATTTGTCGGATGAAAAAATTACAATCATTTATAATCAGTAATTAGTTTGCCCTGTAGGTGGTCGGTTTCGTGCTGCAGGACCCTTGCCAGATATCCCCTGGCCTTAATAGTTTGTCGCTTCATCTTTAAATCTTGGTACTTGATATGTACTTTTTTATGTCTCGGTACGCTAAGCTCAATTTTGTCTATAGAAAGGCACCCTTCTTTTTCGACCGTAATATCCTTAGATTTCCAGGTTATACATGGATTAATTAAAACTATTTTCGGAATTGCTATAAGGTCAGGGTCTTTTTTTAGCTGTTCTTCCGAAGGAGCGAAACCTATAACCGAAAAATTCAAACTTTTTCCGACTTGGGGTGCGGCTAAGCCGACCCCCTTAGTTTCTATTGTTTTTCGCATTTCGCCAATAAGATCTAAAAGCCTAGCGTCAATTTTTTCGACGTTCTTTGTTTTTTTTCTTAAGATTGGGTCCGGATCTTTAACTATTTTGATCATAGCATCTTGTTTTTATGATTCTCGATTTGAGAATCATATAAGTTTACAAGATCTCTGGTCAAATTGGAAGAGGCGAACTGACGGGCCTCGGATCTTGCCCTAAGCGAGAAGTCCAAACGCATTTTATCACGTCGCAGAAGCTCGATAATTCCATCGGCAAAATCATCTTCATTGGCAGCCGTTACTAATCCGTCAACATTGTTGGTGACATATTCCTGAGCGCCGAAACCAGATACAGCAACGACGGGCGTTCCCGAGGCAAGTGATTCTAGGATTACTAGTGGCTCAGGATCTGATTTTTTAGGATAGACAAAAACATCTGCCGCCCCGAAAATTTTATTTACTTTGTTTTTCGCCATGTAACCGGTAAAGGTCACGAACTTAGCAAATGGCTGTGCTGCGGCTTGCTGTTGGTAAAATCTTAGATTTTTGCCCCCACCGATCACCAAGAGATGAACTTCCTCAATTGCCCTCCAAACTTTCTTAAAAGATTTTAAAAGCAGGGTGAAGTTTGACTCGTCATCAAGCCGGCCAACGAAAAGAATCAATTTTTCAGCTTGAGGAATACTAAATTTTTCATGTATTGCCTGGGTGGGCAAGCTAGTGAAATCTTTCGGGAATATTCCAATTGGAATATTTTCAATCGGGGTACTGATCTGTAGATTCTCGAGGTACTTCTTTGAATTTTTGCTTAACGAAATAATGCTATCGCATTGGTTTGCGTATCGTACGGTTTTATACAATGCCTTCTCGGCATTTCTCTGTGCCGAGCTGAAAAATGATTTTTTTCTCTCGGATTCGGGAAAGATTCTATAGAAGGTATGGATGAGCGGAACCTGTGCCACTCGGGCTATACGTGGAGCAAAATCAAAAAGATCAAAGAAATAGTGCGAGTGGACAATATCTAGCTTTAATCGCGAGATTTTGCTGGAGCTAGTAGATGTAAAAACAGGCCAAATTCTCGGCCGGTATTTCTCGTGAGAGCTAAATATTGCGGGAAATCTTGCAACACGGGGGTTGCTGTCTTTGAAGCCGGGATATTTTGGGGCGAAAACATAAACAGTATGGCCCAATCTCTCCAAGGCCACCCTTAATGTTTCCATCGAAACAGCTACTCCCGTTGGAACAGGGACATATGCATCGCTAACAAATCCAATTCTCATTAATTTAAATTATAGCAGAGAATTATGGTTTAAGAGAACTCTAGCGGGTCGGCGCCCAAATAAATGTTGCCTTGGCTAATCGCCAAAACGGTCTTGGCAAAATTCTTAAATTTTCGCCTTTCAACGAGTGCAAGTATTCCCGTATCTCCCGGCACAGGCAAAAACGTAATTTCTTCTGCGTTGCTAATCTTTTCGCACCACCTGTTTAGGTTATCAGCGCCGCGTTTGATGTCTCTATCTTTTGACCAAACAAGAAAAGAGCGGGTGAAAGGGGGGAGGTTCAATTTTTTTCTCTCCTTCAATTCCCCGGATAGAAAACCCTCCCAGTCATTATCTTGAAGCTGTTTAACGAATTTATTATCGTAAAGGTTCTCTCCATAAATATATACATTTCCCACACCAGACGATTTTAATCCCCTAATCTGCCGGAATAATTTTTGTCTGTTTCTCAAATATGGCGAATTAAGCATTAAGCTAAAATAGGGGATTAGGGCGATATCAAACGATTGATCTGATTTTTCAAGCTCTCCCCAGGTTAGATATGAAAAATTATTTTTAAATTGCGGGAACATACCTTCCATATTTTTTTGAAACTCGAACCTATCAAAGCCCAGCCGTCTGATATTTGTCCCTCTACATATTTTGCATGAAAGCGATGAATTTACAGTTGCGCATTGAGCGCATATGCGATTTTGTTTCGTAAACATTTCTCCCTTGCAATTCGTGCAGGAAACAGCATTTTTGCAGTCATTGCATACAAGGCGAAAAACATCTTTCCAGCTCCCGACAACTAGTATCTTTTTTTGATTTTTTATTTGATCTCTCAAAACCCTTTGATTTTCAATAATTTTATTATTAAAGGCAGGTAGTATCTTTATTTTTAGATTTGATTTTAGCTCGGTTAAAATAATGGATTTCCTCAATATACCAATAAATGAAAATATGTCCGGTGTCTCACCGCCAATAAAAAAATTGGCACGGCTGATTTTAGTAAGCATTCGAGCCACGGTATAGGCGTTATAGTACGGTGCTTGATCATCTTGATAGGCAAAGTTTAGGGGGTCGTCTATAAAAATATTTTTTAAATATGTGTATGGCAAAAATAGTGAATGTCTCGTGCCAACAACAATTAAATTCTCCCCAAGTAAAATTTGTTGCCAAATTATTGCCTTTTCTTCCCTGTTTAGTTGGCTGTGCCATATAACAATTTTTTGCATCGGGAGATATTTCTTCAAGAGAAGCGCTGTCTCATCAATCTGCTTAATTGTTGGTAGCACAATCACTGTTTGGCCATTTTGTGATTTATCCCGGAATAAAACTTGGCTAAAATACTCGACTCTCTCGCTCTTTGATGCGATGATTTGGTGAATTTCCCCTTTTTTATTTTTTTGAACTTTGTAATTTGCGCCAAGTGACTTTAAATCTCTTAAGTTTAAATTAGGCAGGAAAGCAAAAACAATCTCAGCGAAGGAACTTAGATAATAATCCGACATAATTTTCGCCAAATTCACTTGATCGCTGGTAAAAACCGATGATTTTGAAAGGACCCTCAGGATGCTTTTTGAGGCAAAATTCGATTTGGATATGACCGAGTCAACAAGGCCGATAACCTTACCTGCTGAAAACGGAACCTCGACCAAGGAATATACCGGAAGAGAGGCGCCTGTAAATTTGTAATCGAAAGCCAGCCCACCTTGGACTTTTCGGTGTACATAGATTTTTGCGATCATAGCTTTTTGAGAATTTGCTGATGCAGCTCTTTCATTCCTTTTCCGGTTGCAGCCGAAATGGCCAAGTCGTATTTAAAATCAGCTGGTAGTTCTTTTATGATATCAACTTTGCTAAGTACGATGATTTCTTTTTTCCGCGTGAGTTCAGGATTAAATTTTTTGAGTTCTTCTCTTACGGTTTTGTAGTCACGGCTAGGATTTTCGCTTGTCGCGTCAACCAAGTGAAGCAAGATTTTAGTTCTCTCGACGTGGCGCAAAAATTTATGCCCAAGCCCGCGGCCCTCTGATGCATTTTCAATTAATCCCGGAATATCCGCTAAAACGAACGCCTTATCATCAAATCTGACTACACCTAAAATTGGTCCTAATGTTGTAAATGGATAATCAGCCACCTTGGGATGCGCGTTAGACATGGCTGAAATCAACGTCGATTTTCCGGCATTTGGCAACCCGATTATTCCAACATCGGCGATTAGTTTCAAAATTAATTTTAATTTTTTTTCTTCACCCTTTTCGCCCGGCTTTGATTCTCGCGGTGTCTGGTGGGTAGCGGTTGCAAAGTGAACATTGCCTAAACCGCCACGACCGCCGTGTGCAACGGATATCGTATCGCCCTCATTTTTTAAATCTGCCAATTGAGTTTGGTCGACAGAATCATATATGATCGTTCCCGGTGGAACGGATAGAGTTAAACCCTGGCCGTTTTTGCCATGCTTTTGACTGCGCTCACCGGGTTTGCCGTTTTCGGCCTCGAAAACGCGCAGACGCTCAAAATCGGTCAATGTGTTTGTTCTGTTTGAAGCAACGAAGATAATATCTCCGCCTTTACCTCCATCACCACCATCTGGACCGCCCCGTTCAACATATTTCTCATGTCTAAAAGAAACGGCACCATCGCCGCCCCGACCGGCAAACACTTCAATTTCTGCTTCATCTACCAACATAAGATTAAATAGTTATTTAGCCAAGAAATCATCATAGCTTTAATTCAATAAATATAAAAGACGGTAGTTCCCGTAATTATTTTTGTCCGACGATGACGAATAATTTATCTGGAGTGAAATTTAAAGGTGTTAAACTTGAGGGATATTTTAGAGAATCAGATTTAAGCTCAATTTCATTTGTTCCACTCGACGTGCCAGAGAGGTCGATATTCAGCTTAACGTTGTCGTTGTTGATTTGATTTAAAGTGTCTGGGCTACCAGTAAAAACTACTAAAACCCTGGTTGGATTAAAAGATGAGACCGTAAGGTTGCTGGGTAAGTTTATAAAACTTGGTTTAAGCGAGATCTCCCTAGTCGAGTCTGACTTAGAAACAACAAGGGAAATCTGAACGGACATGACTTGCCCCTCGGTTGTAACCCCTGTGGGAAGATTGAGCTTGGCCGAAACGGTTTTGTTTTCAGAAAGTCCCGTAATATCGACAGGTTCTGTTTCAACATACTTTAATAACGAGATCCTCGCGCTGTTTCCGCCAACCGTCACTACTTCGGGGTCAGATGATGTGGCACTAATAAAATATCCCGGCTTGAGATTGCCAGCGAGGTTTATCTTAATTCCCAGAGTTTTAACATCACCGACCCGGGTGATATTTATCGAAACTTCTACGTCTTTGGGTTCAATTGATATATCTTTTAGCTCTTGTCCCGACGCACTGTAAACGAAAAGCTGGGTATTTTTTGAAAAATTTGCGTTTTCCCCATTGAGTTTAATTGGGGCGACTGCTTCGGTAACATTTGAAATTACACTTTCGGGTCCGGAGACACTAACCTCAGGCGGGGCTATCTCGGAGTTAGAAACACCGAATCCTTCTGCGGCAGATCCACCGAGTCGAATTCTCACGGGGACAGCTTTGCTCACCTTTTTTTCTATCCTAACAGTAGTACTACTTGGCGTAATGCTTGAAATTTGAATATTAGGGTTTTTTGATGATACGGTGATATTTTTATTATACGTTCCCTCATCCAAAGATGATAAGTCAATACTCGCCTTAAAGTTATCCTGGGATATTCCACTTAAATTGATATTTTCAGATCTAATTTTAATTTGTACGTTTTCGTCTCCAGAAATTGCGACTAATCCGTCTTTAATGTTTTTGAAATCAATCGGTATATTGCCGGGAAAGCTGACAATTGAAGATTGCGTTGCAGTTATAGAAAACCACAAAATAATGGCACAAATTAATGCTCCTAGTTTGGCGTGCCAATCCCTCGTAAAAAATTTTTTTAATCTACCCATTTTTCTTAATACTTAAAATGTTCTTTAGTTTGCTTCGGACCTGATCCGGCTTCAAGTTGGTTTCAAGTATTCCATCTATTGCCATTGAAATCTTTCCGCTCTCTTCGGAGACGACCAGCACGACAGAATCCGAAATAGAAGAAAGACCGATTGCCGCGCGATGGCGAGTGCCGAGGTGATAGTCGAATTTCGAATCAGAGAGCGGCAAAACGGCCCCTGCCGCCTTTATCTTATTTCCGGCAACGATCACTGCTCCGTCATGCAGCGGGGCTTTCGGTGAAAAAATATTTAATAGAAGTTCAGTTGATAACTCGGCGTTTAGTGTTTTGCCCCTTTCGAGGTGCTCTCTTAAGTGATCAAAGCGCGCCAAAACGATTAAAGCTCCTGTCTTCTGCCGGCTTAGGATTTCGCAAGATTCTACGAGAATTTCAATTGCCTCTTCGAGCTCACGGCGGCGCAAAGTGAGAAATCCCCCAGCGAATTTGGTTCTACCTAATTTGATTAGTGCATTTCTTAACTCCGGTTGGAAAACGATAGGAATAGCCACAACCAATGCGGTTAACGAATACTGAAGGATAAACATGAGCACGTTTAGCTGTAGAGCTTTAGCGATTGCCCAAATTATAACTAAAATTAAAATTCCATAAATGATTTGTACCGCACGAGTTCCGCGAATGAAAGTATAAAATAAATAAAATAAAGTAGCGACAATCAGAATGTCTAAAATAGAGATCCAATGAAATTTGGAAAAAATAGTTTCGAAAATTGAAAATGCCTGGGTGTTTACCCCCAAAACCCTGCCAAGCCCTACGTCGTTAATTTTCCCTCCTCTTTGTAATACTATCTGGGATAAAACTCAAAATCAAACTTTCTTCTTCAAACTCCGTAATTTTTCTTCCACCAAAATAAATTCCAATTTATCTTTTGGTTTTAATTTGACTGTGCCCGTAAAGCTCACACCGCATTCATTATTTTCTTCGGCACGATTAACTTTTTCCCCGCCAATTTGAACCGATTCCGTTTTTAACTCTCCAATTTTCTCGCTATCTCTTGTGACAATAATTTTAGTCCCTGGTGAAATGTGTCCAGATAGAACTTTTCCGCCAACAATTCCACGGTCTTTTTCATGTCGGAAAACTTTGATTACCTCCATTTTACCGGTAGTTGTTTCAACGATCTCCGGTTCCAGCATGCCTTCGAGTGCAGCCGTGATGTCATCAATGAGCTTATATATAATTTCGTATTTAGATATCTTTATCTTGTTAGTTTCCGCTAATTTTAAAACAGCCGGAGGGACTGCCACCCTAAAGGCAATGATTAGGGCGTGGCTCGGAACTGCCAGGTTTACATCTGTTTCTGTGACTGAACCCACACCATCAGAGATTATGTTGACCTTTACATCTTCGCTTGATATTTCATCCAAACTTGATTTAATTGCCTCAAGCGATCCCTTAACGTCGGCACGTAAAACAATGTTCAAATCTTTGAATTTTCCTTCTTTAACCATGCTTGATATTTCACTCAAGCCAACCCCCCGATTAATCGTCTTGACCGAATCCAGCTTCTGTTTTTTTTCGGTTATCTCTCTGGCTGTTTTTTCATCCTTGACTGCGTTTATTATCGCCCCAACCGAAGGGGTTTTTTTAAATCCCGCGATCAATACGGGATCAGCAGGCCGCGCTTCTTTTATGCGATGACCGACCCAATCTTCCATAAAGCGAATTCGGCTGAATAAATTATCGTAAATAATCATTTCGCCCGAAAGAAGAGTCCCTTCCTGAACGATTACCGTTGCGATAGGCCCCTTACCTGATTGTATTTTTGCTTCAATTACCGTTGCTTTTCCCGGCTTGTCGTATGCCGCTTTCAAATCTTCCATGTCGGCGGTTAAAACTGTGACTTCGAGTAACTGTTCGATTCCCTCGCCGGTCTTCGCCGAGATAGGAATCATTGGTGTCTTTCCTCCCCATTCCTCAGGAACAAGCTTATATTCCGAAAGTTCACGCTTTACCCGGTCAGCATCGGCGTCGGGTTTGTCGATTTTGTTAATTGCAACGATAATCGGGACCTTGGCGGCGCGAGCATGACTGATTGCCTCGACGGTTTGCGGTTTAACGCCGTCGTCAGCGGCTACAACCAAAATAACGATATCGGTAATATTTGCTCCTTGAGCACGCATGGTCGAAAATGCTTCGTGTCCCGGTGTGTCTAAAAATGTGATGGATCGCTCTTCTTTTTTTCCCTTATCCTTAAATTCTATCTTGGTCTGATAGGCCCCGATATGTTGAGTAATGCCACCTGATTCGGTTTCGATAACATCGGTCTTTCTAATCGTGTCTAAAAGCTTGGTTTTTCCGTGGTCGACGTGTCCCATGATCGTGACAACCGGTGGTCTTTTTTGTAATTTTCCGCCTTTTTCTCCAACGTTTGAAGTTTCTTCAACAACCTCGGTTTGTTTGGGTATGGCCTCGAATCCGAACTCATCGGCAATGATCGCGGCGGTATCAAAGTCAATACTTTCATTAATAGTGGCCAAAACGCCGCTTAACATTAATTTCTTTATAATTTCCGAGGCGGGCAGATTTAAACTCTCAGCCAATGTCTTGACTGGTACGACCGGCGTAAGCTCTATTTGCGTCTTTTCGCTATTTTCCATTTTCCTTCCAGTAATGAATCTCTAAACCGTCATTATTCTTGCTTTTTTCTTTTACCACGTTGCCTTTCGCAACTATTTTTTCATCTTTATCGCGAACTTCTTCTGGTTTTGAGGCAATTTCGGCTATCTCTTCTTCGACTTTGGTGGCAACAGGGCTAACGGATGCAATCTTGTCGCTACTGGCTATTTTCATTAATCTTACTCCTTGGGTATCTCGCCCCAATACCTTAGCTGACTTGAGTGGAATTCTAATAACCTGACCAAATTTTGAAACGATAATCAAATCCTGATTAATGTCGTTTGTAATTTCTGCACCGATCACCCGCCCCGTTTTTTCCGTCACCTTCGATGCTCTTACCCCGTAACCGCCGCGCTTTTGGACAGGAAAGTGTTTTATCAGATTTGTGCGCTTACCGTATCCGTTTTCAAGTACTGTAATCAAGTCATATGTTTTTGATTCGGCAGGATCTTCGTTAAATGTATTAACCGAAATGACTTCGTCGTCTGACCTTAAGCGCATTCCGATTACACCCGAAGCGCTCCTGCCCATTGGTCGGGCCTCAATTTCTTTAAATAAAATTCCGGATCCGTTTTTGGATATCATCACAACGTAGTGCTTTCCGTTCGTGATTTTAACGAATTTTAATTCGTCCTCTGCTTTTAATTTGACCGAAATTAAACCTGTTTTACGGATGTTGCGATATGCGTTGACAGCTGTTTTTTTAATTACACCGTTTTTGGTAGCGATAATAAAGAATTGATTATCAGTTTCCATTTTTTTGGGAATAACAAGGAGAGTCGTTACTTTTTCTTCCGGAGAAATTTGAATTAAGTTAACAATTGCCTGCCCCCTTGCCTGCCGGGACGAAGATGGGATTTCGTACACCTTGGTTGAGAAAACCTTTCCTAGGTTGGTAAAGAAATAGAGGGTATCGTGCGTAGAGGCCATCTCCATCTGGAGAACTTGATCTTCTTCTTTTGGCGTTATGCCGATGATTCCCTTACCCCCTCGCCCCTGTTTTTTATATGAGTCAATTGGAACGCGTTTGATATAGTTTCCCTGTGTTAGAGTTACAACAACCTGCTCATCAGGAATTAAATCCTCGGCCCTAAAGGAGCCAATCTCGTGTTCTACGATCTTTGTTTTACGCTGGGTCGCATATTTTTCCCTGATTTCACCCAGCTCTTTTTTAATAATCACCAATACCTTTTTTTCATCGGCTAAAATTGCGGTGAGATAATCGATTAATTTCATCTTCTCTTTCAATTCGTCCTCTACCTTTTGGCGCTCCAGTGCGGCTAAGGCAGACAAACGCATCTCTAGAATTGCATTGGCCTGAAGGGCTGAAAACTCGAATTTTTTGATAAGATTTTTTTGTGCGTCATCTCGATTTTGAGATTTTTTGATTAAAGCTATAATCTCGTCGATATGGTCAAGGGCCTTTTTCAATCCTTCGAGAATATGGGCTCTTTCATTGGCTTTTTGCAAGTCAAATTCTGTCCTGCGCCGTACCACAATCAAACGGTGTCCGATGAATTCCCTAAGCGCTCCCCGAAGATTTAAAACGCGTGGCTGAATCCGATCAACGAGGGCTAACATATTAATGTGAAAAGAAGTTTGCAGTTGCGTTAAGTCATATATTCTATTTAAAATCTTTTTTGGATAGGCGGTTGATTTTAGTTCGATAACAATTCGTACTGATTTTGTGCGGTCGGATTCGTCGCGTAAATCGGTAATACCTTCAAGTTTCTTTTCTTTAACGAGCGTTGCAATTTTAGTAATCAGATCTGATTTATTAACCTGGAAGGGGATTGAAGAGATAATAATTTTGAATCCTTTTTTATCTTCCGCGATTTCCGATTCTCCACGGATAACGATTTTGCCGTGACCAGTTGCATAAGCGTTTTTGATTCCATCAACGCCAAAGATTGTGCCCCCGGTTGGGAAGTCGGGGCCCTTTACGTGCTCCATTAATTCCTCAATAGAAGCTTCCGGGTTATCAATCAGAACCGACGTTGCATCACAAATTTCTCCCAAGTTATGAGGCGGAATATTCGTTGCCATTCCAACAGCAATACCGACAGTACCGTTTAGAAGTAGATTCGGGACTTTCGATGGAAGAACAGTTGGTTCTTTAAGGGTGTTGTCGTAGTTTGGAGTAAAATCTACAGTATCCTTATCAATATCAGACAGCATCTCCTCGGCAATAGCGCTCATTCTCGCTTCCGTATATCTTTGTGCCGCTGCGCGATCGCCGTCCATTGAACCGAAGTTTCCCTGTCCGTCGACTAAAACGTGGTTCATTTTAAATGTTTGCGCCATACCGACCATCGTGTCATAAACTGCCATATCGCCGTGGGGGTGATATTTTCCCAAAACTTCTCCGACAATTTTAGATGATTTTGTAAATTTGGATGAATGCGTTTGCCCCATCTCACCCATTCCGTAGATAATTCGTCTGTGTACCGGTTTTAAACCGTCTCTCGCATCAGGCAGGGCTCGCGCAACAATAACGCTCATCGCATAATCAAGATAGGACTGCTCAACCTCGTCGGTGATTATTCTCTTGGTAACATCACCAATACCATCTTTCACGGCTGGCAGCTCTTTCTTTTCGTGTTTTTTCGCGCCATCCTCATTGGACGGTTTGGGCATATTTTCTATTGGTTCTTCTTTTTCGTCTTTTATCATATTCTTGTTTAGCGATTTGTTTTAAACGTCAAGATTTGAGACTGTTTTTGCCTTTGTTTGCCCACCGCCAATCTTACTAAAAAAGGGACTTCGTCCTCTACTCTCAGTGCGATTTATGGCGGACTGCACGTAACCTTTCGATTTTTCAGACATTACTTGGTTCATAATTTATATATCTAAATTCGAGACTGTTTTTGCCTTTGTTTGGATGAAACGTTTGCGCGGGGGGACTTCATCTCCCATTAGCATCGAGAAAACCTCATCGGTATGTTCGGCATCCTCAATGGTTACCTGCATCATTTTACGGGTTTCCGGGTTCATGGTAGTTTCCCACAGTTGCGTCGGGTTCATTTCGCCCAAACCTTTATATCTTTGAATATTATATTTACCGTCTTTTGCATTAATCTTGGCAATTAATTTGTCTTTTTCGCTATCCGTATATACATAGTTTTTTTCCTTTCCTGATTGGATGAGGTAAAGGGGTGGTTGAGCGATGTAGACATACCCCTTGTCAATTATTTCCTTGAAGTGGCGGAAAAGTAAAGTTAAGAGAAGCGTTCTAATGTGCGACCCGTCAACGTCAGCATCGGTCATAATGATAATTCTGTGATAACGGATTCTGTCGATATTTAATTCCTCGCCAATTCCTGCGCCCATTGCAACGATGAGTGCTTTAATTTCCTCTGAAGACAGCATTCTATCTAACCGGGCGCGCTCGACATTTAATATTTTGCCTTTGAGAGGCAAAATTGCCTGAAATGCACGGTCCCTTCCCTGTTTTGCAGAACCTCCGGCGGAGTCGCCCTCAACGATATAGAGCTCGCACTTGGCCGGGTCTTTTTGTGAACAGTCAGCAAGCTTTCCAGGCAAAGTCATTCCCTCCAGCGCCCCTTTTCTGATAACCGTGTCTCGTGCGGCGCGTGCGGCTTGCCGGGCTCTTGCCGAAAGCGAGATTTTTTCAACAATTTTTTTGGCCTCACTTGGATGCTCTTCGAAAAATTGCGATAGACCTGCGGTTATAACTGACTCAACAAAGCCCTTCATCTCCGGATTTCCAAGCTTTGCTTTTGTCTGTCCTTCGAATTGCGGATCAGTCAATTTCACAGAAATAATAGCCGTTAAACCTTCGCGCGCATCATCACCGGCCAAAACACCTTCGACGCCCTTTATCAGGTCATTTTTCTTTGCATAGTCATTAATCGCTCTGGTTAAGGCCGTTTTGAAACCAGTTAAATGTGTACCGCCTTCGATAGTGGCAATGTTGTTTGCGAATGAATAAGTATGCTCGTTAAAGTCGTTCGTGTAGGATAATGAGGCCTCAACCGATGCGTTTTCGGATTGTTTCGCAATATATATCGGGGGATCAATAAGGGAGGTTTTGTTAACGTTTAAATGTTTAACGAAGGCATTGATTCCTCCCTCAAAATAAAATGTAACTTTTTGTTCGGCTTCTTTTTCTCTTAAATCACGCACCGTGATTTTAACACCGCGGGTCAGATATGCTTGCTGTCTCGAGCGTTCGGCCACAGTCCTAAAACCAAAATTAATATCGTCAAATATTTCTGAATCAGCGGTAAAGGTAATGGTTGTCCCAACTTCTTTTGTTGTTCCAACTTCCTTCACAGGGCCCTTTGTTTTACCTCGGGAATATTCTTGCTGATAAACTTTTCCGTTTCGTCGCACCTCTGCCAAAAGATAACTTGAAAGGGCATTAACCACCGAAACACCGACTCCATGCAGTCCTCCCGACACCTTGTAACCTTCTCCGCCGAATTTCCCGCCGGCATGCAGTTTTGTGAGTACCGTTTCAAGGGCTGAAGTTTTGGTCTGAGAGTGGATATCAACTGGAATACCACGGCCATTGTCAGTAATTTTTACTTGGTTTTGAGGTAAAATTTCGATAACAATTTTGTTTGCATATCCGGCCATTGCCTCGTCAATAGAGTTATCAAGCACCTCCCAAACAAGGTGATGCAACCCTTCGATTCCGGTACCACCAATATACATTCCGGGCCTGCGCCTAACAGGCTCAAGTCCCTCTAGGACCGAGATGTCTTTAGCAGTATATGATTTTTTTTCTTCTTCCATTTTTTTCAAAATTAAACTTTCCGCCATTCAAAATGCGACCCGAACCACCTCTAGAGCATATTATAACAGATTAATAGTCGTATTTAAAGTGCTTGAGAGCGGAAATTTAAGGCAAAATTAGAACGGTGTTTTCGTTTTTTCCACTAAACAACTGTTTACCCAGAGCGTCAATTTCAAGATAATCATCAAGTGTTCCGGGTTGCTTTTGAACAACTAGCTGATAGTTTCCGATACTCTCTTGCCCAACGGGAAGTTCGTATTCTAAAACGGCTGTTTTTGTCTCGCCCGGTCCGGTCGAAAACCAAAAGCCAAAGGTTGCTTTGTCTGTTTCTGAGTTTTCTTCTACTTGATCTGTAATGTCTTTTGAGTCAAGCGATGCTGAAATTAGCCGTGAGCCGATCGGTACGACCGCTCGGGTATAATTTCTATTTAGAACTTCCGGGTAAAGACCGCCGAGAAAGGTTCGGCTAATAGTCAACGTTGAATGTATTTTTTCACCGTCTTGGCCTACTCGATAGTCTATTTTCTGAACGATATTAAGTGATGTTTTGTTGCCGTTTAAGTTTGCGTTATTAATTTGCAAATAGTCGCAGCGGTATGATTTTGATTCTCCGGAAATACCAAGCTTGCGGACGGTATTCTCCTGTTTTTCGTCATTAAAATACGCAAGTATTCTGCCTTGCCCAAACTGTTTGAGGAGAAATTTATAAAGTGTGAGACGAGGCAGATTTTTGGTCTTTTCAATAATTTGAGGAGCAATATCCATCAAAATTGTTTTTGGTTCATTGATTTTTATATTTTGGGGATTATCCCAATACTCAATATCTATTTTTCTTGACATCACTTCCGTAAAATTTTCACTTGTTATGACCGTCTCGTCTTTTGCTTCAATCGATCCCGTTAATTTCAGCAGATCGATTATGGATAATGAGGATACGGCGATGACTGCGTCCGAGTCCCTGTCCCAGCCCTGACCGAAATACCACTCAATTGTTTTGGCGGCTTGAGGAAAATCAATTGCCCAGTTCGCATTTACAAAGCTTTGGGGCCGATCCGGCCACGTTTCCTTCATCGGGGTGGGTAAGTCAACGCTAGTTTCAGCTAAAAGGGGATTATCTTTTTTGTAAGGATTTGTTTCAAAATAAAGCGAACTATCAGCAAGATCTGATCCAACGTCTAGATACGCGAAGCTTCCCCAGAATCCGCCAGTCGGTCTAAGCTCGGCCGAGTTTTGGAAACCAATCAAAACCTTCTGATTTCTCATTGACTCGGCTAAGCGTAGGAGGTTATAAAGCTTAGAATCAATAAAAATAGTTATTATAAGCGCGACAAAAATAACGAAGGGCAGAGCGTAGATGAGATAATTCTTTCTCTTCTTGTCTTTTCCAATCTGAATTTTTTGGGCCGAGCGTTCCTTGTATTTGGCTTGAACGCGCGACCTTTTATGAAGATAGCTAAAATCGAGTCCTCTTAACTTTTTCCTTTTAGAACTGGTTCGTTCGGATTCTTCGTATTCCGCTGGTTCTTCTTTAGATTTATTTTTTATTTCGGCCGTCATTTATTATTTGCGCAGCGACTCCCTGAGGAAGATGAAACTTAAACCGACGAATAATGCGGCAAAAATCGCAATGAGGACGTTGATTGTGTATGTCTTGGGAATTTCAACCACAACCGGTTCACCCGAAATCGAATTAAAGTCAGCGCTGGTATCAACCTTATTATATTGTTGAACTTTATCTTCAAGAACAATAACCGCCCCCTTGACCAATTTTTTTGCTTTTTCTTGGTCGGTCGAGGTGTAGCTTATATCGATAACTGCTGAAGTAGCAAGTTTCTTTTTGGCGGTGAAGACCTTAGCGAGCGTTTTTGCGTCTCCGCTTGGTAGGGGGTAACCAGCATCCTTAAATACCTCGGCAACGGTCGAAGATGAAGACAGCCATCCTAGCATATTATCTGATAAGCTGCTGGCGGCTAGCCCTGAATAATAGCTGTCGTATTGATAGTAACTCACCTTGAGTTGGTCCTGCTGCTGAGACCTGACAACTTCAAGTGTTGCAGACGATTCAAAAGTTGCCGCTTTGTTAGCGGTGAATAAATAAGTTGTGATAATAAAAACCAAAACAATTCCTATCAAAAGAACACCATTTTTCTTGATAATTGCGGCGTAGTCCTTTATGTCCATCCTAACTCCTTTATATTTTTTCGATTAATTTAAGCAAACTTTTTTTGAATTTTTCGTCTGTGAAACGGACAGCATTTTCCACAATATCAGATTCTGTAAATTGCATTTTCTCAAGTTTTCCAATCGACTCCATTATACTTTTAATTTCCTGTTTTTCAAATAGACAGCCCGTCTTTCCGTCGATGACCGTTTCTGTGTTGCCACCCTTGCCGTAAGCGATTACAGGGGCACCATTGGCTTGTGCTTCAATCGGAACAATACCAAAATCTTCTTCGGCGGGGAAAATAACGGCTTTGCAGGTTTGAAACAGTTCCTTTTTTACCTCATCGCTGGGCGCGCCGATGAATGATATAGTTGGACCAGCGATTCTTCTCAACCATTTTTCCTCTGGTCCCGCTCCTGCGATGGTCAAATCCTTGCCGAGCTTATTGCAGGCTTCAATCGCAAGGTCAAATCTTTTGTAGTGAACTAATCTTGAGATTGCAAAATAAAAATTTCCCCGCTCAACTTTGTTCTGCGTATTAATTTCGGATTTTAAGATAGGCGGCGGAGTAATAACTATAGCATTTAAATTGTAAAATTTCTTAACCTGATCTTTTGTAAAGTTGGAATTACAGATAAAAATATCAACACCCTTATTCGTTTTTAAATCCCATTTTTTGAGCCAACGGATAACAAATTTTCCAAACGGAATCCTAATCAATCGTCTGTCGACATCGGGTTGCCAAACATAGCGCATCGGCGTGTGGCAGTAACAAAGATGGATTGCTTTTGGTGATTTAATTATACCCTTTCCGATCGAGGAAGAGCTTGAGATAACCAAATCATATTTGTCTAAGTTTAAGCTTTCAATTGCCCGGGGCAGCAGTGGGAGTAAGGTTTGATGATGGTTTCTCAAGATGGGAATTTTTTGCAAAAAACTTGTTGTTACTTTTTTTCCTTTGAGCTCCGGAAAGGCACTCGCCTGATATACCGTTGTAAAAAGATCTGCTTCGGGGAAAATTTTTAAGAGTTCTAAAACCACCTTTTCAGCCCCTCCTCGCGAGGTCATCCACTCTGCAACAATCGCAACTTTCTTTGGTTTCATTTTATTTAATATGAACCTTTGCCGCGAAATACAGCACCGAATGTTTTGGCAATAATTAAAAAGTCGAGCCAAACAGACCAGTTTTCAAGATAGAAAATATCGAGACGCGATTCTTCGTCAAATGTCAGATCACTTCTCCCGGAAATCTGGGCTAATCCAGTAATTCCCGGTTTAATTAGAAGGAGCTTTCTCTGTTCTGGAGTATAATTTTTAACTTCCCGCGGTTGATGAGGTCTGGGACCGACCATGCTCATATTACCGATTAACACATTAAAGAATTGCGGTAATTCATCTAAACTCGTTCTGCGCAAGAAATTTCCGACCGAAGTTACGCGAGGGTCCCCGCCGATCTTGTAAACGGCGCTACCTTTCTTGATATTCTTCTTTGCAATTAGTTTGTTTTCAAGTTCCTCGGCTCTCGAACCGCCATAATTTTCGCCAGTACAAAACTCGGTTGTCATCGTCCTAAATTTTAAAGTTTCAAAATTTCCCCGGTTTCCGACCCTGGTGTTTTTGTAGATTATGGGACCTTTTGAGTCGATCTTGATTGCGATGGCAATAACCAGCATAACGGGTGAAAAAACGATGATCGATAGAGTAGATAAAATAACATCAAGAACCCTTTTGATCACGACCCCCCAACTATCTAGTGGGGTTCCTTTAAACTCAATTATGGGAATACCCTCAAACGCGTCGAAACGTAATGTTCTGGCTCCGACCTGTGCGTGGTTTGGAATAGCTTTAAACGTAACCGAACATTCCTGACAAACCCTCATATAGTAGAACAACTGCTCGTCATCGTAATTCTGATTGGCAAAAATAATCTCATCAACAGGGTTCTTCTGGATTATTGATTCTATTTCATCGGGCTGACCGAGATATTTAAATGGCTCGTTAATTTTATCTTTGCTTATAAATCCATAAAGGTTATACCCGAGTGAAGGACGGTTTTTGATCTGTGATGCCAAGTGCATAGTTGTCTCATCTAAATTACCGACAATAACTAAATTCTTTTTTCTAAAGCCAAATAAATATAGGTTAGCCCTGATTAATTCTAGGACCGTCCGTCCGAGGCCAACCCCGATAATAGACAGAATCCAAATGTAAAAAACGATTAAACGGGAAAAGAAATCACTTCTGTTTAAAAAGACCCAAAGGACGAGCGCCATTGCTCCTAAACTTGCTCCAACAATTATTTGGCCGAATTCTTTTAATCCCTCGCGTTTCGAGCCATATGCTCCCGCCAAGGCAAAGGCGAGGATGAAAACCGGTATAATCCATAGTGCCAGTTCGATGTATTGGTCAAACGGCCAAAGATAAATGACCGGCAGCGGGATTGAGCTGGCCCTCGTTTGGTATGCGACAATAAAAGCAACCAACACCATAATGGCGTCGACTGGTACGAGAATGACGGTAAACAACTGATCAACCTTTTTCATAAATACCTCAGTTTAAAGACACGACTTATGGTGTCGCTTGACAGAATTATAGCAATTCAAGGTTTCATTTTCAACCTAAAAACGAAAAACCCCTGATTCGCAGAGGTTTCCCGTTTCTCTTGTTTTTATGTTACTTAGCTTTCCTAAGCATCGGAAGGCCAGTTCTTGAGTTTTCCATTACTTCGTAGCCAGCTGGAAGGTCATCTAGTACACCTTCTCTCTGTGCTCTTGCGAAGAAGAAAATCATTTGTTTTCTTCCACCGCGCAGAGTAACTTCTTTTGAATGCAAGAAATATGCTTCGCCAGTTTTTTTAGATTTTACGCTATATGCCATTTGTATTCACCTCCCTCCTAAAGTGTTGAATGTCTACTCTGATTATAAGGAGTGTTTCAGGTTTGTCAAGAGATTATTTCAGGAGTGGAGGACTTTCGCATTCTAAGCCGATAAATCAAGTAGGGAATAATTAAGATTGTGGCGTAGTTTGTCAGCGTTCCCCAGTACTGATAAAGAATGCCTGAGTTCGACTCTAACATGAGATTAACGGCTAGAAAATCAAGGATTGCAAAAACGAGCAGATTGCTGAATCCCTCCTTGATTGCCCCTGTGTCACTTTGGGGAAAACGGCGCATCACGAAATAAGTGCTCAGGGAAATGATAATGATCAAGCTGATGATTTCAAGATAGATGTTTTGCTGAGATCTACCACCCGAAATCAAGATTTCAGTAATAATAAAATATATCAGATAGATTATCGCCCCTTGAGCCGAACCGCGCAGAATTCTTTTAAGAAAGCTCAATGTAAAAACTTGTTTTATTGCCCTAGCAAGTCCAACGAGGTCAAAACTAAATTTGATATTCATATTGCTCCTTTATCAAAAATTAAAGCTTTTTTGCGCCTTGAAGTCAAATTTGCAAAAGTTTTTTCGATGGTTTGCGGACATTCCGAACTTATTTATTTTTGCCTTATGGTTCTTGGTTCCATAACCTAAATTATCACCCAAATCGTATTTGAGACCAACCTTCGTTTGCCCCAAATCAATCATAATCTTGTCTCTTGTGACTTTTGCCACTATTGATGCCGCGGCAATTGACATTGATATTCTGTCGCCATATTTCAAAGAGCGTTGTTTTATTTGTGTCGCTGGCAGACGGTAATAATCAATCAGTAAAAAATGTGGGTTTACCCCTAATGATTTGATCGCAGTATTAAATGCTAGATAGGTTGCGGTTTGTATGCCGAATTTATCAATATCCGAAACGCAGATCTCGGCTGCGGACCACGCGACCGCTTCTCTTTTAATTATTTCAAACATTTTTTCGCGATCCTCAGATTTTAAGTCCTTAGAATCGCGAAAGGGCAGGGGTTTTGTTTTATTGGGTAATATGACGGCGGCACATACCAACGGCCCTGCCAAGGCACCGCGTCCGGCTTCGTCTAATCCGCAAACATGTTTATAACCTTGATTCCAAAGTTCCTGTTCGACTTCAAGTGTCGGAATAATAAAGTCGCAACGCCGCGCGTCTTTATTATTGTGCCGGCCGGGTTGGTTCGGGTGGGACAGGTGGTACGCCGATGTCTTCGCCCTGATTTGTGATTTGATTGTCCGCATTGTCAGTTGTTTTGTTTGATTTGCATCCCACAGAAAGCGCCGCAATAGTTAAAAAGCAACTCGTAACAACAATAACCCTAAGGCCGAATTTGATCATCTTCCTCCTTAATTTGGCTCACTTGCAATATTATACCAAAAAATTCGAGATATTCTCAGGCCTTTTAATAGTAGACCTTCTCTTTATAAGAATTAAAACCAAAAGGACAACCATAACCAGCTCTAAAGCTGACATTACGGCTAGAATAATCAAGCTTTTCTTGGCCGCCTGATTGGCTTTATCGATTTCCTGTTTATTGCCGCTGATTTTCTGATCTAAGTCGGAGATTTGCAAATTGGTGGCGCTAATGTCGATTGAGTTTGATGACTCCTCACTAACCGCGTCCCGAGAATTATCAATCGCAACCTGCTCTTGGAAAATATTGCCACCTTGTTCTTCGGGGTCGTTTGGTTCGTCAAAACCCGTTTGGCTTGACGAACTTGAGACAAAAGTGCCGGCGTCAGACGAGCTTTTGGCAGATGCCGAAGCCGAGGCACCGCTAGTTGAGCTGGCAAAACTTGATGCATAATTTTCCGCCGATGAAGACGAGCTAGCATAAGAAGAAGAACTTGCAAAGCTCGCCTTAGCCACATCGTTTAGTGCAAAGCAGAGGACTATACCAAAGCAAAGTAATAAAATACTTTTCATGGTTGAAATGTAACAGAAGGGGGATAACTGTCAAGAGATTAAATAAAGAGAGTGGCTAAAAAGATTAAATTTACAGCTAGGAACAAACAGAGAAGGTAACGGCTGATTCTGGGTGTTGGCTGGAGGTAAAAAAACAGTAAAACAAGAAGATTAACCGAAAAAAGATATAAGTAGAATTTTTGACTATAAATAATTGATAGAGCTAAGGCAGCTGCTAAGATTACCCCGAGGATTCTTTGCCAAAATAAAAAAGACGTATTTTTTAAAACCTTAAGTCGCTTGCCTTGAGCTAAAAAGTTCGCCCAAACAAAAATTAGAATCGTTAACACCCAGAGTACACCTAAAAATGTATACATATTGTTATTCTGTCAGAACCTTCCAAAACGAGACGGTTTCCCGTCTCATTTTGAATTCAAATTTAATTTGATTACTCATCTTCCTTTTTTTTCTCTTCACCTTCAGCTGGTGCTTCCTCACCTTCGGGTGTTTCTACTGGTGCTCCGCCTGCCGGTGTTTCTTCTACTGCATCATCAGCTGCATCATCAGCATCACCTGCTGGTGCTCCACCTGCTGGAGCATCGTCTGCTGGTTTATTCCAATCTTCCATCTCTAATCACCTCCTTCCAAGGTTCATATCTTTCTCAATTATACCTGTTGCAGACCTAATTTAAACCACTTGTCAACCCCCACACCCAACCTGATAAATTCATGTTTCAGTTAATTGTCACAACAGAGGCAAATAGTTGCAAAATTAACGATTACTTAAGTTGGGTGTGGGGGTAACTCTTTAAAGCAAGGAGCTCTAAAACCTTCTCTTGGCCGAGAGCCAAAAAGAATGTTGCTAATCTTGGACCGGTGTCCGAGCCAATTAAAAGATTATAAATTACTTTGAAAAATTCCCTCTGTTGCTTTTTAACCGCTTCACCATCCATATTTTCTCTTTTGGGAATTTCATAAAGAATGGAGGTCAGTTTTTTTTGGTCCCAATTTTCACTCAAGACAAATGCTAGGTTCTTAAGATTTTCTTTCTGATTGCCTGACAGCTTATCATAGTAATCGAGGTTTGGCTTGCCTAATAATTTAATTCTATATTCCTCGGGAGCATATTCTTCGATCCAAGATAAAGCCCGTGGCAGGCGAGCTTTAATATCTTGTTCAGATAGTTCTCCCCCCGCCTGTTTAATCGCTTCTTTGAGAAGATTGGTATTTCCTTTTGTCAATTGGGCGAATGAGGCAAGTTGCCGAAACGAGGTACTCCCGGGTACGATGGTTTGGTTGTCGCTGGTCTTGCAAAAATCAAGAATTCTCTGCTCTCGTTCATCTAGCTTTTTTTCATTATAATTTTTCAAATACCCGTCCCATTCGGCGTAGTTTTTGATGATTTGATCATCTAGGGCAAAATCGAAAGCGGAGAGGGGCCTAACACGGGCATAAAACCAACGGATGAGTTCTGGCTCGTAAATTTCAAGCAACATCCCTGGTGTAAAGGCCTCGCCGGTTGAGGATGACATTTTGTGTGTTCCGCCAGTAATCCCGATCCATTCATAACCTTGGAATACTTGCGGTTCAAAACCGAAAACATCGCGCGCTAAATGAGTTGAAACGTCGACCGATCCACCTGCACTGATATGATCCCTCCCGGCCGGTTCAAAAGAAACTTCCTCATATTTCCAGCGCATCGGCCAGTCCACTCTCCACGCGAGCTTGCCAATATTTTTCTTAGAAATATCGGCGGTTTCTTCGTGTCCACATTCGCATTTATAGGAAACCTTGT
>CAYYMZ010000016.1:0-21596 GCA_964473025.1 uncultured Candidatus Saccharibacteria bacterium
AAAAGCGGCGCTTTTATCTCACAATATCAACTTGAAGGAATTACAAATCCAGAAACCCTAATTGTGGACAGTGAAAGCAAAACAATCTTCGCCCAGTCGGCAAACAAGGTCTTGCTTTATAAGTTCTAAATCTCCTCTAGGCGCTCAAGGGCCAGAAGGTCAAAGATAGTTCCCATGATATTTTTGGTGATTGAAACCAAATAAGCATTTTTCGAACTCTCGTCCGGATCATCGCTAATTATCTTCTTTTTTTCGTAAAAATTATTAAAATCTTCCGCGATTTTGAATGCCAGCTCGCAAACCATATTCGGTCCGCTAAGAGTTGCGGCACAAATGATTTTATCTTTGGCAAAAATTACTTCTCTGGCCAAATTAATGCCTTCCTCTGGCAAGTAAGCAACTGTCTTAAAATCGCTGAATTTTTCTTGAAGTTTTCTCAAAATACTTGAGGCGCGAGCATAAGTATATTGCAAATACGGTCCGCTGTTTCCTTTGAGCGAAAGCATTTTATCTAAGGAAAAAACAACGTCAGATTTTCTGTTTGTGGAAAGATCAGCGTATTTAATCGCGGTGATTCCGATTTTTTGAGCCACTTCATCTTTATTTTTCAAGTCCGGATTTTTTTCTTCAATGATTTTCAAAGCGCGGCTTTTTGCCTCATTGATTAAGTCATCGAGTAAAATTACCCGGCCTGCCCTAGTCGACATTTTACCATCTTCTAGACGGATTAATCCGTGGGCGGCAAATGTCAACTTTACCGTTTTCGTCCAGCCCAATTTATCGGCAATGGCAAAAAGTTGTTTAAAGTGTAAGCTCTGGTCGTTACCGACATGATAAATAATTTCTTCAGGTTTGTAATTCTCAATGCGATATTTTAAAGCCGCTAAATCACGGGTTAGATAAAGTGTCGCTTCGTCCTTTTTTTGAATTAAGGCGGGCGGCATGTTTTCAAGTTCGACTATCTGGGCGCCCTCGGATTCTTTGAGCATTTTCTTCTCTTTGAGTTCGGAAATTACGGCTTGCAATTTATCTTCGTAAAAACTCTCGCTTTGAACCTCGTCTATTTTGACTCCCAGTACTTGATAGACCCTGTCAAATTCCGCCATCGACCATTTAACGCATTGCTCCCAAATTCTCTTTGCTTCCTCATCCCCTGTTTCCAATTTCTTAAACCACTCTCTTGCCCCGTCGTTTAATTCGTCGTTTTTCTCTGCCTCAGAGTGGAATTTAATATAAAGAGCATTAAGCTCGCTAACCGGGTTTTTAGCGATTTCTTCTTCATTGCCCCACGTTTTAATGGCGTAAATTAATTTGCCAAATTGTGTTCCCCAATCCCCAATATGATTTATTCCGATCGTTTTAAAACCAAGAAGTTTGTGGATGTTAAGATTTGCTTGTCCGATTATGGTCGAGCGAAGATGCCCAACCGAAAATGACTTGGCGATATTAGGAGAGGAATAATCGAAAATGATTGTTTTCTCTTTTGCCCCGGATACCTTAAAATATTCCTTATCCGATTCAATTTTTTTAAGCTCCTCTAAATATTCGCTTGATTTTAAGCGAACATTGATAAACCCGTTGGTCGATTCGATTGATTCTGTTTGATCTTGAAGAGCGCCTCGCAAATGTTCAACAATTTCTTCTACTTTCAATCCCATCGCAGCTATCTCTCCCGGGCTAATTGAAAAATCCGCAAAAGAACCACCCGATGAGAGTTTGATCTCTTTACCTGCCAGGCCTTTAAGAACTTCTTCTATTTTATTCTTTGCTTCCACTTTGAACTTTCAAATACTTTAATTTTCCGACTTGTAGAATAATCTCTTTTTCAAGACCAATTAATTTTTTATCATCAATAATTTTTTCTCCATCAACTCTTACCCCACCTTGAGAAATCAGGCGGGCGGCCTCTGATTTACTTTGTGCTAATTCTGATTTAATAAGTAGATCTACTATATTAATACTTTCTGCATCGACGTTTATCCGCGCGATATCGTCCGGCATTTCTTTCTGGCGATGAACCTTGTCAAAACTTTCTCTTGCATTTGAGGCCTCGCTGTCACTATATAACTGTTTGACAACTTCGTATGCAAGCTCGGCTTTTGCATCCTTCGGGTTAATATCATTGTTCAACTTTTTCTTCAACTCATTTATCTTTACTTGATCTTTATCGGTGAGAAGCTCCAAGCCAACAACAATCAGCTCATCGGGAAATGCCATTATTTTGCCAAATATATCCGTCGGGGAATCCTCTAGCATTACAGTAGTACCTTCGGTTTTGCTCATCTTTTTTCCAGTCGGACCAACCAAAAGCTTGGTTACCAATACTATCTTTTCCTTATTTTTAACTTTCTTCATCAGCGTGCGTCCAGCCAGCATATTGAAAGTTTGGTCATTACCTCCGATCTCCATGTCAACATCCATTGTCACGGAATCATATGCCTGAAAAACTGGGTACAAAAATTCATGCAGGTAAATTTCCCTGCCCGCTTTAAGTCGTGCTTGGAACATATCTCTTTCAATCAGCTGTTGAACTGTAAAGCGAGAAGCAATTTCGAGTAAATCTACGGGTTTTAATTTATTGGACCATTCTTCGTTATAAAGAAAACGAAGGTTTGCATGATCGATATCTAAGATCTTACCGATTAGGTTCTTATAATTTTTGGCATTATTTTCTACCTCTTCTTGGCTTAACTGTTTTCGTGTTGCTAGTTTATCTGTAGGATCGCCGATTCTGGCAGTAAAATCTCCGATCAAAATAATAATCTCGTGGCCTAATTTCTGAAAATCTCTCAATTTTCGTAAAAATACCATATGTCCGATATGAAGCGCACCGGTTGGATCGATACCGGAATATATCCTTATTTTTTTATCTGACCT
Source organism: uncultured Candidatus Saccharibacteria bacterium (assembly GCA_964473025.1). Lineage (GTDB taxonomy): Bacteria > Patescibacteriota > UBA1384 > UBA1384 > DTJR01 > CAYYMZ01. The sequence goes on from CAYYMZ010000016.1 coordinate 2,878, forward strand.
CAAGATAGATTCTAGAGTTTCCCGGTTCGGGTATATTTTTTCGATTGCCCGGGTCAAAATTTCGTCGATTTTATCCATCTGCTCTCCACTCTTTTATTATTTTACCGATTGTCCTAAGTATTTTTTCAGCTTAAATATGTATCTTCTCGAAATATCGCTGCTTCTGTAAAGATTGGGAATTAGCATGGCAATACTGTTCAAATTCTAACTTAATTTATGGTATAATTCAAATAGTGAAAATCGGTGGAATATTAAACACAAAAGGGCGCGGGATTAGATTCCCCCGAATTGCCCGTCTGACACGGCTTCAAAAAAAGAAGGCCTGGCTTTATGGCGTCGGTGGCTTTTTAGCGTTTATTTTAGTCCTTTTTGCGGTTAACCTGAAAGACCTCCCGACCCCGTCTAAACTTGCGTCTTTACATGCCTCCGAATCAACAAAAATTTTAGATAGAAGTGGCAATCTTCTTTACTCGACCGGCGACGAAAGAAGAACCGTTATTGATAAGAAAGACATGCCGCAGAGTATAAAAGATGCAGTAATTGCCGCTGAGGACGCAAATTTTTACAATCACCACGGTGTTGATTTTAGGGGTATTACCCGAGCCGCTTGGGCAGACATAACAAACAGAAGGATAACCGCTGGAGGATCGACAATCACCCAACAATTCGTCAAGAACGCCATCTTGACTTCGCAGAGATCGTTTACTCGCAAAATCAGAGAATTAATTTTGTCTCTCGAAATAGAACAGCTGTACTCCAAAGAAGACATCTTGGCGATGTATTTAAACGAAATACCGTTCGGGGGAAACCTGTATGGGGTCCAGGAAGCAAGTCAGGGCTATTTCGGCAAAGATCCCAAAGATCTGACCCTTTCCGAATCCGCAACCCTTGCGGCCGTTCTAAATGCACCAACATATTATTCGCCTTATGGAACCCATACCGACCAACTCTTTAGAAGAAAAAATTACGTTCTAGACAGAATGGCTGAGCTCGGGAAAATTACCAAAGAACAAGCAGACAAAGCAAAAACAGAAGCGCCAACAAAAGAAAATTTGGGCTTTCAAAAGCGAAAGGATTCTATTGTCGCGCCGCATTTCGTCATGTACGTCAAGGAAAAACTTGTTAATCAATATGGTGAAAAGGTAGTCGACAGCGGTGGTTTAAAAGTAACAACCTCACTCGACTTAGATTCACAGCGTAAAGCCGAAGATGCAATTGCTCAAGGCAGCGCCAAAATTACACGCTACGGGGCAAGTAATGCCGCCCTAGTTTCGCAAGATGTTAAAACTGGAGAAATTCTGGCAATGGTCGGCAGTAAGGATTATTTCGATATTGAGCACGACGGCAACGTAAACGTCACCGACTCCGCCCGTCAGCCCGGCTCGTCTTTTAAGCCGATTGTTTACGCAACCGCCTTCAAGCAATCGCGATACTCCCCTAGTTTCAATCTGTTTGACGTCAAGACCGACTTTGGCGGATATTCGCCCAACAACTATGACGGCTCAACCCACGGTCCAGTTACGATGAGAACGGCATTATCAAACTCGCTAAACATCCCCGCTGTTAAAACCTTGGCGCTGGTTGGCGTACCAGAAGCACTCAAGACCGCAAAAGATCTTGGCATAACTACTTTAAATCAACCCGAGCGCTATGGGTTGGCGCTGGTATTAGGCGGCGGCGAGGTAAAGCCAATAGAAATGGCAGGTGCATTTGGCGCATTTTCGGACAATGGGATTTATCACCAGTCAACCTCTATTTTAAAAGTTGAGGACTCTAGGGGTAAGGTTTCGTACGAATATAAACCCAATGATAACAAATTCCAAGCCGTCGATCCTCAAGTTGCCTATGAAATTTCAAGCATCTTAGACGACGACGGAGCGAGACAGATGACCTTTGGTTCAAATAACGCTCTTGATTTTGGAGAAGATTATCACGTTGCCGCTAAAACCGGAACAACCCAGGAATTCCGCGATGCTTGGACGGTTGGTTATTCGACAAAAATAGCCACCGCTGTCTGGGTAGGAAATAACGACAACACCAAGATGTCAAACGGTGCCGATGGTTCAGTTGTTGCCGCACCGATTTTCCACACATACATGGCAAACTTTTCCGACAATAAGGACGACTTTGCACGGCCGGCCAACATCCGCGAAGTTACAGTTGAAAAATTCTCAAACAAACTACCAAGCCAATATTCGCGCGAATTAGTCAAAGATATTTTTGCTTCTTGGCAGGTTCCGACTGAAAAAGATGATGTGAATGTTATTCTACGTGTTAATAGAACGAACAATCTGCTTGCTACCGATTCAACCCCGGCCGAGTTAATTGAAGAGAAGCTCTTTGCCAATATCCATAACGAATGGGGTCCGGCCTGGAAAGAACACCCGAGCTGGGAGGGTCCGGTCAGGGCTTGGGCAAACGGGAATGATTTGCCTCTGCCAACATCAAAGAGTGATCAAAGCTATTCAAAACGGCCGGAAGTCAGAATCACCAATCCGGCAAACGGGGCAACTGTAAGCGGTAGCGTTTCTGTTACGGTTGATGCATCTTCCGAGCAAGGCGTAAAAAATGTCAGTTATTTTGTTGATGACGCAGGAGCCGCTTCGAGCGGTTCGTCACCATACAACGCTTCGTTTGATAGCTCAAAATACTCAAATGGCAGCCATAAACTAACCGTTCGTCTTTATGATAATAACGACGTGACGGGAGAGGCCTCGATACAAATCAACATCCAAAATAATGCCACTATATCAAATATTAGTGTCTCCGCTATAACAAATAGTTCTGCCAAAATCAGTTTCAAAACAAATATCGCTGTTAGTTCAACAATCAAATTTTCTCAAGATCAAAACAACTTAAACCAAGTGGTGACAAGCGGCAGCTCAACTGTAAACCACAGCGCATCTTTAACCGGTCTCGTATCCGCTAAAAAATATTATTTTAGAATCACTGCCGGTGGCGGCATTTACAACGGCACCTTCACTACACTTTAAAAAGAGAGTTTAAAAGCGAACTAACGGTTGTTAAGTGAGATATTGCAGGAACTTTAAATCCAATTTTTTGGGCTGTTTTAATGATTTTTTTGGCCGATTGAGTCAAATGTATTCTTCCGGATAAATCCACCTCGCCGATCGGTAAGAATTTTCCAGAGAGGGGCAGGTTATAGAAGGAACTTGCCAAAGAAAATAGAACGGCCAAATCACCAAGAGGATCTTTGAGACGATATCCTTCGCTCAAATTTAAATAAACATCAAAATTGTTTAGGTCAACCTTGGTATGCCGTGCTAGGACCGCCACAAGCATCTGGAGTCGATTTAAATCAAAGCCGACCGAGTTACGGCGGGGAAACCCGAATACCGACTTATTGACCAATGACTGCACCTCAATAAAATAGACCCTGCTGCCCTCTGTGATTGCCGAACGGACAACTCCAACCGGCAGGTGTCCCTCTGGAGTCAAGCGGCCAAAGTCGCAGGCACAAATAAGCCCTTTTTCCGTTAGCAAAAAAACACCCATTTCGTCCGTCGGTCCAAACCGGTTTTTTTGCGAACGCAAAAATCTTTCGTTAGCAATCTCCGATCCTTCCAAATAAAATACACCGTCAACTAAGTGTTCTAATGTTTTAGGACCCGCCACCTCTCCTTCTTTTGTCACGTGGCCAACAATAATGGTTGGAATATTTAATCGCTTGGCAACTCTTATAATTTTTAAGGCAGATTCTTTAACCTGAATTATGCTTCCCGCAGAACTGGCAATGTTTGAGTCATAAACCGTCTGAATCGAGTCAACAATCAAAAGCGAAGGTGGCTTAGTTTCGACTATCCCCATCCAGCTGTTTAAATCTTGGTTTTCTACAACCTCAAGGTTTTTCGGCACCTTACCGATACGTTCACAGCGAAGCTTAATCTGTGCCGCCGATTCTTCGCCGGCGATATACATCACCTCGCCCTTTATATTTGAGACCAGCTGCAAAACTAAAGTTGATTTGCCAACACCCGGATGACCACCGAGCAATATTACGGAGCCGCTAACCAACCCACCACCAAGCACCAGATCGAGTTCATCCAAACCCGTTTTAATTCTTGAATTTGCGCCGCTCTTAACCGAATCCAGTTTAACCGGCTTAGCTAACTCGGAAGGTCTGGTGGACGTTTCCACATCAAGATTGATTTCTTTTAAAGTATCCCAAGCGCCGCAGTAAGAACATTTACCCGACCAAACGGAATGCTCCCCACCGCAATCTGAGCAAATATATATAGATTTATTTTTTTTGGACATCTTCGACAATTAAATCAATTTTTTCCCGCCCTTGCCAGTACGACGACTTTAGGGAGAAGGCAACATTAACCTTCTCTCCTGATTTTATATCCAATCCATTTTCGAGTGCACGAAAAGCGATACACTGCCTTTTATCCCCGTTGCCGCAGATAGAAAAACGGCAATGGTTTTTATCTTTGCCGATATATTGTAAAGATTCAATCTCAACGTTTTCAAAGCCAAAAACCGGTTTGGGGTTGGCAATACCAAATGGCTGCATTTTATCCAAATTACGTAAAAGTGAAAAATCGATTTGTTTGATATGTAAAATTGCATCAACTTTTAAAATACGCCGATACAACTGGTCGCTCTCTTTTTCGGCATGTTTTATAAGCAAGTTGTTGAAAGTTTCGAATTTGTTTTTGTTCAAGCTCAAACCCGCCGCTTGCGCGTGTCCGCCAAAACTCAAAAGATGCGATCCGGCACTGGTAATTAAATCAGTAATATTGATGCCCGAAATTGAGCGCGCACTTCCTTTTAAAATTTCTCCTTTTTCGCAAAGCACGATTGTTGGCCTATAAAATTTTTCAACAATCCTGCTTGCGACGAGACCAACAATCCCCTCATTCCAGCTCCTGCCCTTTAAAATAATAATTTTATTTCGATCGAGTTTTTCTTTAATAACTTTTTTTATTGCTTCATCCTGTGTGTCTTGAAGAATATCTTGCCTTTCACGATTTAAATCTTCCAGCTCGCGGGCCGCACTTTTAAAAACTTTCGGATCGTCGCTGGTTAAAAGTTCGAAACTGCGCCGTGGATTCGAGATGCGGCCAGCAGCGTTGATTCTCGGCGCGATCATAAAGCCAACCTCATAGGCACTAAGCGATTCTTGATCTAAGTTTGCAACCTTTAGAAGCTCTTTTAACCCCAGATTTTTTGTCTTTTTTAAAACAATCAGACCAAATTTTACAATTGTCCTGTTTGTCTCTTTCAACGGGACCACGTCAGCAACAGAAGAAATAGTAGCAAGATCTAAAAGCCATTTTTCTCGACCTGAACTCCCCAGAAGTTCGCGGGCAAGAAAAAAGGCCACGCCGCCGCCTGAATAATCGCGAAACTTGAGTTTGTTATTTTTTGTCATCAAAGGGTGAACAATTGCATCCGCCTTCGGTATTTCACCTATCTGGTGGTGGTCAACTATAACAACCTTCATCCCCAACTGACGAGATAAATCTATTTCCTTATTATTTCTAATACCACAATCCACGGTTATCAAAAGCGAAACACCTACTTTTTTAAAATGTTCAACTGCGGCAGCAGACAAGCCGTAGCCCTCCTCTCTTTTTGGAATATATGCTTCAACCTTGATTTTAAGCTCTGCCAATGCCTTAAAAATTATTGCCCCTCCACAGATCCCGTCAGCATCGTAATCCATAAACAAACCGATTTTCTCTTTTTTCGCTTTCAAAATTATTCCGGCCGCTTTTGTAAGCCCGGGGAAATCGCCCGACTTGGGGAGAGTTGAATAGTCCGGAAAGAAAAACTTTTCAGGATCTTTTATTTGCCTATTTTTCAGAACTGCACTAACCGGATCATTGGGATATCGGCTTAATATTTTCCAATCATGATACTTCATTTAACGTATACCAGGCCTTCAACGCGCAGATCTGCGTACTCTTTTATGTCTGGACGGTTCTTCTCTAGGGCTTGTTTTAATGCACTTATCTGGTTGTTGAGTGACTCCGAGGTGTCAAAAACAATGTCGTAATTTTTAGAACTTCTAAGGATTAACTTATAACTTGTTTCCTCGATACGCCCCTCGGTAATTTTTAAACCCATCTCCTGCGTTTTCTTGAGAGCGTTGAGATAAAAATTAATAAAGTTCGGGGTGGTTATTTTATCCCCAATCTCAATTTTGATTGAGCTTTTATCAACCAGCGGAATTTGACTCGGTACCGGTTTTGCAACTTCATAGGCATAACCGTAATTATCGATATTGAAACAAACATCAGAACACCAGGTGAGCACCTGATCCCTTTCGCTGGCAACTATCAAAACGGTGGAAGGCAAACCCCTTACGATCTTTGCCTGCTCTAATATGGGAAATTTTCTGGTTAACTGGTTGAGATATTGTCCGGGTAGGAAAAATAAAATATTTTTTCCAAGCAGTGTTTTGTGCAGGTAGTCGGACACCTCGACTGACTTAATTCCTTCCACCTGAATATCTTTTATTCTAAAATACGGACCAAACGCTACAATATAAATCAAAAAAATTAATAGACCAAGATATAATAATGTTTTAAGAGGACGCAGATTGAGGTTAAATTTCCTGACATTCTTTACACCTGCGGTTCTACCCAATATTTCCGGGCTGCGATACGATTCTCTTTGCACTAAATCGTCTTTACGAAATTTCATCCCAGTCCCCTAAGTACTCAATTTCCTCAATAAGTGTGACTTGAAATTTTTCCTCAACTGCTTGACGCATTTTTTCAATCAATTTTCTAACATCCGTTGCATTGGCTTTCCCGGAATTAATAATCCAGTTGGCGTGGTTGCGGAAAACGTGTATCCCGTCTTGGGAAAACTTTTTAGCGCCTGCTTGATCTAAAAGATAACCAGCGGTTTTCGCAATTTGATCCCCTGTGGCAACATCAGTTCCTGCGGGATTTTTAAAAATACTACCACATGTCTTCTCCCCGATTGGCTGTTTTTCCTCTCTAATGTTTTTATAACGTACGATATCGGAAAGAATATCTTCTTTTTTGCGCCTCTGGAGCTGAAAAATCGCACTTAGGATGACCGGTGGAGAATCCTCCTTTTTATATTTGAGTTTACTTTGCCGATACTGGAAATTAAACCAGCTACCCTTAGCGTTTAATATCTTTTCTGATGAAATCATGACCGAAGACGATTGGAGGTGCCTTGAGATACTGATGCCATGAGCCCCCGCGTTTACCACAACAGCTCCACCAACCGTTCCGGGAATCCCGTAAAGCGGCTCAAGACCACCCAGCCCCTTAGAGGCTGATTCCAAAATTAACCGCGAGAGAGCGACTCCACTGTCCGATATTACCCTGCCCGTTTTTTCATCTATCTGAAAAGAAGATGTTCTATTTCTGATCAAGAGTCCATTAAATCCTTTGTCTGAACAAATTACATTAGTGGTATTTCCGATTACTTTATATGGTGCTCCGATTTTGCGAGCAGCCGCGACCGTTTCGATTAACTCGTCGATTGTTTTGACCTCAATAAAAAAATCGCTAGTCCCGCCTACGCCCAAAGACGAGAAATCCCTAACCGAGACGTACTCTTTGACGCTCGGAATTAATTCCTTGATTTTTGTTTGCCAATTGCTCATCTTGATCTTAAATATTTTTCTGAAATTTTATAAACGTCGGTAGCACCCATTGTTAAAATAATATCACCTTTCCTGCTCTCTTTCTGAACTATTTTCAAGGCAGCATCGTAATTTTCGGCATAAATAGCATTTTTTTGCGACTTAATATTTATATCTTCGACCAAAGCGGCACTGGTGTGAACTTCCTTCTCTCCTTCATCTCGGCCAGGCACTTTAAACACCGGCAGGATAATTAAAACATCTTCCTTGGATTTAGCAAAGGCGGAAACAAACTTTAAATAAAGATTGTTGAGGCGGTTTTGCTGATGCGGCTGGAAGATAACTATTTTTCTGCCTTTCGATTTCAAATCTATGAGCGCGGAGAGGGTGGCTACAACCTCTGTCGGATGATGGGCATAATCGTCATACAAAGCCACACCGGCGCGAGTACCGACTTTAACGAACCGGCGCGCCGCGCCGGTATATTTTTCAAACACCTCTTTTGCAATATCTTCAGAAATACCAAAATAGGATGACAGAGCTAGTGCTCCGGCACAATTTAGAGCAAAATGCTTACCGGGAATGGTGGTCCTAAAGTTGTGTTTTTCCCTTCTTGCAGTTATATCAAAGCTAATAAATGTACCATCTGCCCGATAGTGATCGATCGCAAAATCAGCGGATGGTTTAAAACCATAAGAAATAATCTGAATTTTTTTATTGCGGATGATACTGGAGTTATCCTTAACGACATCATAGGTATTTAAATCATCAGCGCAATAGACAAGACATCCACCCGCGTATATACCGCCAACAAATTTTGAGAAATGTTTCTTTATCTCTTCTAGTCCCCCCTCGAAAAAATCCAAATGTTCCTCTTCGATATTTGAGATAAGAGCAACTTTGGTCGGAAATGATAAAAATGCGTCATCGTATTCGCACGCTTCGGCAATAAAATGTTCACCGCGTCCCAATTGTACCGTTTTATTGCTTTGTGTTGAGGTGGCACCAATTAAATAAGAAGGGCTGTAGATCAATTTATCAAAAATCCTAGCTACCAGAGTCGAGATAGTTGTTTTGCCGTGCATACCGGAAACAGAAATTCCCGTGTGGCCCTTCATTAGAAGCGCAATTGCTTCGGGACGCTTGATGATTGGGATTTTAAGGCGCCTAGCTTCTTCGTGTTCATCGCGGGCGGCTGAACTCTCATCCGCGGCCGAAGAGTAAATAACTAAATCCAAATCAGGCGTTATATTTTCTTTCGAATGCCCAGCAATCTTTAGGTCGCTACCAGAAACTCTCTTACCCATTTTTTTCAAAATTTCCGCAATACCTTTCATCGAAACACCGTCGACGCCGATCAAGAAAATGTTTTTATATTGCTTGAGTTTCAACCGATCGAGTTCGTCGGAGATTGCCCGAGCCATCACCGCACTTGATGAGGGAAAAAAGATTTGATCTAATTGACTTTTTTCCTTACTATCCAGCAGTTTTTTTATTAGTTTTATAAATTCTTCACTTCCCTGATTGTGTTCGAAAACTTCCGCAAAGCCATTTTCTTTAAGATAGCGAGCGTTTATAACCTGGTGGGCAGTAACTTCTTTTCTTATCGGAACAAAAAGTGCTTTCTTATGGCAAGCCGCCGCTTCAAAAATGGCCGTCGCCCCAGCCCTTGATATGACAAGTGATGCATCGCTGATCATTTCATCCATATCGTGTGAAAAACCAATTGGCGTGTAAAACTTCTTTATTGATTCCGGTAACCTAGCTTTAAATTGTGCCGCCTGCGAAAGATTCGCGGGTCCCGTAATATGAATAATTGGCTTAAGACCGACGATTTTTTCCGCTGTCTTGTAAATTAATTGGTTTAACTCTTCAGCCCCCGAAGATCCGCCGACAACCAAAATATATTCTCCGGATCGAGGCAACATTTCAAAGCTCTTTTCAAATTTTTCATTCACGGGTAAACCAGCATAAAACGCTCTAAAACGTATTTCACGAGGCATTGCAGTTAAGGGAAAGGCCACGGCAATACGGCGCGAAAACCTAGCCGCAATCCGGTTGGCAAGACCGGGCAAAATGTCTGATTCGTGTAAAATAACTGGGACGCCTTTCAAAGATGCAGCTAAAACCACAGGCAGCGAAACAAAACCGCCCTTTGAAAAAATAACTGCGGGTTTCTTTGTGCCCACAAGATATAGGGACTGGAAAAAACCCGCTAAAAATAAGAAGAAGTCAAAAAAGTTTTGAAAGATAGACCAGAAATTGATATAACGCCTGAATTTCCCACAAAAAATTTTCTGATACTTAATCCCTTCGGCTTGAGCCGCTTTTCTTTCAAGATCTAGCCCTGAACCCATGTACTCAAGCTCTATTTCGGGGTTGTTTTTTTTGAGTTCTCGCCCCACAGATAAAAGCGGGAAGACATGTCCCCCGGTTCCGCCTCCCGTTAAAATAATCAATTTTTTAGACAGTTTGGCTGTTTGCATGACGAGATATATTTAGCAGAATTCCGATTTGAATAAAAGAGATGACCAGCGATGAACCACCGTACGAAATAAACGGCAAAGTAACGCCCGTCAGAGGAATAAGACCCAGCATTGCGGCGATATTAACAAACGCCTGAATTATTAGAGACGAAGTGATTCCAATGGCCAAAAGACGCCCGAAACCATCGGAAGCATTTTTGGCAACCCTTAGCCCAAGGAAGAATAAATACATATAGGCGATGATAACAAGCGATGCTCTCAAGAAGCCAAGTTCTTCGGCAACAATGGCAAAAATAGAGTCGGTGTGCGGTTCGGGGAGATACTTTAACTTTTGAAGCGAGTTGCCGAAGCCGAGGCCCCACAAACCGCCCGTTCCAACCGCGATAAACGCCTGATTGATATGATAGGAACGTCCTAAACTCTCAGCAGCAGGGTTCAGGAAGGTTAAAAACCTATCCCAACGATATGAGGAGGTCCTGATAAAAAGTGCGAAAATCGCTGCTAACAAAATACCAAGTGAATAAAAATTCCAAAGCGGTGCACCGGCGGCAAAGAATACAACCATTGAAGAAAGAATTAAAACCGTTAAAGTTCCTAAGTCTGGCTCTAAGATTATTAGGGCTGAAATTGCTCCCAGCATCAAGAGAAGGGGGAAAAAGGATTTTTCAATCCTTTTCATGTCATCTCTCCTGGCTTCCAGCCAAGTGCAAAGATAAATAATAAATGCTACCTTGGCAAATTCAGACGGTTGGAAAGGCGCAATACCGAGATTTATCCACCTATGCGCTCCCTTCGATTCGACACCAATCTGTGGAATAAAAACAATTATAAGAAGAAGGACCGCGATTGCAATAATCCAAAGAGCAATTTTTTTGTACCCGCGATAGTCAATATTTGAAAAAATTACCATTGCCACGACGCCGATAATTAAAGCAATCGCCTGGTGCCAAACGTAATAATAATCATTTAATCCCTTGAAATTATCGTAGGCGATCACAACAGATGCCGAAGCAATCATGATTAAGCCAAACAAACTTAAGCCGATTGCCAAAAGTGCAATTTTATAATCCGGTTTTGCTCTTCGGTCTAGGTAATTATGAGCCATTTTTCACCAGGCGGTTAAAATGTTCTCCGCGATGCTTGTATGAGTTAAATTGATCAAAGCTGGCCGAGGCGGGCGAGAATAAAACGGAAGAAAAATCCTTCGAGCTTTTTGAAATCGAAGACATTGCTTCGTCAAGAGTACTATTTTTTGATATTGCACCCTCGTAGCCGGTTTTTTTAAGTGCCTCAAATATTTCGTCTGCGGTCTTTCCAAAAAGATATACCGCTTTTAAATTACCGTCGTTAGCCGCTTCTTTTGCTAAATCGTCGAAGGCCAAACCCTTGCTTGAGCCGCCCATAATCAAAACGTAACCCTCCCCCATCGTTTTCATCGCTTCAACTGTAGAAACGGGATTAGTCGCCGCCGAATCATTATAATATTTAACGCCGTCTCTATTTTCGACAAGCTCTATGCGGAAAGGAAGTTTTTTAAAATTGTCAGAAACTTTATTTGTGTCCACCGTATAATGCATCGCGAAAGCAAAAGTAAGGGCTGCTATTAAATCAATCTGTACAATCTTCATCTTCTCGCAAAGACCGGTAATATCGCCGAATGCGTGCTTGCGTTGCTCAATTACACATTCAAGCCGATCTTCAACCAATCCACATCCGGTTTCGACTGCGTGATCTGAAAAATATACCTTTTGAGCTGGTGTAGTAGAAATAATCTTCCTTATGTTCTCTGAGTCATGGGCAATGATCAGGCCATCAGCGCCCATCTTTTTAATAAGTTGTCCCTTAGAGCCCAAATAATCTTCCATGCTCGGGTGAAAATTGAAATGTATTCCCTGATTTGCGTGAAAGCTTAAATGGTCCGAGGTTATCGGTAGAATTAGCGCAACATCGGGTGCATATTCTAAATCCTCTGTTTGAAAGCTCGAAAGCTCAAGGACACAAAACGAATCGTCCGTTGTTTCATCTAAAAATTTAATCAGTGGATTGCCGATGTTACCCCCGACAAAATACTTATGTCCGTTCTGAGCAAAAACTTCCGCCAGCAGACCGACTGTCGTACTCTTGCCCTTGGTGCCAGTGACAGCGATAATTTTCCCCCTGTGATTTGCGAAAAATAAATTTGTAGGGGTTGTTAGTTTCGCATTATTCGGTAAAAGTCCTAAGATCGAATCACGTTTTAAACCGGGACTTCTAAAGGCAACTTCTGTCTCTGCGCAATTTTCTTTCGCAAAAGGGCCCAAAACAAGTTTCGCCCCGCTTCTTTCAATCTCGAGTGCCTTTTGATCGGACAATTCGCCCTCATCAAAAACTGTAATATTATCAATCGAATGTTTAGAAAAATATGAAAGCAGGGATTCGCCTTCGGTGCCGAATCCAAAAATCCCGATTTTTTTGCCGTTTAATTCTTCTATCTTCATGATCTAAGCATTAAGAAAAACAAGTGAGAGGCCAATCGCCGTGGTGATTCCATTAATAATCCAAAAGCGCATCGTTACTTTTGTCTCAGGCCAACCCAAAGCCTCAAAGTGATGGTGAATGGGCGCCACTAAAAACACTTTTTTATGAAACAGTTTTTTGGACACGATTTGAATGATGGTTGAGATTGCTTCGGCCAAAAATACAAAACCAATAAACGGCAGGGCGTAAATAGTATTGGTCAAAAAAGCAATGACCGCTAAGGTCATTCCCAGCGCCATTGAGCCCGTATCACCCATAAAAAATCTGGCGGGGAAAACATTAAACCACAAGAAAGCCAGGGTCGCACCGAGAACTGTGGCACAAAATATCGCCAAGGGATCGTTGCCCTGCATCAATGAAATTAAAGTGTATGCGCCAAAGGCAATCGCGAAAATTCCGCCGGCTAAACCATCCAATCCGTCTGTTTGATTGGCGGCAAAAGCAGAGAAGATCAAAACCGCAATGAAAACCGGAACATACCAGTATCCTAAAACAAAATCTCCTAGTCCTGGGACGAAAAGAGGACGAGTAATCCACTCTAGTTTATATGCAAACCAAAACGCCCCCGCGCCGGCAATGATCGCGTAGAATAAAAATTTTGTCCTAAACCTCATACCTCCGCGTGCAACCCCAATACCGAAAACATTCATTAGGTCATCTATGGCACCGATAAAACCCGAAGAAACAAGTGTAAGTAGTGGGAGCAATGTTCCGCTGCGGCTTAAGTTAGCAAGCGCCGTAATAACACCGGTTACACCCCAAATTAATACTCCGCCCATCGTTGGCGTGTTTTCCTTACCCTTGTGAAGGCGGGTGAAAATCGGTGTTTTATTGCCTTCATTATCAACATCGCGGATTCTTTTGCCAATTTTGTTTTTATAAAGAAAATCTGTAAAAAGAGGAGTAAACAAAACAGTAACGACAAACGCGATTGCCGTGAAGATAAAAACCTCTAATACGCTTGAAGAAGTAAATATTGTCATTTTAATTTCTCAACTAATTTATCCAAACGATTCGCGTGAAGCGAACCCTTAACTAAAACCACATCTCCGGGATGCAGGATTTCGTCAATCTCTTTCCCTAATTCTTCCACATTAGGGTACCACTTATCAAGTTTTGCGCTCTCAAATTGGTTTCCGACGCCAACTGTTAAGTCGGCAACTTTTTTGGCACGCTGTGCAACTTCAAGATGTGCCTTATCGGCAATAGGTTCAATCTCCGACATCTGTCCCAATATCGCCACTTTGCGGCCATATTTCGACGATTGGAGAACCTCGAGTGCAGCGAGCATCGAGAGGGGATTCGCGTTGTAACTTTCGTCTAAAATTAAAATGTCGCGCCGTGCGATAACCCTCTCTCCCCTACCCACTTGCGGTTTTAGATTTTTGACTTGATCTAAAATTTTCTCTGACTCCCCTGTCGCCAGATGCACCGCCAGAACAGCCAACTCAAGATCCCTGACTATATGCTCCCCCAAAAACCCAAACTCGGTTTGATATTTTTTAGAAGAAAGATAAAAATCAAACGTGGCCTTATTAGTTTGATACCTAATATCTTTCGCCAAGGCAGTTTCAACATTGCCAGTCAGCCTAACTTGAGCCTTGGGCTGGTTAAACTGGCTTGTTTTTTTTAATACATCTTCGTCGCATACGACATGGTCTTTGGCCGCTTGAGCAAGGCGCCATTTTTCTTGTGCTATTTTTTCAACCGACTTAAATGCCCCGATATGTGCAACACCAATATTAGTGATAACGGCAATGTCCGGCGCAGCAATTGAGATTAACTCATCCATATCGCCAGGTTTATCCGTCGCATATTCAAAAACTGCAAATGCACTATATGATTTTAAAAATAACACCCTAAACGGAGCGCCAAAAAATATACCGGCAAAATCAAAGAAATTTTCTGGTGATTTCTTATAGCCCAAAATCGCCATCGGTAGGCCTATCTCGGTATTTAAATTTCCTTCGGCAACATAAGTTTTTTTGCGGACCGCTTTCAGCATCTCTCCTATCATATATTTCGTCGTTGTCTTGCCTGAACTGCCCGTAACACCGATAACATAAGGCCTGAAACGCCTTAAGACACCGCGAGCAAGCGCGGCCAATTCCCATTCTAAAATATTCTTGATAAGTGTTCTCATTGTTATTGAGTTTTAGGCAGTTTGTAATAACTATTTAACAGCCAGTCGGATATCTCTCCAAAGACAGGAGCTGCGGATGATTCCGCCCACTGGACGCTTTTTGGTTTGTTCAATTTCACAAGCATAACGTATTTGGGATCATCGGCAGGAGCAAACCCTGCAAACGAACCGATTGATACATCTTCTTCGTAACCGCCGCCATCTTTGGGAACCTGGGCTGTACCGGTTTTTCCCGCTACTCTAAACCCTTCAACTCCAGCTAATTTACCATGTCCGTTGACCACAACATTAACCAGCATTTCCTTTAACTTATCATCGTCCTCTTTTGAAATAACCTGGGTTTTTTCCTCGGGCAAAACATTGCGCACCGACCCCGAACTATCAATTACTCTATCAAGAAGATGGGGTTTGACAAGCTTCCCGCCGTTCGCAATCGCACCATAGGCCTGAACAATCTGAATTGGGGTGACAGAAACGCCCTGTCCAAACGATATAGTCGCCCTTGTAACATCCCGCCATTGCTGCGGGGCGGCCATTTGTCCTGATGCTTCGCCGGCAACGTCAATTCCTGTTTTATTATTAAACCCGAATTTTTTTATAAAGCTGGCGATCGTATTATTCTCCATTTTATTTGCAATCCAAACCATTCCGATATTATCGGAGTTTTGCAAAATTTCCGTGACAGATTCATAACCAT
This sequence comes from uncultured Candidatus Saccharibacteria bacterium, assembly GCA_964473025.1. Taxonomy (GTDB): domain Bacteria; phylum Patescibacteriota; class UBA1384; order UBA1384; family DTJR01; genus CAYYMZ01. The sequence continues at coordinate 18,318 of CAYYMZ010000016.1, forward strand.
ATGGCCGGTCAAGCGCATTGTGGATTTCGTAACCGCTAACAGTAATTTTATTTGAAAAACCACCTGGAATTTCATCTGGCTTTGAATCCGGCTCAACCTTTTTCTCAGATAACGCAATACCTACGATTACGGGTTTAAAAATCGATCCCGGTTCCCAGTTTAAGGACGTTGATGGATTAAGAAAGATCGACTGATCTGCCGTTTTGACCTCGTTAAACTTATTGGGATCATAAGACGGCTCGGAGGCCATTGCCAAAATACCCCCCGTTTTCGGATTCATAATGATGACCGAACCGCCCTCGGCACCGTATTTTTGAACACCTTGCTTGAGCTTTTCTTGAGCTACATATTGGATTGAACGGTCGATTGTTAAGGCAATATCCGCCCCTGGTTTGCCCGGTTCGCTCTGCTTAACCTCAACAATTTTACCCATATTGTCTTTCACGCCAGTTAGAACACCTCCGTCTCCCCTGAGAAGTCCGTCGTAGTATTCCTCTATACCGTAGCGTCCGCTCCCTTCAGCATCAACAAAACCAATCGCTTGGGATAAAAACTGATTTTCAGGATAGAAGCGATAATACTGGCTTTCGGTGGAAATGCCGGTAATTTTTAAATTTTTTACTTTATCGGAAATTTCTTTGCTAACACGTTTTTTTAAAGGCGGCAAATACAAACGTTCGTTATTGATTAAATTAAAGACATCATCTTCGCTCATCTCGATTAGCGGGGCAAGTTTTTTAGCGGTTTCGCGTTTGTCGGAAATCTGCTTTGGAATTGCCGTTATGTTAAATAATTCGAGGTTTGAGGCCACCGGAAATAATCCGTCTTGCGTCGAATCGACTAAATTCTGGCTATCTCTATCTTGGATATAAATTTGACCACGCTGTGCCGGTTGGTTGATTTTGATGTAATATTGTTTTTCGGCCAAAGCTACGAACTGGCTTCTCTCGATAATTTGACGGTAAAACAGCCGTCCAACCAAAAGAATGCCAATTATCAAAATAACGGCCTTGAGGGAATTAAGGCGCCTTAATTTATATGCGTCTTGATTAGCAAAAACGCTCATTCAGAAACCTGTTCCATTCCTTTTGCACTAGCTTTTTCCTGAATGATTGAGAGAGCTTTGAGACGGTTGGATTCAACCTCCAAACGTTCTTTTTCTCCGTTAAGATCTTTTTTCTGCTGCTCTAAGTCAGAAATTTCATAGTTTTTTGTCGCCGATTGGCTTGATTGAGACAAATAAAACAGGGAAAAAGCCGCTAAAATTACTAAGACAATAACCTTGACGGACGTTGGCCCCAAAAAGACCCTCTTTTCTACAGTTCTTTTCCTAATTCCCAGATTTTGATCTCTTTTGCCGACGAAAAACATTTAATCCCTCCTTTTAACAACTCGAAACTTGGCACTGCGACTTCGAGGATTTTCTTTGATCTCGATCTCTTGTGCCACTATCGGTTTTTTGGTTAATATGTCAATCTTTTTTTCTTTGGCTAGAGTCTTAAAAATGTTTTTGACGATCCTGTCTTCTCCGGAATGAAAACTGATAACTGCAATGCGTCCATTTTTATTTAATAAATCAATTGCCTTGGGTAAAGTTTTTTTAAGAATTTCCAGCTCGTTGTTGACTGCGATGCGAAGCGCTTGAAAAACTTTGGTAGCAGGATGAATTTTCCCGGTCTGGCGTTTAACCCGCGCTACAGTTTGGGCCAGCTCAAACGTGGTTTCAAATTTCTTCTTGTGTCTCGTCTCGACAATTTCTTTTGCGATCTGGCGTGAATAACCTTCGTCAGCAAGTGTGTAGAAAAGATCCGCTAACTCATCGCGCGACATTCCGTTGACCAGATCAGCGGCCGTGACGGAGAGATTCTTATCGAGGCGCATATCCAGTGGCTCGTCTTTTTTAAACGTAAATCCCCTGCCGCTTGAATCAAAATGATACGACGAAATACCGAGGTCAAAGAGTGTTTTATCGACTTTCTTTATCTTGAGTTCCCCAAGAATTTCGTTGATGTTGCCAAAGTCGTCGTTTACAAGGATTATCCGCTCATCGTTGAAATCGCCCTTACTTTGATCTAAAACCTCAACATCCTTTTCAATACCGATTATTTTGCCCGAGGTCAAATGTTTCAACATCTCTCGCGAGTGGCCGCCAAAACCAAACGTTGCATCAACAACGATATCGGACGGTTGAATATCGAGATTGTCGATAACCTCTTCGAGCAGGACCGGTTTGTGAATTTCTTTTTCCATTTTTCAAGTAACTATATTTTATATTTTTAGCTTGCGCATCTTTTGCCGACGCACCTCGGAAGCTGAAGGTGCGCTAAAATTTTTGATGCGCATCTGAAGACCCGTACGTGCTAAGGCAAATGTGCGAAAGATATAAATTTATTAAATGCGACATGGGCGGTAATATTTCTCAGCGTTCCCGGCTACGGGAATCCCCGCAGACCAGAAAAACTCTCCATCTTGCGATGAATGAGAAATTCCCCTCCTTGGGCACCGCCCATGTCAATATGCTCGCGGGCAGATGGCCTGAGGCCAACTCCTCACGCCCCTCCCCAGAAGCATAGTTTTCAAATATCAAGCTCGGATAAATCTTCAACCGCTTTAGCCGCCTTGCTTTCGTCTCTTTCGACCGTCTTGGTCCATTTGGCTTTATCCCAGATTTCAACGCGGTCGTAAACGCCGGCTACAATCGCCTCCTTATTAATCGAGGCGTACTTGCGTAGATACGGCGGTAAAATAATTCTTCCCTGTTTGTCAAATTCAACTTCTTGAGCCGAAGCCAAGATCAGGCGGGCGTACAGGCGAGCTGATGATTTCGTGAGCGGTAGCTGACCGATACTCTGTGCCATTTTCTGCCATTTTTCTCTCGTAAATAAGAAAAGGCAGCCATCAAGCCCTTTTGTGATGACTGCGGTGTTTGCCAAACTTCGTCGAAACTTAACTGGTATGGCAAGACGGTTTTTTTCGTCGATTGCGTGCTCAAACTGTCCAATAAACATTTTTCTTTTTTATATTTCACCACTTTTCCCCACCTTTTCCCACTGCAGATATACTAAACCTGTTATATAACACTGTCAAGACGGAACAAAACCCGAACACCGAACCTGTAAAAAATGCCTGCCCTGCATAGTGCACTCCACGCCATAACAGGACGCAGTCCATTTGGCTGGAAGCTCTTTTGTGAGGGGTGGGGAATTTTAAAATAGTACTCAGATATGCAGAAGTTGAGATACATCGGTAATACCTCTAAGTTATCTATGGAGGTATTAA
>CAYYMZ010000017.1:0-20530 GCA_964473025.1 uncultured Candidatus Saccharibacteria bacterium
ACTTTGGTGCGTTGGTCTACGAGTTGCAAAGTGTCCTGATCGCCGGTGACGATTATTACTTCGCCCTCTTTTAGGTCGCCATTTATGTTTTTGGCCAGAGTGCCGATAATATCGTCGGCTTCAAATCCCTCTTTGGTTAAAAGCGGGATTTCCATCTCGCGGACAAACTCCCAAACCGCCGGAATCTGGTCGTAAAATTCTTGTGGGGGTTTGATTCTTTTGGCCTTGTATTCATCAAAAAGAGCGTCTCTGAAAGTCGGACCTTTAACGTCAAAAGCGATGGCCAGATATTCCGGTTGGAAACGCTCGATGGTCGAAAATAAGGTTGAAATAAATCCGTAAATAGCATTTACCAATTTACCGTCGACTTCAAACCGCGGCATGGCGTGATAGGCGCGATGCAAAATGGCATTGCCGTCAATTAGAATAAAAGTCCCCTGTTTCATGAATTCATCATATGGACTTGGCAGATAATTGTCAAAATGGCTTGATTTTTTAGCTATAAAATGTAAGATAAAACATCGTCTTGGTGCAGGTTTTTTTGCGCCAAACGACCTTTGACATCATGTCTAGCTGCATACCAGAAAGGAGGATGTGAACAATCGCCATAAAGAAAAACAAGGAGACAGAGATGGCGGCACTGCTGCGCCAGGTAAAGAGTGGCCAGCGGACTGATTTTCACTCGTTAGACCCCGTCCTGCGTGAAGCCAATGAGTTAGGACTTGTCTACTACAGCAGGTCCGACCACTGGCTCTTGACTGCCGCAGGAGAGAAGAAACTGGAGCAGCTCGAGCAAAAGGGCTACTAAAGCTCCGCGATGACACGGGCGGCAAAGATTGGGTTCAATCCCCTCTCTTCGCCGCCTCTTTCTTATGAGCGCAAATCAGCCCCCGTTAGATATAGTTTCGCATCTAACGGGGTAAACTTTACGAGCGTAATTCAGCCTGAAACTTTTTTTGAAGAGAATCGATGATTTTAGAGATTTGTTCGTCGGCGGTTTCATCCGACATCGTTTTTTGTAAATCCTGCAGCCAAACGTGGAAGGCAACGTTCTTCTTTCCCTCTCCAAATCTTTTATCTTGGAATTCATCGAAGGCCTCAACCAAAAAGGCAAATTTAGTGGCAGATAAAATCTCTTTTTTGACATCATTAAGAGTTGTTTTTTCATCGACAATGAAAGATAAGTCGCGTTTGACCGGCGGGAATTTGGAGACCTCGCGATATTGAATCGCGCAATCTTTGACTTTCAAATCTAAATTTTCAAACTTCAATTTTGGTAAAATCTCTCCGAGTGATACCCCTGCACCAGAAAGCCGAGATGGTTCGTCTCCCTCCAAGTCAGTGCCAGTTGGCTTTCGGTGCAGGATTGCGGCTTTTCCTGATTCGGGAATTGCAGTCGAATCCACGCTGGAAAGCCTTACCTCGGCCACCGATACATTTGGCTTCTTAATTTTAAAGCGTTTTAGTTCTTCGCGATCAATATCATAAACTTTAAAGACACTTTCCGGCACAGAGAATTTTTCACAAAATGACTTTAAAATCTCCCCTACTTTTCGCGCCGACTTGCCAGACGTAACAATCGCCAAATTTGTTTCCTCTTTTTCTTTTAAAAACACATTTCCGATCTCAAAAATCTCGATGTCGTCAAAACTGGGATTTTTGGTGATATCTTTAAGGAGTCCCGGGACAAGAGAATTGCGCAAATAACGGTTTTCTTCCTGCACCGGATTGGCAACTTCGATTAAGTCCTTCGGATCGATTTTGGCTGCAATTACGTCCTCATCGGACAAAAATGAATAGTTCGACACCTCATCCAAGCCAAATTCTTTCAAATAATCCTTGATTTTCTCTTTTTTAAAATAATCTGTCGGCTCGGGTTTGTTTGATTTGGAAATCGCCACGGGTTTGAGCCGCTCTAACCCAGACATCCTGATAACTTCTTCAACCAAATCTTCCCAAGCAAAAATATCATGGCGCCAGCTTGGCACTTCAGCCAAACCGTTTTTGACTTTAAAACCAAGGTTAGTTAAAGTTTTATCAACTTCTTCCTTCCCATATTCAACACCAGCTAAATCATTAATGCGCTCATATTCAATTTTAACCTCATGCGGTTTTTCGACTTCTCCTGCCTGAACCACGCCTTCTAAAATTTCCCCGCCAGCGAGTTCCTGAATCATTTGAGCGGCTTTGTTTATCGCATATTCTGTCCCGGCCGTATCAACGCCGCGTTCAAAACGGTAACTCGCCTCCGTTTGAAGCGATAATTCTTTGACACTCTTACGGGTTGATTTAGCGTCAAAAACAGCCGCTTCAAGGATAATATCGGTAGTTTCGTCGTCCACTTCGCTGTTTTTAAGCCCCATAATTCCCGCTATTGCCACCGGTCTTTTTGCATCACAGATAACCATCATCTCGGGTAAAAGGGCGCGAGGAGCACCGTCTAACGAGACAACTTCGGTTTCCTGCTCAATTTCAGAAATAATAATTTTTTTATCTTGAATTTTGCCAGCATCAAAGGCGTGGAGCGGATGACCGAGATCCAGCATTACAAAATTCGTGGCATCAACGATGTTGTTGATCGATTTTGCCCCCACCGCTTCCAATTTTGCTTTCAAATCTGCGGGCGAAGGGCCGATTTTAACGCCTTTTATTACCCGCGCCAGATATAATGGGCATTTCTCGGTCTTAATCTCGACCAAAACAAAATCTGATGCCTTACCGCCCGATTCCTTAAGGTCTAATACAGGTTTTTCGATCGATTTTTCTTGAGCGGCAAGATCACGAGAAAGTCCGAAGTGGGATAATACATCGCCTCTATTTGGAGTAACTTCCGCCTCCAAAACCGGATCTGAATTTAAGTACGCGGAAACCTTTTCCCCAACTTCAACATTTTCTAAAATTTTTATACCTTCATGTTCATCGCTTATCCCTAATTCTCTTTCCGACAAAAGCATGCCGGGCGATTTCACCCCTCGAATTTCTACTTCTTTAACTTCAAAATCGGCCATTTTCGCACCAACCGACGCATAGGGCACAAGTTGTCCCGCTTCAATATTTGGCGCTCCACAGACGACTTCGAGTTCACCCTCTCCGGTTGTGATACGAGCAATTTGCAACCTGTCCGCATTCGGGTGCGGCTTAACTTCTAAAATTTTGGCAACAGTGACCTTATCATCAATTTGCACACCCCCAATCGACTCAATTTCCGTACCAAGATGGGTAATATCAGCCGCAACTTCTTCGGGCGACTTTTCGGTTTGGTAATATTCTTTAAGCCAACTGAATAAATACTTCATTAAAATTGCCTCAAAAATCTTAAATCTCCCGATAAAAGAAGGCGGATATCTTCAATATTGTGTTTGTTTAAAATCATCCGGTCGAAGCCCAATCCGAAAGCGAAACCGCTATATTTTTCGGGATCAATTCCCATATTTTTTAAAACCGTAGGGTGAACCATTCCTGACCCTAAAAGCTCTCTCCACTTGTTCCCCACTTTGATATCAACATCATAACCCGGCTCAACAAACGAATAGTGGTGCGGGCGGATACGGTATTCAACTTTTCCGCTATAAATTTTATTGATAATTTGGTCCAAGGTCGCAAAAAGGTTAGCAACGGTTACTTTTTTATCAATACAAAGTCCTTCGAGCTGGTTAAATGTTGTTTCGTGGGTAGCGTCGGTTGCTTCGTTTCTGTAGCACCTTCCCGGAATAATAATTTTGATCGGTGGTTTGTGCGTTTCGCCGTAGCGGACCTGTCCGTTTGAAGTGTGGGTACGTAAAACACGTCCATCCTTCAGCCAAAAAGTGTCTTGAACATCGCGGGCAGGGTGATTTGAGGGGATATTTAAAGCGTCAAAGTTATACCATTCGCTGTCGACTTCTGGCGATTCATAAACCTCAAAACCGAGCTCGGAAAAAATCTGCACGAGCTCGCGCAAAAATCTCGTTGATGGATGAAGATGACCTTGCTTCATAAGCTAAAAGTTAAAAGGCAAAAATAAAAAGTGCAAGTAAAAAGTTTTTAAGTCTTCAGGATACATCATAAATTTTGATATTTTGTTTTTACTTTTTAATTTTTAGTTTTTACTTTTCCTATTATATCCTAATTTTTTGAGCTCTTCTTTAATTACTTCTTTTTCACTCCACGGCAAGTGCTTTTTGCCCACAACCCGGTATTCCTGAGCACCCATTCCTGTTATCACGACAAGATCGCCTCTTTTGGCTAACTCGAGCGCTTTTTTTATTCCCTCGCGGCGGTCTAAAATTTTAAAATAATCCTCGTCCAAAACCATTGTTTTATTTTTATCCCCGCGTGGAACTCCCGCCGCCACTTGTTCGATAATTTCTTGCGGGTCTTCTGTATATGGATCCTCGTCGGTTATCACTACCAAATCAGCAAACCGTCCCGCAATCGCCCCTAAAATCGGGCGTTTGGTCTTTTCTCTGTCGCCTGTCGCGCCAAGAACGGCAATCAGTTTACCCTTAACACCAGGCCTCAACGTTTGATACAATTTTTCAAGCGAATCCGGCGTAACCGCATAATCAATCATCACTGTAAAATCTTGTCCCGCTTCCACTTTTTCCATTCTACCTGGGATCGATTTGACTGCCTCAAGACCTTTTTTGATAACTTCGGGCGGAAATTTTAAGCCATAGCCGACGGAGGCGGCTGCTAGAGCATTTGAAACATTAAACAATCCTGGTAGGTGCAAATCGATAGTTAGTTGCCCGGAGGGCAACACAAGAGTAAAAATCGTGCCATCACGGTCAGGCAAGACCTTGCGCGCCGTAACATCGGCTCTTTTTGTCTGCGAATAGGTTAGCTGTTGCCCCGCATTAAAGGCAAGAAATTTCTCGGCCGAGGGGTCGTCGGCATTAACGACTGCAACGCGCGGTTTTGTTTTAAAGAGTTTGGTTTTTGTTTTTACGTAATCCTCGAAATCTTTGTGATAATCCAAGTGTTCATATTGCGTCACATTAGTCATTACCGCGGCATAATATCTAACCCCCCAATTACGGTACTGGGCAATAGAGTGCGAGGAGGTTTCGATAACCGCGTATGAGCAGCCGGCGTTAACCATCTTTTTCAAGAGCGATTGCAAAGCGAAAGGACTCATCGTGGTCATATTGGTGCGATTGACCCATTCTTTCGCTCCAATTTTAAAAGTTGTGGTGGATGCCATCCCCACTCTTTCACCCGCTTCTTCGAGAATTTTTGTAATTAAATAGCAGGTTGTTGTTTTGCCGTTCGTACCGGTTACACCAATCACGCGTAAGCGTTTCGAAGGCATGCCGTTTATATAATAAGCCGCGAGACCGCGAACTTTATGGGTCCAGATAACGAATCCCGGGTATTTCTTTTTGATTGATTCTTTAACGCTCATTCTTGCTTTCTTCTTAATTTTTCGACTGTTTTAAATAATTTGTAACCGAAGTTTTGGTTTACAAAATCGTAGCTTCCCAATATTTCCACTGCCTCGCCACCAAGCTGTTCTTTGAACCTTGTCACGCCAGCCCACTTTCCTTCGGTTTCCGGTTTTGTGCGGCCAAGCAAATCATATTTTGTGCATCCGCGCGTTTTTGCATCCTGTATGATTTTCCAGTGCATCAAATAAGGAGCCATAACCTCCTTGTGACTCCTTGATGAGCCGCCATACATATAGCTTGCTAATCCGTCATAAAATGTGATCAGAGCCGCGGCGACAGGTTCATTTTGATAAGTTGCGAGGTAGATTTCAAGATAGTCCGTATCTGCAAAATTGTCAATCATTTTTTGAAAATATTCCGGCGACCGGCCGGTTATTCCTTCTCTTTTAACTGTCTCTGAATATAGCTTGTAAAACCCTTCTACAGCTTTTATTTTTTCACTGTCATTTTGAGATTTGAGGTTTGAGGTTTGGATTTTTACACCTTTGCGTTCGGCAAGGTGTAAATTATATCGTCCCTTTTGCTTCATCTGAGCCAAAATATCATCCTCGGGACGCGAAATATCGATAATTTGGCGCCACTTTGGCTGGACTTCTTCAAAAGCCTTAATAAAACCAAGAGCCTTTATCATCTGATCGGCATTATCAGTAAATTTATCAGCAATTTCAAGGCGAGCGAAAATTGATTTTTGCTCCTTCGCCAATTTTTTTATTTCGTCGAGATGCCCTTGGTTAACAGCCGAGGCATCGGCTTCTGGGATATATAAAAAATTGCGTCCAGCGGGCAGATTTCGTTTGTGGACGTATAATCCGTCTAGTTCAAAAATCTCGAACCCTTGTGATTTTTTAAATTCCGCCCATTCTTTTGATTGCAAAACTGATTTCAAGTTTGCTCCTATTTAAAACATTCAAACTTGTCCCGCGTAGCTTTAGGCGAAGTGGGACTGCCTAAATCCTATCAAATTTTACCCCGTTAGAAAAGACATCGACCTATGTATACGCTAATTTTTTAAAAGGCGTTGCAATGCCATACCCTTTATCCACAAATCGGATCATTTTCTAACGGGGTTTACAGGTTAAAAAAAGAGTAAGGGGCGCCCAGTCCCCAGTTTGTTTCCAAACTGGAGCTGGGCGCCCCTATGACCGACAAATCCGGGCTGCTAGGACCCGACCGGCGCCGTTTGAACCTGCAGACCGGTGACAACGTATGCCAACTCAACGTGTAGGCACTGGCCGCCAACCACCTCGACGATGATCGCCCCTTCCTCAGCACCCACCAGGATGCCAGAGAGGCAGTCCAGTTGTCTTGCACCTATCAGGCGGTTTACGCCCACCCTATCGCCACTGAGCCATGGCCCGGTACCTTCCTTCCATTCCAGATAGATGTCGCGGCCCATGACTCGACCCGCGCCCCGTAAAACAGCCTCTTTCAGTTCGGGCTTGGAGTTCTTGCTGATCATCGTGCCTTTCATCACAAGGCCTCCTTCAATGATTGGTTAATGTGCTAGGATCTTAGAACTGATAAAAATATACGGGTAAATCTGGAAAAGTCAATGGGTTTGTGGTATATTTCTTTATCATGCAAGGCAAAACAATTAAAATTCTGGCAATCGAGACAAGCTGCGACGAAACAGCGGCTTCTTTGGTAGAAGCAAAAAAAACTGCGGATGGTTTTTCCGCCCAAGGCGGACCAGCCGGAGGCTGGGAGGTTGAAATTTTATCAAACGCTGTTGCCTCCCAAATTGATATCCACAAGAAATGGGGTGGGGTTTATCCGGAGTTAGCTTCGAGAGCACACCTGGAAGCAATGCTTCCTGTTTTAGACGAAGCACTTAAACCAGTTGGCGGAATTAACGATTTAAATAAAAAAATTGATGCTATTGCCGTAACACAAGGGCCGGGGCTAATCGGATCGCTCTTAATGGGAGTTGAAACGGCACAAATTTTAGCCAGTTACTTTGATCTCCCTGTTGTGCCTGTAAATCATTTGGAGGGACACATATACGCCGCTTTCAGCGGCTTAAATCAAAAGTCAAAAGTAAAAAGTAAAAACCATAATTCATCATTCATAATTCATACTTCAAACCCGTTTCCGATTCTGGCACTCGTTGTTTCAGGTGGGCATACAAGCTTGATTTTGATGAAAGATCACCTTAAATACGAAACCGTCGGGCAAACTATTGATGATGCCGCTGGAGAGGCGTTCGATAAAGTGGCCAGAATTATGGATTTGGGCTATCCGGGCGGACCGGTTATAGAGGAAATTGCGAAGAAGGGTGATGAAAACGCCTACAAACTTCCCCTTTCGATGGTGGATCGCAAGACACTTGATTTTTCATTTTCAGGGTTAAAAACGGCTGCTTTATATCTGACCAAAGATCCGAGATCGCAAAAAAAATTAAAATATAATAAGGCGGATTTGGCCGCATCATTTCAAAAAACCGTTTGCGAAATCTTAACCCGAAAAACAATTCAGGCGGCAAGAATGTACCAACCGAAAACAGTTATATTGGGCGGCGGGGTCTCGGCAAACAGCTACTTGAGAGAACATTTTGTGCGCGAAGTTTCAAAAATATCCGGAACTGAAGTGCTCATTTCTCCAAAACAGCTCTCCACCGATAACGCTGTTGGCATAGCCATTGCCGGAGCAATAAAGTTCTTGTCAGGACAAAAAACTACATGGCAAAAAATCGACGCTAAAGATCACTTGCCGATAGATAATATCTAAGAGAGCTGTTCTTTAAGGCGCCGGGGGTGCACCAACCGTTGAGGTAGAGGTGGGCTTGACAGTTTTTGTTATGGTCGCAGTTACTAAGGGCTTCACCGTTTTTGATGTGCTAGCTTTCGTAGAAGTTGCCGTCGGAGTCGCGGTTGCATAGCCCTCATCCGAAAAATTAATAATGATGTCTTGATTGCCAATCTTGCAATTGACCTGATGTTCTCCCGCGGTCATCGGGTAAACGGCTACTTTTTTATAGGTTTTGTCGAGGACGATCAACCCCGTGCCGCTGTCTCTTAACCACTGCGTGGCGCCGCTCGGCAAAAGACCCGAGGGATAGGCAATTTGAAGCCCAAAACCGCTGCCCAGCGCAACCGGTTGTGTAACCTGGTATTTATCCTTTGAGACCTCTTGTAGGGTTAAATTTTGGCCTGATATCAATCTTGGCTTAAGACCGTTTTGACGTGCGTCAGCATCGGCTGAAACTGTCGGGCGTAAAATATAATAGAAAGCTCCCCCAGCTACAACGACAACCAACGCAATCAACAACCAAACCGTTGCTTTACTTTTCATCTTCCTCCTCCTTAATTATCTGCTCTAATCTTCCAGCTATTTGAGCAATCTGTCAAGTTGGGTTGTTGGATTAATGCGGTAGCGCGGGATCTCATATGGACGTGAAGTTGAAAAAGTGCCTTTTGACGCTTCGGTTGTAATTGCCATTTTATAACCGGCCGATTTAACGGCCGCCTCAACCTCGGCATTATATTTTCCAGCCGGATAGCAGAGCGTTATTACCTTTTCTCCCGTCAATTTTTCAAGAGCGATCTTCGAGTCAACCAGCTCCCGATTTAATGCGTTACTCGACAACTGCTCTAAACTCGGATGGCTTACGGTATGCGAAGATATCTCATATCCCCTTTTGCTTAGCGCTAAAATCTCTTCCTCGGTCATATATTCGCTGTCTCCAACCATCCCGGAGATTATATTAAAAGTTGCCTTAAAACTAAAACTGTCCAGAACCGGGTCAGCATACAAATAATTGTCTAAATATCCGTCATCAAAGGTCAAGATCACAGCTTTCACCGGCATTTTATTCTGCGCCACAAGCGTATACATTTGCTTCATTGTTAAAACGTTATACCTGTTTTCTTTAAGATATTTCATCTGCGCTTCAAAATTTTCAAGTGAAACCGTCAGACCACGCCTGATATCATCCGCATCAGAGGGTAATGGCCCGATATGGTGATACATTAAAATCGCTGCGTTGACCGTTTGGTTTTCTGGCCAGGTCAAATTATCTAAGCTAACTGTTTTGGCCGGTTCAACCGATGTTTGCGCTGTTTCTAATTTTCCTTCCGCCTCTTCTTTGGGTTTGTCCTCGTTTTTAGCAACGTAGAAAAAGGCAACTATAAGAAATGCCAGAATGATAAAGGCGGATAATTGAAATATTGGAAGCTTGCGTTTTTCTTGCATCTATTGTTCCTGATTTTGATCTGGCGGAGCGTCAGGACCTTTTAGGAATTTTGCGGCCCACGGAACATACGAGGACACAAAAGTTTGTTTGTTGATAACCTTGCCATCGCGGCTCACGGTATAAGTAAAAGATGCTTTGGCACCCTGATGCGCGTGGTCAATTTGCTTAACTTCGCCTGGGGCTAGAGAGGGGTCATCTATATAAATATCAGGCGGTGGATCGGTCACGTCATATATTTCCGGAGTCGTCATCTGCGAAGTCCGGCCGTCTCCGGTGCCGTAAATGTTGAACGTAATCTTGGTTCCCTCGACGTGGCCTTGGACTAAAATATAGGCATCCGTATCGTTTAAGAATTTAAAATCCGGTCGTGGTGAATAAATAGTGGCATCCATCCCAACGGGCGGCTCGTAATATGAAACACGGTAAGAATGGTTTTGTCTCTCGGTAATCTTCAAACCCGTATTCATTGCCGCTCTAAAAAGCGTTGTTGAAACCTGGCACAGGCCTCCGCCAAACTCCGGTATAGTTTCGTTTTCTTTAATCACCAATTCGGGCAGATATCCCGTGGAAGCATCAATCGAGCCAAGCTGTTTTATGGTTGAAAACTCATCCCCCGATTTAACCAGTGCCCCGGAAATAAATTGCACTCCTTTTTGAATATTGTGAATTCTGTTTTCGGGACTTCTCGCAAAACTCGTGGTCCCCGTTCCAATCAATTCTTTAATCCCGTATTTATCAATATCAGACGACTCTTGAGCCGAAATCGCCGCGGCTTGGTCTTGGTAAGGCAGAACTATTCTTGTGACGGTGCCGCCCTCTAATGTTTTGACGATTTTATCGGTTGACTCGTCAATTTTAATAACTTTGCCATCTTCAGATTTTCTGAAAATCGAAACCTTTCCACCCTGAACAGTGAAACGAGCATCGACAGGATTGGCATTTAAAACATTCGATTCCCTTGAGAGGAAATTTTTTATTTTATCTTGGTCAAATGAAACGTAAGCCGAACCATAATCGTTTTGGCGCATTAAAAAGGACTTCTTTTTTTTCAAATCCTTCTTGAGCTGAATATCAACCCCGAGTTCTTTTGAAGATAGAGTTGCTGAACCCTCTGGTCCGACCAGCTCAATATCGTTCGCTGTCAGTTCTTTGGCCTTATCTTTAAGCGCACGTGCCTCATCTGCCGAAATGATTGGTTCGTCCTTGACCAACGCAACGCCTATATCGCCGGTACCCGTTAGTTCGAATCTTTTAACAATTGCTTCTTTAAGTTCAAACTCGTTGACAGTTTCACCTGCAGCCGGTTCAATAATATTGACTTCATCGCCCTTGATCTGCACATTGCCCTCTTTTTTGGGTGTGCCGATTTCCGAATCAATGGAATTTAGCCAGCCATTGACGGCGTTTTCGTTAAATTTATAGACCGGAACAAAGTTTTTATTTAAGATTAACGATTTGAATCCGGCGAGAATTTTATTTGCAGCGGAACCGGAGTGGCCGTAACCGTAAATTCGATCAGTTGTAGCCACGCCGTCGAGCTCCCAGCCCATATCAGACAGAGAAACCTCCCAGGCCTTATCATCTTTAACCAAACGTATTTTGTTTGATTTGGAACTCGAAGCCAAATCATTCACGTATGTGCCGAGATCTGCCTTTGACTGGCCTGAAATCCTGTGTCCTGAAATATATGTATTTAGGAGAACACGGGAGCGATAATCATAGCTATAAGCCGCCACCAAGACGACAAGGCAAACTGCCGATACCACAAAAACAACCAAGGAAATTTTGGTTGCTTTAAGTGTCCGAGGGGTAATTTTGAAGCTAACTCTCCTTTTCATTTCATCACTCTAAAATTTCTTTTAGAACTTCTTTAGCTATCTCCTTTTTTGATAGCGCCAAGTCCTCTTGTGACAATAAATTCAGAAAAAACTCTTTTCCCGCCGTTGTATTGTGGGGCAAGTATTTTGCACTTATTGTCACGGTTTGGTTATCAGGAAATACAAGCTCGGCCTTCCCGTCTGTCACCTTAGCTATACGAACCTTAAGCGGCCGCGCCGATGTATAAAGTGAAGTGTTCAACTTTCTTTTTCCACCAAGTTAAGCTTACCCTATTTATGCAACAATTAAAGCAATAATGAGCAGAGCGATAATATTGAGGATCTTGATCATGGGGTTGATAGCCGGACCAGCAGTGTCCTTGTATGGATCGCCGACGGTGTCACCTGTTACTGCGGCTTGGTGGGCTAAACTCCCCTTACCACCAAAGTTACCGGACTCAATATATTTTTTGGCATTGTCCCACGCTGCTCCGCCGGAAGTCATCGAAATGGCGACAAAAAGACCGGTTACGATTGAACCAACCAACACGCCACCTAAGGCAACTGGACCCAAGAGAAATCCGACGAGGATCGGAACAGCCACGGGGAGCAGGGCCGGTAGAATCATCTGCTTGATTGCCGATTTGGTCACAATATCAACAGCCCGCGAATAATCCGGCTTTGCTTCTCCGGTCATAATACCCTTGATTTCCCTGAATTGACGTCTAACCTCTTCTACTACCGCACCGGCAGTGCGTCCAACTGCTTCCATTGAAAGTGATCCGAACCAGTACGGGAGAAGACCGCCGATGAAAAGGCCGATTAAAACCATCGGGTCGGAGAGAGAGAATGTAATACTTCTGCCAAGGTTGGCAATTTCTTCGGTGTAAGCGGCAAAAAGCACGATCGCAGCCAAACCGGCTGAAGCAATTGCATAGCCCTTAGTTACGGCCTTGGTCGTGTTTCCGACCGCATCCAGCGGATCGGTTACATCTCTCACTTTTTGTGATAATCCGGCCATCTCGGCAATTCCACCGGCATTATCGGTAATTGGGCCATAAGCGTCAATCGCCACAACGATTCCGGTCATTGAAAGCATTGAGAAGGCGGCAACTGCCACGCCATATAAACCGGCAAAGTGATAAGCAATCCAAGTTCCAGCCGCAATAGCGAGAACTGGCCAAATCGTTGCCTTCATCGAAATCGCCAGACCGGTAATGATGTTAGTTCCGTGTCCGGTCGTAGATGCCTGAGCAATTGAACGGACCGGTGCGTACGAGGTCGAAGTAAAGTACTCGGTAATAACAAACATCGCCGCCGTAACACCCAAACCAACTAGGGCCGAATAAAAGAGATAAAGCGGCACATAATCAGTCATCATTCTTTGAGCGATAAAATAGAAGGCAATTGCTGCCAAAACGCCGGCCACAATCAGTCCTTTATAAAGAGCGAACATAATATTCTTTCCCGTCAGGCGAACGAAGAACGATCCGACGATCGAGGCCAGAATTGAAACGCCGCCGATAACCAGAGGAAAAACAACCGCATTGGAGTCAGGACCGAAAACAAGTGATCCAAGCAACATGGCGGCAACGGCAGTTACGGCATAGGTCTCAAAAAGATCAGCGGCCATTCCGGCGCAGTCGCCGACATTGTCGCCGACATTGTCGGCAATTACAGCCGGGTTTCGCGGATCATCTTCGGGAATTCCTGCTTCAATTTTTCCAACTAAATCCGCGCCAACGTCAGCTGCTTTGGTGAAAATTCCTCCGCCTAATCTTGCAAAAACAGAAATAAGCGAACCTCCGAATCCAAGGCCAATTAGGGCCTTGGGATCATGGGTTAAGGCATAAAAACCAGCAACACCCAAAAGACCTAAACCAACAACCAAAATTCCCGTTACTGCTCCGCCCTTAAACGCTAAATCCATTGCTTTTTTCAATCCACTTTTGGCCGCTTCGGCAACGCGAACGTTAGCGCGAACCGAGATATTCATACCGATAAAGCCGGCGGCGGCAGATAAAACAGCGCCAACTAAAAATCCAAGAGCGGTTTGAACGTTCAGAAAATACCATAAAACGACGGTAACGATGACGGCAACATAGGCAATGGTTTTATACTGGCGTCCAAGATAGGCCGATGCACCCTGTTGAATCGCCGATGCAATTTCCTGCATTCTTTTAGAACCGGCTGGTTGTTTTAAAACATAACTCCCCACAAAATATCCATAAATAATTGCTACCAAGGCCGATGCAAGGGCAAAATAGATTGCCGCGTTTTCTATTGTCATATGTCCTCCAAATTATCTTAAAAATGCAAATCTCAAAATTAAAACTAACATTTTGTATTTTGGATTGTCATTTTGAATTTTGACTTTTGATTTTTGAATTACTCTTGGTCTTTATACAATATTTCCCTGTAAACTTCAAGGGTTTTGCGCGCCGTTTGGTTCCAGCTGAATCTTTTTGCATTCTGCGCTCCGGCACTAACTAGCGCTGATCTTAATTTTTCGTCTTCTAGAACACTTTTAATTTTTGCTGTCATATCATTGGTGTTCATTGGGTTAAAGTAGATTGCCCCCTCACCGAAAATTTCTGGCAGCGAGGTTTTGTCAGATGAGGCAAGCGGCACAGTACAGGCCTGTGCTTCAAGTCCCGGAAGACCAAAACCCTCGGAGAGCGAGGGGAAAATAAAAAGAGTGGCGTTGTTATAGATAATCGGCAGATCTTCATCGGGCACAAAACCGGTAAATTTAACTGATCCCTCGAGTCCAAGACGTTTGACCTTGTCCCGTAGCTCTGGATATTTTGGATCAACCCGGCCGACAAAAACCAAATCTAAATGTCCGGCAAACTTTTTGTCTTTTACGATTTGGGCATAGGCGTCGACTAAGCGCAGAAGATTCTTGTGGGTCCGCCATTGCCCGACCGATAAAATATAGGGGTTTTTTAAAGAATACTGCTCCGCCTTTGCCAAAATCCTTGGATTGGTTATTTTCTTAAAATTTTCATCAATTCCGTTATAGGTGGTCACAACTTTTTGCGGCATTAGGTCGAATTCGCGAATCAACTCTTTTCTGACAAAATCCGATACTGTCAAAATTCTTTTTGACCTGCGGGCGGCATGGGTTATTACCTTTTTATAGAGAGATTGTTTTAACTTACCGCCGCGTTCGGCATATAAAGATAGGGTTAGATCATGAATCGTAACCACAAAATCACCCTTGTATAAAAGCGGGTGGTTAAAGTGGGGAAAATGAACAAGGTCAACTTTCAAACTATTTAAAATTCCGGGTAATTTAACCTGTTCGGCCACGCTGTAGTGGCCGGCATCAACCTCAACCACTTCAACCGGATTTTCACGTTCATTCATCTTTTGCGCCAAATCACCTGTGATTTGTGTGCCCTTAAGCACAATCACCACGTATTTCTGGGCAGTATCTAAGGGCAGAAGGTGGCGTAAAAGCTCCATCGAATAACGCCCTATCCCTGCGTGAGACAGCGATAGAAACCGTCCGTCAAATAAAATTTTTTTGTTTTTTTCCATAAATTTGATCTTACCCTATCTTAAAATATAAGGAAGAAATAAAAAAATGCAACCACTAAAACTTATAAAGGACAATCTCCTTGTCCTCTTTGTCGGGGCCTACCAGAATTTGAACAGCCGAATATGTTACATCGAAAGCCTTAAAGGTATAGGTCATATCGTAAAACCAAACAGTCGGAGCATTGTCTTTAAGTAAAGCAATTTTATCCTCAACGCGGCGGGCCTTTAATGTACGCAGGTTGCCAACCGAATAATCACCGTACATATCGTAAATCTTGAATCCGTTTTGCTCCTCGCCCAAATAAAAGCGCAAAACCCACTCTTCTCCTCCGCCGTAACCGCCGCGAATCAAGATCGCATCGTCCGCTTTTGCGTTTTGATTCAAGTAGGCGGCAATCGTATTAATTCCCGCTTTTTTTCTTTCAAAATATGCTCCGTTAATATAGGCCGCAATAAAAATCAAGGCAAAAAACACATATAATGCTTTAAGATAAAAATTCTTGGCCCCCAAATAGCCCAAAACTATAAAATAAAGGTAGAATGGCGCCAGAAACGATAGATACCTCACCGCTCTCGGGCCGATTTCAGAAGACAAAAGAGCGGCCAAAATAAGCGGAGTGGCAATAGCGACAAAAATAAACAGGGTGCGATCACGCTTTATCGCCGCCTTATAAATTCCGAGTGCTACCAGCGACAGGGGGATAATTGCGCTCAAGATAAATACAAACATAATGACCGGTTCCGTTTTGGCTTGCGATGTAAGATTTGACATCCCCTCCTTTAAATCAAGAAAAAGCCGGCCAGCACCGAAGCGATAGATCGCTGAAATAAGTCCGATGATATTGTCTTTTAAGCTTAGGGATTGCGATTGCTCCGAGAGGCGCCCGATCAGCTGATGATAAAAAGATCCGCCCCAAAGGAGAACAAATAAAGCGATTGGAACGAGGAGGGCGAATACGTTTCTTAATCTGAAATATCGCTTAAAGTTAAAAAGCAAGTAAATGCCTTCGCCAAGAAGAACTATAAAACCCAGATATTGGGTTAAAATCATAAGAGTACTCAAGATGCAAAAGTTAAAGGCAATCCAAAACCGTTTTTTCTCGAGCATTAGAATAAACAGGTATAGTTGGCTAAAAAATACTAAGGTGAAAAGGGCGTAAGGTCTGATCTCCGCCGCGTGATAAGTCAAGACAGCAGAAAAAATTGAAAGAAGTGCCACCCAAAATGCGATTTTTCCATTGCTTAATTTTTTAAACAAAACAAAGATTACGTAGATTGCCGCAATCCCGCATAGGGCAGATAGTATTCGAGCTCCAAACTCCCCTGATTGAAATATTTTTAGGTCAAAATATTGCAGAATGTGGTAGAGGGGCGGATGAACGTCGTTTGCGACACCCTCTAGAACCGCCTTTAAATTGGTATTTGAAGCGATTTTTAAGATTATACCTTCGTCACCATCAAATGGCCTTAAACCTAAAAACACAAATCTGGAAATAGCCGCAACCACCAAAAGAGTTATTACTCTCCAATTTCTTTTAACAAAATCTCTCTTTTTACTTTTCACTTTTGACCTTTAATTTTAAGCGGCTATAGGCCGCGAAACGTCCACTTTTTATTCAAAATAAAATTCCACGACGTTGCGGCCGCCGTAGCGACAATGAGCCCAAAAATATCGCGCCAACCGACAATGGCCGTAATAAGATAGAAGGTGGCGTTATTAATAAGAAATCCACCCGTTGCGACAGTTAAAAATCTAAGCGCTTCGCGCCCAACATCGGAGCGCGTTGAGCGGAATGTCCACTTGCGGTTCATGATGTAACTTGAAAGTGCCGAGACGATGAAAGAAATGCCTTTGGCGATCTGCTTGATCGTCTGCAAACTAAGTGAGCTAAAAACTCCCGGTAATACGATTTTTAGCGGATAAAATACCCCCCAGTCAACGAGAGAATTAATTGCGCCAACGATCGCAAATTTTACAAACTGCCGCAAAGTTTTTTGTTTTGCCGCCAAGCGAAAGATAGTTTTTGCCGACTTAAATAGTTCCCCCTGTATTTTTGACTCTCCCGCTCTGCGATCTTCGAACGTGATGGGCGTTTCTTTCAATTTAAAGCCGTTGTTTTTAGCCAAAAGCAGCATTTCGGGCTGAAATGCGTAACCCGCAGATTGTATCTTGTCGAGGTTGGCTGATTTTAAGAATTCGGCGGGATAGCACTTGAAACCTGCGGTTGCGTCTTTGACCGGAATTTGAAGAAGAGTGCGGGTTACAAGGTTTGCCCCCCAACTGTTTAAATACCGCCCCCATCCCCAGCCAACAATCTTGCCTCCTTTAATATAGCGCGAACCAATCGCAACGGTTTTATCATCACAAAGCGAGATTAGGCACACTAAAGCGCTGACCGGATGAGAAAAATCAGCATCCATTGAAACCAGCTTCTTATATCCATTTTCTAAACCCCAGTTGAAACCGGCAACGTAGGCCTTACCCAAACCCGCCTTTTCCCTTCGGTGCAGTATGGAGACCCATTTTTCTTTTTTTCTTAAATCATCAACAAGTTTGCCTGTCCCATCGGGTGAATTATCATCCACCACCAAAACATCGGCCGAAATTTTTTCAGCGGAAATCGCGCCGATCAGCTTAGCGATGTTGTCCCTCTCGTTATAGGTCGGGATGACAATCAGGTTTTTGCTCATAATATATGCTTACTCTATCTCGAGTCGTGGATTTTGTAAACCCAATCTTGTATTATTTAATCATGAAGAAAATTCTCCTAACGGTTTTGGTTGTGTCGATGGCTGTAGTTATCGGTGTTATGATCGGGATTGTACTTCAATCCCGTCGCGAGGCAACTCCCTCCCCCACAGACGACGAAACCGTTGTTGGTTTGCAGGGCAAAAAGTTTGTCTGGGGCGCCACGGTCAGACCATTCGTCATACGCAAGCACAACGAACCATTCAACAGAGATTCTATCGACAAACAATTTAAATATGTTAAAGACCTCTTCCCCATAAATGGCTGCGTCCGCGCTAATATCGAGGGGGAGGCACAGATAAACGATATTTTAGTTGAGAACGCACAAAAATATAACCTCCAACTCTATCTCATTCTGGAAGAAATTAAGGACTTTAACCCCGATATCAATTACGAACAAAAAGCGGCTGATTTGGCACAAAAAATTGTTGCCAGATATAAGGGTAAAGTTGCTTACTACCAGCTTTCAAACGAACTCTCTGGCGTAGTTTTTTCACAACCCAACGAAAAGGGCGAAACAGTGGATGGCGGGTACGGATTAAAAATTGACAAAAACAGATATGAGCACGTCAAGCGCTACACGATCGCCTTGAGCCAGGCCGTAAGGACGCTTGATCCCGATGCTAAGATTGTTATAACTGGACACTGGGTTTTAATAAAACCCGTTTTACAGCTTATAAGCGAAGGTGTTAGCGCCGATATTATCGGTTGGAATTGGGGAACGTCTTTGGGTGAAGAAGCAGGTATTAAAAATGTCGATGGCTATGGATTGGTGGATATTCCGAAGATGGCCAAGGCAGCCGGTAAGGACTTTATGGTAATCGAAGCCAACCGGGATGACGGTTCGATGGGGGGCAAGGAAAGCGAACAGGCATCGTACATCAGAAAACTTACCCAAACCGCCTATAACAACCCGGATATAAGCGGTTATTTTCACTTCATTTTAACCGATGGGATCGACGATCAACCGGGTTCATATCTGGGACTCGTAAAAGTCAAGCAAGACCAAACCGGAAGCTTCGTGTTTGGAGAGCTAAAACCGTCATATAACATTCTGCGCAACTTTGCCGCCAATAACTATTAACGCAAAAGATTGTCTGAACTAAAGATGTAAAATGTCTGGCCGAGGCGTTCTGCCTTACCTGCTCGCATAGCTTCAAGTAAGCATGAATAAGGCCCGAAGAAACCGACAGCATAATTAGCTGAGGCGATGACGGTGGAGTTGGCGGGCAATGTATCGCAGGTGTAATCCAAAAGTGGCTGACTTTTTATATTGGCGTACTTCGGATTCTCGCCTGATGAAACCCCTATAATCAAATTTTGAAACTTATTCTTTTCGACATAATCCTTCAGGACGGAAAATTCCTGTCCCCAGTCGAGGTTGGAATCAGCTAAGTAACTATAACCTTTTGAGTTGCCACCGGTAATAGCGCTAAAATAACCGATGCTGCCTGGACCACTCAGAAAAATATCGAGGAGCAGGAAAATAAACAAAAGAGCTAGGATTACCTTAAAAATCCAGCTCTTTAGTTTTGTAATATATAAAACAGCAAGCGCCGCCACGGGCGCCGTTAGCACATAAAAGAACAAGATGTAGCGCACTCCGGTTTGGATATGGCCAATAGAGCCAACCACAAATGCAATCAGTACCGAGATGAAAGACAAAACCAATGCCCAGTTCTTTTTTAAAACTGCCAAAATAACACCCAGAAGAGAAAAGAGCAAGATAATCGTAGGTGTTTTGCACCAAAGAGCCCAAAGAAAATACGATTTCCAGCCGAATTGGCTGATCTCCCCGTTCAAATAAGATCGGTGTCCTATTTTATTGTGGCCTCTTGTTGCGATAATTCCGTCACGGACATTGGAATATGGTAATAAAACTATTTTTTTAAGGGGATTTTTAACCTCTACGGTTAAATTATCACTTAAGCCCATAGTTACAGGTTGGGAAGAAAAAACGGCCTTTCGTTGGACGAAGAGGAAAACCGACCAGGTCAAAACTAACCCAATCGCAACTGAAAACAGAATTAATAAGAGAGAGCGGCGGAGATTTTTGTGTAAAATAAATATCGAAGATACGACAATCAAACCAGATAAACCGACAAAAATTACGCCTGTATATTTTGAAAGTGCGGCAAAGCATGCCGCCGCTCCCCACCAAAAGGCCGTTTTTAGATTGGCATTTTTTATAAAATAAAAGGTTGCGACAAAAAGAAACCACGAGGCGGCGGCCAAATAAATATCATTGGCAATCAAAGATCCGTGGGCAATCAGGTTAGGATTAAAAACAAGAACGCCTAACGCAGCGATCCCCGCCCATTCGCCCAAGTGCCTCCTTGTCCATAACCAGACAGAGACAAAAAGCAGTAATGTCAGTAAAACAGTCGGGGCGCGTCCAGCATGGAGTAAATTTTCAACATTATTTGAGCTCTCAAACCAAAAAGTAAACCCAAGTTTCCATTGGTTTTGCGAACCCTCGTCAATTGCCTTGTCGATATTATGAGGTATGAAGATAGCCGGCAAAGCGGAAACGATTTTAAATATCGGCGGGTGCTCACTATTTGTAAGCTCGTCGCCCCTCTCCAGATAGCGGATGCCAACCGGTAGATAGACGATTTCGTCCGAGGTAATTGAAAATTTTTTGGCGTCATATATAAGCCAGAATGCCCCCCAGAGCATAAATAAAATCCCCACAATTGCAAAAATAGTGTTTTTCTTGCTGTCTTTCGTCTTAGACGGAAGCTCTCTCACGTTTAATTTTTCCATAAAATATAAAAAACTCTTTAAGCGCTCTTAT
>CAYYMZ010000018.1:0-16744 GCA_964473025.1 uncultured Candidatus Saccharibacteria bacterium
CGATGTCGGGATGATTCAGCTCGGGTTAAAATCACAGAGCTCGATATCGGAGGGCGAAATCGGTTATATTGTCACCACCTTTAAAGAGGTTGCCGAGGCGCGGGTTGGGGAAACGGTAACGGTTTTGAAAGCGGGCGAAAAAAGACCGGAAATCGAGGTCTTGGAGGGTTACGACGAGCCAAAACCGATGGTTTACGCCGAGGTTTTTACTGCCTCTGGTGATGATTATGCTCGCCTGCGCGAGGCGCTATCAAAATTAAAACTTTCCGATTCATCCATTATCTATGAACCGATTTCATCTGCGGCTTTCGGCTTCGGCTTTCGTCTCGGTTTCTTGGGACTTTTGCATCTTGAGATTGTCAAAGAACGATTAGAGCGCGAATATGATCTAGAGCTGATTATTACCACTCCGACGGTTGATTATAGGGCATTGCAACCAACCGGTTTTTCCGAACCCTGGGCAAAAGCGGAATTAATTGCTCCAAACAAGTACCTGGGTGCTTTAATTGAACTGCTACAATCACATCGCGCTATTCAAAAAGATATCAAACACCTCGAAGAAAAAGTGATTATGGAATATGAACTGCCTTTGGCCGAAATTATTGTTGATTTTTACGATAAGGTTAAATCGGCAACCCAAGGTTATGGATCGCTAAATTATGAGGTGATCGGATGGAGGGAGGGGGATTTGGTCAGGGTTGATTTTTTAATTGCGGAAGAGGTAATAGACGCATTTTCGAGGATGATTTATCGCCCGTTTGCGGATACGATTGCCAGAAAAACTGTTGAAAAGCTAAAAGAGCTGATTCCGAAACAAAGCTTTGAGGTTAAGATCCAGGCGGCTATCGGCGGCAAAATCATCGCGGCAGAGAGAATTACGCCTTTTAGAAAAGATGTCACGGAAAAACTATATGGCGGTGACGTGACCCGCAAAAGAAAATTGTTAGAAAAACAGAAAAAAGGCAAGCGTAAGATGGCACAAATTGGGAAAGTAACAGTGCCTACTGACGTATTCATTAAATTGTTAAAATACTGAAGATGAGCGCAGTCCCGACAAAGCACGCACCGCAATTAGAGGACGTAGTCCCTTTTGCGGTAAGTGCGGAGCGGGGCAAAAAGAAAATGGCCAAATTAGGCCGTGTCGACGTCCCAACCGATGTTTTTATTAAGTTACTTAAGCACTAAACCCTACTCAAAATCCTCGCGTTTTTCGCGCACAAAAGCGATCCAGGCCTCAAAAACACCGATAATCGCCTTAAAAGGAGCTTCGACAATGAAGTCCCAGAACAGAAGGGTAAAGTTGTAATCAGACCATTTGTCGGAGAGAAACTTACCGATAATGACGAATGGGAGCAACAGAAAATTAAATATTCCTGAAAACATTGAGTCCTCGCCGGTTTTGACCTCGAGTTCTTTGGCGGTGGCCCTAATTCTAAAAGTAAGAAAGCTCACGATTGAAACAAAAACAAAAAACAGGATGATGCTTACGACATTAAACTTCAGTGCAATCAGCCCCCAGACAACTAAAGAGAGAATCGCCAACGACAATGTGGTATAAACCAGATTGAATAAAAGGTAGGAGCGCTCGTGGACAGACCTGATTGTCTCCAGATGCTTGGCGTAGAGCTCATCTTCAAAAACCGCTTTTTCTATCATTTTAAGGAGTACTTGGGTGTTTTTTCTGCCCGGTATCGAAATAAAAAGTCCGGCTACAAGCATTAAAATGGGGGGTAGGGAAGTATTGGTAATTAAAGCAACGTAATTTACCTTGCCCAAAATCGCCATCTCGTAAGGGAGTTCGACTACGAAGGCAAGGATGACTTTTGTGGCCAGAATAAAAATTATGCCGCGGAAAATGGCGCGCAAAACCCTTTTATAAATGCCGCGGTTTTTGCGCCCGATTGTAATTTGAGCCTTTTCGCGTAAAAGATCCTTATTTGAAAAAGCCCTTTTGGCTTCATCGGGGGAATTTCGGATCATCTCCCAAATAATTACAAACGGCGGAACGACACGGCGGACGTATTTGAAGATCTTGGAATTGCGGTTTTGGCTAATTTGCCAATCGATGCTTAGCATAATCTCGTCAAAACGCCGCCCGAATTCTAAAACCTCGTCTTTTGATATATTAGGCCATTTCGGGTAGAAAAAGCGCAGAAGCCGAAACCTAATTTGGTCGATATCGGATTTGAACAAAAGCTTCTCCACACCAATGGTGATTTGCATCCGCAGCGCCGCCGGCTCAATTTCAATAGCGGGAACATCAATGTTTTTTGTAATTAGATCGGTTGCAAATTCGCTGAACTTCTCCTCCCCTTTGTCGGGAGATAAAAATTGCTCAATCTCATATGAGGCGAAACTTAAAATGGCGTTAGTTATAAACCGGTGGTTGTTTCTTGAGACGATATTTGATTTCAGCTCAGTGTATTTATCAAGAATTTTATCAATATCCTTAACGTACTCGGTAGGCAAAGTATCGTTTCTGAAATATCTTGCCCAAACCAGCTCGTGCAATAACTTGCCCCCTGATTGTTCGAGACCGGTGTAAGCCCTTCTTTTTAAAATTCTCTTGATCGCGTTTTTTAAAAAAAGGTGTTCGTCTTGATAATCAATCGCGTTACGTAATTTTTCATAAAAAAAAGCGGCACGCCCCAAAGATTCATTTACTTTAATTTTCGACTCTAAAAGATCGGAGCTGACGTGCTCTTTTTTCTCGACAGCTTTTAGAGTTTCGTCAAGTGCTTGATTCATAAGATTCATTTTACATCATAACTGCTTCTTGGCAATCCATTAATTTATAAAACGCAAATGAGATAAAAAAGTAAAATCTAATCGCGCGGCGATAATCCCCCGATGTTTACGAGGCCTTTGAAGCGCTAGGTTACTGCGTAAGCTATTTTTTTGCGCCTAACTATCGATGAGTACTCTCCCTGCTTGTTAGCAATGGCTGTTTTAAGCAATTTATTGCTTTTTGCGTCGATAAATCTGACAACAGCAGAAGGAATCGGTCGACCGGTCTGCTTATACGTAAGTTTCCCCTTCTGCTTTTTCTTGAATACTTCCTCGATTGAAAAAAGGCAGACAGCTAAAAACGCGATAGCAACGACCAGAATAGTGTCATTGTAATTTTGGATTAGCTCGTTTAGGTAAAAAACAATTCCGGTAATGAGTACGATAATCAAAAGAAACCTTAGTAATCTTTCCACTGTGTCGATAAAGGAAATAACCGGAGCAATATTGGCGGGATTTACCAGCTTCATATAAACGGGCTTGATAAAGGATTCTTCCTGCCAGCCGCGAACAGTTGCTTTAAGTTCAACGGTTTTTTCACCACTTATCCCCTGAAAATCACCCTTACTGATTTTAAGAAGATATTCCCCCGGTTTAACTCTAAATCCATAAATTCCATTCCGGTTTGTTCGCGTCTTCATTAAAATTTGCCCTTTAGGATTCAAGAGCATGACTCTTGCATAAGAAAGCGGAAACTCACTTTGCATCTCTAAAACCCGCCCCCATCTAGCGGGGGTTGTTCTAAAAGGAATAAACCAGAGAAGCCCCCACGCCAGTGCCTCGCCGAAAGAAAACAACGAAACCGTGCTGGCAAGTGGCGTCAAAGGCAGAATAAGGATGCTGAGAATTATCGCCAGCAATAACAATGCCAGCAAAATTTGATCTTTGGAAAGTCCGATCCAAGAAAGAATATTACCGATATAACTAGAAAGTTTGCCCAATAAGGAGGCGAAGAATCCGCTTATACTATTGGCTCCAGAACTATCGGCGTTAGCGACGGCTAGGGGGATGAGGGAATCTTCGGTTTTGTCCGAAATTATTATTTTGAAACTTGCTGAATTAGTTTTTTTACCGCTGACAGTTGCCCGAGCATTGATAACTGAATAGTAATCGCCCAAACTTTCTTTATCAATTAATTTCAAATCAGCAGTGAGAGGGTTTGTACTTGAGTTTACATTATTTAAGCTCCAAGTCCCCCCCGGTGTAGTTATGGCATGACCAGACGGTTCTAAGCTCGAAATAGAGACATCCCATTCGGAGACAGCGATTTGCGAGGTTGGGTTTGAGGGATCGTAAACGGTCACCCTTGCTTTGACCAGATTACCTAAGATATCTGCCTTAGGAACTTTATCACCGCTTGAAATGCCCTTTCCCGAATCAAAGACACTAATTTTGAGGATATAACCATAAACATCTGCTTGGGCTTTGCTTGAAAGAGAAATCGAAAAAGCCAGAAGCAGCAATACAACCAAAAAAACTCGAGTTAGTCGCCTCATTAATTTTATTATAGTGGAGTTGATATAATGAATGCAAATGATCAGAAAAATTATTATTTTAATTTTGGCTTCAGGTCTTATTTATGTTGCAGCAACGGCGGCTCTGGCATATTCATCATATTTACAGATTAAAAAAGACGCGGCGGGCTTCTCTTCGTTGAACGTTGCCCAATACGAAGAAATGTTTCGGGATTTGATGACTTTGCACTCCAGATTAAAGCTGATCAGACCCCTTCTCTTCCTATATCCACAATATGAGAAAAAATACGAGCAAATTGATAAAATTGTCACTGCCAAGCCAATCCTAGATCAGCTACTGGCATCAAACGGCGAAAAAACTTTCCTGGTAGTAATGCAAAATAATGCCGAATTGCGCCCATCGGGTGGTTTCTGGGGCTCTTATGGAGTTATGAAGGTAAAAGATGGGGCGATAACTTCTTTTAAAACATCCGACTCGTATAATCTCGATTTACAAAACAAAGGTAAATTTTCTGCGCCTGATGAAATAAAAGATATTGTCGAAGACGAATGGCGGTTTTGGAATGCAAACTGGTCACCTGACTTTAAATATTCAGTTGAACAGGGACTTTCCTTCTACAAAGAGGTTGAACCCGATGTTCATTTTGATGCAGTGATAGGTCCCAACGTTGATTATTTGCTGCAGACCCTCAAGATTAGCGGTCCGGTCGATGTTCCGGATCATAATTTTAAAGTCGATGAGAACAATTTTATGCAAAAAATGATTTACGAACCAACCGACCCGGCAATTTATGCTTCGAAGAAAGACGATCCAAATTTTATTTATCCAACAGACAAAAAGCCGCTGTTGGCGGATTTGGCAAAAAATATATTTGATGTGATCGGTAAAGGCAATAATTTACGTTCATTCCTTTTGGCAACATACAACGCACTGGAAGATAAAAATCTTCTCCTTTATTTTCCACAGGAAGATCTGGAAAAAACAGCATCTGACCTTTATTGGGCAGGAAGGGTTAATGCCCAAAATAATTTCGTCCAAGTTGTCGATGCAAACCTCGGTTCCAAGCTCGACTTTTTTATTGACAAAAAATTAACCGTCAAAAAAATTGCTCCATGCGAATATGAGGGCAATCTTAACTATGTAAATGGGTACAAGGAAGATTCAAAGTTGACACCTTTTGTCATTTACCGCAGTTTGACCAGAATTTTTCTTCCGAAAGATTCTACGTTAATAGATTTTAGCGGAGGGCAAAAAGTGTCAAACTTAAATTACGATCCCAAAACGGACACGTCCTATCTAAGCACCTTGTTAGTTATTGCGCCGCGTGAAAATGTAAATTTTACCCTTCGCTGGAAAGCTTCCGGCCGATGTAAAAATCAAGATTTGGAAGTTGTGAAACAGTCAGGTTCGCTTCTCACGGCCGAAATCTCACCATAACCTTGTTTGCAAAGTACCTTACAACAATCTAAAATATATTTAGAGTAATAAAGGAGGGGCTTGAGAAGAACCGTCCGTTTTGGGAGCTTGCTAATTAAATTTTGGTGGCTGATTTTGTTGTTTGTTGCCGTTATAGTCGGTTTGGCTTATTTCCCCCTGAAAAACATTCCAGCAACCTATTCCACCACAACCAAAATTTTCGTGAGTTCAAGCTCCTCGTCTGCACTGGCTGATATTTATGATGCTCCCTATGCTGATCGGGCCGTTAAAACGGTCATCGCCCTTATCAATAATGCCGAAATTATAAAAGATTTAAGTGAACAGACGGGTTGGGAAGAAAAAGATCTAAAAAAATCGATAAAATCAAAAAATCTCGTCGGAACACAGATTATTGAGTTGAACATAAAAGACCGAAATCAGGATTTAATTGTTCAGACGGCCAAATTATATCCCGAAACTCTCTCTAATTATCTTTTGGGGATCCAAAATGATACTGCCGAAAAAGATCGAATCAAAATCACGGTTGCTGAAGCGCCGGATCAGGTTAAACAAGTGAGCTTAGATCTTTGGGAATATTTGGTAATCATCGGGATTATTTCGCTTGTTATTGTGACAGAGATTATTTATTTGATTGAGGGATATGATTCAAGTATTAAGGGAGAATCTGAATTTGAAGATTTAGGAATTGAGCATCTGGGTAGCTTCGGGATGCTTAAAGAGGAAAAAGGAGCTGTTATTGTCACTGACAAAAAAAATAGTCATGCAGCGGAGATGTTACGCGAGATTAGAACTAACATTACCTCGCTTGACAAGAATAAGGCAAAAACGATTGTTGTCACCTCGGCCAATCCAAAAGAAGGAAAAACAATTTTTATCTCCAGCCTCGGTATTCTTCTCTCTGAATCCGGTAAAAAAGTAATCATCATTGACGCCGATTTAAGGTCTCCGTTTGTGCATAAAATATTTAAATTGCCCAATAAGACTGGCTTTGCGGACTTTCTAATCGATAAAGCAGAGGGTAAAGATATTATCCATAAAACTGATTTTGACAATCTCTTTATAATTACTGCAGGGAGCAAACTCGACAATCCTTCGGAAAAACTGGACGAGGAAAAAATAATAGAGCTCAAAAAATGGCTTTTCGAGATCGGCGTTGATTATATTTTCTTTGATTCCCCGCCGCTCGGGCTTATAACCGATTCTGCCCAAATTGCTAAGTTAGCTGATGGAGCAATCATTGTCACAGAGAAAGAAAAAACCAAAAAGGAAGATCTCAAAAAGGTTAAGGAGGCGCTAGACAAAGCTGGGGCTAAGATTTTGGGGTCAGTTCTAACAAAAGTTCGAGACAATAAGAATTTGTACTATTATTCAAGCCATAAGTGAAATAGGATTTGTCTTAAAATCTAATTATTTTTTGCAAAAACAAAAATTGTCACTTTGAAAAAATTAGGCGTTAGGTGGTGTAGGATAGTTGCCGTCCAATAAAGCCATTTGGAAAAATCAAAATAAGCCGGTTCAGATGATATGCCATAAACAGAGAAATCAAAATTATTCTGTTTTAAAAATGATTTAATTTTATAAAGGGAATTGGCACGATAGAATTTAGGAAAAATATCTTTTTCAAGACGCGATTCCTGTATTTGGTTAAGCAGTGCCGCATGTTTTTTTCTGGGAAGGATTTTTGCCGCTAAGCCGACGTAACCAAAAAGATTGGTGGTGCGTAAGCATAAATAGCCGCCTTTCTTTAGCACCCGCCGGCATTCTTTGAAAAATAGTACAGGATTTTCTACGTGCTCCAAGACATTATCACCGATGCAAAGGTCGATTGAATTGCTTCGGATAGGAAAGCGATTTTTCTTGATCAACCAGAAACAGTCAATATCGGGATTGACTTTAGCTTCTGGGTCGATATCAATACCTATAGTTTTTTTGACCTTACCCTTAAATCGTTGTAGATTCTTACGAATTTTTACTTCGTCTTCCACAAAGCTTCCTCTGCCACAACCAATATTCAAAATAATTGAATCTTTTTTTAACAAGGCGTTAACCCGATTATAAAAGGCGATGGTGCCGTCACGGTCGCTGAAACCGCCAAAGCGGCTTTCCGGATAAAATTGATTTAAATAATTCATCTCGCGTAGTTTGAATAAGCTATTTAGTTATTTTATTAATATTTAAAATTGATTCATAAAGACGGCAATATTTTTTAACAACTAAATTAATGTTAAATTTTCTCAAAACTTTTCTTCTAGCCCCAATTGATAAACTCTTATGGTATTTTTTATTATTTAAAATGAGTGATATTTCCCTAGCCATTAAATTTACTTTGAAGGGAGCAACCATAACACCATTTACTTTATTGTCAATCATGTCCGGCATCCCGCCGATGTTAAAAGCAACAACCGGAGTGCCACAAGACATGGATTCAATAACTGTATTTGGCAAATTATCTTCTCTTGATGGAGTAATAAAGATGTCGGCAGCTGAATAAATTTCTGCCAAGTCTTTTTCAGAAGATACTTCGCCAATAAAATATGTTGGCAGACCAAAACCCATCTTTTTATTAGCCGATCCAAATATCACCAAAGCTAGATTTTTATTTATTTTTGATTCCAATAATTTTTGGATGACACTTATAAGTAATTTATACCCCTTTCTTTCGTTAGATAGGGGGTTCGCTGCGCCAAATAATAACAGTTTTTTATCAAGAGGTAAGCCGTATTTTTTTTTGGATAACAATTTGTCACATTCTTTAAATACATTTGTATCAATTCCATTTGGTATATTCTCAATTCTAAAATTTCTAAAAAGATAGCTGGACTTAGCTTCATTTGCCAACCATTTACTAGGGGAAACAACTGTCAAATTATTTAAATTTTTCCACGATCTTTTTTTTCTTTCCCATGTCCATTTATCCAGAAAATTATTATTTTTGAAGTTTCCACTAATATAATCTTTATTGCTATCGTTTAAATGGTTAATCCCGGAGAATGGCCACATATCATGAAAAGTCCAAACAATCGGTTTTTTAATCTTCGCAATCTTTTCTGGGCTTAAAAATCCTCCGCATATCCAGTGAATATGGACAATGTCTGGCTTTAATTCATCTATAATTTTAAGATTCATAGATGCAAATAGTGCGGGTGAGGTTATTTCATAACCCCTTGGTCCAGAAATAACGGCAATAGTTTTATCAGCAGCAAAACAAGAAAAATCGTATAGTTTTCTAAATATATTTTTTGAACAAAAAACGTCACCCGTCTCTCCATATTTTCTCTGAACAAACATTTGAGATTTTACGCCATTGTTAATAATCCCCTTATGTAAACGATAAGCGGCGATTCCCGCACCGCCCTTTTTGTCGGTAGTGCTCAGATGCAATATTTTCATAAACTCTGTCTATTAATCTTAATAAAGATTTTGGAAATTAATTGATATGATTGCTAACTTTAATGTAAACTTTTCTAACAAAATCAAACAATCCAATTTTTTTAAAAATTGATTTCAGGGTATAAAATTTCAAAAAAACATGTTTGTTAACAAAATCGTCAGCTTGTTTATTAATATTTTTATTTCTAGGACGTTTGAGGGGAAATTTTATCACCTTACTCGGTATACTCAGTAATTTATTAGAATTATGAAGTGTATGCGTTCCGTTACTGTTTAAACCAATATTTAATACTAGATTTCGATTTGGTGAAATACTTACCCCATTATTTTTCCAAATCGTATAAACCCATTTATAGGCCCAAGCATCAAGCTTCTTATAATGTATTTCTGAAATAGTTATAAGCCAATATTTATTGATTTTTTTATCGCTCCAAATATTATCAATACACTCCGGCAAATCGCTGATATCAAAGTTAAATTTCTTCCAAGCCCTTCTCCACGTAGCCCAACCCCAAATACATGGGATATTAGAAAAGAAATAACTTGAGTCAGCATCAGCTAAAGATTCTGGGGCAAAGTTATCACCGCTAATCATAAAAACTCTTTTATCTCGACGATAACGAGCCAAGAGTTCTTCGCAAAAATAAAAAAATGATTGATCCGGCAGGCAATCGTCTTCTAAGATTATTCCCTCTCCTACATTTTTAAAAAACCAAGTTATGGCTTTTGTGACGTTTTCACCACAACCTAAATTTTCATCTCGAAATAATGTTTTTAAGTCGCACTCCCAGTCTATATTATCCAAAACATATCTTTTAACCTTTTCACACTTTTCCTTTTCTCCTTTTATGTTGGCACGATAGCCATCTGCCGCAATAAATAATTTTTTCGGTTTAACTTTCTTAATTTCAGCAAAAACCATTTTCGTTGTTTCTAAACGGTTGAAGACCAAAAATAATATTGGACTAATTAATTTTTTAGAATTAACTTTTTTCATCGATTTTACTGTAGATTATTGAGAGCAAGAGTCAATTTTCGGGCGATCAATCGATCCTTGCTTAAACTGCATGCTGGAGATAAATGCCACAAAAAAGCAAAATGATAGAAAATATGTAAAAACACCTTTAATGATTGGCTCGATAAAACTTGCCAAAATAAAACTTATTAGCATTGAGATTATTATACCTTTTAGCAAAGTCGGCATTCCTTTTTGGCGGGCAGAACCAATAAAGTCAATCACGCTTGAGATAGTAAAAACTAGAGCAAAAATAAAGGCAAAAATTCCGGCGTCCCAACCGACATCAAGCCAGAGATTATGCGCACTAGACGCTCCTAGGGTAGTTGCCTGCCCGCCCTCTGGATGATCTATTAAGCCCTGCCCGCTTTCGCGCCAAACCTGCAAGCGCTGGTCCCCATTAACCGACGTAGATAAAAATCGCCCTGCAATTGGAGAATTTATTATGGTGCTTTTCAAATCAAACAGATTCGCGGTGTAAGAGAAATAAAGAGCGGCGAGAAACAAGCCGACCCAAAAGATTACACGAATCAATTCTCTAGATTTGCTATAAATTATCACAAGAGTAGCCGTTAGCGACACTATCCCGACAACAATTGCTATTCTGCTCGCCAAAAAATACTCACAGTATAGACTGACCAGGACAATGGCTGAAAGTATTATTTTGACAATTAAAGCAAATTTACTCTCTGCTTTAATAAATAAAACTACCATAGCTCCAATGCCCAGTGAGATATAAGTACCCACTATCGTGGCAGCCAAATAACTCCCTGTCCACCAATCAATCACATACCGGTGGCCGCCAAATTGCGAGACAATTGTTCCCGCGACTCTCAAAGTATAAAAAACACACAGAAAACCGAAGATTGCCGAAGAGGCAATAATCGCGCAATTTACAAGATATTTGTAACGATTATCACCAGAACGGGTTGCAAGATAATGCCCAGCGATATAAAAAAGTGCGGGAGAAAGCGCATACATTAGGAAATGGCTAAAATCGACAAATTGAAAACGATAAACATTAAGCCCATAAATAAAAGTAAATACTAACAGAGAAAAAAAAGTGATTTTTTTTAAACCCTTGAGTGAGTGCCAGCCTTCGCTTGTTAATAAAAGAACGATTATCGCTACGCACATTGCTATACCAACGTAAAACCTCAGTACGCCCGTATTGAAAAAATTTAAAATGGCGAGGGAAAATAAAACCCAAGCAAAAACCCCAAACTTGTCTGTTCGAACCTCTTCCATAGTTTAAGAATATCACACTCGATCACTAACGTGTACTTAGAACTCTTATTTTTGCTTTGCCGTACTTCTTTGGTACATTTAACGTAAGACGTAGATTTCTTGGCTACAGCGGGGAGAAAAAGAGTGAACAAAAGAATTGATAAAACTGCAACTTTGGCCAATGCCTTGGCTTACGACAAAGGAAACACCAAAAAATACATTGATGGCGCTCCGCATATTAAACATGCTTCATTGAGAATGCTTTATGGCAAGCTAGCTGTAAAAGTATTTGATTTTGCCGCACAACATACAAAGGTTCCTAAGGTGCTAGATCTGGGTGCTGGTGAAGGTTCGGCGACTTTAACACTTCTAAAGCTCGGGGCAAAGGTAGTAGCTATTGACGTCTCGGTTTCTCAGCTTGAAACTCTGCACAGCAGATGCAAGCGCTTTGACGACATGCTGGAAATAAGATGTGAAGATATTAAGGATGCTCTCAAAAATAAAAGTGAAAAATACGATATTATTGTCGCCAATTCGTTCTTGCACCACGTCCCAGATTACGTGGCGATGTTACGGGGAGTAGTAATGCATCTAAATCCATATGGCCAATTTATCTCTTTTCAAGACCCACTCCGATATGACACGGTGGGAAAATTCACTCGGTTTTTCAGCAAAGTAGCTTATTTCTCATGGCGTATTTTTAAGGGTGATTTAATAAACGGCTTAAAAAGGAAGTTACGACGAGCCCGCGGGGTTTATCTTAAAGATTCCATACATGATAATGCCGAATATCATGTAATTAGGAACGGCGTTGACCAAAACGCCATTTTTGAATTGTTTAAAAGGCAAGGTATTGATTGTGATATCATTTCTTATTTCAGTACGCAAAACAGTTTTTTCCAAACCCTGGGCACTTTTTTGGGCTTGAAAAATACATTTGCCATAATTGCTCGAAAGCGGAAGTGAACTACGGTTGGCGCAATGCCCTTCTCGCTAAAACTCCCAGAGCTTCCTCACTGTTTTCATTCGATTTAAACGACCTCAAGAAAAATCGATGAAGGGTAGTGTCCCTTTATTGTTTCAAGGCCAAATTTATCTGTGGCTGGCTTGTAGTTGGGCAACAGCTTCTTAAGTTTTGATCGGACACCATAATGCAGCATGCTCAATGAAGCTCTAATAACAAAATTAGGATTGTTGACAAGAAAGGCATAAAGCATAATTGTTTCGTTAGGGTAAAACAGGTCCCTTGTCAGCAGATGCCTTGGGTAATCGTATGGGAAAGTGATGTCGTGAAAATGGATGAAGGTGCCTCTTGGCAATCGAGGCAAAACTTCGATAATTAATCTTCCTACCTCACTGCCGGGCTTTACCATATGGGTTGAATCAATGAAAAGTAAATCACCACCTTTGATATCAACGATCCGATGTAAAGGGATTTTTTGGGCTTTATCGGCCAGTAGAGTTATTTTATGTTGTTTCGAAAGATTTTTTAAGAATTTATTTGGATATGGATCAATACATATTATCTTTGGCTTATATTGAGCGGCAGAGCTTGCCTCAAGTATTACTGCGGTTGAGAGTCCACACCCGATTTGAATAATTTTTTTCGGTTTTTTGGTGAAAATAAAACAGAATAAAAAATCAGCTTCTATTGGGCCAAATCCCTCATCACCATTTTTAAGAGATGCGTTGGTGTAAATATCCCGTTTTTTCACTAGATCTTGCAGATATTTCCCCCTAATGCATTCTGATATAAATGAGAGCTGTTTTGATCTTTCCTTCCCTCCAATTTTGTACATGCTGCGCGGATTTTGCCAATCCCTTTCTTTCTTCAAGCACTGAATATTCGGTAGGTTGGAATAATAATGCTGGGGCAGTAAGTCAAAACCAAATTTTTGTCCGAACTCCCAAACCTTGCGCAAACAAATTTTTAAGGACTCTTTGGTTTTTCTTAATATCGGCATAATTAATGGCAGAATTAGAACGAGTTTACTTTGATTTTTGTTTTTTAATTTGGCTTTCAACCCAAAGGTATGTTTTTTTCACGCCTGAAGAGAGCGGTTTTTTAGGCGACCACTTAAGTTTCTTGAATATTAGGCGATTATCAGAGTTACGACCCCTTACACCCTGAGGTCCTTTAATATGTTTAATTTTAATTTTTTTACCACTTAATTTGATAATATTTTTTGCCAATTGGTTGATTGACACTATCTCTTTAGAGCCAATGTTAACCGGTCCGTCAAAACTATTTGAGGCCATTAACCTTTTGACACCTTCGAGGCATTCATCAATGTATAAAAACGAGCGGGTTTGCTTGCCATCTCCCCAAACTTCTATTTCTCCTTTTATATCCTCAATCACCTTGCGACAAAGTGCCGTAATCGCCTTTTCGCGTCCACCGCTAAACTCCGATTCCGGACCGAAAATATTGTGAAAACGGGCAATTTTGACTTTAAGACCATGGTTCCTTCGATAAGCGAGATACAATCTCTCGCTAAAGAGTTTTTCCCACCCGTAATCGCTATCTGGCAGAGCGGGGTATGCAGATTCTTCAGAACAGACCGGCTTATTGGGGCGGGATTGGTTAAATTTCGGATAGATACAGGCCGACGATGAAAAAAACAATCTTTTTGTTCCAGAAAGCGCGGCAAAGTTCGCCACATTTAGGTTGATCAATGCCGAGTTATGAACGATCTCG
Organism: uncultured Candidatus Saccharibacteria bacterium; assembly: GCA_964473025.1. GTDB lineage: Bacteria > Patescibacteriota > UBA1384 > UBA1384 > DTJR01 > CAYYMZ01. The sequence continues at coordinate 14,031 of CAYYMZ010000018.1, forward strand.
GCGTCATGCTGTCCGGTAAATACGTAGCCAGCCCCGCCCATGTCGGCTGCCAGTTGATATACCTCATCAAATGGTTGATCGAAAACCTTTTTACAAACACTAGCTTTTCGCAAGTCGCCAATAATAAATTCATCGGCCGGACTTTTACCGAAAGCAGGATACTTTAAATCAACGGCTCGCACGAAGTAATGACGAGCTTTTAATTGTTTGACAAGGTGGCTGCCAATAAAGCCGCCTCCGCCACAAACCAGAGCACTTTTTGGATTATTTTTAATTTTCTTTCCTGCCATAATAAAATTAATACATTGTTTACAGGCAGAAAACAACGCCTTGTCATTTGAGCAGGATTAAATCATAATTCTCTTATGATAAAAATATCGGTCATCACAGTTGTTTATAATGGGGAAAAATTCATCAAAGAGGCGATCGAGACAGTTCTTAAACAGACATACAAAAATATTGAGTTTATTATCGTAGATGGCAAATCAACCGATAATACTCTTGAAATAATCTCTCACTATCAAAATAAAATCGATGTCTTATTAAGCGAAAAAGACAAAGGTATTTTTGACGCGATGAACAAAGGGATCGCAAGAGCAACGGGTGATGTGATAGTTTTTCATAATGTTGATGATGAATATACAAATCAAAACGTTTTCGACAAGGTAGCAAGGGTTTTTGAGAAGATGAAAGTCGACAGCTGCTACGGCGACCTTCTTCTTATCGATAATAAAAAAAGTCGCAAAATCGTCAGGGTTTGGAAAGCGGGAGAATACAGCCCTAAAAAACTTGCTTTGGGCTGGATGCCACCCCACCCCACTTTTTTTGTTAAAAGAAACATTTATGAGGAATATGGAGGATTCAGGTGTGAGTTATGGATTGCCGCAGATTACGAAATTATCTTGAGGTTTTTGGGTAAAAATAAAATATCCACATACTATATCCCAGAATTTTTAGTCAAAATGAGAATGGGGGGTAACAGTGGTACGAGCTTCAAGACGTTTTTTATCACCCTATACCAAACATATATTAGCTGGATTCGAAATTGGCCAAAGAAAAGATTTACCCCTGTTTTCACCATTTTCTTCAAGAAAATTCATAAGATTCCGCAGTATCATGTTAGAATCAAAAAATAGAAATTTCCCAATAGTTTATCTAATTGTTCTTGATTTTCTTTGGAGCGCGGCTGCGCTTTTTGTCGATTTGCCGAAATTAGGGTCAATTTATCCTTTACTTTGGCCGCTGGTTGTCATTTGTCCGGTTTATCCGCTCTTGCTCGGCATTGTTTGGCTTAAAATAAAAAAGGGCCAAAAACCCAATCCTTATCTTTTAGCTTTCTCTGCAATCCCAAGCGCCGCTTTTGGCATTTTGGCTTTGGTTTATTATCCGTCAAAAATGGTATTTCAGGGTTTTGATCTGCGGGATTTAGGGCAAATTTTCTGGGTTTTGTTTTACTCTCTTCAGGGTTGGTATCTTTTGGGGCGTTTCAAGATTAAATTTGCCCCTGCCTTTGTTTCTTTTTTGTTTCTTTGCATCGCGCTGATCGTCAATTTCAGATTTAGAACCTTCGGGTATTTGTCTTTAGACGATTTCCCGCAATTTTCAACAATAGTCCTGCTGAACGTTGGACTAGTTAGCGCCTTCGTGGCGGCACTTTTAGCGTTAAAGGGGTCTGACTCTACTGCTTAGCCGCTTTCTTTACTTCCTTATATCCTTCTTTAAGCTGCTGCTTGACGACCTTTGATTCTGCGGCGGAGATCTTTTTGCCCTTTTCGTACGTTGTGACAACATTTTCGACAACTTCGTCGTACTTATCTTGGCTGATATCTTTTATTTTTACCAGCTCTGTGGCAATCTTATCCTTCATCTCATGAAGATATTTAGCGATATCTGCGCGTGTCTCTTTGCCCGATTTAGGCGCGAGCAAAATCCCCGCAATTGCACCTGCAATTGCACCCACGCCGACGCCAATTGCAGCCCCTTTGATAAAATTCTTTTGTCTTTCTTTCATTCATCTCCTTTTTTATTTTCCTCTTTTATATCATAGGCCTAAGATTTGAAATCGGCAATGTAAGAGAAATTACAACTACATGGAGTGTGGTGACAAATATGGCAGCCGCTTGCAAAATATTTTGCCGATTCGGAAGCGAGGTCAAAACCGGCCGAATTAGCCAATCCAAACATGCACGATATCCAATCGGCAATCTCCAATTCGATTGATTCGAACTGCTTTCTTTTATGTTGACCCAAAAAGTTATGGATCGACTCCGTCATTTCCCCTGTTTCTTCGGCGAGATGAATGCCGGCGTCTGCTAGTGAACGGTTTTTTGGTGGATAGATTTTTTGAAACATTTTTTGGAATTCTTGCATCGTCTTAGGCATATTGGCTCGGCTATGGTTAACTTTCGCCCTTTTAATAATTTTTTCTCTTTTACAAAGACAGGGGCAGCTGCCGCAGTAGGAACAGAGATGGGGGAACCGTCTCCAAAGTGCCGCTTGCATATCAATATGAAGACGATTAGATATGGTAGCGACCCACGAAAGCGAAACGACAAGATTATTTTTTAATTTCTTCATGTCACCTTTTCGGATGCCCTTTAAAGCACGCATCGTAAAACGAGCTTGATGGGAGAGTAAATCAGAAATTGAAAATGCGCGATCATCGGGAATCGAATAAACTGCCGACATCATTTCTTGGTAATCGGCGATTGATT
>CAYYMZ010000018.1:16844-19151 GCA_964473025.1 uncultured Candidatus Saccharibacteria bacterium
GTCAAAATTTGCCAAATGTGACTTTGTGCTTTAAACTAAAATCGCACAGTATATCAGTCCTTAGGGAGGGTGATAGATATGGCTAAGCCTGCCGGCGATGACCGTTTCGGAAGGCTTCTGGAGCAGTGCTGCTCTGTGGCGCATACAGGAAAGCTGCCGCGCAAACAGATTCGACGCGCTCTCTATAAATGTCCTGTTTCACATCCCAGCGTGATCGGCTCGGCTCTAGACGGGCCTCTTCCGGAGAGTGTGAGGTCTATCCTTCAGGCTCGCGTTGGGCTGACATCGATTTACGGGCTCCTGTAGCAACAGGGGCCGGCACAAATGAAAAAGGGCCGCCAGCTTATATAGTGGCGGCCCTTCCCCTTTTAGTTCAGCTTTTTAGGCACTCTTTGAGCCGAGATTCTGCTTAACGACTGCGAAGTAGTAGATGATGTCGATAATAAGAACAAAGCCGAAAACTAGACCCAAGATCATCAGAATGAGCCAAGTATTTTTTTGAGGAAAATCGCGCTTAGTTAGGTCAACCAGAAGCACAATCCACCAGATCAGAAAGACCAGTCCGACGAGTACAGCGATAATCCAGAAGATTATTAATCCGATTCCTAACCCAACCGCCGCAGTGCCGGCTACTGCCGCCGCTTGTTCGGAATTCGCCAACGCGGATAGCGCTGCTGTTGCTGACAGCTCATCTGCTGTCTGAGCTAATAGAACAGGTAACATTTTTCCCCTCCTTGGTTTTTATAACCTTAGTTTATATCGATTTAAGTGTAAGTTTTTGACGCAAAAATGTCAAATCAACCCCCACACCCAACCTCCCCAAACTTAAAAATTTTGAAACTGGACAGATGTTAAAAATGACTAGTAATTAGAACCGATGAGTACTGGAGTTGGGTGTGGGGGTCAGGTCTTCTTCGCCCGGGTCAAAAACAGGTTTTTCAGATCTTGCCAAGACGGGAACCGGAATTCCTTTTCAAAATTACACACTCTCTCAATTTCGGTTAAATCCGCCTGAGTTAAGGTTGGATTACCGACGTCCTGTTGCTGGACCATGGTATACATCAGCGCTTTTGGATCACTAACGTGATCGAGTCCTAGCGCGTGTCCCAACTCGTGCATTAGAACGAAGCGTAATTCGTCCGACCCGCCATAGGTATAAATATTAATGGTGTCGGAATTTGGATCAAACTCGCCCTGAGTGATGATTTTGCTGGCGTTTTGGCTGATGTCCTGCTGAAGAGTACCGACCTTGGCGTTGTAGAGTTCGCCCTGTCTGTTTAGAGATGAAGCCATTTCGCTTAAAGTTTGCTGCATCTTTTTTAGATCCTGTTGCTCCTGGTTCAATTTTACATATTCATCAGGTGGTGCGCCGCCGTTGGCATTAAAATACGCGACCTCGCTATTGTATTTGTTTAACCGGTCTTTGTATTGAGATAAAAGCGCCTCAAACTCGGCATTCTGTGTGTCCAAACTTGATTTCTGGTTTTCAAGTGAGGAGGCCTGCCCCTTAATATTATCAATTTCCCCTTGGCGAGAGTCGTAAATCATATTGATTTTTAAGGGTGCAGACGGGTCGAAACTAAACAGGTTGAGGCCTGCCTGACTGTTCCATTCATTCGCCGCTTCATTTGCTGCCTCAGTCACTCCCGACTTGTCGATTTTGAACCGTGAATCGACGGAGCTAATTGCAAATTTGACAGGAATCATACAGCGGGTGCGGGAAAAATACCAATAGAAACCATAAACGAGTACGCCTAAGACGGCGAGTATAACAACAACGCTGATTGCTCTTCCCCAATAAGATTTACGTTCTTCTGCCATGAGTTCATTTTATTAAAAAGGAGAAGAAGAGTAAACGCCAGCGGCTACTTAACGGCCGAACCCCCTTCCTTTTTTGATGGCGGCCTCAAGCCGCAGATTTATGCTACAAACTCTAAAGCTTGTTCTGGCCGGAAATGTAGCCTAAAACCCCGAAAATATCCAGCGTTTTCTAACTTTTCTTTTACCTTTTACACTTTTAGTACGGCTTTTCCGCTTCCGATTCTTTTTTCTCCTTATCGATTAGTTCGATTAATTTTTCAATTAAAACCTTAGGATCTGATTCATAAATGATCTTGCCCGGTCCGCGGTGAGAATCCTCGACAATTTTTTTTATCATATCAGCTGTTCCGCCGCTTTCGGTTAGAACACCAATTGGTTTTTGGTCCTCAAAAGCGATGGTAAATTCATTTAATGTGCCAATTCTGCCACAGGAGGTGATAACGGCATCCGAGCTTCTGGTTAAGAACAAATTCCTGCCCGAATAGC
>CAYYMZ010000019.1:0-14901 GCA_964473025.1 uncultured Candidatus Saccharibacteria bacterium
GGGATCACATGAAGATAAATATGTCGCTTTCCGAAATAAAGGGTTTGGTTGAGCTGGTTCAAAATATGAAAAAAGACGAAATAATCAACCGGGTTCTGGATAATAACCCGCAGACAGGGCTTCTAAACGACGTCAACCTCGGAGGTTATTACCTGGTTCCTAGGGCCGGTAACTTCAGCGCAATTCAATCGATGGTAAAAAGTATTTTTGGAGGATTTAATACTGATACTCCCGAAGTAATTTCTGTTGAGGTCTTAAATGGAAGCGGCGTTGTCGGCTCGGCCGGTAAATTCGCTCAAATTCTGAAAGACGAGGGAATTAAGATTGTCAATATCGGTAATAACCCCAGTATTGTTTCAAAGACGCAAATTCAAAACGGGGCTGGAAACTCCAAGGTTCTCTCTCAAATTCGCTCCCATTTAAACTCACCAGAGGTAACTCAACTTGACGAGAAGGGTAAGATCGTAGTAATTATAGGTAAAGATTATGGAAAGTAAACTATCCAACCGGGGAATCAAAGTTGTTTCAAAGGTAATCATCTCTTTTTTTGCTCTCGTTTCTCTTGTTTTCTTCTTCCTTTCGATCGACCAAACCTTAATCGTTGTAACAATTTCGGTTATTATGCTTCTGGCGAGTATTTATCTAATGTGGACGCAAGAGGAATATGATTCAATCAGTTTGCTTATTTTCTTTTTTGGCACGACGGCCTGTTTTTATTTCTTTTCAGATGTAATTTTAACTGAGTGGCCGCGCCTGGTTTCAGTCGCCGTTTTTGCTCTATTGAGCTTGCTTTTGTCTAACTATCTTTTAAATACGGCCAACGCCGTTAATTCCGCGCAGAGAGGCATCTTTAAAATTGCCCTTGCTATCATCTTTACACAGATATTCTGGATCTTGAGTTTTTTTGAGGCAAGCCAAATTTCCAAAGGTGCAGTTGCCGCCGTAATCTTCTTTAATCTACAATCAACGGTACGCGATATCCTTGAAGACAAGATAGAGAACAAAAAGTTTGTCTTTTTGGGTATTATCAGTATAATCTTACTTGCAATCATAATATATAGGATTTAAGGGCGGTTTGCGGGTGCTTCGGCAGGGTGGAACTGCCGAATCTATCCGTCGCAAACCTAATCATAATTATCAGGAGACAATAAAAATGAAATTAGATATCTTTGGTACTTTCCGTAAGTTCGAGATTTATGTTTTAAAACTCGCCATTTCCTTCGGGAGAAAATGCGCGATTCTATCTGCCCGCGTCAAGACCGTTTCCTCACCATTTTTAAGGGTTTATTGGAAAACGATCATCCTTGGTCTTGTGGTTTTGTATGTCATTGGTGGAGTTGTCTTCGGCGTTCGTCTATATCACCAGAAAAGATTTGAAAAAATTGATCTTGTTGCGTCTTACATTTATCCATTTCCGGTTGCCAATACGGGACGGAGCATTCTTTTTGATAAGGAACTGCAGCATAAGGTGCAATGGGCCAAAACATTTGCCCAAAAATCACAAAGCGAATTACCTACCGACTTGTACGCAAGAATCCTGCGGGATATGGTTAACGACTCGTCCAGCATGCAAGAGGCCGGAACCCTAAATGTCAGGGTAACTAAAAAAGACATTGACAGCACATTCGATCTTGTCATTCAGGGAATCGGAACACGCGAACAGGCAATGCAGTACGTAAAAGATTACTACGGAATGACTTTGGGGCAACTGGAGGAGCAGGCGCTTCCCAAGATTGTGCAAGAAAAAATTCGTGAGGAGTTTTTCGTAAGGGTGATAGCGCGCCACATTTTAATCAAAGACGACGCGAAAGCGGCAGATATTCTCAAAAAGATTCAAGAAGGCGGAAACTTCAACGATTTAGCCAAAGACAATTCAGAGGACCAAACCACAAAAGACAATGGCGGGCTTCTGGCGGACGGCGAATTTATCTATCACGACTCTGGTTTAATTGAACCGATCGAGAAAGTGCTCTTCAAGCTAAAAACTGGAGAGGTAAGTGGTCTCGTCAAATCTGATTTCGGAAACCATATCTTAAAAGTCGATAAAAAAGAAGGCACTATCAATATGACCATGGATGAGTGGCTTCAATCACTCCGCAAAAAATACCCAACTAGAGTTTGGGTTAAATAAAGCTCTATTTGCCGATACTTATTCTGTAGTCAATCACCTTGTCATTCTCTCCAAAAAGGAAACTGGCTCGTACAAATTTGTTGCAAATTACGTGGGGAAGCCAGAGTGAATCATCTGCCCACATTTTAGCATACGGAAGTTTGTTTTTTAAAAACCACTCAGGTTTCATCTCTTCCGATTCTTTCGGCCTTCCTTCCCAACTATCACAAAAATATGTCACAACTCGCTGGTTCAAATCGGGTTTTCTGGCAAAATAAAAATCTAATATTGCAACCTTTTTAAATTTTTTGGGGATAATACCAATCTCCTCTTGTGCTTCGCGGATTGCTGTTTCTTCTATTTTTTCTCCCTTTGCCGGTTTTCCGCCGACCCCATTCCAGTGCCCCTTGCCAAATCCCCGCTTCTTCATTGCCAAAAGTATTTTTTTGTCTTTAACTAAAAACAAGAGTGTCGCTTGACGCAAAGGTTTCTTTACTTTTTTCTCAACTGTGAGAATATCCATAACCGAAATATACCACAACAAAACCTAGTTTGTAGATCGTAACGATTAACTCTTATGTTTTTTTAGCTTTTCTTCTTATGAGGTCAATTGTTAAAATAGCTGCAAGTGCTACTAAAGATATGCCGATTGCGGTTGATTTAGTACTGCTATTGTCAGTCGGGGCACCCGTTTGCGGTAAAATTTCTGGGGTTGAGGTTGCGGTCTGCACTGCCGGATTATCAACTACAATCCTGACTGTTGACATGACGTAGGTATCCTCTCCGGCAGCATATGCCTTCGAGCCAAAGAAATTTACTAATCTTAAACCTGGGTCAACCACGTAAAATATGCCGGTTATTACCGTTTGGTCCGGCGTGTTGGCGTTAACCGTTGCGGTAATTGCTCCAAGCTGAGTGATCATCTGGGAGGTGAGTCCATTCTGTAGGGTTATATTAGTGTCCGAGGCGTAAATATAGTTGTCTCCATCTCCGTCAACATCGCTCAGTCCAGTTCCAAAAGCGTCAATATTTCCAAGATAACTACCATTGGTAAATGAGATTCCATAAACCGGATCGAGGTCATTCTCGCCCGTAGCACTTGTTGCTCCCAAGAAAGTAAGTGTGTCCCCGGGGCTCACTGTTAACGTTTCTGCATCACCGCCCGAACTGGCCGGATTTGCGGAAATGGTTGAATAATTCATCCAGTCGCTTGCCGCACCAGTGGTTAAGCAATTAGTAATTTTACAAACCTGCGCTTTGATGTTGAGCGTACCTCCGCTTAACAAATCGTATCCCGGATCCGCGGCCATTGCCGCATTTGGCAAATACAAAAATGCTGCCACAAACAACATGGCAGACCATAAGTAACTTATTTTTCTCATATTACTCCCTGTAAATTATTAATTATTATTATGAACCTGTCAGAAAAAAATGCAATAGTTGACGAGACACACCTCTCTTCTTGGCGGGGAGTGGTGGAGCCTGCCTGCCGGTAGGCAGGGATGCCTGCCAGGCTCTGACTGGTTAGAGCTAATTTATTATTTCATACCTAGGCTTGCCGAAAGGTATTCGATCGGGTGCATCCTCTTTTGCTAAAAACATTGAGGCGGGGAAGATTGTGCCTGCTCCAAATTCATCGTTAATCAGATCGACCGCTCTTGAAAGTTTTATTTCCCGTTCAATTTCTGAAAAAATTGAGATTTGTGCTCCTGCTTGCTTAACCAATCCAAAGGCTGCTACCGAAACATAACCTGGATTGTTTCGCCAGCGACATTCTTTTAAAATCTCTCTGACGTGGCGGGAAAAACTTTGATTATCACAAAAGCGTTCAACCCTTTTGGCTTTATGAAAACCACTCCCACCATAGAAGCAAATCCCGACCGAGACACCACTGGCCCGATATTTCTCTTTTCGCAGACGAAAACCAGCCTTAAAAATTAGCTTCTCAATGACCGATTTTGCTCCGTCTATACTTCGCAGGTGCGGCGGTAAAACATGCGAATGTCCAATCGTTTTATTTTTTATTTCGAAATCATCAACTTCATAGCCACGTAGCCGGAAGTACCAAACCCTGCCCCATTGTTTTAGGATGCTCTGTAAATGTGGTAACGAACAGTTGAAAAGCTCGGAGGGGGAATTGATCTTAAAATTTTTCAAAACCGTTTCCATCCTGTAATTGATCCCGGTTAAATCAGTCAGCTTTAATTGCGAATAGAAATCCTTTAAATCTTTTAGCTCAACCACGGTTAGTCCATCTGGTTTTTTTCTCTCTCCCGCCATTTTGGCTAAAAAGCGGGAAGGGCCAATACCAATCGAGCAGGTTAGGTAGTCGCCAACCTTCTCCTTTATTGCTTTTTTCATCTCATTTCCCATTTTTTCGGCTGCAACTTTGTTTTGCTCGGATGAGGTTAAGCGAACAATAAACTCATCGATACTCAATGGTTTATAATAGGGCGTAAAACTTTCGATCACTTTTATAATTTCTTTGTGATAAATCATATACAGAGCGGGCCGTGATTCGATGATTTTGATTTTAGGGCAAATTTTTTTCATTTCACCAATCCGCCCTATTCTCACTCCGCTTGCCTTGGCTTCCTTCGAGGCAGCTATAATACATCCCGAGTCTCCTGTATATGGCGCTATTCCGATAGGAACCCCACGCAAAGTTGGCTGGACTTGTTGTTCAACCGAGGCAAAAAAAGAGTTCATATCTAGGAATAAAGTTTGGAAATCTTTTGGTGCTTGCGTGATCGACATAATTTGATTCTAGTACTATTACGAACAAAAGTCGAACAGAAGAAATAATCAAAAACAAAAATAACCTGCTTTAACCCCACTCTGCATAAAGCTACGCGGGGCAGGCAGGTTAAAAATTTGGTCGAAGACCATGCCATCGACGGCCCCGAGGGGCCGCTCAGGCCCTCGAACGGGAACGAACAAAGTGAGTCGAATGGCGGGGAGTGGTAGGGGATGCCTGCCAGGCTCTGACTGGTTAGAATTTTTTGTATAATTTGCCCTGTGTCGTAAGTATGCTAAAAATATAAAACAAGTTAATAGAATTGACTAAATGGATTAAACTGAAATAATTATATTAATGAATAATTTGGACCAGCAGACTAATTTTAATCAAAGTGCATTTCCAGATAATTTTCAGAATACTAATCCCCCAAAAGATTACTTGGCTTTGAGAGCGGTATTAATGGTGCTGATATTTGTTATCTGGTTGGCCTCTTTGTTATCGATTATTTTATTTTTGTCTTCAGGTCTAGACTACCAAGCGGGAACTGGAATAGGCATAATTCTTGGCAAATACATTATTATTGCATTATTTATTTCCTTATTTCTTGCGATAATAAACATATTTTTAGTTTACAAAGCACAGAAAGGAAAAGTCCTATCTTGTATCTTGTTGTTTTTAAGTCTCGTTTTTAGTATTGGCTTTCTTTTGTTTTACAATTATTTTTTTGGACAAGAAATACAGGAAAGCAATGAATATAATAAAACAGTCGAAGAATCAATAGATAGCGTTATAAAGGCAAATGTTTCTGAGATAGAATTCCCTTCGGATATCAAGGAAAATATTTTCCAAAAAGGGCAACTTTTAAGAACTGTCGATTATGATCTTAGCGGTATGGGAGAGTTCAGCAAGGATGTATACTATTTTGACGAAAGCGCTAAATCTTTAAAACAACTTAAGTCAGATTTTTGGATTCAAAATGGAATTGATCGCGCTACACAATATTCCCCCTCATTTCAACGACTAATATTATCCAATAATTCAGATGAGTTTACTTTATTAGATTTCAAAAATAAGCGAGCTTTTAAGTTAAAAAAATATTCAGGTCATTATATAATAATTGATAAGGAAACCGGTGTCTTTTACACAAAAGATCAAAATTTCAACAATTATGTTTTGGATGAGGAAAAACTAAAATTTAAGAAATCTTCCCAAAACCTTTCTGCTTGCGACGATGTTAATGTATTAAATCAAGAGAATACTGTAAAGATATTTTTGGACAATTTTGGATTATCTGCAAAACAAAACTTGTTTAAAAATTTATCATATCCTGTGTCATGGGTCAGTTTTGGTGAATCTAATCAACTGGGTCTTACAAATAGAACATTGTTTTTCTCTGACTCAAAGAAAAAGGAACTTTATATAATCGATGACTCAGTTCAAGGTTATAGTTTTGATACGATGTGCAATACCAATAAATAACTACGTTGAATATTTTATAAATTTAAAAAGATAAAATAGCTCTAATTTACTACAAAAATAACCTACGTTAACAGGTTATTTTCAATGGCGGGGAGTGGTGGAGGATGTTAGAACTTCCTATTTAATAAGATGCTTCGTGTAGCCCAAAGAGACTAGATGATTATATGATTCCCAAGCTTCGGCAGGGATGTCCTGTTTAATTTGGAATCCCAATTTTGGATATTCCTTTATTCGCTGGAGATCGCCAACCATGATATTTATTACTTCATCTTTTGGAATTTCAGTGCTGGATGTATATTTCTCAAAAGATTGTTGGGGAGATGTTACAACAAATTTTTTCTCAGGCCAAACTTTTTTAAAAGTCGCGTATGCCCTTCTTTCCATATAAGGTTTTTGGACTAAAATAAAAGAGTTAAAATCCAGCCCTTTTTCTCTTAAAAGTTTTTTCGTAAATTCAATATTCTCACCTGTGTTCGTTGATTTATTTTCAACTATCAAAGCTTTTTCAGGAACACCCATTTTAACAGCAGTTTCTGCGAAGAGATCAGCTTCTGGTTTTTTGAACACGCCTTTAGATAATCTTCCGATACCGCCAGAGAAAATGAGGTTAGGTGCAAGTCCCTGCAGATAAAGCTCAGCCCCTCTTTGTGCAACTCTAATGTCGTGACTACCAAGAACTAAAATAGCGTCCGATTTTCTCACGGCATTATTCATATGGTGATAGTCCCATATGATTTTTGCTAAAACATCTATTTTATTTTCTTCTTGAGCCATCGCTCTAAATATATCAGCCCAACCAAAAAACACCAATACGGTGCTGTATTAACAGGTTCAAAAAATTGGCGGGACACGTCGGTCTAGAACCTTTTACTCCTTAAGGGGGTAAAAATATGAGACAAAACAGGACACTATAAAAAGGGTGTCTTATTTGTGAATGAAATGTGATTATTAATATATTTCATAACACTATATTGTCGGTTGACAAGAAACACAAAGTATTATAAGATGCTTATATGAGAATGATAACAAACAACCAGAATTATTATTACGAGGTCACGGCATTGTCGGGTTGTTTACTGTTGTCTTAAAAAGTACTAAATCTTCGAAAGTAGTGAACAGCCCAACAGGGCTGTTTTTGGTTTCCAGTACATTGAAAAGAGGTGTTTGATATGTAACCGCTATCTGTCGGAGAGTAGGAGTCAGACTTGAATCCAATCCTAAGGAATGAAAGGAAATCTAGCATGAAAACTAAAGATGAAGTCGTTGATCGGGCTCTCCGCGGTAGTATTGAGGTGGGTGATTCCGCCTCAATCAGGGATCTCTGCCGAAACCTATTTGGACAAGGTCACGATATCTCGCAACGGGCAAGAGCTTTGTTGGCTTGTCCACAGTTCGCGCTTCGGCCGTTGCCGGAAAGGATTGATTTTTACGTAGCGGATGAAGCTACTCTTGGTATTGATGGTGGCTATTGTCCTGGGGACATATTTCCGGTACTTGAGAGAATCGGTGCTAAGAAACTTCCAGCGGAGGCCATCTTTCAGTACCTCCGCCATCATTTCGTGTTTGAGAGCATGATGTTGGTATATATGGAACCCATGCCCTCACCTGAAGGTTACCCCTCAGTTTTTTCGGTCGTGTGCGGAGAGACAGGTGTACGAATAGACATCCATGAAGTATATCCTGGTGCCTACTTTACTAAAGGTACAAATTGGATGTTTGGTCTCTAGTCCAACGCTTGGATCTTTTCTTATCCGCGCGCTTCGTCAATGGGCCCCGTTTTAAAACGGGGCCCATTCTTATAGCTAAAGCTTGATATGTGATGGCGGATTACTAAGGATTTCTATGACGCAAAAGTAAAAGAATGGAAGCAGAATCAAGCTGATATTTTAGACGATATGGGCAAGCACAAACAAGCTGATGAGAACTTCCTTTTAGCTCAACCTATGGTTATAGAGCTAGGCCGAAACGCTTTGAAAATATTCAAAAGTTCTGAACCTAACGAAAAAAGACAGTTGCTCAATTTTCTACTTCAGAACTGTCTTTTAGACGGAAAAACTCTTAGCTATACTCACATACTCCAAGCGTCAGGATTGGCGGGATGGACGCGGCTCGAACTCGATTTTTAGAGGTTAAATGTAATTTCTCAGTAATGGGGCATAGAGTTAAACTGTAACCTGTTTACAGGGTAAAAAATATAAAGTATAATAACCTCCATTGAAGCCAAAGCTTATACCATGACGGATTACAAGATTAAATGCCTGAATAGTGACTTTTGCGTAGATGAAGTATCGCTTCGCCCTGATTGTTGGCCGATGGAAAAGTCTAGTCATACGTATATTCGTTTGGAAAAAAGTGGATATAGCACTTTTGAAGCAGAAGAAAAAATAAAAGATTTTTTTAGCTTAAACTACCCCGATGTTCATGTGCAAGGTCTAAAAGATGAGGAGGCGATCACCTCGCAATTGTTTTCAATACATAAAATTTTAACCAATAGTAAAATTAATTCTTTTAATAAAAAGTTTGATGGGCGGAAAAATTATTTAAGGATTGGGAGAGTGATAGGTTTTGGGAAAAAGCCGATAAGAGAACGGAATCTGCACGGAAATTGTTTTGAAATAACAGTTAGAAACCTTTCTCAAGGGAAGCTAGAGCAAATTGAGGGCTTTTTTAAATCCAATCGTTTTGTTAACTTTATCAATTATTATGACAGTCAACGCTTCGGAATGCCCGGGGGACCTTATAATAGCCATGTTATTGGCCAAAAGATTGTTGCTCGGCGATGGGACGAAGCTGTAAGGGAAATGCTAAAAACACAAGATGCTAAAGATTTTGAAAAGATAAAAAATTTTAAACAATTAAGCCCTCTTGATCTACTTAAAAGTATTAACCCGGGAAAGATTTTCTTCTTTGTCAATTCATTTAATAGTGCTACGTGGAACAAAGAAGTATCGAAGGCAGTAAAAAAATTAAACAAGTGTAAGCTTATTAAAATTGATCATGTAGGGACATTTAATTTCCCGGCCCATTCCGATTTTATTGTTCCTACAACCATATCAAGCGAAGCATTCCAAGTTGATCTCAAGACTTTCCAAATAACTAAAAGAGTCAATAAGAGAAACTGTGCTATCCAAACCGCTACTTTTCCGATTAAATCAGGGAGCGATAGATTACACAAAGGGAGATATTATCTAAAAATTGCTTTTTTCTTACCGACTGGCTGTTATGCGTCGATGCTGGTTAGGCAGCTAATTGAATGGGTAGATAGCGAAAACGACCAACAAAAATAAATTAATAATATAATAATCTTATGCAGCATAAGCAATGGGAAAAAGAATATGGTAGCGGTCCATCGACTACACCGACAACCGATCGTCAAGAGCCATCGAGTTGTTTTAAAGTTTTCGAAGGTTATTTAAGAGAAAATGGACTGAGAATCAAAGGCCCAATTCTTGACCTAGGGTGTGGAAATGGTCGAAATGCATTTTACTTTGCCAAAAAGGGTCATAAAGTGTTCGCAACAGAATTCGTATATTCTGTTCTGAATAAAGCAAAAAAACAAGCGGAAGCTAAAAAAATTTCCAATATCGATTTTATTAAACACACTCTTCCTGAAAAGTTACCCTTCGTGGACGACTCACTAGGTCTTGTATTGGACATAGCAACCACGACCTCTTTGAATGCGAATGAGTTAAAAAGAACACGGGATGAAGTTTATCGTGTCCTAAAGCCTGGAGGGCTTTTTCTGACCTTTACGCCCGCCGACCATAACCCTCTTTATAAGAACTTTAAATCGAAAAATAAGAACAAATTTGTCCTTTTGCCTAACAAAGTATGGAATAGGATTTGGAATATACCAGATTTAGCAAGCTTTTATAGTAGGTTCAAGCCGCAGATAATATACTTGAAACATAAAAATGATATTATGGGAGGAAAAAAGACTCAGCTTGATACAATCATGGGGGTTTTCGAAAAATAAATGAATATAATTCTAGGTTCACGATCAAAGAAGCGACAGCAGGTTCTTAGGGAGATGGGGTATAAATTTAAGGTAATGCCATCTGAGTTTGATGAAAAATCAATCCGAACCAAAGACCCTGAACAGTTAACAATTTTACTGGCAAATGCAAAGGCCGATTTGCTATCGAAGCAAATTAAGCAGCCCACTATTTTGGTCACTACCGATCAAGTAGTCTGTCAGAATGGAAAAATTATCGAAAAACCAAAAAATGAACTAGAAGCAATAAAATTTTTTAGATGCTACTCAAACAGCTCTGCTAAGAATATAACGGCTGTCGTAGTTACGAATACTAAATCTGGTAAGAGGTTTCAATCTGTTGACGTGACGAAGATCTGGTTTAATACAATTACGGAAAAAAAGATTCAAGAGTTGATTAAAGATAAAAAATATCTGTTGCTTGCTGGCGGATTTACGGTCGACGATCCTGTTTTTAAAAGTTGTATAAAAAAAATAGAAGGCACTGTTGAGAGCATCCTTGGCCTTCCTAAAGACGTTACTGCGGATCTTATAAATCAAGCGGTTCAGTCGAAATAGGTGTTCTGGGTAGCAGCAGCTGGTTCAACCAGCCGCTGCTACCGGGACTGAGACTACCCGCCAAAGCGGCCTCTCACGAAGACTTTCCCTTGGATGATCTTGTGAGCCGGTCTGTTATGGATGGTAGCCTTTCTCGCGAATTCCTGCCCGCACTGCGGGCATTTGAGATCGCCGTTGGTGTAATCCTCGACGATCTTATCGACGTAGCACTTGACCAAATGCCCCGGGGCGGTTTTGCTGTAGCGATACAGCCTGGTCCCGCACCCGTTGCAGTTGACGGTTATCGTGCGCGCTTTTTCCTTGGCCATAGGCGCCCCTAGAATACTGCTCTTATTGCTGTGGACGGACAGACCCCGACGCAGAAGTTACACGAAGTGCAACCTTCCATGATCGAGGGCGACCGATCTGACAGCTTTTCAATCGCTCCAAATGGGCAGGCGTCTGCGCACCTGCCGCAGTGGGTACACCTCTCTTGGATAATGACAGGTCTAGGCGAGGTGAAGCGGTGTTCTGCCATTTGATCTGTCGCTATCCCGACCAGGTCGCTGACCGAGTTGTACTCGGCATGATCTGCGAAGAAGCTCTGCAGACCTTTCATTATCGTGCTGAAGATCCGTGGTCCTTGAAGGGCGGGAGTCGTGTAGAGCTGAACCGCAGATGCTCCGGCCATAAGCATTTGAAGCACATGGTCGGCGCTGGAGATACCCCCGCAGCCCACGATCGGTACAGTTACAGCCTGGGACAACTGGCTGACGCACCATAAGGCAATTGGGAAGATTGCCTGTCCGGCGAGTCCACCGCAGCCACCCTTGATCCCTAGTTTAGGCTTTGCCGTGGCTGTGTCAATGAGAAGACCTGGGCCAATGCTGTTGGTGCAGACGATTGCATTGGCACCAAGACTTTCCGCCTCACAAGCCATGGGTACCAGGAATGGGGAGTACGAAAGCTTGATCCAGATCGGGGTGGTTGTGATTGATCTCACCCTCCCCAGTAGCTGCTGCAGGTGAATGCAGTCTACGTTGAGATTGTCACTGATTACTCCGGAGTGGGGGCAAGAGATGTTGATCTCGAAAGCATCAACTCCCACTTTGTCGAAGGTCTCGACCAGATCGCAGCAGCCATCTACGTCGCGGCCGCTAAGCGACAGGATAATCGCCCCTCCCGCATTCTTGACTAGGTTTACACCCTGATTTCGCCAGGTAGTCCAGTGGTTTTCGTTGCCCCATTCACAACATATGAGGCTGTTTCCGTCAATGACGGCATACCTTGGAGCTGGAACTCGCGTCCTCTCGGGCGGAGTTACTTTCTTGAGTGACCGAGTGACCATACCTGCGCAACCAAATGGTTTGGCGCGCAGAAAAAAGTCTGCTGTCTCGGTAATGAATCCGGACGCCAGTAGAAGAGGGGTCTGGAGACCTAGGTCTCCTACTGTGGTTGTTGTATCCAAATCAGCTCGCCTCCTTCAGTATCCATCGGACTATTTTTCCGACCTCGCTCAATACTCGTTGCTCGTTAGTCTGGGAAATTTCAATTACCTGCCCAAACAGGAAGAGGTGCTCAGCGATCCAGCTAATCTCTTCACGTGCCAGTGCAAGCCTTTTCTCTATCTCCTCCTGGTTCTCTGTGCCGCGATACCGTTCTAGGCGTGTCCTGAGAAAATCGAGGTCGGAGGGAATAAGTGCAATTGGGTAGATCTCGTAACCGAGATCGATTGCACTTACAACATTGTCGGTGCTTAGCTCAGTGAGCCAGATTTCTTCGTTGAAGCCACCCTTGGGTACGATCATGGCGTACCTATTGTCGTATAGGCTGCGAGGGAGAACGGCGTTCCCATTCGCAACATGTTCAGCGAACTCCTTTGGGGAAACGTGCCTTCGATCTAGGTTCGCCTCCTCTCCTGGACGCAGAGGTCTGGTCGTTATCCAGACCAACTGTTTTCAAGGATGGAAACATTGCGTGAATACCCCTTGAGACATAGCCCTTGCCGACACCGGAGGGGCCAGTCAAGGTCAGAATCATGGCGCTCACCTCCATGTCAATGATCACGACACAAGAGTTGTGTCGAATAGATATTTATAGTAGAAAAAAAGACCCCTGTCAATCCCAATGTGTCGAGTAGGCTCTTCGAAAGACACTTATTCTCTCGTCAATTGATAATTTAAATACTCTCAAGAATCAGATAGTGGTTTATTTGAATGAATTAAAATAAACCAAAAATGGTCGAAACTCTAGGAGAACTAATCAACGCTATTTATCAAACTATTTATTATTACAACAATAAAAGAATTCATACAAAGTTAAAAATGCCGCCCCAAAGATTCATAGAACAATACAATTTGAAAAACAAAATAACACGCAGACAACTTGTCTAAAAAATGGGTACTTGACAGTTAGTATAGATCCAGGAAATTTTTGGAGAAAATCCTGTCTTTTAAATCATCGGTGATTTCTAGACTATTTATTAGGTCAATATGATCTTTGGTTTTGCACATTCCATAATCAGTTCCGAAGAGCACGCTATCATTGCGGTTACGAATCGTTTTTTTAAGAATTTCTTTCACTTTTTGTACCCCACCGCTCTCATCAATGACTTCTTTATCAGCCAAGGCAGAGGTGTCAAAAAAGATATTAGGGGTGTCCTTTGTCATTTCGTAGCAATATTCAAGACGAGGCCAGAAGTAATGCGAAATCACTATTTTAAGGCGTGGAAATTTATTTGCGATCTCGATAATCATCTTAGGATCGTTAAACTTTGCAGTTTCAGAATCACCGCTATTTGCTCCTGTATGCATTATCACTGGGACTTTGAACTTGTTACATAGTTCGTATGTTGAGAAGCACCTTTTGTCCGTTGGGTAGATTTTATCATGCCCATTATATAGTTTTAAACCGATGATCTTCTTTGCTAAAATAAACTTTTCAATGTTCGCTAATTTACCTTCCGGTTGATCAAACGGATTTACTGCCCCTATTAATGAAATTTCTTCGTGGCTATCAAAAATCCTAAACAATGTTTCGATATCTGCAGTGCCAGATCTTTCAACATTATCGGCAATAATAACAGATTTACTGACCCCATTTTTTTCCATGTCTAACACTAGTGCTTTTGCAGCATCTTCGTATGTTTTGTTTTCTTCGTTTATAGACAAATGTCGATGGCAATCAATTATCAATCTGTTCATAAGTTAAGTTTAGCACAGCCCAAAGTTTATTGTAGGAGCAATACTAATTTTATAAATTGCAGGCGCGGTTTTTGAGGCCAAAAAGTTCGAAAACCCAAACGATTTTAAGGTTTGTGAAAAAGTTCGAGCCCCGCCCAAGCTGGACTACGCAAAACACCAAGATAGGCCTATTTACAAACAAAAAGGCACCTAATGGTACCTTTCCTCCTCTTGAATCCTTTTGACCTCGGGATACACCTGGGTCACTTGGCAACTTTTCTATGTGGCGGAACACTCCGGTCTAGAACCTTCTGCTCCTGACCATGGACACGTTAGGTAAAAAATGATAGTGTTTTTATTGTTATGAATATAGTAAGCAATCAAATCAGGAGGGATCGCCGAGATTCAGTTTTACTGGGTTGCTTTTTGCTTTTAAAATAATTCGATCTATTTTAGCGACAAAGAACAGCCCGGCAGGGCTGATTTTGGTTTAAGGGCTTAATAAGTCTTTGAGCTATGTTAGGAGGTGAAGAGATGATTGTTCACAGCATAACCTGTGAAAACAAGGGTTCTTGTAGAAAAATATACGAGCTCCGCAAGGGCCCGAAGCGGTATGTTGGCTATCTGCAAGATGGTCAACACGTCGTTGAAGCTGACAACGACGAAGAGGCAGTATGGGAGTTCGTCAGTTTATTCAATCGCGCAGAGTCGGCTAAGCACCCGAGTTTACCCGGCGATTGAATTGGCGCAGTCTGGGGCAGATGACTTATGTCGTTTGCCCCCTTTCTTATAAATATCAATATTTGGCGGGACACTCGGGTCTAGACCTTTCCCTACCTTTTACACTACCTTATTGGAC
>CAYYMZ010000020.1:0-14141 GCA_964473025.1 uncultured Candidatus Saccharibacteria bacterium
CGGTGTCGGTGCACCTCCCGGTGCAGGAGCGCCAGGTTTTGGCGGAGCGGGAAGGGTTTCTGCCGCGCCAGCACCAGCAGAAGGCGGCGGCGTTGGAGCGCCTCCTGGAGCAAGTTCTCCCGGTTTTGGCGGAGCCGGAAGGGCTTCGGCGCTCTGGCTTCCCGAGGGCTTGGATTTCACCCCCAATTTTCCTTTAAGCCAATCCCTTCCACTTTGTTCAAAAGATTTAGGGCGACCCAATTGCTTTGAAGTTAATCGGTCCGCTTTGCGTGCTTTGTATACCAATTCGTCGCGGTCACTCCGCTCTTGTTGTTGCTCTGCTAATTCTTCATCGTAGTTTACTACCATAATTATTTTTACGCTTTAAGCACCTTCAACCCTTCGCTTTCAATTGCTCCCAAGATAGTACTGGCAATGAATTCGTCAATCGGCTTTGATGCTTCCAGTATAATTTTTAAAACCGAGTCATAAGTTGTTTTATTAATTAGATCTTTTTTTTCTCGAGGGGCTTTAATCCATAGAGCGGGGTAAGAAAGTTCGAGAGCAAGATTAACGAGATCAGCAGAAGCTGACTTTAAATAACTTAGCTCATCTTCATCCAAGGGGTCGGTCGGTCGGTTTATTCTGACTTGCCGCAAATCCTCGGCGATTGAAGCTAACTCGTTGAGAGCCCTATATCTTAAGAGTAAAATCCCGGTTCTATAATTATTAATTTCTTCCTGCGTTTTTTCATCGGCCATAAAATTCCTTTTTCCCCTAACGTTTTAATACCTTCAAAGCGTTTAAAAGACCATCAACCTCATTATTATTTAATTCCATCGTAGATCCGCTGCGGCCCAAGACAGCATTTAACTTCCCAAGAGCACTGGTTAAATCCTCTGGAGTAGAAGATAGCCCCGCCTGACGTTCGGCTAACTTATTAATCGCTTCAGTTAGTTCTGAAAGACCTTGTTGGCTTCCACCGGTGCGCGAAACAATTGCTTTTACATATCTGCTTATTTGTGAGGCGTCAGGTGTAGATAGGGCGGCACCAACGCGTCCGATACCAGCTGCTTCATATTGGCGCAATAAATCTTTAACCCTTGCATCAACTTCCTTTGCAACAAGCTCTCGGACAGAAAGTGGTGAGGTAGAAGAGAGGGTGCTAGCAACGTCTGTTCGACCGATGCTGGCAAGTTGATGCCTGATACTGGATTGTATCTGGTCGAAACGCCCGAAATTTAATTCTCCACCGGAACCTGCTATTTTACTGGCGACCCCTATTTTTTCCGCGAGGGTTAAATTAGAATCAACCACTTTTTGTAGCTTTGCGGTTATAGCGTCAACGTTTTGTCCTTGAATATAATCGGGGTTGCCAGGACCGGGCAGGTTTCCCACAGGATCTCCGCTGGGGCGTCCCGGCCGTTGCTGTGGTCTGCCTCTGGATGGTGGTTCTATAACAGGTGGGCCTAATCCTAAATTATTATGCATCCTTGCCGTTGCTCTGGCTTCATCAACAATATTCGTTCTCGAAGAAATTTGAAGGGTTTTTTTAAGCTGTTCCATGCCTGAGCCTATTTCCCGTTGGCTCAATCCTTTGAAAAGTGAATGAGTCAAAGTCTTGGCCGTACTATTTTTTGCCCCTAAATATCTGATGGTTTCATAAAGTGCCTTCGAGAATCCTCCAGAATCTCGTGGCTTGCCTGAAATTTTTTCTAAATTAGCTAGCATCTTTTCCCAAACTACAGGATTTTGTTCAACAATACCTGGCTGATCATAAACATTTTTAAGGTCATCGGCACCGCTTTCCCGCCCACCATTGAAGGAAGAAGCACCGGGCATTGCCCATCCTTGACCGTATTTTTTGAGTGCTTTTTGGCCCTCGATAGTGTTGAAGGCGCTGGCATTTTGACGATATTGCCCCAGTGCTGCAAGGTTTGCCATAATACCAATCAATCCGATGCCTTTGCCTTTGCCCAAGGCGGTACTGCCCCAAAAGGTGTCTTTTGCCTCCCATTGACCAGATGCATCTTTTTGGACGCCTTTGATCATATAACTGCCAGCTGCATTCCAAAAACCACCGTAATTTTTATATCTTTGAACGGGGTTACCGCCTGGATTAAATCCTGCTCTTGTAAGAAAGTACGCACCACCACCCTTCAAGTCTCCTTCATGTTGTGCCAATTGATTGTCGGCCGCTAACCTTGCATCCGCATTGAGGCTATTGTAAGGCGTTCTTTTTAACTGTTCTGCGGACAGACCCGTGGGGTTATGGGCGGAGCCGGGTTTTAACATATCTCTAATAGCGGCATCTTTCAAAAGTCTAAGCCTTGCTACGTTTTTCGATCTGGCGCTTGCATTGGGGTCTTGCAACGTATCAAAATCTTTCACTAAGCTTCCCGCATCCTGGATTTTGCCGAGTATTTTGCCTTTTGCTAAGTCTCGCCTTGCACTTAAAGCTCCAGCTGTAAGTAAAGTTGCACCCGCAACCGCCGCGCCACCCTTCACCACGCTTCCCGGTATACTAGCAATAATTCCCCCGACGTCTTTCTCCCAGGTGAAGGGCATTCTCAGCAAAAACCATAAAAATCCGATCTTGATTATTAATGGAATTGAAACAGTCAAAGTGGCGCCGATAAAGCCCTGCGAATAAGTTAATGAAGGGAGTAAACTTATAACGTAGGCGAAGACCGAAACGATTAGCGGGTAGACCATCCAGAAGGCGATTATTTTAAGCCACCTTTTGAAGAAAGTTTCGGTTTGTGGCAAAAGAGCGCAGGCGATTGCCAGTGGCGCCACCGCCGTTGCCAGATAAATAATTGTGGGTCTCAACGCCAGCATTAAAGTTACGCCCGCCTGGACAAATACGCTTATCAACAGAACAACTATCATCGCAGGAATGGCAAGGAGAGTCGAGAGTGAGAGCTTGATGCCATCCCACCAGCTGAAATTATCCCACACGGATTCAATTTGAGAGTAAAAAGGCAGAGAGTGACCGATTATGCCTTTGTAACTATTAAAGATCGAGATAGTTTGTACTCTGTCCACCAACGTTGAAAAAATTGTGATGATCGGGAGGGCTAGATTAATCATAAGGACGACCGCAATAAGCTTCGGAAGTAGCTTTTTGATTGCGTAGGTGTCGATATTGATGTGCAAAATATTGGCAAAAGCGAAGACGAGCAAGCCGATAAATAGGAAAATATTTGTGAATCCTTTGAAAATGTCGTACAACCTAAACATCCAGTTTCCGTGTTGATCCTTGTGTGTTAGGACGTTGGTGACGCTGGTATTATCCCCGTACTTATATGCTGAAGCAGACGTCATTTTAAGTGAAATTTGAGACATTGTCCGTTGAGCGTTGGGGGCTTTGCTCGCCTGAACGCTTGGGTTTATTGTCACAGACAAGTTAAAAGCGACGGCAAAAAAGGCCGCTAGGATTAACACCTTAATTATTTTGCGGGTTATTTTCATCTTTGTTCTATTTTGCATATTCCATTTTCGTATTTTCCAGTGATCGTGCTATCTATATTGACTTGAAGGGCAGAAAGATAGAGCGTGCAATTAAGTTGCGAGACCATATCAATAACTTTCATTCCGAAAAAATCTATAGTGTCACAGGTAAATTTCTCGATTGCATTGTCCCAGTTATCGGAAAGCCCAACTACCTCACAGGGAGTTTTTTCTTGCAACGCGGATTTGGGAATTTTTGATCCGTCTATAAGATACTTTGGTCCTTGTGTCCAGTCGTATGGTCCCGAACCGGGATAGGGGGTGACGGCCACAATCGCACTTCGCGGGATTTTGCTTAAAATCGGATCTTTGCTTATCTCTTCATCTGTAATACCTGCAATCGTCGTTGCCGTTATGGTCGCGGTCGCGGTTTTTGAGGTATTTATTGCGGTTCGTGCTCCAATTTGGGTTGCAGAAGGGACGGAGGCGATAGGGCTAGTTTTAGAGACACCGTTTTCAGCGGGCGATCCGGAAGTATTTGAGGCGGGCGTAGCGGTTGTTCCATCGTTTGAAACCTGCTCATTTCTCGATACAAAATACCAAATGACACCCAAAATAATCACTATTCCAGCAATAACAATAATCCAGAGGATAGTCCTTTTTCTTTTTTCTTCCAAAACCCTCCTTGGTTCCGCTACAATTAGTATATCAAATATTTGATTCGTTGTACCGACAAACTTTCTTGAGGTTTTGGTTTTTAAGGAGTAATGTAGCAGTAGCGGAATTTAGAATTTAAAATTTATAATTTATAATAAATTTCTGAATTTAGAATGACAGAAACGAAAAATTATGATTTAGAAGAAAGGACAGCGGTTTTCGGAGAAAACATCATAAAGCTTTGTGCCGGAATTAAACCTTCCCTCATAACGGGACCAATAATAAAACAATTGGTTCGGTCCGCAACCTCAATAGGAGCTAACTACATGGAGGCAAACGGGGCAAGTTCCAAGAAGGATTTTCTCAATAAGATTTATATCTGCAAAAAAGAATCACAGGAAACGAAGCATTGGTTGAGAATGCTTTCGGTTGCTTTGCCCGAAAAGAAAGACAAGCTAAGATTGTTATGGCAAGAGGCGCAAGAATTTAGTTTCATTTTTCACAAAATTGCGACTTCTACAAAAAATAAGTAAATTTTGTAAATTTTAAATTGATTTTAAATTCTAAATTATAAATTAAAAATTATCCATGTCTTATACTCGAAAGGTTGCTTACAATACCGCGGCGCAAATGATCGGAAAGGTTGTAGGGACAGCCATTTCCTTCGTGACCGTTGCGATTCTGTTTAGATATTTTGGTATTGATGGGATTGGAAAATACACAACTGTTTTTGCTTTCGTCGGTTTTTTTGGTGTTTTGGCCGATTTTGGCTTGCAATGGACATTGATTCGCGAACTTGCTGTTGACGAAGATAAACAGAAAGTTTTCTCAAACATTTTTGCCTTCCGCCTCCTCTCGGCAATAGTCGTTTATGCATTGTGTTTCGCAGCGGTTTGGTTTTTCAATTATCCATATGACGTTAAGCTGGGCGTCGGAATTATTGCCATAGCAACCTTCTTTGCCACCATGAATTCTGCTTTGGTCAGCGTCTATCTTAATAATTACCGGCTCGATATCACTGTTTCGGCCGAAGTAGTCGGCCGGGCGATAACTCTGGGGTTGATTTATCTGGTAGTTAAGGGGTCAGGAGGATTTGATTTAGCCATGACAGCTTATATCGGCGGCAACGTCATTATTTTTCTGATCAACCTTTATCTGCTTGACCGCTTCATCAAATTTGGAATGGCGTTTAATTTAAAATACTGGCGTCACGTTTTAACTCAAGCGATACCGATTGGCATCATTATGGTTTTTGGCTTTATTTATTACAAAATTGATTCGGTGATGCTTTCCTTAATGAAGGGGATGACCGATATCGGTATTTATGGAACGGCTTACAAAATGCTGGAAATTCTTCAGACCATTCCGGTGATGTTTCTGGGTGCGGCCTTTCCCCTCATAACCCGTTATGCTACTACCGGTGATGAAAGAGTCCGGCCCGCGTTTCAGAAATCATTTGATTTTTTAATATTACTGGCTGTGCCTTTGGTTATTTTATTTTTCTTTTTAGCCGAACCGATTATCCATTTCATTGCTGGGGCGAAGGGAAATGAATTCGTTTCCGAATCAACAGTTTCATTTCTTGGTCACGCGATTACTTCGGTGACAACAATGAAAATCTTGATTTTCTCGGTTGGAATAAACTTTGTCTCAAACCTTTATACCTACATGATTCTTTCTCTGGGGCGCCAAAAATCGGTAATTTGGCCGACTTTGGGCTTTGCCGTCTTTAACCTGGCATTAAATTTTCTGCTTATTCCGCGCTTCAGTTACCTCGGTGCGGCAGTTGCTACACTACTAACAGAAATAATCGTTTGTACTACCTATGTTATCTTGACCAACAAATTTTTGGCCCTGCCTATCAAATTGCACGGTGCCTTAAAGCTTTTTGCAGCCGGGGTGCTGATGGCGGCGTTAACCTATTCTCTCGATCGAGCTGGCCTCAACATGTTTGCGATAATTGCAATCACACTGGTGTTTTATTCTGGATTAGTATTTCTTTTTAAGGCAATACCGATGGAATTAGTCAGAACATTAATTAAAAAGTGAAAAGTAAAAAGTAAAAACCACAATGAAAAATAATAAAATCTATGATTTAAAAAAAAGATCTTTTGTTTTTTCACTCGACGTTATTGGTTTTCTTAAGTCATTAGAAAGAAATTATATTAGTCAGGTTATTGCAAATCAGCTGCTTCGGAGCGCTACAAGCATTGGAGCTAATATCGCCGAAGCTTACGCCTCTTCGAGCAAAAAGGATTTTGCAAATTTTTATAATACTGCTTTAAAATCGGCAAATGAGACAAGATACTGGTTAGCTCTCCTTGAGTGCGCTAAATTGGTGGGCAAATCCAAAATATCCAAGTTACAAGATGAGGTTGAAGAGCTAGCGAAAATTTTAGCCAAAAGTTTAATTACAATTAGAAACAAATAACTTAATAATTTTAACTTGAAATTTTTACTTTTTACTTATTAATTATTACTTATTATGAAGATTGCTATTGATATACAGACAACATTGGGTCAGCCAACCGGTTTTGGGTTTTATGTTTCGAATTTAATCGAGACGCTGCGTAAAAATAAAAGCGAGCATGAATTTGTCTTAATCAGGCCAGAGGGACAAAAAGATTTTTCAACCCCGCAACGCTTTTGGTGGGATCAGGTAATTTTGCCGAGGCGTGCCAAAAGCGAAGGCGCCAATCTTTTGCACCAGCCGTGCCTTTCGGCCCCGTTTATATTTCGCGGTCCGGTTGTCGTGACCATTCACGACATCATCAGCATTCTTTTTCCCGAAAATATCCCCTTTGCCTCACGGATGTTTTACTCTTATTGGATGCCGTTTTCATATCGCAAAGCGACTAGAATTATCACAATTTCGCAATCGACTAAACGCGATATTCAGAAGATTTTGAAAATTCCCGGGGATAAAATATCGGTTATTCCATTGGCAGTTGATGAAAAATTTAAAGAAAAAGTGCCCGAAGCCAAAATAAAAGAAGTAAGCAATAGATATTCGCTGCCGGAGCACTACCTATTGCACGTCGGGACGCTTGAACCACGCAAAAATTTGGAATTTCTAATAGACGTTTTTCATGAGGTCATCAAACAGAAAGAAAATTCAAATCTCAATCTCGTTATATCAGGTAAAAAGGGCTGGTATTACGAAGGTCTTTTCAAGCGCGTTAAGGAATTAAAGCTCGGCAACAGAATTATTTTTACGGGATATTTGGCCGAAGAAGACAAGGCAGCCGTTTACAGAGGTGCGCGGATTTTTACCTTCCCGTCCATTTATGAGGGCTTTGGTTTGCCGCCGCTTGAAGCAATGGCCTCCGGCGTTCCGGTAATTTCTTCAAACACATCCTCGATGCCCGAGGTAATCGGCGAAGCGGGGGTGTTAATTTCTCCTAAGGATAAGGACGCGTGGGTTAAAGCGATAACACAGGTAAACGGCAATGATGCTATGCGACAAGAGATGATTTTAAAAAATGTTCGGCAAGTTGATAAATTTTCATGGGCCAAAACCGCGCAGAGTACAATTGATGTTTATGACCTTGCCCTAAAAGAATACAATGGCCGCAAAACTACCTAAACTTATTTTCATAACAGAATCAATCAGGCGCGATATTCAAGCGCCCCTTCAAAATTTTAAGCGCTTTGAGATTGTACATTTTTACCTAAATGCTCCCTACGGCGATATGTCGGAAAGTGATTTAAGGGGATGCCGCAAAGTCGAAATTGGCAGTTTGCTCTCAGAAATCGTCGCCGAACAACCGGATATAATTCAGGGGGTTGAACCGTTTGGTTCGCGTCTTGGGTTAAGATTAAGCCGGATCTCGCAGATTGCCAAAAAAAGAACCAAAGCCAAGCTAGTTTGCCCCGTTTTTGAAAACCGCCCGATAAAGGAGAGATTCTCAACCCTTCAACGAATCGTTTTAAGATTATTTTGCCCTGGATTTTTCCGCTCCTGCGATATGATTTTTGCTCTAAATTCGGGAGCGGTCAGAAATATTAAATATTATGCTCGGTCGGCAAAAATAATTACCGGACTACCTTGGGGAATTTGGGGAGTGGATACAAAGACATTTCGCCCGATGGGCAAAAAAACGAAAAACCAAATTGTTTTTATCGGTCGATGGGTTAAGGAAAAGGGGATTATGTTTTTGCTCGAGGCCTTCCGTGGGGCGAAAAATAAAATTCCCTCGCTAACCTTAAACCTGATCGGCCAAGGTCCGCTCGAAGAGGCAATGCGCAACTACGTAAAAGATAATATTATTTCATCAGTCAATTTTATTGGTTTTGCTAAAAGTGACGCTTTGACCCGATATTTTGCCCGCGCCGAACTTTCTGTCTATCCTTCAATCACAACTGAGCGTTGGGAGGAACAGGTTGGAACGGTTAATCTGCAATCACTTTCTTGCTCTACGCCGGTTCTAACCACTAAAAGCGGAGCGATTCCTGAATATATAAAGGAAGGCGAGGGAGCGATCTTAGTCAGAGAACGTAGTGCCCGGGAGCTTGAAGAAGCAATCGTGCATTTTTTCCAAGACGAAGTTTTTAGGGAAAAATTGACAAAGAGCGCTAGGGAATATGCCATGAAATATGATATAAAAAAAGAGATAAAGGAAGCGGAGAAATACCTTGAGGAGATTTTGAGTGAAAATTAAAGAATGGCTGACCTGGGCTCTTCTAATCTTAGCGACCGCGCTTGTGATTGGTTTTTCGATTGGTTTTATCAAGGCCCCAATCGGGCAGGCCATCGGGATAACGCTTGGTGCAATCATTTTCACCTTACCGTTTCTTTTAAAAAATCCCGAATTGGGCCTTGGTTTGGTCGGCTTTTTTCTCCCGTTTGAAAGAATTCCGACTGTTTTGCTAGGCGGACTAAATATCAAAATAAACTACATCTTAATTATCGTAGTGCTCCTAAGTTACCTTGCCGCCAAAGCGATCCGTAAGGACTTTGTGATCCCCAAAGACCCAATCAGATATTTTTTAATAATTTTTGCTCTCGCCTTTTTCGTATCCTTGACCCAAGCGACAAATCAACAGCGGGCAATTCAGGTTGTCGCCTCATTTATTCTAATGGTTATTGTTTATCTGACCGTTACGTTAGTGGCGCAAAACAAAAAGGCGATCGAGTATGCGGTCAAAGGTATTATTTGGGGCGCAATTTTGGCGGGGCTGGTCGGGATATTCCAGTTTTTGGGCGATATGGCTGGTCTGCCTACGGCGGTAACTCTCCTAAAACCCGGCTACGATAAGTCAACGATGGGATTTGCCCGGGTGATGGCGTTTTCACAAGAGCCACTCTATTTTGCCAATTATATTTTTATTCCGGCGTTGATTACCTTTATCCTTCTCTTAAGAGGCCAGATTCAGAAATTCATCGGCCGGTTTCCAGCCGTTTTACTTCTTCTGGTTTTGCTTTTGAATTTTGTACTGGCGATATCGCGTGGCGCATATTTAGCCGGAGCAATTGTTTTTGTTTTCGTTCTAATTTCTCAAGCCAAGTTTATTTTTCGAGTTAAGACAATGGTGGTTAGCTTCGCCATTATTTTGCTGGTGCTTGGCGGCACTTATCTCTATTTGGTGAAAAGCGAATCCGACGCTCTTGATAACTTTGTCACCCACATGCTTGTACGCGACCCTACCGGAGAGTCAGTGGTTTCGCGCCTTGATGCAACTGAGCAGGCCTATGATCAGTTTATTAACCATCCGATTCTCGGTGTCGGACCGGGTAATTTCGGGCCTTTGGTTCAGGGTGACCCGTCGGAAACACCTGAGAGCGGTTGGGTGATTGTTAACAACGAATATATGGAGATTCTGGCAGAAAACGGCCTTGTCGGGGCTATCACGTTTTTGCTTCTTATAATTGTTATTTTTTGGCGATCACTTTTGGCGTTTTATCATGCAAAAGATGAGTTATTAAAATCGCTTATTCTGGCCCTGATTTTTGCTCTCCTCGCCATTTTAATTCAATACGCAACATTCTCAACTATTTACATCTTTCATATTTGGTTTTTGATTGGATTGATGGCGGCTGTGTCTAATTTAATTTTAAACAAAAATGTCAAGGAAAATATTTAAAGTTATGCTCGGTTTGGTTTTGGTGTTTTTACCGTCTTACGTTTTGCGTTTCAGTATTGGCGCAATCCCCACAACGGCGCTTGAAATCTTAGTTTACGCCGCATTTCTTATATTTTTAATCTCAAAATCCTATAAATTAATAAGAAATGCTCTTCCGCTTTATCTTGCTGGACTTTTTATGGTGGCCGGCTTACTAGGGGCTTTGGCCGATCCCAATCTCGCATCTGGACTCGGTTTGTGGAAGGCCTATTTCTTTGACGGTTTTCTTGTCTTTGTCATGGCTCTTTCAATAAAAAAGGAAGACATCGACGATTATTTGCATTTTATCGTTGCCTCAGGACTAATTGCGACGATAATTTCGTTTGCCCTGTATTCGAATGGGATAAAGTCAGCCGATAACCGTCTTTTGGATTTTGATCAGTTGAGCCCGAACTACTTGGCGATGTTTTTGGCTCCCATCTTTGCCATCGCGGTTTCGCAAATGATAAAATTTTTTAGGCGCGATCAGCTCTTTTGGGTTTATTTGTTTGCGAGCATTTCTTTTGCCGCGGCCCTATATCTGACCGGTTCGCGCGGCGGCTATATCGCCGCCGCCGCCGGCTTGATTGTGGTAGCTTTTTCCCAATTTATGCGTGGCCGTAGAACCAAATTAGCCAAAGGCTTGCTTATCGCGACTCTGGTTTTGCTTCTTGGCGCGACGCTGTATGTTTTCCAACCGGACTGGACTTCTCATGCGCGTAAGGCGACTTCCTCGAATGTGCGTTTTTATATTTGGTCAACCAGCGTGGAAATGATTTCTCGCGAGCCGGTCTTTGGCGTTGGGCTCTCAAATTATCAACAATACTTCGGCGATCTAACCCAAGGTAGGGTCAATTACCCCGAGTTTATAACGCCTCAAGCGCTAACCGCGCACAATCTTTATCTGCAAATTTACTTAACAACGGGGCTTTTAGGTTTGCTGACATTCTCGCTGCTTGTTTTAAAAAGCGGATTCTGGCGATTGGACAGCGTTGCGCTTTCGGCCGCCCTGACTTCTATTTTAATCTTGGGCCTATTTGACACGCCTTTTTATCGAAACGACTTGGTGCTGGAATTTTTTGTAATTATCGCCTTTGTTTATTTATCGCAGAAAAAACTTACAAAAAATGCTTAAAACCTTTCTTTCAAAGAAGGGGAACAAAGTCCTGTTTTTTTTGGCTGTTACGGTGTTCTCGTTCTCGGTCATTTCGATCGGTATTTCCAAAACCGGTCAGACGTGGGACGAGATTGCATATTTTAATGCTGGTCGGGATTATTTAAAAAGCGCGTCGAATCTGGATTTTTCTTCGCAGGCGTGGTCGTCCAACAAAGAACATCCCGGATTTGCCAAATACATTTATGGTCTCTCGAGCGTTACGGCTTATCGCTCACATCAAGAGAATTTTAATCCGGGACGGATGGCAAGCGCCGCAATGTTGTCGCTTACAATTGCCACCGCCGCGTTATTTGTCGCACTTAATTTTTCACCGATTACTGGTGTTGTTACCGCTTTAATTTTATCTATATCGCCATCGTTTATTGCGTACGGAAGAGTTTTGGGGATGGATTCCATCACCGCTTTAATGTTCACGCTGATCGCTATTTCTTTCTTTTATTTTGCCAAATCAAAGGGCACGTGGCGTGATTATATAATGCCTTCTTTAGTTTTCGGCTTAGCAATCAATACCCGCTACAACCTCATTCTCTCGATTGCGCTTTTGCCGATTGCGGTCGCACTTTTTGCAAGCTGGAGAAAAAATATCTGGCGGTGGGTGTCTCTTATTCTAATACCGGTTTTCGCCATCATTGTTTTTTATTTAACCTGGCCATTTTTATGGCAGGCGCCAATTGCGGCTTTAAAAGAGAGTTTAGGCCATTGGGGACAGGTCAGGGAATGGTATTTAGGAGTAGCAAATGTAATTCCTCCACACTCATATTATTTGGTATATTTCTTAGCAACGACGCCGATTGTAGTTCTGATTTTATTTTTGCTTGGTGTTATTAGACGGCCGCTTAATCGCGAAAAAATTTACTTGTTTTGCTGGCTGCTTATTCCTTTTGCACAAAGCTTTTTTGGTCTCAAACAGAACGGAATCAGATATTTGTTGCCGGTCTGGATTCCTCTCGCGATTTTGGCAGCGTGGGGATTTATTTACATTTTGAATCTTTCAAAATATCTTTGGGTAAAAATTATTTTAATTGTCTCGCTTATATTTTATCTCGCATTAAATGCATTCAACTACTATCCTTATTATCTCGATTATTACAATGAAGCCGTCGGTGGCGCCCGCGGCGTTTACGAGCGTAAATTACTCCAGCTTGGCTGGTGGGGTGAAGGTGGGGAAGAGGCGATAAAATATCTTAACGGAAACGCGAAACAAAACAGCTCCGTTTTTCTTAATTTCAAGCCGGAGCATGCGCTTGGACCAATCAGATCAGATCTTGTGGCGGTAGCGAGAGAGCAAAGCCCCGATTATATCGTGATAAACACCGAATATTTGTGGGTTTCAGGGTTTTCAATACCCGCAAATTATGCTATAATCCATTCTGTCGAGGCAGGTGGTGCGCCAATCGTCTTTATTTTAGGAAAAAAATGAAAAGCTTATCGGTTGTTATACCAACATATAATGAACGCAAAAGATTGCCGAAAACGCTCTCGGATATAATTGCATATCTTCAAGACAACGAAATTTCGAGCGAAATTATTATTTCGGATAGTGCGTCAACCGATGGTACGCAAGAATTCGCCCAATCGTTTGAATCCAAAATTCCAATTAAAATCATCGAAGATAAAGTCAGACAGGGGAAAGGTTATGGGGTCAAAGTGGGGATGCTTGAGGCAACCAAAGATTGGGTTTTATTTATGGATGCGGACAATTCGACTAAGATTCGTGAGATTGCGAAATTTGATAAATATATCGAAGAGAACCAGGTGATAATCGGCTCAAGATACAAAGGGCGCGAGGCCGAACGCAAACAAAATATTTTTAGACGTATAATATCAAGAGCGGGCAACCGTTTTATTGACATGCTCACAGGTCTTAATTTTCACGATACGCAGTGCGGGTTTAAGTTATTCCGCCGTGATGCGGCAGAGAAGATTTTTTCAGGTCTTCAAACCAAGGGGTGGGGATTTGATGTTGAGGTTTTGCTTTTAGCGCAAAAGCTGGGTTTTAAAATTGCCGAGGTGCCGGTCATATGGCGCGATGCCGAGGGGTCGCATTTACGCGCCGGACGGGATTCGATTAAGACGTTTTTTGAAATCATCAAGATATCCCGCATGGTTAAGAAAAATACTCATGAAAAAGAAAGTTAAACTCTCGATTATTTTTCCCGCCTATAATGAGGAAAAGAATATTAAAAAATCTCTTGAGAGCGCGGTCAAATTTGCCACGCCACTTGGGGAATATGAGGTTATTGTAGTTGACGATGGTAGCACTGATTCCACTCAAGTGGAAGTTTTAAAATACAAAAAAATAAATGATAATGTTCATATTATTTCGCATAGAAAAAACCTCGGTTACGGAGCGGCTGTTTGGGATGGACTCAAGGCGGCAAAGGGAGAACTGATTTTTTTCACCGATTCCGATATGCAATTTAAAATTAATGAGCTCAAAAAATTTATTAATACAATAAATGATTGTGATGTTGTTATCGGTTATCGCAAGAAAAGAAGCGAGGGATTTTCAAGGAAACTAAATATGTTTGCCTGGCGATCGCTTGCCAGAGTGTTCTTATCGCTGAAATTTAGAGATATTGACTGTGCTTTCAAGCTTTTTAAGTCAAAGGTAATTAAAAAAATTAAAGTGGAATCAACTGGAGCGATGTTCTCGGCAGAGCTTCTGTACCGTGTCAATCAACACGGTTTTAAGGTTCTTGAACTTCCGGTTAATCACTATTTGAGAATTTACGGCAAACCGACGGGCGCAAATCCCAAGGTTATTATAAGA
>CAYYMZ010000021.1:0-13265 GCA_964473025.1 uncultured Candidatus Saccharibacteria bacterium
GCGATGGGGCGCGTTAAGGAAACGGTTTATGATACAAACGGCGTTTACGGCAAATTCGGATTATCGCCGGCGCAAATAATTGATTACAAGGCCTTGTCGGGCGATTCATCGGATAATATCCCAGGTGTTTTAGGCATCGGCGAAAAAACAGCCACAGCGCTTTTAAAAGAATACGGATCGGTCGAAAAAATTTACAAGCAAATTAAAAAAGATCCCGCTGAAATCGAGAAGAAATTTAAAAGAAATGCTCTGCAGAAATTAATCAATGGCGAAAAAATGGCGCATCTCTCGAAGGAATTAGCGACAATTAAAACCGACGTTGACCTCGATTTTAAGCTCAAAAATGCCGTCTTGCATGACTTTGACGAGGAAAAAACCAAGGAACTTTTGGAAAAATACCGTTTTAAATCACTAATCCGCCGCCTGCCCAAAAGCCACCGCATCGTCAATCAACAGGAGAAACTGTTCTGAAATTTAGAATTTAAAATTTAGAATTTAGAATAAATGTCAAAATTTAAAATTTTCAAATAATCCTTCTATCTAATTTGTTTAAAAATTTTATCATTCTAAATTGATTATAAATTAAAAATTATTGTATTATGCTTTTATTTTTCTTCGGTCCAAATGATTATATGATCTCGCGCAAAGTCCGTGAGCTAAAAGAAAAGTACCTTGCAAAGGCGGGTGGGGATTTTAATTTATTAACGCTCGACGGCGCAACGCTCAAAGATCAGGATTATTTACGCCAGATTCAGGCGGTTCCGCTTTTGGCCTCAAGTCGGTTAATTATTGTCGAAAACGTTTTTAAAAATAAAGACAAAAAAGTTCAGGAAACAATCAAGGACTCCTTGGATAAAATTCCATCTTCAACCGTTGTTTTGTTTATTGAAAAAGGAGTGCCGGATCGACGCTTAGGTTTGTTTAAATCCCTAAACAAACCAAAAGCGGCTCAGGAATTTAAGGCAATTGAACCATATAAAATGTCAAAATTTATCCGCGACGAGGTATCTTTCCGTGGCGGTAAAATCGAAAATGATGCCAGTGAACTACTTTCGGAATTTGTTGGTGACGATCTTTGGCGCGCGTCAAACGAAATAGACAAACTAATTAGTTTCAGCGTCAGTGCAATTAAAAAAAGTGATGTCGAAGAACTGGTTGAAAAAAACATCACGAGCAATATTTTTGCAATGATCGATGATTTGGCCCGGAATAAAAAAGATAGAGCGCTCAAGCACCTTGATGCCCTGCTTCAAACTAATGAGCCGCCACTTCGAATTTTATCGCTCATTAACTATCAATTTAGAACAATCGCGCAGGTTAAAGAGGCGAAGCAATCTTCGCCCAATCAGTTTGCCATCTCAAAAGTTGCCAAACTCTCTCCCTTTCAGGTTTCAAAGGTTATGTCTTTGTCTGATCAATTCACATATTCCAGAATTGCTGACATCTACGGGGAAATTGTACGCGTAGATTTCGAAATTAAAACGGGTAAAATAGAGGATAGCGAGGGGTTGCGAGACCTTGTTTTAAGTATATAACCCCAACACCCTTTTAAAAAAGGATGTTGGGATTTTAAAGGAGGGAAGTGCTAGTCGGTATCTATAAAAGAAAGCTGCTTTTTTTCTCGGTCATCGGCCTTTTGGCGTATGCCGGTTTTCAAATTCCTCGCATAAACTTTGAGTTGCCCCAAGCCGCCGCGTCTATCACCGATTTTACGAATTTGTACGAAGAAACGGTGGATTACAATATTACCATCGACGTTTTAAAAAACGGCACGGCCGAAGTTGACGGCAAAAAATTGCCCCAAGGCGTGACGGTCAAGCCGGATAGGGAAGAATTGCGCTACATCGTTTTAAATGAACCAAATCAAAGCTACCAGAATGCGGTTATTACCCTTAACTTACCTAAAAAAATTAATCGGCTGGTTGTTGATCCGCAAGTGATCGCGGTACACGGTGCAAATCCGGAATCGGCTGAACTACTTGACGGCAAGCAAGTGGTTTATCGCGCTTCAAATATTACTCAAACCTCGACCGTTACGATTGCGGCTGCTTTCCCGAGAGGGTATTTTGACCTACCGGCTTCAAAAGTTGTTTCTAGCTCGATTAGCTCGATTCCGGGATTGCTTTGGTTAATCCTTGGTCTGATTTTACCCCCCGCGGCTGCAATGATTGTTTTATACATGGTTTTAAAGGCGGATTTCCGCTTGTCTAACGAGAAAGCCGAAGGGGAGCTTAAAAATCCACCTGCAGACCTTGCTCCCGCGCTGGTTGAGGCCTTGGTGCGCGGCCGTGTTGGTCCGCGAACAATTATGGCAACTATAGTCGATTTATCGGAGCGCGGATATATCAGGATTTTTAATACCGGCCGCGATTTTGTAGTTTACAGAAATAAAATTTCCAGATTAGATGCCTCAAACCTCAAGATTTATGAGAAAACCCTGCTTGAAAAAATATTTTTGCCGCGTCAAAATAAGGCCGCCTCACTCGATGTCGAAGCCAGGATCGGCCGTCATCTATTTTCAAGAAAAGTGGCTCTCTTCTACCTGCAAATTTATGATGAGGCCGAAAGTATGGGTTATTTTTCCGTTTTCCCACCGCGTCTTCATCTTAAATACCGCCTAGCGGGAATTGCCACATTCTTCTGGGGTTTAATTGGCTACGTATTTTTTGCCATTTTGGCCCCTGACCCGAAATTTGTCCTGTTTTTCTGGGTATCGTTAATCTTTTTTGGAATATTAATCGTCAACTTTGCTCCGCGGCTAACCACCCTAACCCCCAAAGGTCACCAGATGCGAAAATACTGGTTGCAGTTTAAAAACTTTTTAGACGACGATTCACTTTTAGCCGGATCGAACCTGCTCTATGAAAATTATCTTTCTTACAGTATTGCCCTAGGGGTTGAAGCCGGTTGGTCGGCCAGATTCGCCAAGACCAATTTTATGCCACCCAAATGGTATGGCCATACACAGACAATCAACGGAGTGGAAAGCTTTGCCGGCACCCTTCTGCCAGTTATCGACTTTATTGCCGATTCTTTAAACGCCTCGAACGAACCTCTGGTGAAATAAGCGTCAGAATTATAAAAGAGGGGCTGTGCAAGCAGGCTTTTTTTGATATATAGAAGATGAAGGGAGAAAAATGAAAATTGTTATTGTGGGTAGCGTTGAGTGTGCGGACAAGATTATAAAAATTTCCGACGAGCTAGAATCGATGGGGCACAAAACCGAAATCCCACATTCTTGTATTCACATCAAGAACGGAGATTACACCCTTGATGAATTTAAAAAATGGAAACGCCGTGATGGAGGAGATTATAAGTTTAGAAAAAATCAAAAAACTGATTTTATTAAAGCTTATTTTGATTATATTAAAAAATCTGATGCAGTTTTAGTTCTGAATATCACTAAAAATAAAATAAGAAATTATATTGGTGGCAACGCGCTAATGGAGCTTGGCTTCGCCTATGTTTTAGGAAAACCAATTTTTCTTTACAACCCGATCCCAAAAATGCCTTACTCGGATGAAATCAAAGCGGTGAATCCCAAAGTCATCAACTGCGATCTCGGGAAAATTAAATAAACCTATCCTCCGTAGTACGGATTGACCACCGGACCCCAATCTTTGATGGGGAAGACGATAAACCGAACCGGACCGACAATATCCGATTTTGAAGCGGGATACCACATGCGCGAATCGTTTGAGTTCTCACGGTTATCACCCATGAAAAAATACTCGTCTTTACCGAGCGTTACCTTCATATCGGGCTGGGTAAGTGCCTTTCCCTGTTCGTGCAAAAGCAGGGCTTCTGTTTCGAGCTGATCGTTATTATAAAAAACCGGCCAATCATTTTCCACCGCCTCTCCCACGTATTGGATATATGGTTCGGGGAGAAGTTGGCCGTTGATATATATTTTGTTGTCTTGAATCTCGAGTGTTTCACCGGGCATGCCAATTAAACGCTTAATGTATTTTTTATGCTCCGGATCTCCGGGAAATTTCAAAACCATCGGATCTCCACGCCGGTATGCTCCAGTAAATAATCCAATTCGCGAGACCAAAACAATCTGTTTATCGTGAAAACCCGTTTCCATTGACGGTCCTGAAATAATAAACAGCGTTATAACGAAATAGTGCAGAATAGTACCGACAATCAGAATCGCAAACGCCCATTTTCCAAGTTCATAGGCAATATTCGCAAAATAAATCAGCCCCTCTTTAAAAGTCATAATCCTATTTTACAATTTCCGGCTTTTAATTACCAATAAACCAATAGATTTAAAAAAAGTTAAGGGGCGGCGCTCTCGCGCCGCCCCATGTACGATCGATCTTACGGATGCTAGTTGGCAACCATCTGGGAAGTGCAGTATTCGTACTCGTGGCGCGAAACTGCTTCGATCCCAACGGCCGCTTCGATGCGGTTCTCCAAACCGCCGACCAAAGGACCCCATCTGTCCGCGAAGTTCTCGATTACCTCAGGAATGAAGGTGTCCTTCATGATGTCGGCGAGTTTGCTGACAAAGTCCTTATCCTGAGGCCACAGGACGAAGACCATCATTTCGGGAGTGTCCTTGGTCCCTGTGGCTTTGACGAGATAGAAGTTGCGGATATCCGCTTCTTTACTCCAGCCCTTGGGGGCGACCATCCACAGGTAGAGGGCATGTGGTAGTCCGCAGATTCTGAGTATCCTAGCTGTCCTGACCATTTGGTTCGGATGGACTTCGGGTGGAACACTCAGAGTGTCGTCATGGGCGTAGCCGTTCTCGAACAGTGTCTCCCAGCACTTCTTGTCCCGAAGTAACCTCGCCAGTGCCTCTGCGTAGCAGGGTTTGTTCAACATAAACCTCACCTATTGTCTCCCAACGACTCATCGTTGGAATGGATTTCCAGCAACCGACTCATCGGCTGCCAGCTTAGACCTCAGGCCTAAGAGCAGAATTATAGTTTTTTTTAAAAAATAATCAATACTTAGAGATTTTTGCCGCTTTGGCAAAAAGCGACAATTTTTTCTGAGGCGAAAATGATATTTGAGCCGTGACTTAATCAGATGAAAATTTTATTGCTTCGATTGAATACGTCACAAACATGTTGACGAAGGTTCAATCAGAAAGAATAAAATTTTCATAGACCGTAGGGCGTTCAGGGTAAGGAATCCTTAAAACCATGGGGGCCGCTTCGCAATTAGGCCCCTCTAGTTTTAACATTAAGATGCAAACTTTAGTTTGCAAAAAATCTATTTAGAACCCTTCAATCTTTTTGAAAGTCGCGACTTCAATCTTGCCGCTTTATTTTTGTGAATATAACCGGTCTTAGCGATTTTATCGATTTTGCTTTGCGCTTTCGGCATATCCGAAGATTTCGTTGTTTTTTTAACAATATCTTTCAGATCTTTTTTCTTCAAAAGATTTCTTTTTTGTCTGACCTTTGATTGTTTTAAGGCCTTAACTGCAGATTTTATAATTGGCATAATGCTCCCAAATTTTTTGTCTTTAGAAAATTTATCATAAAACTCCCGTCTTGACAAGATAAGGAGGTTTTTGATACTGTATAAAACTTTCAAAATTAAATTTGAAATATAAAAAAAATGGATTTAACCCCAAAGCAACAGGCAGTTGATTTAATCAAAGAGGCTAAGCATATTTTACTTGTCGGTCACAAAAATCCCGACGGTGATTCGCTTGGTTCTCTTTTGGCGTTAAAAATTGCTCTGGAGCGGTTGGACAAAAAAGTGACAGCCGCATCTGCCGACGAGGCGGGGAAGATTTTTTCATACCTACCCGAGATCGACCAGATAGTAAACAGCATTCAGGTCAGCTCCGATTTTGTTATTTCCCTTGATTTAAAAAATGCGGATTTTGAAAAATTGGGTTACAAGCGCGACCGCGAAGAAAACCGACTCGAAATTGTCGTGACGCCTAAATCGGGGGAATTTAAAGAAGAAGATGTTTTGCTAAAGCCCGGCGAGGCAAAATACGATCTGATTATTGTTTTGGACACTCCGAACTTAGAACGGCTAGGGGCGCTTTCCCAACCAGCTGATTTATTTTACGAAACCACGGTTATTAATATCGATCATCATCCATCAAACGAGAAGTTCGGCAAAGTTAACTGGATTGAGCTCGTGGCGACTTCAACGTGCGAAATTTTGGTATCTTTACTTGAAGCCCTTTCGCAAAATTGTACATTAATTAACGAACCGGTGGCAACCGCTCTTCTGACGGGTTTAATCTACGATACTTCAAGCTTTCAAAATGTTAACACTACTCCGAAATCGCTTACAGTTGCGGCTCAATTAGTGGCGGCCGGAGCCCATCAACAGGAGATTGTCAAAAATCTCTATAAAACTAAGTCGCTCGAAACTCTGCGTCTCTGGGGGCTTATCCTATCTTCCGTTAAAGAAGATAAGATTCATCGGTTTATCTGGTCCTCAATCAATCGCGAGGAAATTGATCGCATTGGCGCAGACGAATCCGCGCTCTCCGGTGTTGTTGACGAGCTGTTAAAGTCGGCCAATGATGTTGATTTTGCAATGTTGCTCTCCGAGCGCGAGGGACAAGTGCACGGATCGCTTCGCTCAATCGCCAGGGGATTTGATGTCTCGCAAATTGCCGGAATGTTTGGTGGCGGCGGACACGAAAGTGCCGCGGCATTTAGAATTGAGGGACAGCTTTCGGTTAAGGAGGATGAAGTTCTCTCCAAGATCCGCGACTTTCAAAATAAAATAACCGGTAGCGCGATTAAAGAAGAGGAAGCCCCGACTCCCGACTCTTCGATGCAAGACGTCGGGGAAAAACCTATCTTACAAAACGATAATGTGCCATCTGGCAAGCCGTTTGAAACAAAGTGGTAGTCGTTCGGGCACATTTTGAAAAGCACAAAGCTCGAATGCCAAATGACAAATAAAGTTCAAAGCTCAAATACTAAAATATTTGACATTTTGGTTTTGGGTTTTAATTGACATTTTAATTTTGAAATTTAAATTTTTAAATAAATTAGTTGTTTGAATTAGGTCCGATATATAAGAAATACCAATAGATAGCGTCCGTATTGCAAATAATGTTTATTTATGGTAAAAAGTATAGAGTGGATAATAGATAATTAAGATATAAAATGGCAAAAGAAACAACAAAGAAAACCAAAAAAGTTGCAACCAAACCGGCAAAAGTTGCTGAGAAGAGGGTTGCAGAAAAAAAAGTTGCAAAAAAAACAGTAAAATCCGTCAAGGAAGCTAAAAAGGCGAAAGTTGAACAGCCGGCGGAAGCCAAGAAGGTTTTAAAAGCAACGAAAAAACCAAGAAAGCGGTCGCAAAAAGATACCGGTTCGACTGACTTTCAAATCAAAAATTTTTCCGAAAAAATTGAGCAACTGAGCCGACACCTTAAGGTTCATCAGCATGATTTCGACTCCCGCCGCGGACTTTTGATCATGGTTGGTAAAAGACGCCGTCTTCTAAATTATTTAAAAAAAGCCGAACCAGAAAAATACGCAAAAGTTATCGCTGATTTAAAA
Organism: uncultured Candidatus Saccharibacteria bacterium; assembly: GCA_964473025.1. Lineage (GTDB taxonomy): Bacteria > Patescibacteriota > UBA1384 > UBA1384 > DTJR01 > CAYYMZ01. The sequence continues at coordinate 7,506 of CAYYMZ010000021.1, forward strand.
TTAAAAAGATAAAAAATAATTAATGTGAGTTTAGGGCAGAGAATTGGCGCATCTAATGTGCTTCAACCTCTGAACTGAACTCCGGAAAGAGAGATATGAAAAGTGAAAAGGTGGAAGTTGAGATAGCCGGCCAAAAGCTGACGCTCACTTCTGGTGAGTTAGCGCCCCAAGCCGATGGTGCTGTTGTGGCGCGCATGGGCGACACGATGGTTTTAGCCACTTGCGTTGTGGGCAAAGAGCCGTCAGAGCTAAATTATATGCCGCTCTCAGTTGATTACGAAGAGCGTTTTTATGCTTCGGGCAAAATTTCGGGCTCAAGATTTATTAAAAGAGAAGGCAGACCGTCTGAAGAAGCGGTTTTAACCGCCAGAATGGTGGATCGCCCAATCAGACCGTTGTTCCCCAAATATTTTCGCCATGATATCCAAATTGTGATTACGGTTTTGTCCTACGACAAAGAGTACGACCCCGATCTACTAGCAATTTGTGCCGCATCGTCCGCCGTTTCCCAGTCAATGGCGCCATTTTCAGGCCCAATCGGCGCCGCCCGAGTCGGTTTAATTTCAGGTGAGCTAAAAATCAATCCGACCAAATCCGAAATGAAAGAAAGCGATCTTGACTTGATTGTTGTCGGAACGCGCGATCGCGTTTTAATGATTGAAACCGCTGCCAAACAAGTGCCTGAAGAAAAGATTTTGGAAGCAATCGAGCTCACACGCGAACCAATTGCAAAACTAGTTGACGCACAAAAACCGTTCTGGAAGGAAGATCGGCTTGCAGCCGAAGATCACACCGTTGAAATGCAGGATTCGGTCAAAGAACTCATCGGTTCAAGATTACATCAGCTTTTGTGTCGTGAAGAATCAGACGGCCGTGAAGAAGAAATCTCGGCCCTAAAAGAAGAAACCCTTGCCGCCTTTGAAGGCAAATTCAAACAAGCCGACCTGGAGGAGGTGTTCAATAAGTTTTTAGAAAAAGAAATAAGAAAAGCAATTTTGTCCGATGGTATCCGCCCAGATGGCAGAAAGTTAGATGATCTGCGCGAACTGACCTCCAAAGTTGGCGTATTGCCACGCACTCACGGCTCGGCATTATTTGCCCGCGGTCAAACCCAGTCCTTAACCGTTGCCACGCTTGGTTCGCCAGGGTTGGAACAATTTATCGACACCATGGAAACCGAAGGCACCAAGCGCTTTATGCACTTCTATAATTTTCCACCATATTCAACTGGAGAAACAGGCCGCGTTGGCTCACCAAACCGCCGAGAAATCGGTCATGGTGCTTTGGCTGAAAAAGCCCTTGTTCCGGTTGTGCCGGACCGCGAAAAATTTCCTTACACCGTTCGCCTTGTTTCCGAAATTCTCTCCTCAAACGGTTCTTCTTCAATGGCCGCCGTAACTGGTTCGACTTTGGCCTTGATGGATGCGGGTGTGCCGATTAGTGCACCTGTTGCTGGAATTGCGATGGGACTTATAACCTGTAAAAAGGACTCAACCGAAGCCAAAATTGATGGCTTGGGACAAGACGATAAATATAAATTCGCCGTTTTGACCGATCTTCAGGGACTCGAAGATTTCGGCGGTGATATGGACTTCAAAATTGCGGGCACTAGAGAAGGCATTACCGCGATTCAGCTTGATACCAAAATTGACGGTTTATCTCTCGAGATAATTAAAGATACGTTCACTAAAGCCAAAGTGGCCCGCGACAAGATCCTAGATGTCGTGGAAAAAACCATTGCTACTCCACGCGAGAAGCTTTCCGAATATGCCCCGCGCATTATAACGGTTAAAATTAATCCCGCCAAAATTGGCGAATTAATCGGTCCCGGTGGTAAAAATATTCAGGGGATTATTACCGAGTGTGGTGGAAAAGACGTTGTTTCAATCGATATCGAAGATGACGGCACGGTTTTGATAGGATCCGCCGACTCCGAAGTGGCCGCCAAGGCGGAAGCGATGGTCAAAGGGCAAACCACCGAAGCCGAAGTGGGCAAGATCTACGAAGGCGAAGTCGTTAATATTCAAAAAGACAGAATGTCGGGCAAAGAAATCGGCGCTATTGTCGAAATTCTACCCGGCAAAACAGGCATGGTTCACATTTCCGAAATTTCTCCTGAAAGAATCGAAAAAGTAACCGACAAAGTCAAAGTAGGGGACAAGGTTAAGGTCAAAGTCATGTCTGTCGACCCAGAACGCGGAAGAACCGCACTCTCGATAAAGCATGCTGGGGAATAGAACTTAAAAAAGCTTTTGCGCTTCAGCGGAAGCGCCCTAGATGTTAAGGACAGAGGGCTCAGTGTTGCGATGGCCGTCCTCTATCCTTAACAATCCAACTCTGGGCCGACGCTCAAAAGTACGATTTTTATTATCTCATGAGCACTCCCTCGACATGTTTGCGAGGAACTCATCTAGATTAAGAAAAATCGTCTTTTGTTAATGGAAAATTTTTATCGCTTTTCATACAATATAATGAAAAGCGGATGATTTTTAAACTACAGATTGACTTTTGTTGATGATTTTAGTATTATTACGAGATTTGCCATGGGACTCCTTTGAGGAGTCAGCAAACGCTGTTTGACGATAAGGAGATGAAGTCATGAAAGGTAAGCTGTGGCTGATGAAAGTCAGGTTCGAGCTGTTCGTCAAGGGCATTGCCGGGTGGATCTACAACCATCTTGACGGCACGCCCAAACCTCTCCGCGCTTGCGTTGTTGTGACCTGCAGCAAATGCCGTCAACCTCTCGATATCATTGAGGGGCCACATGGCGTTGTGTTTCAGTGTCTTGAGTGTCGTCGCCTGGTCGGAGAGCCAATCATTCGGGTCGTATCTGTCGCCGAAGCCAAGGCACATCACCATCCTGCCTACGTCCTGATGTAGTCTGAACGCCCAAAGGAGGCGAGGCGATGAAAACCGACCTCTTTCTCTTGCTAACGAAGAAGGGGAAAACTGGACCTTGGCTGAGCTGGCTGCGCTAAGACGGGAGTTCAAGGTTTCCGAGGACCCATACGGCGCCCAGATGATTGCCATCAAGGTTAGCGAGGTGGATAACCTCGGGCCCTCCGGCATCCAAGCAGCCCTTGGTCACATCATTCTGGTTCGAGCACAGACGATGCAGCGTCAGTTCCTGCCTTTTGACGTACCAGGGTAGTACGGTGATTTACCTACAACGGGGGCTCCAGAGTACACGGAGCCCCTTAATATTTTTAAACAACTTTTTTAAAATGAATAAAGCGTCAATTTTTCACTCAAGGCGAAAATAATATTTGAGCCGATATAAATAAAGCGAGAATTATTTCGGGGCAGTGAGTAGCGCTGCACACTTGACAGGGAGAGACCTCACTGGGAAGAAAAAATTTGAGCATTCCTTGAAGCGAGCAGGGTAGTGGGGTTCGCAAGGGGTAGGAGGGGCGCTTCAAGAGTAGGCCTTCCTACCCCTTGCATTAATCAACCCGCTTGGCGGGTTAAATTCACTTGTGTCTTGACACAACCTCCCGTATTTGCTATACTTAATCTAAAGAATATAGTTCTCTAGGGTTTAAATTTGGAAAACGCGGACAGTTTAGAGATTATTTTTGACGAAGTAAAGAACTGCACAAAGTGCCCACTTTATAAATTTGCCAAAAATCCTGTTCCGGGTGCAGGATCCGCCAAGGCCGAAATAATGTTTATCGGCGAAGGTCCTGGAGAAAAGGAAGACGAGCAGGGTTTGCCTTTTGTCGGCTCGTCCGGCAAGCTGTTAGATGAAATGCTCGCTTCGATTGATTTGAAAAGAGAAGATGTTTATATCGCCAACGTGGTTAAGCACAGACCTCCCGGAAACCGCGACCCGAAACCAGATGAAGTTTCTGCCTGCTGGCCATATTTAGAGCGCCAGATAAAAGCTTTAAAACCAAAATTAATTGTTTGCCTGGGCCGCCATTCACTGGCGAGATTCCTCCCCGATATGGGGGCGATATCTCAAGTTCATGGCCGCGCTTTTAAGAAAGGTGATCAGGCCTATATGGCTTTATATCATCCGGCGGTCGGTCTTTATAACGGAGGAATGAGAAAAACTCTGTTTGACGATTTTAAAAAAGTAATTATCGCATTAAAAAAGCTCAAAGCTCAAAATCCAAATGTCAATTGAAGCTCAAAGCTCAAAAAACCAATATTTGGCATTAAGTCATTTGACATTTAATTGTCATTTAGGCTTTGTCATTTGAACTTAATAAAAATATTTACTCTCTAACCATAAGAAAGGATTAACAGTATATGGCAGACAGTACAAAAACAGGGCAAAAGCCCCAGGTTATGGCATCGTATCACGCTTCGCTTGATAATTTTCAGAAGCGGGATAAAAAATCGAAGTCGCGCGAGTACCGTGCGGCTAAGTTTAATGCGCCAAAATCAGCCGTTTCAAACGGCCGTGTTGCCACAGAATCAAAAGGTAGGCAAGGCGAGCCAATGGTGACATTTCGGGCTTCCAAAACCTTGAAACTCTGCCACCTCGGCGGTTTAGAATCAGTCGGCCAGAATATGAGCTTCTTGGAATACGGCAACGATATTTTAATGATTGATGCAGGTTTCGGTTTTCCAACTGAAGACATGCCGGGCGTTGATTATGTTATCCCCGACGTTTCGTATTTACAGGAAAACAAAAAGCGGATTAAGGCCTTGGTCTTGACCCATGGGCACATGGACCACATCGGTGCCATTCCTTATATGATTGAAAAAATCGGTTCTCCGACGATTTACGGTACCAACTTGACCATCGGGCTTTTGAAAGAAAAACTCGAGGAATTCGGCCTGACCGGACGGGTTAAAACTGTTGTTATTGACCCCGAAAAGGACGAATTGACCCTTGGTGTCTTTAAGGTTGGATTTTTCCGCGTTAATCACAATATTCCCGACACTGTCGGAATCATTATTAACACTCCTTGCGGCAGAATTGTCCATACCGCCGACTTTAAGTTTGACTTAACGCCGATTAACGAACCGGCGATGGATTTGGAAAAAGTGGCTGAAACTGGAAGCAAAGGGGTTTTGGCACTTTTAATGGACTCAACCGGTGCGAGAAATCCTGGCTATGCCATCTCCGAAACCGAGATTAAAAATAATCTTAATAAGATTTTCTCAAATATCAAAGGGAGAATTTTTATTGCTTCCTTTTCGTCCCTGATCTCGCGTATTCAACAGGTCATCGATGACACGATTGCGGTTAACCGCAAGCTAACCGTTACCGGTCGTTCGATGATTGTAACAATTGAAGTAGCCAGCCGGCTTGGATATTTAAAGGTGCCGGAAGGTTTGATTATCACTCCACAGCAAGCCGCTAAATTGCCGGACGATAAGGTTGTGGTTTTATCGACCGGAACACAAGGAGAGGATTCATCGGCTTTAACTAAAATGAGCCGTGGCGAACACCGTTTCTTTAAGATTAAAAAAGGCGATACAGTCATACTGTCTAGCTCGATTATTCCGGGTAACGAACGCCAGGTTGTCGAAGTTTACGATAATTTGCTCCGCGCCGGAGCGAAGGTTCTCGACTACAAACAGATGGATATTCACACCTCGGGACACGCACATGCCGAGGAGCTGAAAACCATTATACGGCTGTTTAATCCCAAATACCTTTTGCCGGTACACGGAAACCGCTATATGAGAGAAGCCGCTGCTGACTTAGGGCGTTCGCTCGGAATGGCAGAAGAAAATATTATCGTAACCGATAATGGCGAGGTGCAGGAATTTGACGATAACGGCAAATATACACCCCTTAAA
>CAYYMZ010000022.1:0-10211 GCA_964473025.1 uncultured Candidatus Saccharibacteria bacterium
GGGATTCGAACCCACGACCAATTGCTTAAGAGGCAACTGCTCTACCGCTGAGCTAACGGCCCACGTCTACAATTAATTCATTTATTATAGTTTATACTGAATTGTAAACAAGGTGGTACGCCCGGAGGGATTCGAACCCCCGACCTACTGTTCCGAAGACAGTCGCTCTATCCAGCTGAGCTACGGGCGCATATATACAAATTCTAAATGTTCGAATCCGATTCGGCCACCGATTAAAATCTACTGATTTTACCGTCGGCCCCGCCTCGCCCCCGACGGGGCTGCGACTCTTGAGCGTTCCGCCCGCTCAAGCCCCCGACCTACTGTTCCGAAGACAGTCGCTCTATCCTAGGCAAAGCCCTCTGGGCGGCGCCAGCTAAGCCCTGCCTGCCCGCAGTTGCTTCGGCAACAGCTGATGCAGGCGGGAAGCTACGGGCATATACGTTAATAACTCTCAATCTCCTCAAGGAACTTCTTATTAAATTCGTAACCTTCTTTAATATAGTCCTTTACCGATTCGGTATTGGCCAATTCATCAATCCAACCAAAGGCATATTCTAAAATCCCAACCATCTTATCGCACAATTTTTTATGCCGTTTAAACATCTCCTTGATTTCACCTAGCTCCCTGTCTATGTCTTCATCCGTTTGAGGTTCTTCAACTGGCATTTCGCAATTAAAAGATGCGAACCTGAGCATCGCTAATTTACCAAATCCATCGGTACGATCTGCATCCTGTAGAATAATTGCAATTTTATTTTCACCTAAATATTTTCTCTTGTTGTGAACTCTTACCGCTTCCAAAATCTGGTCTGCATCCCCTCCTTTAATTCCCACTTTTTGTAAAATTTCACGAGTTGACCTTACGCTAAACTCGGCGTGATGACTCAGCGCTAAAGGCTCAGGATTAACCAATCCCCTTTCTTCTTCATCAACCCTTCCAAGGTCATGACAATATCCTGCAATTTTACACAAGACGGGATCTACACCCTCTAACTTCGCTAAATCCTCGGCCGCTTTGGCTACATTTTTAACGTGCAACCACCCGTGCGCCCAATTCTTTATCCTGGCGTATATCGGCTTGACTAATTTCTCAACTTCATCTGCTTGAGCAGAAGTATATTTTTGCATATTTTTTGGGGTGGCCAGAGGGAATTGAACCCTCGATGCCAGTTCCACAAACTGGAGTTTTACCATTAAACTATGGCCACCATATTAATCAATCTTCTCATCGTATCTATGCACCAAGAAGTGACAATTCATGCACAGATAAATGAGGTTACCTAAGTTATTATTTTTTCTCGATCTATCAAGGTGGTGAGCCGATAAGATCCTCCTATCTTTTATTCCACACTTAGCACACTCTTTTACCCGATCACTCTCCCTCAAAATTTTTCGGTATATACCTTCCCCACCCCGCCAATTTGGGTGGTTCTTACCGCTATAAATAGAATTGCGCCACAATGTCTGACAACTCTTGGAGCAAAAGTGTTTGCCACTCTTTGAATGTTCGAGCGCCCTTGGACTCTTCCATGTGGTCTTTCCACAAATCGAGCATTTAATATTTCGACCCCTTCTCTGACCCACGGCCCTACATTTTTGGGAACAGTATTTTCCCCATCCTAATTTAAGGTGACATGGTTTTGCATAAAACTCTTTTTCGCATATTAAGCAATTTACCTGACCCATAAATTAATTATATAACGATGCACCAATATGTCAAAGTGCTGGGTTGTGGTACCCACAGGTAGGTGCTCTAACCAATTGAGCTACAGCCACCATATTATGAGTCCTTGCTTCGCAATGCTGGTACGCCCTGCAGGACTCGAACCTGCGACCTAGAGTTTAGAAAACTCTCGCTCTATCCAACTGAGCTAAGGGCGCTTCGATGCTGATCTATCCTTCTTTCAAGATTACTCGTTAATCCGGTATAAAGGTAGTTATCCTTACAACGGACAATATAAACAAAATATTTCATAAGTTTACACTGAGCCAGAAGGCGAAGTGGAGCGGGTAAAGGGAATCGAACCCTTGTATCAAGTTTGGAAAACTCGCGCTCTACCATTGAGCTACACCCGCATTTCGTCGCACCGCTCCTCAATGTAAACTATTTTGATGCTCCATATCTCACTATAAACTTAATATAGTTTACACTGAGCCCGAAGGGCGAAGTGGTCGGAGCGGCGAGACTCGAACTCGCGACCTCCGGCTCCCAAAGCCGGCGCACTACCAACTGTGCTACGCTCCGATCAAAAACAAATTATACCTTAAAACGGGCAGCTGGTCAATTATCCCCAGCAGATCTATTATACTTCAAAACGAAGATAGTATTATCGATCCTGTCAACAACAGGCAAATTCCTCAGCCACGAGTTTTTAGGTTTCATATAAGTTCCCGGATCGACAATGATCAGTGCATCTCGATTCGGGTTAAATTCACTTATATCAGCTGTCGCAATACCGTAATACTCCTTCTCGCCCGGACTCATCCATTCATAAGACAGATAAACATTCTCTTCAAATTTATTCTGATTCAAATAATCTCTAATACTGGTCAAGCTCTGCCCCCAATCATAATTTGAATCAAGCAGATATTTATAACCATTTTTCGTTCCAGTAAATTCGTTAAAATATGCGATTTGGTTTTTGTAATTTTGTAGAGTGGATAAAACCATTACCAAAACAAATACTGTCAGCAGAATAATTTGCCAGCGTTTTTTGACTAATAAAACGAGTTGAGAAACAAAAATTATTAATAGCGGAAAAATGGGCATTATGTGACGCAAACCAAGATTTGTTTTAGAAATCATCGTCACAATCAAATAAATCAATGCACCACCGAGTAGAACTACCTGTAGAGCAAAGTCATTTTTTAGAAGTTTTTTAAGATAAGCAGACGCCCATATAGTTAGTGCTAAAAAACCAACCGATGTTTTAACGGCAATTGCAATCGGAAAATAATACCACCAGCCGGTTGAGGTAAAGTGTCCCAAAAGATATGCTCCGCGTCCGCCAACGGCACCGCCTAGAACCATAAACAGACCCTTGAAATACCATACCGGCACTAGAACTTGTCCGAATACTTCCATTATTTTAATGGCCAGTGTATTAAGCAGCAGCCCTTTTTGTGTAAATCCGATAAATGCCGGCGCATGCTCAAAAGAAAAACCGTAAAACGCCAAAATCATAAACCAAACAATTACCGAAAAAATCAGCGCCTTTAAAATCGCTGACAAAATCCCAATTTTCTTATCTTTGATCGCGACAACGAGGGAGGTTAAAAACAAAACAGGAATGAAAGCAACAAACGAAAATTTCGAAAGGGCGCAAACTCCAAAAATAACCGCCGAGGTGATAAACCATTTCCAACTCTTTTCTTTTAAATAACGCCACCAGACATAAGACAAGAGCGTAAAACCAACAGTTATTAAAACATCGGTGTTAGCAAGTGAGCCATGAGCAAGAAAAAGCGGTGTAAAAGCGGCCAAGATCGCGGCCAATGCCGCTGCCGGCCAACCCGCAATCTGGAATGCCCATATTGATAAGAAAATAATTAAACCTAAGGTTAAGACAATATTAACTGCACGGGAAGTGAAAATTATTTTTTCGGCATTGTTGCCGGAATTATAAAAGAACTGCTCCCCCCATTGGCGGGTTTCAGACCAACTGTCGTAGTAAAAACTCGTGGCAACTTGAAAAAGCTTCGTCGTGTTAGGATAAAACGGGCGCTCGAGATAAGCAGGCAACCCAACCAGGAGCTTCGCCAGTGGCGGGTGTTCGGGGTTTAAATAAAAGTTGCCGAACTTCCAATATGAAAAACCCGAGGGCGCGTGTACTTTCTCGTCCGTCGTTATCGACTCGTGCTGGGCAAGATAAATCATCTGCCAAGATGCAAAAACCAAAGATAAAAAAATTAATATAAAAAATACTATATTCTTTATTTTAATATTTGATGTCATTGCGTTGCATATTATTAGGCCTTGTTTTTGGCAACCTGAACCGTCGGGGATTTGGAAACAGCTTTCGGTGTTACCCAGAAACCCATGTATTTTCCAAACATCAGACGTGTCTGTGCGTCAAGCGCCGGAACAGAACCAAAAAGCAAAGCCGAGACGGGCATTATAATCCACTCCGCAATAAGTTCCAAGTATTTCGTCTTTTTAAAATAACTCGGCCGTGGTGGCATAAACGCAAGTGAAACATAAATCGTGAATAACAACATCACCCAAGCTAAGGAGAATACTGCCGTTGCAACAAGTGGATAATTATGTGCCAGAACGGTTTGTCTAAATGTTGAAGAAAATAAAATCGGCATCCACCCGATAAACGTCAAATAAAACGATGCTGTTGCCAAACTAAAATCCCCTTCCATCATTCTATAAATTCTGATCGCCTTATCCCAAAAAGGAATCTCTTTATGTTTGATTGCTTCCGTTGCGATATACGGTAGATGCTCAACACCATAGCCCCATCGCCTCTTTTGCAAATACTGGTTTTTCATCGTCGTCCAAAAATTATCCGCCAAGACCGCGTCCATGTGCACTGGCAAATAAATCGGAACTGCGCGCGAAGCACCCTCGTATGTATAATAAGCGCGCCAAAACTGTCTAGAGTCCTCGTTGACAATGTCAGTCGCCCAGTAATCCATTCCGCGCAACATCTTTAGAGAATACGCATGGGTCGAGAAATTAACCAATCGCCACGGACGGGACGTTTCGATCATCTGCCAAAAACTCGAACCCCAGGCAACGAGACGGGGAACTGCCGGAACATGCCAGATGTTGTTTGAGTAAAGTGGAATCGGCTGATAACTTCTGATGTGTCTGTTAGGGTTAGTCACAAACTCATAAGCAACGCAATTAAAAAATTGATGCATGAATCTGGTATCCGCGTCGGCAATATGGACAACGATATCTTCTTCGTTAAGGTTTTTTTTCTTGGCAAATTCGGTCAGTTTCTTTCCTGCCCACGCCGCACCCGATCCCTTACCGCGCAGCTCACCGGCAATACCATCGGGATGCTCGGAGATTATAAAGTCATAAATTTTTGAGCCGTATTTTTCTTTTAGATAGTTGCCCACCCGATGAAGACGTTCGTGGTCTCGCTCTTCGCCCGCCAAGACAATAATTTTTCTTGCATTCGGCCAATCATTTTTTATTACCGATTCCACCGATGGTTCAAGGATATTCAATTCCTCGTGGAAAGTCGCGTAAATCACAGCGTGATAAACTTTTCTCCAGGGAGCGATGTTCGGATCGTCGCTAGGCAGGGCTTCGAGCATACGGCGAAAATCTGTTCTCATCGCCCGTCTCATTTTTCGATAAGTTGCTATCATAAAATATCCGGTGTAGAACGCGCGGAAAACCCAAAATAAGTTATAGAGCAAGATAAAAATGGCGACAACCGACGGCCAAAAAAACGAGAAAACGACTGGCCAAACCAAAGCTCCCCAGGACAAGGCGCCGGGGAGAATCTCAAAAAACCTCCATAATGGTGTTCTTTTTTTCACAGGTATTTCGATGCAATCCAATAAATATCAACCACGACTAAAAGCTCAATTAAAAGGGATGTCGCAATAAATAAATATGAGACTTGGGGCAGCCGCCTATAGGTTAACCAGCTTAAAATCAGATTTAACCAAACCAGCATGAAACCGATCCAGACAATTTGACTGCTGGAACTTCTAGTTAAGAAATAAATTAAAAAGTTGGCTGCCGCTAAAATTATACTGGCAGCAATGATAATGTGGGTTTTCTTCAGCTTAAACTTAAAATTAATTTTTGCCATTTTCTATATTTTACACCTTTTTAAGCTTTATGGAGCCAGCGGGCGGATTTGGACCGCCGACCTACTCTTTACGAAAGAGTTGCTCTACCGCTGAGCTACGCTGGCATTACCTTGGAGCGGGTAACGGGAATCGGTCACAAGTCCAAATTTACTAATTTGTCTCGCGACCCCGCCTCGCACCGTCGTGCTCCGGCCTTCGATTCCTGCTCCTTCAAACTCCCCTGCTTCACAGGGTCTCTTGGAGCGGGTAACGGGAATCGAACCCGTATCTCAACCTTGGGAAGGTTGCATTCTGCCACTAAACCATACCCGCAAACAAACTTTATCTTACTCGATTTACCTTATTTCTTCAAGACAAAGATCGTAAATTGACCCGCTCACCGAAAACTTGGTTTTTTTATAGCTTTTAATCTATATTCTTGCGTTTTGGTGAGGGGTCTGCACCCAGGAGCTGGGTTTGACTTTTGGCTCCCTATGGGTTAAATTTAGTTACCGATGGCTGAAAATAAAATCGACTATACATCCGAGGATTACTGGCGCAAACTTATCAACCAGAGTTTGATTAGGTTTTATATTCTAAAGGCACTAAAAGAAAAGGATTTGCACGGATATTTGTTGATTCAAGAAATAAGAACTTTAAGCAATGATTTCTGCTCCCCCTCCGAGAGCACTCTTTACCCCGCCTTAAATCAAATGTTAACCGGTGGGTTAATCCAGCAATCAAACCCGAAAGAGCGCTCACGCAAAACCTATCACTTAACTCCCAAAGGCAGGGAGGCCTTCAAGACCGCCGCCAAGATTTGGAATATGGTTTTACCGACCTTGTCAAAGAGAACTATTTTGTAAACTAAATTTTATTCTGTAGCAGTTGCGGTTGTACTAGCGGAAACTGTAGTAGTTGCAGTTACAGAAGAGGTTGTTGTCGCCGATGCAGTTGCCGTTGAAGTTACGGTTTGAGCGGTTGGAATCGAACTAGTTACCGTCGCCGTTAGAAGATCCACCGAGCCCTTATCGGCGGTTTTATTTTTTCCCAGCCAATATCCGCCGGCACCAAAAACAATTCCCGAAATTGCGATTGTTAAAATAATCCACAGCACCGTATTCGGCTTTTTTACAGGTGCTTCCATTTGCATTTCAACCCCTTGCCCCTCTTTTTCATCTGCCATATTTGTCCCTCTATTTTTATTCTTTATTCCTAATCCTATATTCTAATCTCACTTCGTCCCCAGGTAGTGAAAATTTGATTATTTTATTTCTTTACCATTGGCCATTTTTCAAAATCAATCCCATGTCAATTTAAAATTCTCTTGCTCCTGTCAATAAAATATTTATATTTATCAAATTTCTACTACCTGGTCCACTGATTCATTAGCGCTTTTTGGTCGAAAGTATCGACCACACCATCACTATTTATATCGTATTTCATATTCTCGCTTCGCTCGGAAATTGCTCTAATCAAAATATTTAAATCGAGCACGTCGACTTTACTGTCACTGTTTAAATCCGCACTCTTAGGGCCAGATGCAACATCCGCGCTGACGGTAAACTTTTTGATCAAAAGATAGGCACCGCCGCCTAAAGCGAGGATAATGGCTAGAGCAATGATAATACTTAAAGCGGTTGATCTCATGTTTTCCTTATTTTAAATAATAATCGGTAGATTAAAAAGATAGCAAAACCGCCAAGCAATGCAATAAGGATGACTTGTTCCGGACCGGTCGAAACAGCTGTTGCGCCAGCCGTTACGCGCGGTGTCGCAGTTGGAGTAACTTGGGCGCCGGCGGCGGAGATAATCAAATCAAGCGAACTAGCGGTAGTCGAAATGTATTCGGTTTCTTTGCCCTCTTCGGTTGCTTTAATATCATCATAAGAAATCGTAACATTCCCCTCTTTAAGCGCGGTGAAATCAATCGTTCCGATTACGCCCGAACGAGTGGCGGGTTTGTTATTCGGGTCAATGTTTACAACGACATGGACGGTGTCATTGACAACTTCCTGAAGGTTAACTTGGGTATATATCTGCCCCGACACAAATGGAATTACGAGATCACTCGGGGATAAAACCGAGCTGTCGCTAACCTTAATCGTCATGTCGATCACGCTTAGGGTTGTGTCGTAATCACCGGCGTCAACCGAGAAACTAACCTGAACGCTTTCTCCTGCCGCATAGGCAGTCCTTTGTGAACTAACAGAAAAAGCCGCCTCTCCTGCCGCTTTTGCGGGCAACACAAAAAACATCGGGAGTGCAAGAATCAAGATTGATAGTATTAATCCCCTCTTCATATTAAGTATGATTATATCATAAATTACTTCTTTTCGTAAAGGTAAACGTCGAATCCGCCTTTTTCGTTGAAAATTTCGCGGTGGGCAAAATAATTCCAAAAGCTCTTAATGCATGATGTTTTGCGGCAAACAGACGGCACCCACCATTCTCGAAGCTGAATCTGGCTGCGCTCATAAGTTTCCGGAATTTGTGCGCTATCCGCCTTGTCCATCTCGATTATTATAAACCGGTTTGATTCAGACGGCTTGAATCCATTAGGACTAAATAACGAACCATTGTCATGAAAAATCCATGAATTTGGCCAGCTGATATTTGAGTCAATCGCGACACAGCTGAAATCCTTCTTCGGACACTTCGCGTTGATCTTCGAAATAATTTCTCTGTAGTTGTCCGGCGTTTGGACATACACGGCAATTTCGGATGTGTCGGCAGGATGGACAAAGGCGAGCCGATATGCATTAAAAACAGTGAAAGCCAAAATCAGAATCCAGATTATTTTTGAAATTAATTTAAATTTGACCCAATTTGTACCGATATAATATCCCGCTAAAATCGTAAGCGGCAAAAGCCCAGACAGAATAAGCCATGGGAATTTTTCGCCGGCAATCGACATTCCCGCCAACGTCGCAACCGTCCACCAAACCAAAAAATAATAAAACGGGCTTTTCTTGCGGAACGAATCAATGATGGCCAATATTCCTGCAGCAGCTAAAAGCGGTTCGTAAACGGCAATTAAAATAAAGTAATAATACCACGGCTGATTGCCGAGGTGATTTTTGTGCTGCGACATCCAAAAGCCCAATGCTGTGGCGTGGTCAAACGGATTTGGCAAAGAAACGAGTAAACTTTGAACGTTGGTGAAAAAAGTGCTAAACGCCGCCGCCCAAACCAAAACAAATAAGATAAACGCGCTTAATAAATCGTAAGGGTTATCGCGAAAATAATTCTTAATCCTAAGATATGCCGCCTTAAATTTTTTAGGCGCAAGCAAATATAATATCGGTATGAAAGCAACTACAACTGCGGCAAAAATATATGAAGTTTCGGAAACGGCAAAACCCAAAACAAAAAATACGACCGACAACATCAGGGCGGCGGCATTTGGTTTTTGAAAAAACCAGCGGCAGGTCAAGACAAATAACAACCAAAACAAAATCACGATTGAGGTGTGAACCAAAAAGCGCGAATAATAAAGTAGAATCGGTGAGGTCAAAAGCAAAACCGAAATCGTAATAGCGCGACAATTGCCTAGCATTTTTCTGAAAATTAGCGGCACGGAAATTAAGGCAATGCCAAATATTGCCGGACCAAGTCGAGCAATATTATCCCCCGTGCCAAAAATTTTAAACAAAATGGCTTGAACGTAAAACAAAATCGGTGCGTGGATTTGCGGCGTATAAACATAATTACCCGAAGACGCTAATTGCCAGGCGAAATATGAGAGCATTCCCTCATCATGATGCAGTGGTCTTGCACCCAAATATAAAAACCGGCTCAAAGCGGCGACTATTATAATTAAAACCGCGCCGATGCAAAACCATTTATATTTTTTCCAGGGAGTGAAAATTTGACTATTTTTCACTTTGCCCTTCGATTTTTTTAATTTGTTTAAATTCATAGGTCTTTGAATTTTCCAAAAATAAATTTGAAAAATATTTATATTTTGTCAAATTTCTACTACCTGGTTTAATCAGTTTTAGCAGCTTCATATAAAAGATATATCCCTAAATAAATACAAACCAACACGTTTATTACCGCAACCGCTTGTGTCCATGTGCTGTTTAGTAGATTATATTGCAAAAATGGAAATTGTGGATAAACCGATTGCAAAACTGCAAAAATGTTAACCAAGAAGGTTATGCTTAAAGTAAAATATACCCAAAAAATGTTTTTATTCAAAATGGCTGGAATGGCAAAAAGGGCGACGGCTGGAAAGAGATAGCGTTCGTGAATTTCGGTCGGGAAGATAAAAAAGGCAAGGTATGAATATGCCACGACCAGCAAAACTTCGGGCAATTTTTTTGCCTTGTAAAATAAATATATGATTGCCGGGACCTCGAAGATGGCAAATAATATCATTCCCAGTGATTTATATGTCAGGCCTGCGGTTTGGACCGTGTCCTGAATATTCCAGCTCTGAG
>CAYYMZ010000023.1:0-8681 GCA_964473025.1 uncultured Candidatus Saccharibacteria bacterium
TTTTTCCTTTTCCCACTTCTCGTGAAAACTTTCGACCTCTTCAATGTTTTTGCATAACTTATTTTGTGAGATTACGGGAAAGCCCAATGATTTTGCGATTTCATGTTCTTGCTCATGGGTCGTTTGGCCAATTTCCGACACAATCTCATATGCATAAAAACTAAGTGCTCTTGATGCTGTAATGCGAGAGTTAAGCTGTCGAATAGAGCCAGCGGCGGCATTACGAGGATTAGCGAAAACCAAACCACCAGATTTTTTTTGTGCTACTGTTATCTTTTCGAAAGCGGCTTGCGTGAGATAGACCTCGCCCCTAACCTCAAAATCTTTTTCTTTGGCCTTGTTAAAGTAGGTCGAATTCTCATCCAATTTTAAAGGGATGGCATCGATTGTTTTAATATTTTGCGTAACATCTTCCCCGATTGTTCCGTCGCCACGGGTAACGGCCGCGTCAAGAATTCCGTTTTTATAGATTAAGGAAATGGCTAATCCATCTATTTTTAGCTCCGTAAAATATCCTGATTTTTCAATTGATTGAGTCGATGAAAACCGCGCCGCTTTTTCCATCCATTGCTTCAATTCATCAAACGTAAAACAATCCTCAAGCGAAATCATCGGCACATTATGGCGGCGCTTGACGAATTTATCTAGTGCTTTGCCGGCAACTCTTTGTGTCGGCGAGTCGCTCGTTATCAAATCAGGATATTTTTGCTCAAGATTAAATAATTCGTGCTTCAGAGAATCTTGGGCAGCTTCGGAAATTTCCTCCTTGTTTAAGACGTGTTTATCGTAACGCAAGCGATTAATTTCTCGGCGCAATACCCCAATCCTTTGTCTAGCAATTTTTTTATCTTTCTCTGCCATATTATTTTTTTATTTCTTTCTTTATTTATACCATATAAAAACCGGTAAAAGAATGTAATTAGTTGACCAAAAAAAGGGCGATAAGCCCTCCCCTAAACAGACCCTTAACACAACCTGTCTGTGCATTATCTTTTTGCTCGTGAAAGAAGTTTTTTTAAAACTCTATCTTTGGTGCTTTGCCGGCTGCCTCTTTTTCCAAAGCGTTTATCTCAAACAATTCTTTTGGCTCGAATTTGAAAGCTGAGGCAACTGTGTTGCTTGGAAAAGATTTGATTTTGATATTCAAGTCCCTGACATTTGCGTTGTAGAATCTTCTCGCCGCTTCGATCTTATTTTCAGTATCTGTCAAATCTTCTTGAAGGGAAAGAAAATTCTGGCTTGCTTTTAAATCAGGATAGTTTTCCGCAACGGCAAAAATCGATCTTAAGGTTTTGGTTAATTCGTTTTCTGCTTTAGATTTTTCTTTAAGGCCTTTGGCAGAAATAGCATCTGCGCGAGCGGCCGTTACTTTCTCGAATACTTCTTTTTCGTGTTTGGCATAACCCTTAACGGCATTAACCAGGTTTGGAATTAAGTCGTACCGGCGTTTTAGTTGAACGCCAATATCACTCCACGCCTCTTCTGATCTGGTTTTCAAAGATATTAAACTGTTATAAACTACAATCAAATAAAGCAATGCAACTGCAACAAGTGCAATAATTACCCATAAAAACATATTTCCTCCGTCAAAATTTATTGTCGACGCTTTGAATATAACTAAATGCCTGCCGTCGCACTGACACTTGCTTCGCTGTTCGTGGTTTTGGTTGCACTGGCACCAACGGTCGCGGTTGCGGTTGAGGATGTAGTTGCTTTAGTCGCCTCCGTTACTTTATATAACGTTATGCTACCTTCCACAACCCCTTCGGGATCGGTTGCGTTATCCAAAACAGCAGAGAGAGTGAATGTCTTGCCATCCGACTTGTAAGCGTAGTTTTTATCGGGCGAATTAGGATCTGCCGGCAATGCGCTTAAGTAAGCAGGAACCAACGCTTTCTCCACGACATTATTGACCGTGTTAAGATAAATCATCGTGGTCGCAACTGGATACTTGCCCGTTCCGGCAAAGTAATTCAATAGCGCTTGCTGAATTTTAATCAGATCTGCCTTTTTCGTTTGGTCGTTTGATGAATTCGGCGTAACCGTAACGGACTTTTGCACCGTTGTAGTCGTACTGTTTGATGCAAAGAGGAGTGTATAGGCAAGGTAACCGCCGATTACCAGAATTGCTGCAATCACGATCAGGATAATTAACCGCGCTGGGGAACCAGATGGTTTGGGCGCTTGAATTGAATCTGGGTTTAGCTCCGGCTGAGAAGCTTCTGGTTCTGGCATTGGCGCGTTAGCACTACTAATTCCGTCGATATTGCCCGCATCTTGCATACCGGGTGCAGGAATTGGCCCACCTGGTTGCGAGGTTCCTGAGTTATAATTAACAGGAGGTTCTTCTGGAACAACGGGTTCAGGAGAAGACATTTCGGGAGCAGGTCCCTCCGGCGCCGGTGATGGTGCAGGAGAAGGCTCGAAACTTGAGAGTTCTGGAGATGGTTGATCGCTGTTAAAGTTTGGCTCGGGAGCTGTTTGCGCGGGAGCTGCTGGAGCCGCATTTTGCGGCTGGTCATTTAAAATACTTTTCAGAAACTCGTCTGTGTCGGGTGCTTTAGCTGTTTCCTGCTCACCCGAAGGCATAGGCGGCTCGGGTTGGGTTGGTGTGGCCGATTCGCTCAAGGAAGAGCTAAAATCAGAAGCTTGCGGAGCAACTGGTTCGGTATTTGAAGTATCGGGAGCGGGTGGATTTGATGGTTCGGGTGGTTGTGGCGCGGGAGAGATATCTTGAACTGGAGTGGGTTCGGGAGAAGCCACTGGTTCTGGAGGCAGGTTCTCTGTAGAGGGGGTCTCGGCCGAGGGTGGCTCAACAGGAGCCGATGGTTCGGGAGGTGTGTCCGTGGGGGTCGGCTCAGCAGAAGGCATAGTTTGATTTACAGATTCGGCTGGAGAATTTTGAGTTTCTGTTTGTCCCACCGGATTCTCTTCCGGCATCTTTGTCATCGCCTCTTCAAGCGGTGATTGTTCACTTTGATCCCCTAGATCGGCCCCAGAATCCGGGCTTTTCGGCTCACTTTGACTGTTTTGACCATTTAATAAATCGTCAGGCATTTGCCCCTCCTTTTCCTTGTCTATATAATATCACAAATTACAAAAGCAATAAATTAGAACGATTGAAGCGCTTTCTTCAAAAGCGGGTCATTACTCGTAAAAAGCGCGTTGTTCTCTTCTTTCATTACCATATCCGGTTCAATGCCGTTTTTGTCGATGCTCTGCCCGCTAGGCGTCAGCCATCTCGCCACTGTTATTTTGACCGAAGAGCCCCCGGAAATTCTTTCAAGCTGCTGCACGGTACCTTTGCCAAAAGTTTTCTCGCCAATTAGAGTTCCCCTTTTGTGATCCTTAATTGCCCCTGCCACAATTTCGGCTGCTGAGGCACTCCCTTGATTTACCAAAACAACTAATTTTGCATTTTTTAAAACACCGTCACCTTTTGTTTTAAGCTCAGTTTTGCCATCCCTTGCATCCTCAATTACAACCGTCGTCCCATCGGGAAAGAGATCGCTGGCTACGTCCGTTGCTCCATCTAGAAGTCCCCCAGGGTTATTGCGCAGATCCAGAACAACTTTATCTATCCCCTTGGAGGCAATCTCGTTAGCCACCTTGTCAAAGTCCGATTTCGTATTAGCCCCAAATTCACTTAAAGAAATAATCGCCGCATCTCCCTGGTAGTTTAGTTCGACCGTGTTAACAGAGATTTTTTCCCGGGTAATCTCGATGGTTCGTGTGTCTTTTTCTCCTTCGCGCAGGATGGTCAATTTAACCTTGGTCCCGGCTTTTCCGCGAATTCGGCTTACAACCTCATCTAGGGTCAAATCACTAGTGCTGGTTGAATCAACTTCCAAAACTTTGTCCCTCGGTTTCAAACCGGCCTTTTGCGCGGGGGAGTTCGGTAGAGGTGCAATCACCGCGGGAGTTTGGTCGAGGATTCCAATCCTCACGCCAATCCCCTCTAAATCACCCGACAACTCGCTTTCTAGTTCAGCCGATGAATCGGGAGGCAAAAATGCAGTATAAGGATCGCCGAGAGAATTGAACGCGCCCGAGATCGCGCCATAAAGAAATTTCTGGGGGTCAATTGTACCCAAATACTCGCTTTGCAGACGGTCATAGGCCTCTTTAAATAAACTAAAATCAATTTTATTTTTTCCTCCCAAGTCCAGATTGACCAGTTGGGGGATTCTTTGCTTATCTAAAATTAGATTTTTGTGCCCCCAGAGGTAACCCAAAAAGCCAGACAAGAAAACCATAATTACCAGAGAAGAAATAAAAATAAGCTTAGCTGTATTGGCTCGTTTCATATGTATTAGATTTTAGCTGATATTAAGAGCAATTGAAATGTTCGAAACTATAAATTGAAAAAATTACGATAACGTATCAATGAGTCTCTCTAAAACATGTTTGTGGTCAAACCCTAATTCCTTTCCAACAGCTTCATCTAATTCAAACCACCGACTTTCTTGTACATGTTTAGAATTTTCCTTAACAATACCGCTTATACTTCCTTTGAAAAATAATGTTACAGTCGGCACCTCAAATTTTCCATAACTGTAAGTAAAGAAACTGGGCTCAAATTCACATCCTAAATCAATCTTTACCTCATCGGCAACCGCATCCGCAGGGTTAGAATATTTTTTTAGAGACCCGACTCCTCCAGGAAAACACCAATGGTTTTGATAGGGCTCTCGAGCACGTTTAATAAGCAGAACCTTATTTTCCTTAAGGATTATCGCTGCAGTCACCAGTATGGAGCTGCCCTCATTGCAATCTGAATTAGTCAAAATTGGTAAAAATATTTTGGTTGTTAAATATCATAAATCGAAAAAGTTGCGATAAAGCTGAGCTACGGTAACCGGCCCCACACCACCGGGCACAGGTACCAAATTTTTATCTTCCGGCCAGTTCTCGGGAGTTATATCCCCCCTTATTTTTCCATCATCTGAAACGGTTGATGCGTCTACAACCGTTGCCCCAGATTTAAAATCTTCCGAGCTAAAGCTTCCTCCTCCGCCAGTGGCCATTACCACGATATCAGATTCTTTTATCTTTTGTGCGTACCGGCTGTCATCCTGTTTTAAAACTGAAGGTTCCAGTTTTTTATTTTCCCAAAAAAGTTTGAGCGGTGCCCCTACTAAAAACCCGCCACCGATAATGAGAATTTTCTTTCCCTCTTTTTTAATTTGATAGAAATCGAGAATTTCATCGATTGCCAATATCGTGGGTGGGTAAGTTTTAAAATCAGCTTTTCCCAAGATAAAACTGAATCCGTCCACGTCTTTATCTTTCGAAATTTGCTTGGCAATTTTTATCCTGTCAATGTGAGACGGTAGTGGCAACTGAATTAAAATCCCCCCGACTCTCAAATCAATATTTAGTTCCTCGATCTGACCGATTAATTCTTCTTCCGTTATATCATTATCTAACTTCAAATGCCGGAAATTAACACCAAGCTCATCAGCAATTTCTTTTTTCTTAGATACATACAAACCTGAAACAGGATCATTTCCAACCTGAATGACCACAAATTGTTTTGTCGGAGCAGCCCTGGAACTCAGCTCCTTGGTTAATTTTTCTGCTAATTTGTACCCTTTAAAAATCAATTGGAAAACTCCTCAACAAATATTTTTTCTCCACTACCCAAATCGACACAGCCGATACCGATTTTTTTAAAAACCGGTAATTCGATATTTTCACGGTGCTCAATACTCGCAAGCAAAGAATTATTTGCAGTTGTGGCGTCGGGTGCCAAGGCTAGATTTTCGCCGAGATAATCAAAGCTGATTTTTGCTGCCGAAGCCCTGTCTTCGGGTGACTGATTTGAAACAGAATAATGCGAGAAATGACGCGTACGCGCAATCTCCAATGCGTAATTTTTAGCTAAAGCGTCCAGTTGAGGATCACGGACAAGTTCCGGCACTCCTTTGCCTTGCCTTTCAAGATTGACCAAGAGAAATAATTTATTGGCAGAGGTTGAATCTGGAATAATTTTTTTAACAATCTCGGATGGAATTTCCATTTCTCTCAAATCACTCCTTGAAAGAATAACCGGGTTTATAACCGAACTCAAAAACCGGTTCCTAAAATCAATAATTAAGGATGAGTTTTTAACCTTCTGATATACGATCGAGTTGTCCAAATCTATAACCGCCCCCGAAGGGACAAATTTTGGCACCAAAAGAAGAAGTAACATGAAAACAAAGAAACCAAAAACTCCGGCGGTCAAGCCGGAGGCATATCTGGACGAAGGACCGTGGTTTTTGGAAAAAATAACCATTAATAAGCTCAAAAGCACCCCCCAGATAATCACGACCAAAAACGGTAGAACGATGAGAGGAGTATAAAGGGTTTCCCTCCAGCCAAATGAAGAAAAAGCACCTAGGAGCGGGTCGAGAGATATCGATGATAAAATCACGGCTAAGATAAAAGCGATGAGCGACTTAAGAAGTATCCAAAACCCAACCCGAAAAAAGATTAAGACGAAAGCAACGACAAAAATGATTAACCCAAGGTCAATAGCGTTCATAAATACATTCTAACCGTATTTTAGTTCAATCTCCAGCAATCAATCGCTTTACGCAGCGCCTGATCCCCTAATATAGAACAATGAATTTTGCGTCTTGGTAAGCCACCCAGCTCGTGGGCAATATCTTGCGCTGTAATTTTATAGGCCTCATTTAATGTTTTGCCGATGGTCATTTCCGACAAAATACTTGTGGCGGCAATAGCCGAGGCACAGCCAAACGTCTTCCATTTTAAATCGATAATTTTGTTGTTTTCAACTTTTATCCAAACCTTCATAACATCGCCGCAAGCGGGGGATCCAACCTCGCCAATCGCATCAAAATCACTTTCCTTAATTTTTCCTGTCATGACATTTCGGGGATGAAAAAAATGGTCCTCGACTTTTGCAGAATAAACCCAACCTTCACCCTCGATGTCTCTGATGTCGAATTTACTGCTTTTTTTATTCATGATCGATTTTTGATTTTGGATTACTTTTGTATGTTGCACTCATTTGTCTTAATTTTCCAACAGTTTCAGAAATTGCCTCAACCACTCTTTTCATTTGCGAGATTGTATTATCTCTACCCAAGCTCAAACGTAAGCTGCTATGCGCCGCCTCATCATCACATCCCAGGGCGGTTATGACGTGAGAGGGTTTCAAAGATTGACTCATACAAGCCGAACCAGTGGAAAGCCCTATTCCCATTCGATCAAGATACAAGATTGCCGCTTCACCCTCAATGCCATCGAAAGTGATGTTAATATTATTTGGCAGGCGATTCGTTTTGGATCCGTTTAAATGTGAGTGCTCGATTTTCAAAAGCTCGTTAATTAAAAAATCCCGCATCTTTAATTCTATCTTGAAATTATGCTTTTTAATAATATTTAATGCTTCGGCGATTGCTACGATATAAGGAACATTTTCAGTGCCGGGTCTTAATCCCCTTTCCTGTCCCCCGCCAAATAAAACAGGAACAATTTTAACGCCTTCCTTAATATATAAAACTCCCACCCCCTTTGGGGCATAGATTTTCGAACCGTTGAAAGTGAGTAAATCAACACCGATAGATTTAACGTCCATATTAAGATACAAAGCCGCCTGACAGGCATCGGTGTGAAAATACGGTGTGGCCGATTTATTTTTAGATCTAAAATCCTTAATGATGCGGGAAATTTTTGCAATCGGTTCGATCGTACCGATCTCGTTGTTGGCATACATAATCGAAACCAAAATCGTATCTTTTTTTAGGGATTTCTTGAGTTGCTCTAAGTTTACAACGCCGTCTTTATCAACATCTAAATAGGTAACGGCAAAACCTTCTTTTTCAAGCTGCCGACAGGAATTTAAGACCGCTGAATGTTCGATCTTTGAGGTAATAATATGGCCACGGCCGGAAGCTCTAGCCACCCCCAAGATCGCCAAGTTGTCTGATTCTGTTCCGCCAGAAGTAAAAATAATTTCCTCCGGCTTTGAGTTCAGAAAACCAGCTGTGATCTTTCTGGATTGGGTAACCGCTTTTTTCGCCTCACGCGACTGTTTATATAGGCCGGACGGATTGCCGTAAACAAGCTCAAAATAGGGAGTCATTTTACGGACAACTCGTTCGTCAACCGGAGTGGTTGAAGCGTGATCTAAATAGATAGAATTATGAATCATGAATTATGAATTAAGGTTTTAAAGACGTAAAAATCTAAAATGGATCGGTTCACTTATTTTTCACCGAACCGATAATTTCGTCTAATTTTGCGATACACTCGTCGCAGCGGGTCTCGCTTTTTTTAGCCGTCTTAGGGCTGACAATGGCGATCGGGCGCGAATAGCGCATTACTTCGTAGGATTCCCCCCCCTCAACATCCTTCATCACGCGCGAAATCTGCGATTGAAGCTGATTTATGTTGATTGTTTTCATGGGAACCTCTTAATTTGTTGTTTTATATAACATTATACATAAGAAGCCCTAAACGTCAACCCCCACACCCAACCACGACAGAATTCAAAATTAAAACTAACTAATTAAACGGGGGTGGGACTATAATCGGTTGATACTTAAGTTGGGTGTGGGGGTCAATACCTTTTGGTCAAAATTAAGTTTTGGCTCAATAATAGGTAAAAGGGATGCAGAAGTTGAGATACATCGGTAATACCTCTAAGTTATCTATGGAGGTATTAA
>CAYYMZ010000024.1:0-7930 GCA_964473025.1 uncultured Candidatus Saccharibacteria bacterium
CTTCTCGATCTTTAAGGTTATCCTTGGCGGATTTGGCTTGATTGCCTTGGCGGTAGCGGCGCTTGGAATGTTTAATACCCTGACAATTTCACTTATGGAAAGAATCAGGGAAGTCGCGCTAATGAAGATTCTCGGCATGCGCAAAAGAGATATTCGCAATATTTTTATTACTGAAGCGGTATTTCTTGGGACATTCGGGGGTCTGGTGGGTATTTTGTTGGGATATTTGGAATCGCTTCTGGCAAATGGCATTCTAAACCGGATTGCGATTAGCGCAGGGGGCGAAGCGGTTAATATTTTCTACCTGCCGATATGGTTTGCAATTGTCGTGATTTTATTCTCACTTTTGATCGGGTTTCTCACTGGTCTATATCCCGCTCGTCGTGCTTCCCGCATCAATGCGCTTGATGTGATGCGGTATGAGTAGATAAAAAACGTTGTCAATCATTTCGTCAAATTGTGAGACTCCCTTTTTATAGTGTCTTATTTTGTCTCATTTTCCACCCTCATAGGGAGTAGAAGGTTCCAGACCCGAGTGTCCCGCCACTGACTTTTAAGACAAAATGCTATGGCCCGGCTGGGCCATTTTTAAGTTATCATGATTGACAAATACGGGTTTTTCGGATATAAAATCGGTATACACATTTGCACCACCGGGAGGTCATTGACATGGCGGAAAAGACAGAGCCCAAGGTAACGTTCACAATCACACCAATCGACAGAACGGGGGAGGTGACACAAGAAGAGGTCGCGACGGTTTTGCATGAAGCGTGCCCCGGGGAGGAGATCCAGGCTACACCCTGGTTTGACGGGGCTGGTGTGTGGGTTATCGCCAGCGAGGAGGTGCACAATGCGGCCCTCCGCGTAGCCGCTCTGCATAACTGGCGAGTGCAGGCGCAGTCCAATCCGCAGCAGCAGTTGCAGTAGAATACTCAGCAAAAGCAAAAAGGGGGAAGTCGTATGCTAGGTGGCAGTGTCTGTGATTCGGAAGAGGAGCTCAATGGGAGAAACGTCGTTCTGAGGTGTGTGGCTAGAATAGGGTTACTGACATCTTCGGACGCCAGGAGAGTCCTTGAGGCAAGGGTTGAGGGGGCGCAGTTCTGTGCCCATGGCCAGAAGAGCCTCCAGGTAATGAGGGTCAACGATGAGCTCAAGGCGGCCTTTGCCGACAACGAGGCGGGGTTGTTCGTAATCACGGCAGACAGCTATGCCGGGGAACTGGTGAGGAACCTCTCTGATCTCTACATCATCACGGAAACCTAGGAGGGAACCGTGCCAAACAAAACAGCAAATGAAGCGTCAGCGAGTACAATCGTTTGCGCGCTCGAGAGAGGTGATTTCCAGGTTGCGCTGGAGATGACCGCTTGTGTTAGTCGCAGGCGGATAGCCGACGAAGTCGATCGGCTAATCGACCTGGGCCACGACTTTCTGGCGGTGCTTCTCACCTTTTGCCAGGGTGACGGAGGGCTGCTTGCGGCAATCTGCGAACGGGTAGACCCTGTTTACGAGGAAGCCGCCGGGGACATCTTCCTGTCAGCGGTAGACCCGGATGTACTCGACGCGCTTCGGCGCGATGGACCCATTACGGCTGCGGCCTGACGGCCAAGGAGGTTTGCGGGGGGTGGTTGAAGCGAATGCTTCAACCACCCCCTTTCTCTTTTATGGGCTTAAAATGGTAAAATGGATTAAAACGGAAAGCTAAAAGTGTAAAGCGTAAAAGAAAAATATATATGAAAAAGGATGAGTTAAAGTATCGTTCCTATCGATTCGCCCTCGAAATTATAAGAATGAGATCTTTATTGCCGAAGGACAAGACAGCAGAAGTAATCGGAGACCAACTGTTGCGTAGCGGCACATCGATAGGTGCGAACATTGTTGAGGCACAATCAGGGAGTTCAAAAAAGGATTTTACAAATTTTTATTCATATGCCTTGAAGTCGGCGAATGAAACAAAATTTTGGCTTTGTCTTCTGCGAGATTCTGGGGTAGGTGACAAAAGTCTAATTGAAAAATTGTTGGGCGAAGCGGTCGAGCTGGCCAACATCCTTGGAAGAAGCATTTTAACGATGAAAGGAAAATAATTTTAGCTTAAGTTTCCATGCTTTAAATTTTTCGCTTTAAGCTTTAACTTTTTTATTATGCCCGATATCGACAAAGCCCTTAAAATATTTTCTCGCGAGGAAGAAGAAAAAGTCACTCGCGATCACGCCAAAAAAATCGGTGTACCTTATGCTAATTTGGTCGGTTATCCTTTTACTCCCGACGTTCTCTCGATTATCCCCAAAGAAATTTGCACAAAATACAGCGTTATCGCTTATTACAAACTAAATAACGACGTCAAGGTCGCCTCGTCACATCCGGAAAACCCCAGTTTGATTCCGGCACTCAAGGAACTCTCCGCCGCCACCGGTTTTAAATTTTATTTATATTTATGCTCCGACTCGTCGCTTAGATACGGCTTAGCACAGCTTGAATTCGTCAAAGAGGCGCCTAAGACCCTGGAAAAGCATGTCATTCCGCAAGAGTTTATAAACAGCCGTTTGGGCGGCGCTGGTGACCTAAAAACAATTGGCACAAGAATTGCCACAACCCCTGTGACGGAAATTTTGGATATTGTTTTCGCCGGTGCCATTCACCTTGAGGCGTCCGACATTCACATTGAAGCGGTTGAGGGAGGAGCGCGGGTGCGCTACCGTTTGGATGGTATTTTACAAGACATTGCCGCCATTCCCGACATTACATTTAAGGCGGTCAGAAACCGCATTAAATATCTGGCCAAATTAAAACTCAATGTTTTCGATGCGCCGCAGGACGGGCGGTTTGATATTACAATCGGCACCCAAGATGTCGATGTCAGGGTTTCGCTGATTCCTGGGGCGTGGGGCGAGGTCATCGTGATGCGGTTGTTGAATCCCTCGGGCGAAATAATTTCGCTTGAACGCCTCGGCTTTCGCGAAGACGCCCTTGCCGCTATTGCCGAGGCGATTGGCAAGCCAAACGGCGCCATCTTTAATACCGGCCCGACCGGATCGGGCAAAACGACCACGCTGTATGCCATTTTGCAAAAATTAAACAAGCCGGAAGTCAAAATCATCACGTTGGAAGATCCGATCGAATACAGGATCAAGGGGGTTGATCAAAGCCAAGTTAATCCGGCAAAAAATTATGATTTTTCGTCTGGCTTGAAACACGTTTTGCGCCAAGATCCCGACGTGATTATGGTCGGCGAGGTGCGCGATCTCGAGACGGCCGCGACCGCTCTTCAGGCCGCCTTGACGGGACACTTGGTTTTGACCACACTGCATACCAACTCGGCGCCGTCGGCGATTCCGCGGTTACTTGATATGGGTGTCAAACCGTTTCTGCTATCCGGTTCGATTAATTTAATTATCGCGCAACGGCTTGTCCGCAAAATCTGTTCAGAGTGCAAGGGAAAAGGCGGGGAGTGTAATATCTGCAAGGGAACCGGTTACAAGGGGAGAATTGCTATTATCGAAACAATGAAAATAACACCCAGAATCGAGGGCTTAATTGCCTCGGCGGGGACAATCGCTCAATTCGAAGCCGCCGCCCGCGAGGACGGCATGGTAACGATGTTTGCCGACGGCATGGAGAAAGTCCGTCTCGGAATTACGACCGAGCAAGAAGTGAGGAGGGTAACCGACGAAACCCTCTATCAAAACCCGAAATCGAACGAGAACGAATAGTTCTATGTGAGATATTCGAGCTTTGATGTGCAGGGAGGTCAAGCGTGTAACCAACGAGGAAAATTTGAACCAAACACAAAGCTAGATTTTTGAGTTTTAGTGTGTGGGTTCAAAAGAGTCACTAACGAGAGTGTCAGCTAACAAACCTCAATTTTTAGCCACCAAAACCAATCACGCTACTTCCAGTTATGTAGCTGTAGATTGCTAATGCGGCAATGATAATAATAATACCGATAATTGCGTTGGTAATGGCCACCCGTCCTTTGCTTGCCTTTTCAGCATCTCCACCGGCGGTGACATAGGAAATACCTCCCCAGATCAGATAAACTACTGCAAGAACACCTGCCAGAAGAAGGATGATGTTGATGAGATTTGTAACCAAAACGCTTAAATCCCCGCCAAAAACTTTTATGCCTTCGATCGGTGTTCCGTTTATATCGCCCAAGTCTCCGGGTGCTGCTTTTGCTATCCCTACGATCGAACCAACCGACAAAGCCAGCAGTGAGAACTTTGTGCCAACTGATTTTGCTACCTCTATAACTTTTTTCATTTACCCTCCCTTAAATTTTGTGCTAAAAAAATTATACTACGTTTATTTAAGACATTACAATAGCCAGAAATCGCTGTCAATTGATCGGAATGATTTTCTTGGCCGAATCGGTCTGTATTAAAACCTGATTTCCATCCTGCAATATCTGCATGCCCACTACGTTTACACTGCCCAAATCCTTAACCGGTTTTTCTGTTTTGGTCGCCGGATCGAAGCTTAAAAGCTGTGTCGCCTTGATGAAATATATTTTTTTAGAGTCAGCTGTCCAGGCGATATTTTCCAGCGATTTATCAAACTCTAAGATAGTGGCTCTATTTGCCCAATCAATTAACTTTGTTTTTGGCTGGCCGGCATCCGTGACGGTTTGGTAGGCGATATATCTACTCTGCGGAACCGTTTTAATCCTTAATCCGTTGCCCGAAACAAAATTGGTTTTGGCGCCGGTTGTTAAATTAAGAATCGAGGAGTTGTTTTCTGAAACATCGCTTGCAAAGGGGCTGATAACCACGTGGCTGTCGTCTAGAATGCTAATATCGTTCGGGCTTTCGTCTCCGATTGGAATTTGTTTTAATACTTTGCCCGTTGACAGTGACAAAACAACAACCTCGCCTTTGCCGTCTGGCGGCAGGGCTTGATAAATAATGGACGTGTCGTTTAGCCAGTGTGGGGAGAAAATGCTATTTTTGGTTATGTCGTTGAAGTTTGAGCCAAGCGACTTAACGGTAATGTTTGTGCTATCGGGATTAAACTTAACAGTATCAAGCCCCGCATTCGGGTCGGTGGCGTACAAAAATGACTTTTGGTCGGGAGATATTTCCAAATACAGCGGGTCCTGCCCTGATAAATCATAAATTGGTTTATAGGAATTATTTGCGGGGTCGTAGGTTTCAACCTGACCGGTCTTTTGGTCATACGCGATGCCCGCCCCAGAGGGGTTGTAATAAACAACGGGATTATTATCAGTCGAGCCACTGTCTTTTTTGCTGGCAAAGTAAAAAACAGCCGCTCCGACAACTAAAACTGCGATGATTATTAGATAGATTTTTTTGTTTTTCATAATCTAGTTAGTATTATACACTCCTCCAAAGCCATATAAAACCAAGTTGTGGCTTGGGTTGTCTCCATACATAGGGAATCGGGTTACCACGCCCGCATAAGTATAGGCAAATTCCTGCACCCTCCCATTTACGTTTCCTTCAATTGTATGGATAATGCGTTTGCAGGGATCGTTTGAAACGACGATACCGGCGTGACCAAAGGGTTCATTATTCACTCTCTTCCAAACGATAATATCTCCCGGGATGGCGTCGGCGATAATCCGTTCGTTTGGATTATTTATGTCGTATGTTTGGGAATAGTAATATCTGGGTGCGACTTGAGACAGGCGCGTCATAAATTCCAAGAGTTCCCGGGCGTTGCTTGTTTTTGGGAATCTTGTTTTGTTGGTTTGGGCGTCATTATATGCCCCCGATTGTTGATAAACCCAAGAGGCAAAATCGGCGCACCAGCTCTCCCCGTTATAATTGTTAAATTTGTTTGAGGCGCCGTAGTAACCCTTTTGTCCATATGCAACGCTAAGGATTGGTTGAAAGATGGCGCTTTTGCTACATCCCCAATTAGTCGGAATCCCAAAGATGTCCACATCGGCAGCGGTCTGGGCCGAAACGCCCGGCGCGGGCGCGAATACAGCCAAAAACACACAGAAAAGTGCGACTATTAGCTCGGTTGTTTTTATCATCGTTTTTACCATCTTCCGAAACCTACTAGCACCAAACCATAAGAATTTTTGATTGTGCTATAAGAATAAGTTGTCTTCGCGACATGGTTTGAGGGATTGTTTCCCGCCACTACAGTAATTTGCCGATTAGCGGTGTCATTTTTGATTATGATTCCAATGTGCCCACCTCCTTTTCTTGACCAAACAACAATATCTCCTTCACCAACTTGGGCAGGATCGGTAAAGACAGAGTGGGCGTGATTTTTAAACCAGCTTAAAGTTTCCTTCGCCCCGCCCATCGAAGGAATAGGAAGACCGGCTTGCTTATAAACCCAAGTGGCAAAATAGGCGCACCATTGGGCACATCCATCATACTTTGTGCAATCATTGTCTTCACCATGTCCTTGATAGCCGACTTGGCTCTCAGCAATTTGTGCGATAGAGCCAGCGGCTGGAGGTGGAAAATGGTCTGGCCCAGTTTCTTCTGACGTTGCTTCGCCGCCGGTCAAAATCGAGTATTGGCGCTCAAATTCTTTAGCTATCTGCGCACGGTAATCCTGACCTTCGGATGGGCCTTCTGACGGGGCTGTGTCAGGGCAATTTGAGGGGGCGTTTGCCTGCTTGGTTGCTGGTTTATCGGCTTGCTGCTCGGCGGATGCTCCTGAAACGCCTTCATAGCTATCAACGGCCGAAGCAAGCGCGGCCGCAACTTTTTGCTGGGTATCGGGGGAAGCATATTTTTGGCGCAAAGCAGCGTTTTGATACCCGTATAATTCTAATGTAACAACGGGGCTTTTTGTATAAGTTGAAAAGACCAATATTTGACGGTTATTGCCAAGATATTCCTCCTCGGTTTTAATCGAACCGCTAAATCCGGCAGAAGTTAGGGCTTTTTGAACGTTTTGAGCTAATGTTTTGCTTTTTGTTAAAACCGACGTATCGCTCGGGCCAAAGTGCCCTGAAACATCTTTTGCTTGTGCACTTGGATAAATAGCCGCGAATTGATCTTTGCTGTTAGTGTCGGCATGCAATCTTATCGTCAGATCAGCATTTGCGTTGTTGGCAATTTCAGCACGGGCGATATTGTCCTCATTCGGGCCAGAGCTTACCCCGCCAATTTTTTCCCCTATTGAAGAGTGTGTCATCACGACCTTGTAGCCCTTTTGTTCAAGGATATTTTTAAGTTTTAGCCCTATAGCTAATTCTGTTGGCCCCTCGTTTGGTGCGTTGGAGTTGGCGGCGCTACCGTGTCCAGGGTCGATGACGATAGTTTTTGTAGCCGCGAATGCGTCTTGTGTCAAAAAGATACCAGAGAGGAAGCTCGAGATACTCTGCGACAAACTTAAAGAGCTATTTGTGTCAGTGTTAATACTGGTTTTATCTTGGCAATTTATCGGGCCGAAGGGCAAGCTCTGATCCTCTGCAAATCCAAACTCAAGCTTGGTGCCTGTCTGTGCCCCGATAGCTTGCATCGCTTCTTCTTGGGCACCAATGACATAAGAGAGGTTCCCTGGGCCCGTTTCATAACCAGCAGCGGCAACAACCGACTTGCCGTTTGCAGGGTTTGTTAGAACCATTCTTGTGCCCTCGGGTGGCCTATTGGCCCAATACATATTTACGACATAGGGTTCAACTGCTGCCGGAGGAGGAGAGGCGCTTCCGCCACCGATACTTCCCCCTCCCTCCGCACCTGTCCAGCCACGCTCGTGACTGTATTTTATTCCGATTGCTTTTTCGGTAATGGCGTAATGATTATCGATCCGATCTTTCCCGCTAGTGGGTTGGAAGTTTTCCTCCTTCGTCACTAGGTGTTGTTCGACAGCAGCAATTCCCGAGGCAGGTGTGTTAATCGTGCTGCCTTTGATTCGTTGTACGGCAATGGGTTTTGTTTTGCAGCTCCCATTAGTCAAAACTGCAGACGTAAGATTGCCTTCAGGATTAGAGGGGGGTTCAATG
>CAYYMZ010000025.1:0-7605 GCA_964473025.1 uncultured Candidatus Saccharibacteria bacterium
CCAAATGACGACAAAACGATAATATAACAAAAAAGAAGAGCCAGGTGGATTGATTTTGAGTACTTCCAAAGATGCCAATTATAGTACCAAGAATATTTCATCCGCAATTTGTTGTGCAGCGGAATCAAAGGCGCAAAAAGCGTCCGAGTGCTTTTTTGAACTCTTTCTATGTCCTTGTCGTTTACCAAAAGATGTCCCTCCCTTAGGTTAACTTTATTATAGCATAAAAACCGAGCTTGATATCAACAAGCCAATTTATCAATCCTTAGGTTTATCTTGCCCGTATCTTTGGGTTTATTGAAAGAAACTTTTGTTGAGCCACGTGACTTATAACCTATTTTTGCCCCGTCGAAATAATAAATGCCCGGATTTAAGTTGAAAATGAATTGACCCGCTTCATCCGACACTACCGTTCCCCTAACGCGCCCACGCGTATCAAAAGCACGAATAACCGCGTAACTGAGGGGCTGGTTCTCGCCATCCTTGACAGTGCCATAAATCTTGGGCGAAAAGAAAATTCTCGCTTCGAAATACCACAAAATCATATAAATAATAAATAGTATCGAATTGAGAACGTCTGGTTTGGTGTGAAGTATACTAATAGTCAAAATAGTTCCGATAATCATCAGCGGTAATCTGATCAAGCGGAAGAATCCCATCATAGAAAAGGCGGCTATAGAGTAGAACTGAATCAGCGCTGATGGATTTACCGGGTCGATAGGAATGGAAATATTAACTGGGATGCGCGAAGCGGGATTGGTTGCATCCGCCTTTATTTCAAATATTTTACCGTAATAAACATTTTTGTATCTAATGTCGGTAGGTCCAGTGGCTCTTTTTGAGGGGAACGAATATCCATCTTTCGTAGCTTCAACCCTGTACTTACCAGGAGGAACTAAGAAATTAAAAATTCCGGATTTATCCGTATATTGCACTTCGCGCAACTTGCCGTTGTCGTCATAGATGCTCACTTTAGCTTTTACAATTGGCCGTTTATTAATAGAGTTAAAAACGGCATTTGATTGCAGTTTTCTCTTTCTCGATCCAAGAAAAATAATCGGGAAGCGCAAATATTCAAAAAGTGCCGTTGTGTATGCTATGAAAGCAATGGCAAGAGGTAGCGAATTGGGAATTGCGACAGCAACGACAGAAAGTGCCGCAATTGTTGTTGCAACTGCGGTTTGAACCTCCGGACCCAAAGCCCCTCCCTTTCTTGCTGGGACATCGGATGTGGGTGATTGATCCTTTCCAACTATAATATGCGAATACGCATCTGCCTGATATGAACCACCTGACTCGCGGTCGCTTCCTTCGACATGTAATTTTATTAGGTCTCCCCAGTCCTTTTTTATGTCGGACGAAGAGAAGAGGACCGCCCTGTTATTATATGAATCGGCGTCGACTGAGTCGCGCCCGCTTAAAGTGCCAGGATCACCTTCCTGATTTTCCAAGCTCCAACTAAAAATACAGTCCTTGTCATTTGTTATATTATTGTCGTTTGAGTCAAAAGCAAGGCCTTGCAAATAAATGCGCGAGTTAATCTCAAGGGTATTCTCCGGGAGAATGATTTCTGCGTGATCGACGTTACAAATAGGTGTTGGTGTAGGCGTGGGGGTAGGGGTGGGAAATGGGCCACAGCTGGGAGAAATCACCCTCGGGGCCGGAGCTACTCCGTTTTCTCCAACAACCCACGGGCTTTCGGGATTATCGACTCCCCCACTATTGTAGTAATACTCTGGCCCACCAGCAGTTGTACCGCCAGATATTACCCAATGCGAGCTGTCAGCTGACATGCCGGCCCAAAACGATCCATTGGTCCATCCGAGCCCTCCTCCTGCAAGGCCGACGGCTTCATATGTCCCGTTTACCTCAGATCTTCCGGCGTCAAAAACTGTGAAACAAACCGTCGGTATAGCTGTTTCGGTAGCAGTTACAGTTATGGTCGGGGTTGGGGTAGGAGATGCTGTCACTGTGGCAGTCGGTGTTGGCGATGGTATAGGCGTGGGCGTGGGAGTGGGAGTAGATGTAGGCGTCGGGGTAGGAGTAGGAGTTGGGGTAGGAGTTGGGGTTGGTGTCGGAGTTGGGGAGGGTGTTGGGGTGGGAGTGGGGGTAGGATCAACAAAAGATAAATCGAGATTAGTTACGTCGCCTGTATTTGTTGAAGGCACCGGAGTACCAGGAGCGTTCGTCCAGCCACCAAATGCATAATAATACCTGAAGTTCTGAGCGTGACAACTGATCGACAATGTATCCTCTAAAATCGTCCTTTCAGGATTTGTATAGATAAACATTGAAACAAGGTCGCCTGTCTTCTGAACCGTAAAATATTTCCTATCCAAAGAGTCGGTCGCATAGGTTGTGGCCGACTCGTCAGTATAATAACAGCTACTTCCCCCACTACTGCCGCTTAAGGACAGTGATGTCCAGTTGGGTACTCCGCCAACCGCTGAAAATTTTGCAAATATGCCTGGGTCACCACTTACGGAATTGTCAGAGACACCCCATATGAGCTGATACGGATATACAATAGGCTGGTACAGGGCGGTATAATGGCTCGTTGCCGAATCAAATGTAGCGGTAAAATCTCCAATTGCGTTCTCGCCATAATCTTTATAAACATTACCGGCGCCCCTGTTTTCCCCATTCGGAAATAAAGCCGAGGACGGCGAGATCGAAAATACATCGCCGCCGCTCGTATAATCTACCGTGAATGTCGTGAGGTCCACAGCAGAAGCTTGAGAAGGCGCTGGGTTTAAAAAGAAAAAAACCCCCGCAGCCGGAACTAAAAACTTTAAGATAATCGCCAGATATAAAACCAATACAGCGTAATGAATTTTTTTATGATGAGACCAATTATGCCAATTAAAATACCACCCCTTCCTTTGCATAAATCTGTTGTGAAGTGGTCTTTTGAATATACTCAAAAACTTCGGCTCATCGCCGGATATTTCCATCAGATATAATTTTATCAAATTAAGTACAAATAAACACGACCATTCGGCCGTCAAAACATAAACGGGGCGGAAACGGCAGGACCCGAAGGTCCGCGTTTCCGCCCCCGCTCTTGGAGTCCGCCTGACCTTACTTCCTGTCGAAGTAGTGGTCGTCGGGGGACTCCAGTATGCCATAGGGCATCGCCTTGATGTGTCCGTCGGCGAATGCCGCATTGGTGGTGGAATTGTGACGATATCCGATATCGTCGGTGCCCCACTGGAATGTAGGGGCGGTAATCGCGATTGATTCCTGCGGACCGGCGCCCATGCCCCAGTCCACCTCAGAGTCAGTGTAGATAACTGTCCATGTCGGATCGAGTAGTTGGGTCAAAATGACCGGAGGGCCATATGCCCAGGTTGCAGGGTCGAGTAAGCCGCCGATATAGCACCAGTTGTAGCCGTAGCCACAACCGTAGCCAATTTCCTTGGCGGCAAACGAGGGGCAACGGTGGATCTGCCCGCTCTGCGTATATGGGTTGAGCAGAGATCTCGATGTGTCCCAGCTCGGTGTCGCCCGATAACCGCACCAGTATTGGTCGTTGCTGGTAAAGTACGGGACGAACATTTCGTCATAGTCCTGGCAGTACATCGTAGTTGCCAGTATGATCTGCCTGACGTTTGACAGGCAACTGGTCTGGTAGGCTTTTTCTCTCGCCCTCGAGAAAACGGGAAAGAGCAAGGCGGCCAGGATCGCGATGATCGCGATCACAACGAGAAGTTCGATCAGGGTAAAGGCGTTACGACGCATCAATTGAAACCTCCCTGATCGCGCCTGTCACCGGTTGGTGTACCGGATGCTGGCGTAAGGTTATGGTAAAGCCGTCGATTACTTCATCGATGACTTGGCCGGGTTGAATCGCTCTCTCACCTTTCCGGCTCTGAACAGCTAAGGCGAGAGTCGTCCCGTACATCAGGGTGCAGTCAATGCCAATCGAATGAACCTTGATCGACTCGGGAAGATTCACCTTGATCGAATCTGTTTGACCCGATCCCCAGCCGACTCCCCAAAAGGTCTTCGAGTCTCCATCAAACGCGTTGACAGGATTCTTGACCCTGGAGGTCGTGGTGATCTGCGCCTTGCGAAGGTCGACCTGATGAATTCCGGGTTCGATGACCCGTGGCAGGTCCAAGAGCTGTATCCTACCTGTTTCGAGGTCGATCTGACCCTGTTGAGAGTCGCCAGTGTACTCAGTCGGCTGTAAGAAGCTCGCCATCGTTCCATTGCACTGGGTTACATAACCCGGTATCTCCCGGACCAGTTCCCCGGTACATCGGTTGTAGACCCGCGAAGCTTCTTTCCCTCTCAGGATCAGCCGGTTTCCAGCCTCGACAATATCCTGAGGCCTATCAAAAAACCGGGTCTGCTTCTCGAAGGTCGAACGGTGGTCAAATGGCGCCCAAAGACCGACTACCACGCCCCTCGCCACAATAGGCTCATGAGGAACGGTTTTCGGATTGGGCATTGGCCAGTTAGGCGGGGTGCTGTTTGTGCCGGGCAGTTTAATCCACCCGACCTCACAGCTACCAGAACTCGCCCCATCGCCACTGTTATCGCCCCCGACCCAGATCCAGGCCTGATCGGCGGAGACTTTCCACACTCGCTTCATGGTATAATGCCCATTCCACGCGTAGGAAACGTTCTCCCCGACTTCTACCTTATCTCCGGGGCGAAGTGTTTGCTCCTTGATCCAAACGAATCCTTTGACAGATTCGCCATAACTCGAGCCGCAGGACGGCTGCCAGCCCCAAGGAGCACCCCAGTATGGGGCAGCAACCAAAGCGAGAACCGCCAAGATCGAAATCACGGCGGTCTTTCCTGAGACATTTCGCTTCACTTTGTTACCATCCTTTCAACGATCGCCCCTGCGGGGCGTAGTGTATACGCCCCTAACGGGGTCGCTCGGAGAACTTTGCAGCCCTCCACTGCCACGGTTAGCTTACGCCAACTGTGAACCCGATATCATAGCACATTTTAGCACATTTGTAAAGATCTGGGAGGGGTTTCTTAGCAATATCCTCTTATTACTCCCCCGCCAAGACAAATCTCGCCTTGATAAAAAACTGCAACTTGTCCTGCGGTGACAGAGCTTTGTGGTTTGTCAAATACAAGGCAGTATTCTGATTTTTCTAAATTGATTGGAAATAACTTTGCCGCTACAATTGGTTGCGCTGATCTGACTTTCGCCATAACCGTTATTTCTTTGTCGGGTTTATTTTTTGAAACAAAATGGCAATAACTTAGCTTGATTCTTTCGGTTTGTTTTTGTTCTTTGCCAACAACAAGTTCGTTGGTTTTACTAACTTTGTCGACGACATAATATGGCCCTCCAGGCAGAGCCCCTTCTGGGCGGCGCCCCCCGGGCAGATTAATCCCCTTCCGCTGGCCGATCGTGTAAAAATGAAGACCTTGGTGCTCGCCCAAAACCAAACCTTTCTCGTCTATAACCTTTCCCCTATTAATCCCCACCTCTTTTCTTAAAAATTCCGGCATTGCCCGCCCTGACACAAAGCAGAAATCCTGACTTTGCTTGGTTTTTTCAAAAACCTCGAACCCTTTTTCGCCTTTGGCAATTTTATAAACTTCGTCCTTGGTTAATTCCCCAAGAGGGAAAATGATATGCTTTAAATAATTTTGGGGCAAAAAACTCAAGGAATAGGTTTGGTCTTTCGTTTCGTCCCTTGCTTTGAGCAATTCAACTTGTCCGTTCTTTAAGTGTTTAATTCTCGCATAATGGCCCGTGGCCACAAAATTCGCCTTGATTTGTCTGGCAAATAAGAGAAGAACCTTGAACTTTAAATTATAGTTGCAAAAAACACATGGGCTCGGGGTCCGGTTTGATTTAAGTTCCTCAACAAAATAATCGATCACGACTTCTTTAAATTCTTTTTCAACATTGACTTTATAATAAGGAACCTTAAGTTGTTTGCAGATATTTTCGGCAACTTTAAATGATTTGGCGCTGCAGCAAACATTTTCTTTAAAATTGCATTTATTGTCCCAAACAGAATATTTTAGAGACACGCCAACCGGTTCGTAACCCTGTTTTTTTAGATTCAACAAAGCAACCGAAGAATCAACACCTCCGGACATCCCCACTACAACCTTACCTAGAGTGGCTTTTGCCAAGTGTTAAACTTTCTTTTTGCCGTAGCCGGAAAAGAAGAAAATATAAATTATTTCTAAAATTCCGACTGTGTTTAGAACTAAAAGAATAATATACCATGCAACCGACTTATTTTGAGCCGCTCTCCAAAGCGCCCAGCCCTTCCAGAACAAAGACCAAACCAGAATTGCTATCCAAAGCACTATCGTACCCGTTGATGCAGTACTGGTTGATGTAAAATCAAACACGTTCATTTTTTCCTCCCAGGTAGTGAAAATTTGATTATTTTATCTAGTTCACTACCAATTAATTTTGTTAACCACGCTTTATTAATAAAAAATTTTGCTTTCCTTTTCAATAAAACATTTATATTTATCAAAGGTTAATTTTTTATATGTTTAGGTTTGCGTTCCGCCCACAAACCGCTACTTACCTGGTCTTTGCCGCGATGGCAAATTAAGTTTTTTAATTATTTTTGCTATGACCTTATTTTTATTTAACGCCAAAATGATTCTTTCATCAAGACCCAAAAGAAAGATTGCGATTATGACAAACGGCCAGCCGGGTAAAATAGGAAGTACAATTCCGGCCAGACCAATGATGAGTAATGCGACAGCGGCAACGATTCTTAAAATCGAAAAAAACTTTGTCCGCTGGTTATCGGTTAGGATTTTCATATTTATAAAATAAGTTTGTGATGATTGGCTTTCAGCCATTTTCTTTTTTCATTATACCTGTCATCGACCGATTTAACCAGAGACCAAAAGTTTTTGGAATGATTTTTTTGCTCTATATGAGAGAGCTCGTGTAAAACAACATATTCAATAACGTCGCGCGGCGCCATCGCTAATTTTGCGCTAAAGCTTAAATTATTCTTCGAGGTGCAACTCCCCCATTTTGATTTATAATCTTTGGTTGTCGCCTTGCCGTATGCCCCGAACTTACTTTCGTGTTTTTTAATAATTTTTAGAATAACTTTTTCGGCTTGTGTTTTATAAAACTCAATCAGCGCTTCTTTTAATATATGGCGTGAAATATTATTGGCCAGGATGACCAATCGGCCGTTTTCAAGTTGGACTTCCGGATTTTTTAGGTTTGTCTTAATAATTCGAAGTGGCATTTCATTGCCGAGGTAAAAAAACGGTTCGCCTTCTTTGTATTGTCGCTTAAATGTTTTTTGTGATTTGGTAAGACGCCTTGCAATCCAATCTTTTTTACTTTTGATGAAACCCTCAATTATTCTTTGCGGTGCCATAATCGGTGCGCGCACCACAAGTTCCCCGTTTCTGATTTCCAAGCAAACAGTGCGGCGGCGGGAGCGGATTAATTTATAATTAAATTCCATATCATCTTTATATCAAATTTAGTCAATCAAAAAGACCCCCCACGCCCTTGCCAAGAAGCAAGGGTGTGGGGGTTGCTAAACAAGATCTTACCTATTCTGCATCTTCTGGTTTGTCTTTTTTTGGTTCTTCTGGTTTTTCTTCGCCTTCGCCTTCTTCGCAACC
>CAYYMZ010000026.1:0-5970 GCA_964473025.1 uncultured Candidatus Saccharibacteria bacterium
CTCTTATAAGGCGTATGTCGCAGGTTCGATCCCTGCCAGGCCGACCATCGCGTATATCCTGTTTTTTTAATAAAAATAGGAAACGCGATTTTTTTGTAAAAAAGTGATTAAATACGCGGACTTGACTTTTGTTATATAACATGGTATATTAAATATAGCAAGGTTACGTTCGTGAATTAGGAGGGGAAGTGAATAGCAGGTTAAAAAATATTCTAAAGATCTCGGTTTTCAGCGGATTTGTTGTTATCGTTGTTATCCTAACCGGCCAAATAAGAAGTGTTTCGGCCGAGAGTATTTCAAATACTGATAATTTAGCTTTATCATTAGTTAACGAATACAGATCAAATACCGGCCTAAGAAGGTTAGAGTGGAACGATAAACTAGCTGAAGCGGCCCAAGATAAAGCTGAAGATATGAAAAACGATAAGTATTTTGAGCACCGTTCCCCGGATGGTAAGGTTGCATGGGATTTTATAATTGCAGAAGGTTACGATTATTCGAAGGCGGGAGAGAACTTAGCAATTGATTTTAAAAATGTGAAAGATGCAACCATTGCTTGGGAATTAAGCCCATCTCATTTAAGAAACATTGCCTCTTCTGGCTATACCGACTTTGGTTTTGCACAAACAAATGCAAATATTGAAGGTAAACCGACGATAGTTTTTGTGCAGTTATTTGCCAAGCCACAATCAATATACGACCGTGCACTAGAAAACATCAATAAATAAAGGAGTGGAAATGTGATAATAATCACAATAAACTAACAATCGGGAGTCAATATGCCTCCCGATTGTTATTTTGTGGGGACTTGCCCAGATACTGAAAAATCGACTATTTTTTAAAAAAAATAAATCTTAAAAAAGACATCTTGCCATGATCGCCAACAGATAAAACCCATTTTCTGTTGAGCCGCTAGGCTGTCGATTTTCTAGTACTGGGCTTGACAAACTATACCCCTGTGGTACATTCGCATAAGTCAGCTATGGCAACGGCTATGGCCTCGCAGTTCGCGGGGCTTTTTATATAAACTGTTATATAACATCAGGAGTGAAAAATATGAATATTAGAAAAATTGGCTCATCAGTACCGTTAATCCTTATCGTAATTTTGTCATCCGGCTTTCTTGCATTTTTTCCTGGTGTTGCGATGGCTGATTTTATTGGTACCAAGCAATTTAGCTTAGGATTGGTTGATCCTTTGAATCCAGTAACCGACAACAACGCCGAATACATCAATTCAACCGATCTTAGCTTGGCGGTGAATTTTGAAACGGCACAAGGAAAAAGTATTTACAGTTTGGGGTTGTTTATTGATGATTTAGGATTACCGCAAGACGAGGTACTCTATGACGGTCAGAATATCTATCTTCTTACATCCCAAACCCACACGGCGAATGAACTGCAGACACTCATACCAGAGGGAAATCATGAGATTTATTTAAAGTACCGTGTGGCGGCAGGTTCTGCTTACGAACCGATTTGGTCAAAGAAAATAATTTGCGATTACACCTCTCCTGACGGATCATTTGAAGCTACCCCCGAACCTTTGAAAAAAGTTTTGATCATTGGTGATTGGGTAGACATTAAGTTCACCCCAGATTTAAATAGCCAAGATACGAATAATGTTGAGAGCTCGATATACGGTCGTGAACTTAAATGGCATAAGGTAGCGGATGGTTGGGGTAGCAATTATTTTGTTACCCGCTACACAATCGATAAAGGAGATCCCTCGGTTCGAGATCATCTAATCCTTGAAAACTTGAAAATGACGGATTTGGCGGGAAACACTACTGACGTTCTCTCGAGAGAAGTAGCGATCGATTTTGAGATTAATACAAAGGTACCAAAACTTGTGCCCTGCGGCAGTAATTTAAGTGGATCGATCGAGCAAGGGTCGAACATCGAATTGGACGGAACTTCTGATCCTGGAGCGGAGATTGTTTTAACCGTTAATTCCACGCCCCAGACGATTTCAACGATTGCAGATATAAAAGGTAACTGGCGGATTCTATTTGACACGTCTAACCTGGAGATCGGTTCGCATAGCGCCACCCTAACCGCTATCAACGCAGTAGGTAACCAGACGACGATTAACTTAGGATTTTTTCAGATCATAAGTGTACAGGCGGCAAGCGAACCAGTAGTGCAAATCGCTCAAGTTGCCGAAACCGAATCCAAAAGCGATGTTAGACCGGCAGTGGTCATTCATATACCACAGGCGCAAGTGATGAGTGCAAATCAAGGCGACACTCAGCTTGCAACCTCGGGCCGTACTAGTTTTGCCGAGGACATCAAAACAACCTCAATTAATTGGAGCGCGTGGATTCTGCTTCTAGCGATGGTTGTGTTAGCGAGTGCGCTCGCTACAGCAGGTTATTATGGGTACGGTTGGTTGACGATCCGCCAAAGCGGCCAGACCAAAATTGAAAAAATTGCTCCTAAGGAAGAAAATCCAATTGAGTACTCAAAAAACATTGACGAGGGGAAAGAAGAGCCACCTCTTTCGGAGGATAACGAACCTCCCAAGACCAGATGGTAAGACAAGCGCCTGATTGCTATAATTAAAACGTGAACGGCATCAAACCAACAAACGGATTACCCTCAAGCGGGGGAGGAAAAACAAAATTTAATTTTGTCCCGCTTTTAATTTTAGTTTTAGTCGCCTATGTTTCGTTTCTTCTTTATCAAGCGGTTTATTTTAATTATAAAACATCACAAAAAATAAATGCCCTCAAAAGTGATACCCTCGGTCTTGAAGATCAAAAATTACAGCTTGAGGCCTTAATTTCTTATTATAAAACTGATTCATTTGCCGAACTTGAGGCAAGAAAGAAACTCGGCATGAAAATGCCCGGAGAAAAGGTGATCAAGGTTGATGTTGAACCAAAAGTAGGGCAAAACGATCTTAAGGCAGAGGAAATCATCAAAGAACCCCAAACACCTAACTGGCAGGAGTGGATTTATTACCTCGAAGGCAAGGATTAATGCAGCTCATTGTGTTACTAAAAAATCTGACTTACTCTTTAAATGATAGAGTTTACAGATTTTGGAACCGAAGTCCCAACACCCAACGCACCGCAATAATAGGACGCAGTCAATTTTGCGGTAAGGAGGTGGTGTGGGGCAAGGATTTTTGAGGCCTCTTGACAAGAAAACTCATATTGCTACAGTGGTTGCACGTTCGTAATCAGACGTGTTAGTGGGGGATTAATGGTGATTCAAATGTTACAGAATAGATTTGTTTGGGGGATGCGCTTTTAGCCGGCGCATTTTTTAATTGTGTAAAAACCGAATGCGGTCGACGTTCGTTGAAGTTAATAACAATTATTGAAAAATAATTGGAGGTAAATATGTTAAGAATAATGAAAAGTTTAATGGTGATTGTGGCTGTTGCCGCGATAGCAGTTGGTGCAACCGGAGCTTGGTTTAGCGATGAGGAGACCAGTAATGGTAATTCTTTTACTGCTGGTACATTGGATTTGAATGTTGATGGTGGCAATACAAATGTTGTCAAATTTAATGTAAGCAATATGCGTCCTGGCAGTCAGCCAACTGGTTCATGGATTTTGGCTAATGTCGGCTCTATAGGTGGTTACTTAGATCTTGAAAATATCTTAGTGACTAGCCAAGAGAACGTTTGCACTGAGCCAGAAATATCAGCTGGTGATGTGACCTGTGGCAATCCTGGCATAGGTCTTGGTGAACTGCAAAATGTGGTCAACTTAAGATTATACAATGACGTTGACAAGGATGGCTACATTAGTACTGGAGACGTCATGATTTACAATGGGATGACTGGTGGAATAGCATCGGGCTATGACCAAAATATTGCTATTCCTGCAGGCGGAAGTGTTCGAATTAATGCAGTCTTCGATTGGTGGAGCACACCATCTGACAACTTAGCGCAAAGTGACAGCATGGACCTAGACATGACCTTTGAACTTGGTCAAATAATCGGACAATAACAAGAACTTAATTCTTGTTTGAGCTTCGTTAGTCCCTCTCTTTTTAAAAGTGAGGGACGATAGGAATCTTAAATAATGAAAAAAGAAAACAACAAAAAAGAAGTAAAAATCTCCTATAAAAAAATCTGGAATATTTTCGGCAATACAATTTTGATTTTATTGATTTTGATTGGTGTTTTGATTGGTTATTCTCTTCTGCCGATTAAGAACAACTATAAAATCTATTCTGTTATGTCAGGGTCAATGGCGCCAACCATACCAACCGGAGGATTGGTATTAGTGAAACCATTAACTGAATACAAAATTAGTGACATTATTACTTATAAACAACTCGGCTCGACAAGGAAAAATGATACTGTAACCCACCGAATTGTCGAGCAAAAAAAGGAAGATAATGGTACCAGCTATTTTGTAACGAAGGGGGATGCAAACAATGCTCCCGATGAGGAAAAGGTGACAGCCGATCTTATAATTGGAAAAACGATTTTTAGTATTGCATTACTTGGTTATATTATCGGTTACATCAAAACACTTCCCGGACTAATTCTAATCATTTTGATTCCGGCGGTGATTATTATTTACGAAGAGGTAAAAAAAATTCATCGGGAGGCAAAACAGATCATTGCTAAAAAGCGCGAAGTGAAAGAGTTTGCCAAAAAAGAAACAGAAAGAAAGGATTCTGTGGCTAAGAAGGTTTTAGACAAACAACAAAAAGGAAAGAAAACAATCAAAAAAAGGCGGAAAAATGTTAAGAAAACTTAAAATTCTTATTTTGCCTGCTGCTCTAATTTTTATAGGTGCGACCT
The DNA here is from genome assembly GCA_964473025.1 of uncultured Candidatus Saccharibacteria bacterium. Classification (GTDB taxonomy): domain Bacteria; phylum Patescibacteriota; class UBA1384; order UBA1384; family DTJR01; genus CAYYMZ01. The sequence continues at coordinate 4,771 of CAYYMZ010000026.1, forward strand.
TTACTGGTGCATATTTTTCAGACAGTGTTTCGGTTTCGGGGAATAATTTCTCGGCGGGGACCTGGGAAGCTCCGACAACAACACCAGCCGATATAGTTTTAAATGAATTTATGGCTAATCCATCCGGTCCAGAGCCGGACGGGGAATGGATTGAGTTGTATAATAAGGGTGGCTCGAGTATTGATATAAATGGTTGGGTTCTTTACGACGCTATCGATAGCCATTCCCTGCTAATTACTCCGACTAATGTCGTTGGCGGTTCGACTGCGATAGGAGCAAGTAGTTATTTAGTTGTTGATTATCAATTGCCCTCGACTTTTTCTCTTAATAATACAGGGACCGAAACATTGAGACTTTATGATGGGCTAATTGGAACAGGATCGTTAAAAGATAATATCACATATTCCGGAACCGTTGAGGATAAAACAGGGGCGAGATTGCCAGATGGTACTGGCGGCTGGACAAATAATCATACGCCAACTCTAGGAGGTCCAAATGTCTAAAAAAATCAATTTCAAATTTCTAATTATTGTTGCCAGCATATTGGTTGCCGGTTTTTCGTTTGCTCATTATGTCCAAAAAGTTCAGGCGGAAAATTTGACAGCGGGTCCGCTAACCATTGCCTATCCGGGGGCGGGGAGTTTGTTTTCCGAAATAAACATTGCTCCAGGAGATGATTTTCAGAAAACGCTGACAATTACAAACAACGGAACAGTAAATCACTCGTTCTCGATCGCAACCAAAAATGTGTCAGGCAACCTAGCAGATAAATTATATATCCAACCATACGTTGGAGCCAGTCAGATGTGGTCTTTGTCGGTTGCTGATTTAGCCAACCTGCCCACAGAAAGTAAAATGATAATACCGAGTATAGCGCCGGGGAATACGCAAATAGTCGATACAAAGGCAATTTTGGATGATTCACTGGGAAATACTTACCAAGGTCAATCGGTTAAATTTGACCTCGTTTTTGGCAGCGAAGAGGCCGAACCAACCGTTACCACCACCACTACTTCACTTTCAACGTTTACGGGAACAGATCTTGCCGCGGGTACGGCGGGTACAATAAGAACATTTGCGATTGGGGTTCCTCCGACTACCCCTCAGGTCAGCCCTACTGCCGTAGCCAGTCCAACTGCTGTAACGGGCGAAGTCAAAGGTGAGCAGACCGGAGGCGGTCCGTCTGGTGAGGAATGGCGA
>CAYYMZ010000027.1:0-4272 GCA_964473025.1 uncultured Candidatus Saccharibacteria bacterium
TGACCGTGGAAGTTTGAGGGAATCTCTCCCTAGTAAGCCCGAAAGGGCCTTGCTACTTTCCCGAGTAATCGGGATTGAAAATTCGGCTGTAACGGTGAAGCCTTAATTTTCACTTTGTGGTACAATTAATATGCTTGAGGACCCAAAGCGAAGAAAGGTAATACCGTGGGAAGTCGACCTAGAAAAGAAGAGCTTGCCTATATTGCTGGTTTTTTGGACGGAGACGGAAGCTTAATGCTTCAGATCAAACGTCGCAAAGACCGAAAGATTGGTTGGCGGTTTATGTCTACAATCTGTTTTTATCAAGATTCAAGACATAGTAAACCGCTTTCCTGGATCAGAAGTAAGCTTGGAATTGGTTATCTGTCAGATAGAAACGATGGAATGACCGAATTGCGTATAAACGGCTTTGAGCAAACCAAGAATATCTTGGGAATGCTTCTGCCATATATCCAATTCAAAAAAATCCAAGCTACAGCATTGCTTGGCGCTGTCAAAATCTTATCCTCTAAAAAGTTCAAAAACTTAGAGGAAAATGATTTCAAAGCAATTGCCAGAGCAATCGAAACGATCCGCAAGGAAAATTACCAATCTGGCAAAAAAGACAATAAGAATAAGCTCGATGAATTTCTGGGTTTGACCCCGTATCGACTGATTCCGAAAGGATGACCCCGACGATTTGTCGGAGACACGCCGACCCCAGCACAAGAAAACCAGGCCAAGGTTAATAGCCTACAGCCGGCTGCTGGGTGAAGATATAGTCAGAGCCATTAGAAATAATGGAACATCTCGACGAGAGGACCGGGAGGGGCGAACCTATGGTTTACCAGTTGTACTACCAAGTGCATCGCTGGGTGGCTACGTTCGCTCGCGATAACCGCTGAAGGCATATAAGCGGGAAGCGCATCCCAAGATTAGACTTCTTAGGTACCTCGAAGACCACGAGGTTGATAGGCTCTAGGTGTAAGATCAGCAATGATTTCAGCCGAGGAGTACTAATAAACCAAGTAGAATGAATGAGCATAGCTTGTCTTCGGCTTTCTTTTGGAGGTTCGCCTTCGAAAGAAAGCTATCGGACAACGACTCAAGTGATGTTGTAACCTTGGAGAAAAAATCAAAACTGTTAAATGTATCGGGTTTTGGTATAATTTCAATTGATGGCAAAAGAAAAATTAAAAGATAGAAAATTATACAAAACTTCGGGTATAGTTTTGATTATAGTTGGAATTGCGACCTCGGTATTCGGATTTTTTACCTACCAGCTCGCTTCAGCCGATGTAACCGTGGTCCAAAGATCTGATTTGGGGTTGGTGTTAATCATCGCAGGAGTAGTAATGGTTATCGGCGCAATTGGCACATTTATATATTTGGTTTCTGCTGATTTTTCGTAAATTTTTAAATTTGTGGATTGTGTGTTGGTGATTATGGCGGTGGGGGTACACCTCTTCCCATTCCGAACAGAGAAGTTAAGCCCACCTACGGCGATGGTACTCGGACCGCAAGGTCCCGGGAGAGTAGCGCGTCGCCAACACAGAGTTCACAAATCAAAAACCGCCCAGTTAGGCGGTTTTTGTGTTGAGAGCGGTAAATAATAATCTTATTCTGGAACGTTGCTGGGAAATTTGGACTTGAACGTGTCTGAAAGATTACACTCATCCATACATTCCGGTTTCCAATAATCTATCGTACCATCATTCGAGAATAACCATCCCTCGGTTCCACCATTCTTGAAGATGGCCTTGGCGGCAAAATAATAATCGGCCGGTCTTTCGTTCTCTGCGTATTTAGTCACAAGTATTGACACGAGTTCTCCCGGTTGCACGTCATCCTGATAGTAAATATACGGATCTAATATCTTACTCGTTATGTCAGATTTCTCTTGCTCGGAAAAAAGGCCCGGAGGGTCAAAGGCGATAGCCGGAGTCGTTGCTTTCGATTGAGTCGTTTTTGTTGCAGAAGCACTTGCTGTGGCCGTAACGCTTGCGGTTGCAGAAGTCGAACTAGTTGTTGCTTTTTGTGTCCCCAGCCAATATCCAACCCCGCCAAAAACTGCGGCGGAAATCAAGATTGCTAATATAATCGGTAATGTTTTGTTCATTTTGCTCCTCTGTTAATTTTGTGAACTCAACAGAACTGTGCAACTATTTATTCAATCGTTGCGCTAGCAGTGGCCGTTGTCGATGCGGTCACGGTCGGTGTTGCTGAAGTGCTTACCGTTTCGGTTATGGTTGCGGTTCCTGACGCTTTGACCGTTGTTGTCGCCGTTGGGGTCGTGGTCACAGCCGACGACGCCTGTTCCGCTTTCTGCGTTCCGAGCCAATATCCGACTCCGCCAAACACTGCTGCAGAAATTAGAATTGCTAAAATAATTGGTACTGCTCTATTCATCTTTTCTCCCAGGTAGTGAAAATTTGATTATTTTATCTATTTCACCACCAATTAATTTTTGTTAATAGGTTATATTTTGTTTAAGATTCTTTTTTTAATTTGTCAATAAAATATTTATATTTATCAAATTTCTACTACCTGGCTCCGCTTCCACCCATTACCCATTCATTATTTCACAAACTCGAACGTTTTAGCAACCTCCTGAAGCAGAGTGTTGTCCTCGGTTGCGCCAGATCCTGTATCGCCTAGTTCATAATTTGTCCCAAGTGAGTAAATCTTGTCACCATATTTGATTACGTAGGCGACGAAATAATCCGCACAACAGCCGATGTTTGAGAAATACCCCGTTTCACCGGCCATTGTAATTTGCTTTCCGGGTGCGTAATCCTGTAGCTCGGTTTGAGGCAGTTTATACCGGTCGATCAACCATGTTTTGACGTCTGTTCCCGCCGAGTCGTCGAAAACCTGAACGATAACACTTTTGGAGTGAAGAAGACCTGTGGTGCGATTTAGAATTTTGTCCTTTTGCTCTTGTGTTACTCCTGTCAAATACTGCGTACAACTTCCTTCGGTGATGCTCACGTTGCCCCAACCATATTTTTCGTTAGTCACGCATTCCTCGACCTTAATTTCCCTTTCCCTCGCCGGATCGCGGAAGGCGACATTGAAAAGCTGATTTTCAACGCCCGACATTTGGGCGTCGTAATTTACATACGTCGAGGGATATTGAAAACTAAACTTAAATTCACTGTTTTGATAGGTTCTGAGATCTTGGGTTAATGCCGGTGTTGACGTTGAGCTTTCCGAAGCCGTCTTTTTTGCCAGATCTTCCGTTATTATCCAATAGCCCACAAAAAATAAAACGGCAACTGGAACCAAAATTGCAAAAATCATGAGAACAGTTTTTTTCACATGCCCCCTATTTATTTTTCTTGGTTTAATTATAGTATAAAATTGGGTAAATCCCAACACCTATATCAAATAAACCATATGGCGTTATTTTGAATTGGTGTGATTTGTATGATGCCTATCTAAATATTGTAAGAAAATAGGTGTCGGGGTAAAGTTAAACCAAATGCAAAAAATACTCAACATAATTTTCCTAGTAGTACTTCTTGCCGCGGCAATTGGCATAAGGTTATATTTTTTGAGATTACCCGGTTACGACTTTGACATCCAGTCCTTTCTCGGTTGGGGAAACAAAATCAACGAAAATGGATTTTGGAATCTTTATTCCGGCAATTACTATTCGGGATCTGGTTTGAATTACCCGCCCTTAGTTCCACTTCTTACTTCTTGGTGGTTATCGTTTGGCAAATTATTTGGCCAAATAAATCCAGTTTACTTCTTTAAAATCCTACCGACAATTTTCGAAGTTTTACTGGTTGTCGTATCATCATGGGTCATTTTAAGCTCAAACATTAAATATAAAGGAACTCTGCTGGCAGTTGTGGTTTTGCAACCGGCCCTCGCCCTCGTTTCATCGGCTTGGGGACAGGTGGATTCGATTTTGGCCCTGATGATTCTGCTTTCCTTTTTGCTCTTTGAAAAAAACAAATATCTCGGCACTATTTTAATGTTTCTTGCCCTTTTGGTTAAACCGCAAGCATTAATTGCCGCGGGAATATACTTTCTGTACTTGCTCTCCAAGCGCAATTTTACCGATTTTTTCAAACAACTCGCGGTTTTTGCCGCACTTCTGGCATTGGCAATTTTTTCATTTAGAATTTTTGGCAAAAGCGACTTTCTCTCTCCATATTTAAATTCGGTCGGTAATTTCACAAATTCATCCTTAAACGCATTTAACATTTGGTGGGTAATGCACGGTGCTCAGAGCTGGAATATTCAGGACACGGTCCAAACCGCAGGCCTGACATATAAATC
>CAYYMZ010000028.1:0-3839 GCA_964473025.1 uncultured Candidatus Saccharibacteria bacterium
AGGGTCCGAAACACCCCCATGCGGCGTACGTCAACCAACCCCCGAGAACGAGGATTTTACGCTATTTCAAATCTACCACTAGCGTGTCTTAAATCAAGAGGAACGCCTGACGTATTCGTATTTTGTTTGTAGTTAGTTAATTTTGGCTTTTCTGGCTAAGCCCCCACACCAAATTTACATTATCATCACAAACCGAAATTTAACAAAAAAGCTTTACAGATACACCAAGGAAAGATATATCGCCAATATTTGGTGTGGGGGCAAGCTCCGAGTTTTGGGTTTAAGAAGGATGTAGATGTTTGAGACAAACTTCACTTAAAATATGGGGACGCAATTCCGGTTTCTTTATACTAGAATCAACCTTTGTTGAAGGAAGATTATTGATCACTTTTAAGCAACGATGAAAAACTAAGTGACAGACAAAAGCTCTTAATATTGACTTAGAGGACTTTTTATGCTATTATGTTTGTAAATCCTGACCACATGAGACCTGCTATGTGGCAGGTGACATGAAGAGAGGATTTCAATGGAAATCAAAAACACTGGTCGGTTGCAGGACGGAAACAGTCTGACTCTCAAGAGTTTCTTCGCAGAATTTCTTGGTGCCTATTACGTTAGGTCGGATGATGATGGAGGCGCGGAGATCGCCTTCTCCCATATCCACATCGATCCGGATGACGGCGAGAGAGACTGTGTCTTACAGGTTGCCACCCTCAAGCCTGGTGCGAGGTTGGCTAACATTATCGAGCTCGCGCGAGCAATGCGCGAGACTTTCCCGGAGAAAGGTTACCCCAAGTAACCTTGATTCAGGAAAACCTGGCCCCTCCCCTGAGGGGCCTTCTTTTTTGGAGATCTATCAGATAAATTAGAATTTCCCGAGCTGTAAAAAGATCTATATCTTCTCAAAAATCGGCGTGAGATCTAAGGATTTTGATTGTTTTTTGATTTCTTCGGCCGTTTCAGGTAAATATGGTTCAACCAAATCTGCAATTTCTAAAACATTTGAAAGCTGACTTTGCAAAAATGATTTAAGTTCTTCTTTTTTGTTTTCCTTCGCTAACTTCCACGGTTCAACATCAGCTATCTCTTTATTCGCCACTGCGATTAATTTCCAAATCTCAATTAGCGCTTCTTGAAATTTTAGATCTTCGGTTAATTTATTTATTTCCTTGCCTTTTGCGGAGAGGTTGACGCCCGATGTCGAAAGATCCAAATCATTCTGCTTGATCAGCGACAAAACCCTTTGCACTAGATTGCCTAATCCACTCGCCAAATCATTATTATGACGTTCCTCTAAACGAGCAATTGAAACGTCTCCGTCTTCGCCAAACGGAAAATCACGTAAAACATAATAGCGTACAGGGTCCCCACCGTATTTTTTAACTAAATCAACAGGATCAATCACGTTCCCTATTGTTTTAGACATCTTTTTGCCGTCAACCGTAAAGTAGCCGTGCCCAAATATTTTTTTTGGTAATTTGAACCCAGTCGCCAAAAGTATTGCCGGCCAAATGACGGCGTGAAACCACATGATATCCCGCCCAACCAGATGGACTGATGGTGGCCAAAAATCTTTTTTTTCAAAAATTTCCGTTGCGGATAAATAATTAATTAGTGCATCAATCCAGACATAAACCGTCTGCGTCTCATCCCATGGCACTTTAATTCCCCAAGAAACTTCTTTGCGCGAAATAGAGACATCGTCCAAGCCGTTTTTTATTTTACCCAAAATTTCGTTTTTTCGAGATAAGGGTTTTATTTCAATTTCGTCTGACTCAATTAATTTTTCAATCTCGTCTTTAAAGTCGCTCAGGCGAAAAAACCAATTTTCTTCGGATTGTTTTTCTGGCGCTTTATCGTGATCGGGACATTTACCGTCGATTAGATCTCTCTCGGTTAAATATTTTTCACAACCGATACAGTACAACCCTTCGTATTCCTTTTTATAAATGAATTTTTTATTGTAAAGACCTTGCAAAAAATCGGCGACATACTTCTCGTGTTTTGGGTCGGTCGTTCTAACAAAAGCGTCGTTTGAGATATCAAGTGTTTTGGTTAAATCTTCAAATTGAGTCGATATCTTATCAGCAAACTTTTTTGGCTCTTCACCCGCTTGTTCAGCCGCTTGGGCAATTTTCGCGCCATGCTCATCCGTTCCAGTTAAGAAAAAGATAGCTTCGCCTTTACTCCTCTCATATCGTGCCCAGACATCAGCTGCAATCGAAGTATAGGCGTGCCCCAAATGCGGTACGTCGTTGATATAATAAATCGGCGTGGTGATAAATTTGTTTGCCATAAGATAAATTTAACACTATTTACTCCTTAAATCAACGGATACTTGACAAACTATTCGGGGGAGAATAAACTATATTTTAACATGGCAAGGAAACGAGTCCACCAACGCAAATTTCCGAGCCATCAGACTGCCTAATTCGGCCCCTCACGGGGCCATTTTTTTTAGGCAGCGTACACCACAGCTAGGAGGTGAAACTATGATTGTCGCACACAGCCGGATGCCACTTCGGGACTTCATGAAACTAAACCACCTCGACGACCTGGATGATCATCAGGCAGCAACTCTGATGCGCATCATCCATGTCCTAGTCCTGCACCATGACGGCCAAAAGCGGCAATCAGGGGAGGACTACGACGAACACTTGATGGCTACCTACTTGGTTATCAAGGAGCTTGGATTCCCATTCTACATCCAAGCCGCGGCACTTCTGCACGACAGCATCGAGGATTGCGTTCTGATCGACTACAACTTCCTGCAAGCCAATTTCAAACCTCCGGAAATCGCCGACCTCGTCCGAGGCATCACTAAGTACAACCCGAAAACCTACTTCGACCAGATGCGCCGCGACATCACAATACTCGGACACTGGGAAATCCTTCCCCTCAAAGGAAGTGACCGCCTCCACAACCTCGCGACCGTCAACGGTTTCACCGATATCGATCGGCGGGTGCGTTTCTGCGAGGAGACGCTCGGACCGCTGTGCGGCCTCTACCACGACTGCCGGTCCTACGTCCCGACAGAGTATAGCGCTGCCGTTGACGAGCTGTACAACAGCGTAATGGTTCTCGCCAAGTCACGTCGCGACGAGAACTTAGCCGCCAAGAAACTTACCATGGCTGATCTCATGTCAGCCTCACCCTAGGGGCCCCGTTAAGGGGCCCCAAAAGGTTTTTGACTTTTTCAGGTTAATTTGGCACAATCAAACTATAGTAAACTCACCTTTATATTAATATGTACTGGGCAAACGAATTAGCAAAAGAAGTGGTTAAAAAATTTCCGCAGAGGAAAAAATATATCTGTGCGTCTGGAATTACGCCTTCGGGAACTGTCCACATCGGACATCTTCGTGAGGTATTAACCTCCGAATTTGTTATGCGCGCTCTTAAAGATTTCAAAAAGGACGCGGAACTTATTTGGTCCTGGGATGACTACGACCGGTTTAGAAAAATCCCTCAAAATGTCCCGAAAGATTTTGAAAAATATCTTGGAATGCCGATCTGTGATATCCCTGATCCTTTTGACTGTCATGATTCTTATGCGAAGCATTTCGAAGCAGAGCTTGAAGAATCACTTCCTGACCTTGGAATTACGGCACGCATCATCCGACAAAGCGAGATGTATAAAAAGAATGCCTATTTTAAGGGCATTAAAGAAGCAATGCAAAAGCGCAAAAAAATTGCCGAGATTATGTATTCGTATAAAGCCAAAGGAGGAACGAAGGAAGAAATTGAAAATTATTATCCGCTTAATATTTATTGTGATGCATGTAAAAAAGACACCACCGAGATCACCGGTTATGACGAAGAAAACAAGGTTTCCTATA
>CAYYMZ010000029.1:0-3491 GCA_964473025.1 uncultured Candidatus Saccharibacteria bacterium
ACACCTTAGCTCTCTTTATTTCACTGACTTTTGAAGATTGCTTTAAAGTTCCCATCAAAAGCATCAATCTCTTTTTCAGCGGCCTGGACGGTTTCCGGAGAGATCTTCTTACCTGACAGCATGTGAAAATAAGCACTAATCGGTTTTTCAAGTTTATGAAGCGATGCAAGATAGGTCACGACTAGTGGTTCGTGCCCCTTAGAACAAAACGCCTGAAATATATAGGTATTATCGATAAACCCGCGTAAATGAATTTCACCGGACTGATATCCGCCCTTACATACCGGACATACTAAATAATTTTTCGCTTGATTTAAGATTTGATCCATTATATCCATTTGTCCTCCGAACCTATAATACTGCGTGTTTTTATTGTTTCAAGTCCAATCACTTCTTGCTCAAAACTCATTTAGAAATTGTTGATTTTATATAATCGGCATATGCTTGTGGGGTAAGATTTCCTTTCATCATCTTATCACTGATTTTCAGCGTTCCATCATCTGGTCGCTGATAAAGAGCAACATACCACGTAGATTCCGATTGTAAATTATAATTTACGTCTAAATTAGTACCGGCAGGAATAAACGCAAGTCCGCCCTTTCCGTCGCCCCGGTCAACAAAAATTACTTTCCGTGAATCAGTGGGGTTTTGATTATTGACAAGATAGGTGTCACCGTTTTCGGCCCTTTTATAAGAATAATCTCTTAGCTCTGCGCTAACTGATTGGCCGGAAAAATAACCCATGGACGACTGCGACAACCCCGATGTGCCAAATATCGAGCTATTTGGATTGAGAAGGGTCTGCAGAGCCAGATTTCCAATTGTGCTTGAGCTGCCGAAATTGCCTAAATTTAATAACGGATTTAAAACGGAAGAGTTCAAGCCACCAAGCCAACTATTGGATGGTAAGTAGGAGCTTCTCATATTTGTATTAGTCAGCGAGAGGTTGACCCTCGGTACGTCAGCGAGCGGCGATAATTTAATTTCAAGTTCGTTATACTGTTTTTCACTCAGGGTTATAGTTTGGTCCCAAGACGAATAAAACTTTCGCTCTGCCACAATTTCAACTTTACCGATAGGTACATCTGTAATTTTCAAACCCTCTCTTAATGGTGGGTCGGAAACCTTAAAGATTTTGCTTCCGATTTTAATTTGAACATCACCAAGGAACCGGTTTGATTGAGAACTTTTAACGGTTATGACAAGGGTTGTCGTATTACCCTGTCCTTGAACGGGAATAACTAGTGGTTTTTGTGAATCAGCGGTTTGCGCCAATACAAACCCCGGCAGCATTACGGCGCAGATTATTGCCCATATTACGTACGCCCTCAAACTCATCGCAACCCTCCTTAAAGAGTGTTTTTCTTACTTAATTGTATCTGTAAAGTATTTTGAGTTCAAGAGGTAGGCGCTCGGGAATATTTACTTCTTGGCACGCGTCGATTTTTCCAGCGAAAAAATCGCGCTCAACCTCGCCCTTCTTCTTCCACCGATAGCGGAAACAATGCCCATTCGGGCTCCGGTAGGCCTCGAAGTAAAATACCTTTCGCTGAGGCAGATTTTAGGATTAAACAAGTTTTGATTTTTTAGTATGTTTTTCCTGCCAGGCGGTAACTTTTTTCGGGTCGCCCGAAAGTAAAACATCCGGCACCTTTTTGTCTTCGAATTCAAACGGTCTGGTGTATTGGGGGTGCTCCAAAATTCTCGAGTTTCCGACTTGTGTGTAGCTCTCGGTCACAAGCCCCTCCTCTTTACCCAAAACTCCTTTAATTAGCCTTGACGTTGCATCGATAATAATCATAGCCGGTATTTCGCCGCCAGAGACCACGTAATCGCCGGTTGATATTTTTTCGTCAACATACTCCTCAATTCTTTTATCATGCCCCTCGTAGTGGCCGCATATAAGAATCAACTCATCTAATTTCGAGTATTGCTCGGCTTTTTTTTGTGTAAATTTTTCCCCATCCGCAGCGAGCAGGACAACCCTACCGTTTTTTGAGCCCTTTTTTGCTTTTTTAATTGCATCTGACGCTACGTCAACGCGTAGCAGCATGCCTGTACCGCCGCCATAGGGCTTATCGTCAACCTGATGATAAGTTCCCAAGCCGAAATCCCGCAAATTGATCGTTTGGAGTTTTATTTTTTTCGAATTTAGCGCACGTCCAATAATTGAATATTCGCTTAGATTCTCTATAAAATCAGGAAATAATGTTATAACGGAAAATTTCATTTTTTTCAAAAACAGCCGAGCCCTGAGGCCCCGGCTGTTTTTGCTTAAATTTAAACTTTTAAATTACGTCTGTCGATTTTTCTTCCTCAATTGGCTTAACTTCCTCTTCCTTGTCTTCTTCCTCAATCTTCACTTCCGGTTCAACATCTTTCTTCTCGGGGGCTTTATCGATTTCACCTACAGCCTCACCATTCCCTTCGGATGCGCCATCAACTTCCCTTCCGGTCTCGGGTTCAATAATTTTCATATTAACCCTCGCTCTTTCCTTGGCTCCGAGCACGCGAAGCAGGGTGCGGATTGACTTTGCTGTTTTTCCTTCTTTTCCGATAATTTTTCCCATATCATCAGGGGCAACACTAAGTTCGATCAAAACTCCCATTTCATCAACTTTTCTTTCGGTTTTAACTTCATCTGGGTTGTCGACAATCTGTTTGACAACCATTTCAACAAATGCTTGATCTTTCTCCATATTTACCTCCTGGTAAATTTATTCTTTGCTTTGATCGTCTTTGGAATCTGCCTGCGTTTCTTTTGCCTTAGCAGCCGATTTTTTTTCAACTTCCTGCTTTTCTTCCTTAATTTCAGTTTCGGTCACGGTTTTAGCTTCTTCGACTTCTTTCTGCTCCTTTTTATCCTCCACCACTTCCTCTTCTATTTTTTCTGGTTCTTTTTCGCCTGTTTCGCTTGCCGGGGCTTTCTCATCGGTTTCGGATTTAGCTTTTTTCTTGCCGGGTGCGTCGGGGACATATACAATATGTTTGTGGGTAATATTATTTGCAATTAGGAGCTTTGCCAACGAATTAGATGGTTTTGCCCCTTTCCCCACCCACTCTAAAATCTCCTCTTTATCCAAAGAGGATTCTTTTGTCTTAGGATTATACCAACCAAAAACCTTGATAAATTTAGATTTTGGGGGGTTACTTTTTTGAGTTAAAACGACTCGGAAGAAAGCTTGATTAGTTCTACCGGATCGCAGAAATCTGATTGCCAGCATTTACTTTTCCTTTTCTTGACCTCTCAAATCTTAACATAAGGAGGGAATTTTGTCAATAAATCAGAATAACCGTTTTTAAACTCACCAAAAGTGATTGTTTTTTTGCCTGGGATTTGAAGCCTGTCTATTATAAGCTTATTTTTATCAAGATGCGCTTCACAAATTATAACTTTGACATCCCCAATCTGTAAAAACGCCCTTGGAAACTCGTTAAAAGCCCGGATTTTTAAAATAGCCGAAATGGATGAATCATTACTAAAAATCGAT
>CAYYMZ010000030.1:0-3430 GCA_964473025.1 uncultured Candidatus Saccharibacteria bacterium
TTTAATACCTCCATAGATAACTTAGAGGTATTACCGATGTATCTCAACTTCTGCAGTCCCCACACCCAAATATTATAAATATCTAACTTTTAACCTGTTATTTAATGCAAAACGCATCAAGTTGTAAATGATAAACCTCTGGTTTTGGGTGTGGGGACAAGCCCCACTACCTTGATGCTCGAGGTAGTTTGCTTTCGAAGTGATTTTTGTTAGGATTAGACCATGTTTCAAACGGTTAAAAACATGTTTGCCAGGGAGAATTCAGTCAAGGGTGCAAGCATAATATTAATTGTAACCCTCGCCCTCTCGAATATTCTGGGCGTTTTTCGCGATCACTTTTTAGCCCAGAAAATTCCGACTGATCGGCTCGATATTTATTTTGCCGCCTTTCGCTTACCCGACTTAATTTTTAATATTTTAATTTTAAGCGCCATCGCCGCCGCTTTCGTGCCCGTTTATTCGAACTACCTTCGCGAGAAGGGCTTTAAAGCGGCGCTTCGTCTCTCACAGGCATCTCTAACCGTTGGTATCACAACAGTTTCGATTTCATTGGTGGTTTTGTACTTTTTAATGCCGTACCTGATGTATCTTCTGGTACCGAGTTTTGACGCGCTGAAGCGCCAGGAAACGGTCACTTTGGCCAGGTGGCTTCTGATTTCACCCTTTTTCTTCACCATTTCATATTTTTTAGGAGGTGTTTTAAATTCCCACAAGAGATTTTTGGCCTATTCCATTGCTCCGCTAATCTATAATCTTTCAATCATCGCGGGAGTACTATTGTTTGCCGAGCCCTACGGCGTCAAAGGTGTTGCGATCGGTGTAATCGCTGGCTCGTTTCTTCACATGTTAATTCAACTGATTACCGCTTTGCGCCTCGGATTTTATCCAAAATTTATTTTCGACGTGAAAGAAGCAGGAGTGCGCAAGATTTTCAGATTAATGCTCCCGCGTGCGATCGGGCTCGGGGCTAACCAGATATTGCTGGTATTTTTTACAATTTATGCCTCTGCTTTCTCTGGAGGAATTGCCATTTACACCTTTGCCGACAACATCCAAACGGTTCCGTCAGTTATTTTTGGAACCTCGTTTGCCACTGCCGTATTCCCCACATTGGCCGGATTGACCCTCTCAAAATCGGAAGATGCCGCCCGCTTCGAAGGATTTTTTATGAAAAGCGCAAGAGCAATCCTTTTCTTTTTAATTCCATCAACAGCGCTTGTCTTTATCTTGAGAGCCCAAATTATCCGTCTTATATTGGGTTACGGGTTTTTTGATTGGGCGGATACACATACGGCCACGGCAACACTTGGGTTTTTTGCTTTGAGCATTATCGCCCAAGGCCTTATCCCGCTTTTTGCTCGAAGTTTTTATGCTATGCACGATACGAAAACACCGATGACGACGACGATAGTTTCTATCGTTGTCAGCATTATTCTCGGTTATCTTTTCTCGAGATCACCGGCCACAGAAGGGGTGGTGGGGCTGGCATTGGCGTTTTCGATTGGAAGCTGGCTTAATTTAGTTGCGCTTTGGGTGCTGTTAAACAAAAAGCTAGCTATTGACTACAGTCAGCTGGTGCCGTTTGCCGTTAAGGTTGTTTTGCTGACCGTTGTCACGACTTTTTTGATGCAGGCGGTCAAAATGGGCATCGGCTCAGTTGTTGATATCAACCGCGTCAGATTTCTCGCTCTGCAAACCCTAGTTGTGGTTGTGGTTGGAGCAATTGTTTATTTGGGTGGTGCTTGGCTTATGAAAGTTAAAGAAATCAGATCATAAGATGCAAAAGGGCGAAAACCAAGAATTTTATTCAACCTTAGACGATAGCGCTCAAAAACGAGGAAAAAAAAGTTCGTGCAGCTGTCTTGCACTTGGAATCTTCTTTTTTGTTATTCTCGTCATTTTAGAGATGGGATTGTTTTTCATTGCCCGCGGCTTCAAATCAGACGAAAAAAATTCAAATTCGATTGTGCCTACCGGAGAACTTGAAATGAAAGGGAGCGGAATTGATTTGGGGGATAACAGGTTTGAGCTCAATATTTCACAGGGGATTTTATGTAACGCGGTCAAGCAAATAACAAATATTAAAGATTTAAGCTGTGCGATATCTGCCGACGGGATTGAACTTTCAGGTAAAATAAGTTCATATCTGCCTTCAAATGCAAAGGTAATTTTGGTCCCAACCCAAAAAGACGGAAAAGTTGTTTTTAAGGTAAAGCGTCTCTCGGTCGGTTCGGTTCCCGTCCCTACTTTTTTGGCTAAGAGTATTGGGAACTCAATGGGGCTGGCTTTGTATTCAACCTTCCCGGATCTTGAAAATGCCCAGGTTGATAAGGTAGAATTGCAGGAAGCGGTGATGACGATCACGGCGAAAAAAATATAGGAACGTTCCCGCTTGATATCCGTTGCTTTTCGACACGCATCGCCTCGTCCTGCGACTCGGCGTGCTCAACCTCGGCTCGCAACCCAGCACCAAACCCAGTGCTGGGACCGTGCTTGCTCGCCTGCGGACGGTCTCAAAGCAAGGATATTCGCGCTTCAAGCAAATGTTTGGTCAGTTTAAATGAATAATATTTTTTGCCGTAAGCTAAGAGAATAAGAAAAAATGAAGAATATCAGAAATTTTTGCATTATCTCGCATATTGACCCCGACACAGAAGCTTCCTGTGAAAGGGACTGCGTCCTCTACTTACAGGAACGCTTTGTGCGGGGCAGGTCATGGAGGATTGGGTGAACATTCGCAATTTTTGTATCATTAGCCATATCGATCATGGAAAGAGTACGTTAGCGGACCGGTTTTTGGAGTTGACAAAAACTATTGAGCCACGTGAGATGCGCGAGCAGGTTTTGGATTCGATGGATTTAGAGCGCGAGCGGGGAATTACGATCAAACTTCAGCCGGTGAGGATGAGTTTTGAGTATAAAGGCGAAGAATACGAACTAAACCTGATTGACACTCCCGGCCACGTTGATTTCTCTTACGAGGTCTCACGTTCTCTCGAAGCGGTTGAGGGAGCTGTTCTTTTAGTTGATGCTACTCAAGGTGTACAGGCGCAAACCTTGGCTAACTTAGAGCTGGCCAAAAAGGCGGGTTTAACGATTATTCCGGTGATAAATAAAATTGACCTGCCGGAGGCCAATCCAGAGGAGGTTGCGTTTGAAATTGCCGACGTAATCAATGTTGATCCCGACGAAATCCTATTTATTTCTGCCAAAACAGGGGAGGGGGTCGAGAAACTCTTGGTTAGTATAATCGAAAAGGTGCCGGCACCCAAAATAAGCGAGGTGCAATACCCACGCGCGTTGGTTTTTGATTCATTTTTTGATGATTATCGCGGAGTTGTGGTTTACGTGAGAGTGATGGACGGGGAAATTAGAAAAAACGACGAGATTCTTTTTGTGAAACAAGATAAAAAGACCCACGCCAGCGATG
>CAYYMZ010000031.1:0-3214 GCA_964473025.1 uncultured Candidatus Saccharibacteria bacterium
ATTTATTTATGACTCCTGGGCTTGTAGGAAAGACAAAGGAACTCACGGAGCAATGTTCCGTCTCCTCGAGTTTGCGCGCAAACTCGAGAGAGAGAGAGAGAGAGAGAGAGAGAGAGAGAGACGGTGCTGCGCCCCTTTTTTCTCAAAATGGATATTAAAAGCTTCTTTACCAGTATTGATCAGCAAATTCTCTACGACTTGCTTTGTGGCAAGGTAAAAAATGAAGAAATTCTCTGGCTAGCCAAAACGATAATTTTTCATGATTGCGCTCATGATATCCCACCTAAAATTCAAAGCCAGCCGAGCTTGTTTGATAAATTACCTAAAGATAAATCACTGTTTACAGTCGCAAAAGGCAAGGGTCTGCCGATTGGTAATTTAACCAGCCAATTTTTCGCCAATGTTTACATGAATGAGCTTGATAACTTTGCAAAACATCAACTTAAAGCTAAATATTATATCCGTTATGTCGACGACTTTCTAATTTTATCATCAAATAGGCAGTATCTCGACTTTTGTCGTGATCAACTATCCGATTTTGCGATGAATAAATTGGCGCTAAAAGTCCACCCGGATAAGCAGTTTATAAAGGCTGTCTCATGCGGAGTTGATTTTGTTGGATATATCGTTAGGCCGGAATATGTTTTGGTTAGGAAGAGGATTATTGCCGATTGCAAATTCAAGCTCGGACAAGTTGAGCCCGACTCAGAAAAACATCAAGAGATTGTCAATTCCTATCGCGCTCATTTTATGTGGGCCAACACCCACAGCCTCCAAAAATCCCTGTCTTTCCCGCCAGAGATAGCCTAATTAACGCTACGCTTGCACAGAAGCACCTTCGTCTGGTAATGATAGTATATGAAATATCAAGTATGTGACAAATGTGGCGAAGTAGTTGCACGAACGGGAATTATCTCGTCATTTTTGATTTCTGACGAGAAAAGCTGTTTTGCAAGATGTAACAACAAAGATTGCCAGAAATATTTTTCAAAAATTCGGTTTGAGAAATTGAGGGAAAAAGAATTCTAGCAATATGATTTACCTTAAAGATAAACAATACTACTCTGACCTCTATGACAAGTTTACAATTGAAGAATGCCGTAGAACAGAGACATCTTCTCGAGAAGTTGCGGCCGAGAAAGCTTTGCGTGGAAAAAAATACCGGAAGGCTATTAAGTAAATGGCTATAACGACTAGGCGATTGTAGAGATCAACCATTTGAGGAGACCAAAATATGTGGCTGATGTTTTGGAAGAGGGATAAATTGGAGATACTAAAATTCATATACTCCTAGCCCACCTCCTTATTCTCATTACTATTATATTGTTATTTATGGTTTAGCATATACTGGACAGTGATGTAAAGACTGAGAGTAAAATACCCTCTTGACAACATCACTATACGGATATATGATAACACTATAGGGATAGTTAAGGAGGGGAAAATGGAGCACAGCAAGGACAATATAAGATCTCAAAATACTACAAATCTGGATTCTTCAGTACAATCCGGTGATTCTTTGATTTCTCTCGAGGAGTGCAAGAAATATCTCGAGAAATACGAACTAAACGACCAAAGAATTATCAGCATTAAAAATAATCTGATTGGAATAGTGGATTCAATTATTAATTCATATTTAGACGAATTTAATTAAAATGAATACGGAATATACAAAAGCAGTCATTTATTGCCGCGTTTCCTCTGAAAAACAGGTAAAAGAGGGTAACGGGCTTGAAAGTCAGGAGCACCGCTGCCGGCAATATGCCGAGACGCTTAACCTGACCGTTGAAAATGTCTTCAGGGACGAGGGGATATCGGGAGGACTCTTTGACCGTCCAGCGATGAAATCACTCTTTAAATACCTCGATAAGCACTGGCAGAACAAATATGTTGTTATTTTCGACGACCTCAAAAGGTTCGCTCGCGATGTCGAAGTCCACCTAAGACTTAAAACGGAAATGAAGGGTCGGGAAGCCAAGCTTTGCTGTCTTAATTACAACTTTGACGATACCGCCGAGGGCCAATTCGTCGAAACAATCTTTGCCGCTCAAAACGAACTTGAGCGAAAACAAAACAAAAGGCAGGTTTGCCAGAAGATGAAAGCCAGACTTGAGCGCGGATACTGGTGCTTTTGCCAGCCCGTCGGCTATGAATTTAGAAAAAGCGAAGAGCACGGCAAGATGATTGTGCCGATTAGACCAATTACCGATATATTAGCCGAAGGATTAAATGCCTTTGCCGAAAGTCGTCTATTAAATCAGGCGGAATTGCTCAGATTCTTTGAAACAAAAAATCTTGCCGATTTAATCGGGGTCAAAAAATTGAAGCTTGACTATATGAGGATTTTATTAAAGAACCCGCTTTATTCCGGTATTGTGGTATATCCCGATTGGGGTATTTCAAGGAGGCGGGGACTGCATGAAGCCATCATCAGCGAGGAGACGTTTGAAAAAATCCAAGAGAGATTAAAGAGACCGGAAAGAAAACCGAGACCAACGGACAATCTCGAGTTTCCCCTAAGAAGATTCGTTAACTGTGCAGTCTGCGGCACAAAAATGACCGGAAGCGTTAGCAAAGGCAAATTAAAGTATTATCCACATTACACCTGTAATAATAAAGATTGTACAGCTAATCCAAAAAATGTGACCGCCAGCAAGATGGAGGACGATTACATTGAACTCTTGAATAAAATTAAGGTGGAACAGGAGGTTTTAGAATTAGGCAAAATGGCAATAACCAGAATGTGGGAGCAAAAAGTCAAAGACATCAATGCCAGCCAAGCAACAAAAGATACCGAAAAGAAAAAGCTGGAGAACATGATTGGTGAGTTCCTTGATTTAATACCGAAATCGAAATCCGAAAGCGTCAGGACTCGCTATGAGCAGAAAATAGAGGAGATTGATCGGCGAATAAGTGACCTTGATCAAGTATCAGAAAATAAAAAAACGCCTGACTTTGAAGAGGCGCTGAAATTGACCCTAAAGTTCCTTGGAACACCGGCCGAAACATGGAAAAACTCGAGTAAACAGGGTAAAATAATGCTTCACAACATGATCTTTACACAGAATCCGACTTACTCCTTAAAAGGCGGATTTGGAACACCGAAATTATCGCTCCCATTCGGTATAAAACGGCAAATTGTGTCAAAAGATGACGATTTGGTGGACCCGACTGGATTTGAACCAGCGACCCTCTGCATGCCATGCAGATGCTC